>JAFUVQ010000062.1 GCA_017477505.1 Eubacterium sp.
CTCAAAAGGTATCTTAAATCTCACCTGTTATAAGCCATGGTGAAGGCTGTGATACGAAGACGCTGTTCTTGTCAGTCTTGCTGACAGTAATCTGCGTAACCTCCATATTCTTTATATTGTGTCTCTCAAAGATATCCTTGATTCCGGACAGAATATCCAGCTCAAGTGTATAGATGACAAACTGCATCTTTGGATTCTTTGTGAGAAGTCTCTCAATATCTCTTTCGAGGTATTTTGTAGCTACGATAAATGAAAGTCTCGGAACAGGAACCTCAGCAAGAGATTCAGGAGTAAGGTCAGGTATGATCTTAACATTGTACATACCGAACTTTGAAACATTCTCCTCCATAGAACGCTTATCCTGCTCATCAGGTTCAACAGCGATGATGGTTCCTTCACTTGCGATAAATGCTGATTCGATAACTATACTCTCACCGCTTACGATAGCGATGACGTCATGTGAATCTACATTCAGCATGCTCATGATGACCGCACGGATTTCATTTCCGACATATTTAACAGTACCTTTGCTGAAGAATTCATTCTTCATACCTATACGGTAGGACTCTCTTGTGTTTTCATTTTTAATGAAAATGACAGATGGTACGGAAAGCTTCTTGTTTACAAAATCGATAAGCTTTCCCTGCTTGATATTCTCATTCGGAATAAGTCCCTCAGCGAACCATACATCATATTCACCAAGGCCCTTCTCCCAAAGCTCATAGAAAAGATTGTCGTGAGTAGAATCTGCAAATATCATAACCCTTTTATGAGTCTCGATAGTCGGAACCACATTCTTCTGCTTTCCGCAGATATTGATGAGCTTTATCTTCTCCGGACTCGTATTCATAAGATCTGAAAAATGTGCCGTCCACTGAAGCATCTCCTTGTTGTTATACGCTGTTCTCTTTTCTGCCATATTAATCCCCCCTGATTATTAATCCTTCTTATCTATCTTCTTTATATCATCTTCTTCGATTCTTTTCTGATCCTGTCTGTCATTATCCAGTTTCTTCTGGTTCTGTCTCTTACTTTCTACCTTACGCTGGTCATTTTTCTTATTATCAATCTTTTTCTGATTCTGCCTGCTGCTGTCCAGCTTCTTCTGATCCTGTCTTGCATCATCAAGTTCGAATCGTTGTTCCTCACCGGTCTTTACATTATCAGACTGCTCACCCCGGGCATCTGCCTCTTTAGTGCTGCCGGCCCCCTTCAATTCCGTTCCCTTTTTGGAACTGCCCTTATCATCCTCATGGAGAATGAGATGTTGAAGGTTCTCAAACGATTTCTCGGCAAATTCATTTACCTTCTTATTCTTGAATTCCTTAGGCTTCTTTCTGACGACAGGATGCTCCGTTATAGGATTCCCATCATCATCAAACCGGTATAGTTCGGAGTAGAACTGAGTATCGTCGTTCATGCCTCTTTCCTTCAGTTTGCCGCGAAGCAATATAGTTATAAGAGTATAGATACATGCAAATACAGGAACACCCAAAAGCATACCCATAAAGCCGAAGAGATTTCCGCCCACGATGATGGCAAATAGTACCCAGAAGCCTGTAAGTCCCGTTGAATCTCCAAGTATCATAGGTCCTATGATATTACCGTCAATCTGCTGAAGTATGATGGCAAATATTACGAAAACAACCGCCATCTTCGGATCGTCCACAAGTATAAGGATTGCACTTGGTATAGCTCCGATGAAAGGTCCGAAATAAGGAAGTACATTAGTCACGCCTACGATGACGCTGACCAGGGCTGCATAAGGCATATCCACCAGGTTGCAGAAAATCGCACAGATAAGTCCGATAATGATTGAATCAATGATCTTTCCGTTGATGAATCCACCGAACACCGAATACATATATGAAAAACCGTCGATGACCTTATTGCCCTTATCTTTATCAAATAAACTGTAGATAAGCTTTTTGCACTGACCTGCCATATGGTTCTTTGTACCGAGAACATATACTGCTGCAACAAGTGCTACAAAGAAATCAATAACAAAGCTGATACCACCGACAATACCGGTTGATACAACACTTATTACAGTATCAATATTCGGAAGGAGCTTATCCTTGATAATCCCTGTTATAGAAGTCTGGAAACCGTCGAGATATGATATTACCATGTCCTCAATCTCAGGGTTGTTCTTCAGAAGATTCTCGGCCCATTTGGAAACATTTTCAATATACGTAGGGATGTTATCATAAAGCTTTAATATACTGTCCTTCAGCGCAGGAACAACTATGGCGATCAGGGCAGCAATAATAGCTATAAATGTAATCAGCGTGAATATTACACCCAGCGTATTTGCGAGTTTCTTCACGGTTTCTTTTTTTAAAGCCTTAATCAGTCCTATACACCATTCAAATATACTCTTCCACATATTCATAACGGGATTCAGCAGGAATGCCATGACAAGGCCGAGTATGATAGGTGACATTGCGTCTACGATATTTCCCAGAAATTTAAATATCACACCGAGCTTTATCAGAATAAAAGCAAAAAATATGGCAATACTGAATGATATAGCCGCCATGGCTATACGTTTCATATCTTCTTTTGTAAAACTATGCTTGGACATATATCTCCTTCAGATCTTTCCCAAGATCATTAAAATCATTTATACATGCTATAATTCCCGGCAGTGCTCTTACTGATTCATCAGTATTGTCACCGGTCACGGCTATGATATTTCTTACGCCTGCATTGAATGCTGCTCTGACACCTGTGGCCGAATCTTCAAAAACAGCAACCCTTGATGGTTCTAACTCCAGCTTACCTATAGCAGCTATATACATATCCGGATGCGGTTTAAGAGGAATAGTTCCATTTGCAATGATGACCTTCTCCCATCTGAACCACCGTTCCAGATTATATCTTTCAAAGTAATAATTCATATTTTCAAGATTTGCCGTAGTTGCTATAGTGATCGGCACTCTTGAAAGAAGTAAAAAGTTCAGGAATTCAGTAACTCCCGGTGCAAGACTCAGCTCATCCCGGGCGATAAGGCTCCTATAGACCCTCTCCTTTTCATCAGTAAACTGAGTGATCATATCATCACTCAGTTCATAACCGGTAAAATGCTCAAGTATTTCTTTTGCGGTTTTTCCCACTATGAATTGTTTAACATCTTCATCAGTAGGATTCTTAAATGTAAGCTCTTCTACAAAGATTTTCCATGCATCTATATGATATCTGCTGTCAAAAAGCAGAGTACCGTTCAGATCAAATACAATTCCGATATTATCCATAGATGCCTCCGGGCTCTTCGCTGCCCTAATACGTTCCTGCTTATCATGGGTAAAAGGAGTCATGCGGAGATAACCCCCATTTGACTCCTTTTATCCTGAATTACTGATTAAGCAAGTTTTGTTCCACAGTTACCACAGAACTTAGCTCCGTTTGTAGGTGTACCACAGTTAGGACAGAACTTCGGAACTGCTCCGCCTTCTGCAGGTGCTGCGCCCTGAGGAGCTGTCTGCTGAGGTGCCTGCTGATACTGCATCTGAGGCTGCTGATACTGCTGCTGAGGCTGCTGGTACTGCTGCTGGTACTGCTGCTGAGGCTGCTGCTGATTCATTCCCATGCCCATGTTGTTCATCATGTTGTTAGCCATGGTCATGCCCATCATCATCTCTGCCATATTACCCATGGTTGAGTTGCCTCCGCTGAGCTTTCCGTCAGCCATAGCATCTGTCATAGTAAGTGTCTGATACTTGTTAACATCACTAACAAAGCTCTGAGCTGCAACCTTGTTTATCATCTCCTGAATCTCAGGTGGATATGTGAAGCTTGATACGGCAAATGTAGTTACATTTATACCATTACGTGAAAGCTGCATATCAAGATCAGATCTGATTCCTTCAGAAATCTGAGTAGCATTTGCCTGGAGATTGAACATATCCTTACCTTCGGAGGATATCCACTTCATAAGGAGCTGATCAAGCTGACCGATAATAACTTCACGTACGTTGTCTACATAGTACTCAGTCTTGATACCTGCAAGAGTATCGATGAGCTGTGTATAATCTCCAACCTTTACTGTAGCTGTTCCGTTTGCCCTTACAGGAATTCCGCCCGGAACCTTCTCTGATGGAAGAAGTATCTGGTTCTTTGTTCCCCACTTGATGAGGAATTCTTTAGTATTAACGAAGAGAACTTCTGCTCTCATTCCACTGTTAAAACCAAACTTGAATCCCTTAAGTGTTGAAAGTAATGGAATAATCTGTGACTCGATATCGTAGTCACCTTCCTGCTCGAAGATACCTTCAATCTTTCCCTGATTAAGGAAGATAGCATCCTGACCCGGCTTAAGGATGAGTCTTGAACCCTTCTTGATCTCTCTCTGGCTCCATTTCCAGAAGATCATATCCTCTCTCCACTCTTCCCACTCAACAACGCTTAGAAATTGGTCTTTGATGAATCCCATAAATTTTCACCCTCCTTGGCTCTCGCCTGAATTAGTTTTTCTTTTATCTCATATGCCTTTGATTCAAGCTTAGCGATATCGCTCATAAGCTTATCAAGCATGGCATTAAGCTTCTCATTGTCGGCCATGTCGCGTTCGTGCTTTGCTTCAAGCCTGGGAAGTTTTTCCTGTTGCTCACGCTGTCGCTTGGTGAAATAATCAACAAGCTCCTGACGCCCCTCATTCTCGGCCTTTTTAATATAATCATTAAGTCTTTCGACTTCAAGCTTTACATCTGTCAGTTCTCTCATAACACGGACTTCACCTGCCAGAAGAGTTGCTTTCTCCTGTCTTGCCAGGTCATAATCCTTCTTGAGGTTCCGGAGATAAGCATTTAACTCCTTTTCCACATTCTTGGATTCAGCCAGTTTGGCGTTATAATTTGCTGACATTATATCATAATATCTGTCCCAAACCCCCATAGTCTACCTCCTCGGCATAAACCTTTGATTATTTTACTACAAAAACCATTATGTTACAAGAAAAAAACGGGCGCCGCAAAGGCACCCGTAAAAAGATTTGTTATTCAGCGCTGTCGGCATCGGAAGGACTCTGTTCGGCAGCTGCAGCAAGTATATCCTTAAGTTCGTTCACATCAACATTTTCCTTAAGCTTTGCCCATGCAAGCTTAGCAGCATCTGCTATAACCGGCGGGATAAGCTCCTCATGATCCTTATAGTGACCGTAACCCCTGAACTTATCTGAATACTGTGCTACTTCCTGTCCCATCATACATACCCAGACCTTAACGTCCGGCTCACCCTCATGATGGTTGTTACGTGGACGTAAATCAATAGTCCACATGTCGTCCTCGTAGATGATTTGATTCTTTGCTTCACTCATACCGTATACGCTCCTCCTTTTTTTGATGTATGTTACCTACATACCGTCACAGGAACACCCCTCGCGTTCCCATGGATATACTATACAATAAAACGCATCTAATTTCAATTGCTAAAAAAAGAAAAAATAGGAATTATGTAAACTACTAATTCTTTGAAAACATCATTTTTAATGCTTTAAAAATATTTACCTTATTACCCTTATAAAGTGACATCATCTTGTAAAGTCTTCCGGCAAGCGCAACCATAAGGACAGCTGATAAAAGCAGGATAAGCACACCGATTATGGCAATTCCGGTCGGTACTATACTAAGGCATACGCCGGCAGGAAGCACCATTACCGAAGTAAACGGTACAAGGTACTGCCACATTGGGATATCCTTTCCTGACATAGCCCCACCGAAAAGAACAAGGTAGAATGCAGCGAGAAGAAGCATTATGAATATACCCTGATTGCTTGCTGCTTCCTCTTTGTTAGAGGAAACTGCGCCTGCAAGTGACGCTATCGCCGTATAGAATACTATACCGAGGATTACTATCAGCACTGCCATAATACATGACGGAACCGTAAAGAGTCCCAGGTCGCCCAGGCTCTTCATGAATTCACTGATCGGAAGGTTTGGAACGAAAGTCTTAAGCACTGCCACACAGCCGACCACTCCGAGTACAAGCGATAATATCCATATCGCAATCTGCAGGAAAGCCGCTGCTAGCATGCCGAGAAGCTTGCCCAAAATAAGTGCTTCAGGCTTTACAGAAACCAGCATGGTATCCATCAGCTTTGAAGATTTCTCCATTACTATATTCTGTGCAATTCCAGAGCCATACAGAATCAGAATCATATAAAGGACAAATGTATTGAGCATAACGAATATCATCCTAAAGACACTGAGTATCTCCTGATTGCTCTTCTCCATAGCTGCCGCATCATCCTGGAAAAGGTCTTTTCCACTGTCATATCCGCTGACGTCGTATACATTATTATTAACCGGCAGATTGACCTTATTGAGATCAGTAACGGATACTCCCATGGAAATGCTGGTGAATACAAGTCCCGCCTTATCTATGAATTCATTCAGATTCTCAGCTTGATCTTCAATAATTTCCGAATTTTCAGGAATAATAATTCTTGAATTCACGCTGTCTTCATTTACTGTTATCTCATAGATAAGACTCGTTGTTTCACCGTTATCGTGAATTTCACTTAGGGCATCCTCAACTGAGGTTCTCGTCTGATATGTTATATTCTCATATCCCGGAGCATCTATAGCCCTTAGAAAACTGTAATCAGCATCCGGATTCGTTTCATTTACAAAATAAATCTTATCGGCACCACACTGCTTTATACCTTCATCATCATCCTTACCGTTCGTTTTTACAATGACAAATGAAATGATAATAGGAATCACAATAAGAAGTACTGCTGATATGGCCGTAAATATCTTGTAACTCTTGGTACCAGCCTGATTCTTAAACGTAAATTTGAATACTTTATCGAAATTCTTAAACATGTCTACTTCCCCCTTCCTGCATCAAGTATAGCTTTCAGGGTCGGCTTACTTGAGTCACTCAGAATGAGCACCCTGTAAGTCTTAGCAGCAAGCATGGTAAGAGCTACAATTATAACTGCCTGAATCGCAGTCCCTGTCAGGAAGGTCCATAGCGGTATCTTTCCCATTATAAACAGTATCGGTGCACTGAAGAATGAAAATGGAGGTACCAGTGACTCTACCATCCACAGAGTCTGGTTCTCACTCATTCCAACGAAAAATGAACCGAAATAGCCTATCATGGTAAACATCATTACCGATCCTGTCGCGCTCTGCACATCCTCAGTCTTGCTGACTGCACTGCCGAAAAGTCCGGCTACAAATGCAAAGAAGAGATATGACATTATCAGAGCCAGGAAAAGAACAACAAAGCCCTTTACTCCGTTCTTTGTAAAAAGTGAGAAATCCATGCCTGATCCGACATAATTGGTCATATCAAGCTTAAGTACATTTCTCATGATAAAGTCAGAAACCCTTGAACCGACAAGACCTGCCACAAGCATAAGAACAACGTACGACATCATACCTGCAATCTTTCCGACCAGGAGTGCCATAGGTCTTATACTGACCAGAAGTGTCTCAACCAGTTTCGACTGTTTCTCTTCTGTTACCGATGAAACTATGTATGAAGCTGAAAGGGATGATACCATCATTATTATGATATTGAAGCCCATAAAGAATGCAAAGAATCTTCCGCCTGTTACCGGGTCATCCTTCTTCTCTATATACTTCTTTTCAGTCAGTATCTCGCCCGAGCTCACACCACTCATCAGCTTCTGAACGTCCTCTGTCTTAAGCCCCGCAGCCTTAAGCTTTGCTTCTTCAAACGCTGTTGAAACGATTGAAACCGCCGACTCAAGATCAGCCGCAGTTATATCAGATTCTTCACTTTTACAGATAATACCATTTACATGATATCCATCCATAGCAAGGCTGATATATATAAGAGCATCAGTAGTTCCAAGTTCATTCTCGATATCTTCAAGCTTCTTTCCTTCAACCATCTCCAGCGGCACACCCGCTTCGGAAACCCTGGCTTTTTCAAGGAAGACCGCTTCAATATCACTCTTTTCCAAAGAAACACCTGAATCATTCAGTATGTACAGTTTACTTATACTTGCCTCTTCAAAGCTGAGAGAATCCACATTCCTGGCGGCGTTGCTTCCGGCATTTCCCGACAGGTAATTTATAGGTCCCATCAGCATCATCATAAGAACAAGGATGATAAATGAAAAGCGGTATCCTTTATTCTTGAAAGTCTGGGTAAGAGTGAAACGGAAAACCTTGCTGAAGCCCTTAAGGTTATAAATATTTTCTCCCTTATTCATGAGCCTCTTCACCAACCTCTCTGACGAATATCTCATGAAGTGAAAGCTCACTTAAGTCGAATTTGATAACATTTATACCTGCATCTATAAGACTCTTAAGAAGCGCGTTAGCATCACTGTCTCCCTTTACCTTGAGACGATACTCATATTCCTTCTCTGAAACAAGCTCTATACCGGCTTTTTCTATAAATTCCGTGATATCCTGTTCAACCTTAAGGTTAAGATTCACTCTTCCATATGACTTCTTTATCTCATTGAGGTTGCCGGTTACAACAGCCTTTGAACGGTGGAGAATAGTTATGTCTGTACAGAATTCTTCAACAACCTCCATCTGATGGCTGGACATGATGATATATTTTCCGGCTGCAATCTGCTCTCTAACTACTTCTTTAAGAATGTCAGTATTTACAGGATCCAGTCCTGAGAAAGGCTCATCCAGAACCAGAAGCTCAGGGTCGGAGATCATGGCAATAAGGAACTGTATCTTCTGCTGATTACCCTTTGAAAGCTGATCCGGACTCTGAAGCTTAGGCTTCTTCCTGAGCTTGGATGGGTCGATCCCCTGCTGTGCAGCCAAGAGTTCAGCTGCCTTTTCAGGATAGATATACTCTTCAACCTTAAGTCTTTCAGCCCAGTACTTGATTCTCTCATCTACAGTCTTTCTGTCTATGCCTCTGATCTCACCGAAGTATCTTATCTGATCCACAAGCGGATACTTAGGATAGAGGCCTCTTTCTTCCGCAAGGTAACCTATGTTGCAGGTATCAAAATTAAGCGGACCATCATTCCAGGTTACAGTACCGGAATCCTTCTCCAGCATTCCGAGTATCATTCTGATGGATGTGGTTTTTCCTGCTCCATTTGTTCCGAGCAGGGCATAAACTCCCGGACCCGGCATGGAGAAACTGATATTATCTACAACTATCTTCTCCCCATATTTCTTAAACAGATTTTCAACTACAAGTGACATCTTATATTACCCCTTTCCCTCAATATCAAAGAAACGTTTAAATACTTTATTCATCTCTGCCTTCAGGTCTTCTCTTTCCTTCAGGTCTTCTTGCGCCCTCAGGTCTTCTTGTCCCTTCAGGTCGTCTTGTACCCTCAGATCTTCTCGCTCCTTCAGGTCTTCTTGCGCCCTCAGGTCTTCTTGCTCCTTCAGGTCTTCTTGCACCCTCAGGTCTTCTTGCTCCTTCAGGTCTTCTTGCTCCCTCAGGTCTTCTCGCCCCTTCAGGTCTTCTTGCTCCCTCAGGTCTTCTTGCTCCCTCAGGTCTTCTTGCACCCTCAGGTCTTCTCGCTCCTTCAGGTCGTCTTGCGCCTTCTGGTCGTCTTGCGCCTTCTGGTCTTCTCACACCTTCAGGTCTTCTCGTTCCTTCAGGTCTTCTCGTTCCTTCAGGTCGTCTTGCGCCTTCTGGTCTTCTTGCGCCTTGCTGAGCCTCACGCCTCCTCTGCTGACGGCGGCGTTTCTTTCTCTCTTCCTCCATCTTATGACGGATTACAACCAGGGATGTTATAGCTATGATAACCAGCAGTATGATTATCACCAGTATAAAAATCATCCCTTTTCCGGTCTTATTCTCACCATTTTCATCTTTAGTTTTTCTTTTAAATGGATTCTTGGCAGCCTTCTCTTCCTCAGCCCGCCTCTGGGCATCCTGCTCCGAAGCTATACGTGCAGCTTCCTCCGCTGCCTTTCTTTCTTCCTCAAGCTTTTCCTGCTCTATACGATCCTGTTCTGCATAAGAAACGATATTTTCCATCATATCATTTCCCGTATCATTACCTACTGTTGTTCTGTACATTCCGAAGTCCGCACAGCTATATTCATATTCATCCGATACATAGAACCAGCACCACTGTTGGGATACATGCTTCTTATATGCATCTGCCGCAACTTCAAGTGCCGTACGTCCGCCAAAATCATCAAGAGGTTTTCTAAGATCCATCCTTATCTTGTTCTCGCCCCACAGATGAAGATAAGTCTTTGGAACATCCCATGTTCCAAAGGCATTTGCAGAAGTCGGGAAATAATCATCTTTCATGGAATTATCAACCGCATCCATAACGGAATGTGCCAGAAGCTCATGGCCGCCATGTCCGTATTCTCCCTTTAAATCCTGGGTTACGACAACCTGCGGTTTAAAACGTCTTATCTGCTCAGTCACATAGGACTTGACCTCATCCTCATTATATACCGTAAGAGCAGCCTCGTAGCTCGTGGCATACAGGTCCGGAAGAGTAGAATTGACAGGGTAATTTCTGACACCTGCCTCCCAGATACCGTCCAGTTTCTCATGTTCTCTTACTATATTGTCAATCCAGTAAGTGGTCATATATGCCACTTCCACATTCAGCTTTTCAACTCCGGCATACTGAACAAGAACTCCTCCGAGAAACAATATCTCATCATCCGAATGAGTTGAAAAAACAAGTATGTCAGCCTTTTCGCAGGGAGGTTCCCATCGCTGTACATCACGGGGAAGGTCACCTGTACCGTATGCGAAAATATCACACATACTCATATCATTTTTAATTCTTATTGTACATTCGGAAGTCCCCTCGGGAAGCTCTACATATTCATGAAGAAATCCGCTCCTGCCATAGGTAGTTTCATTGTCTCCCACTACAAGAACCCATTCAGACGGAACAGTCTTCCATTTGATATAAAGTCCCTGCATAGGCTGCTGCGCGGTAACCTTTATCTCCTCTCCTCCGGTAAGTGCAACTGTACTTGCCGTTGAGTTATCCTTAAGATAATCCAAAGCCTGTCCGTTCGAGCTTGAGATAGAGATATCAAGCTGGGAAGCCTCCTCTGCATGCACCTGAATCGGGAATATCAGCACCATGATAATTATGCCGGTCAATGTAAATAGTTTCATAAAAATGCTTTTCATTTTTACTTTGTTGTCCTTTCTGAAATAAGATACAACATATTTCGTCTTCTGTTACACAATTCAGGTGGTAGTCCCCATTTCTGAAGACTACCACCCCATAAATAGTATTCGATAAATACTTATCATATCAGATTCTTTCTTACCTGTGAATCTATATTATTAATTCCTATTATAATTTTAGAACCATCCGGTTCATCCACCAGGACCGCTCTCAGGCTCACATATGTTGGTTTATCCTTTATCATGAGACGATAATTCAGTATATATACACCATTTTCTTTAATAGTATTAAGAATCTTCTCCTTAGAAAACCTCGACAGGAACAGAGGATGATCCTCACGGATAATATACTTCATTCCATATGTAAGGGCCTTTTTAAAGAAATCATCTCCTTCTTTGGAGAGATCGATGCCGATATTGTCCGCATCCACACCATATAACGAATAATGCTCCGTATCAGGGTCAACAGTATAAATACAGAGATAATCACCCGCAAGCGCGGAAATACGCGCATATGCAACCTGTTCCTCACGCATACGCTCAATAGTTTCTCTTTGGCGAACTATCATGTCAATATTCTTTACACCGACTATGATATGCTCCGGATCATCCGTCATTCTGACTATCGTCATACTTGCATAGAAAAAGCTTCCATCACTTCTTTTAAGCCTGTATGACCTTGTAAATGAACCATTTTTCTCAATAGCACTGAGTACATTCTCTCTGGTAAATACGTTTATGAATCCATCTCTTTCATCTTCATGAATTACTCTCTTGGCATCCCTTCGCCCGGCTTCAAAGAAGCGAACCCCGTGTCTTTCAACCGAAAGAGATTTGTTCTTTGGATTCGGCCGGTATTCCACAAATTCTTCAGTCTTCAGATTCACATAATAGAGAGTTATATAATCAGCTGAAAGACTGTTGGCAACGTCTGCATATGTAACTCCCCTTCCGGTATCATTTATTACAGCGAGAACTACAACAAGAATAGCAGAATATCCTGTAACTGGATTGACAGAGACTCTTCTTATAAATGCATGTATTGTGGAATCTGCCCCTATTCTTTCATCTATAAAATGCTTTTCTCCATCAATACAGCACTGCCTAATGGCTTTAGCAAAGGAAGCATCCGGTCCGCCTTCAAATCTGCTATATGGAATTTGAGCTTCGTTAACAAATGTTCCGAAAGAATTTTCTAAAAACTTTCGATAGCTTCGGTTACTTCTTGAAACAATCAACGACTCTTCATTTGCTTCAAAAACAGCCATAGGGAGAGTATTGAAATATCTGTCCAGCGCTCCTTCTTCCTCATCGGATATAGCAGCCAGGTCATAAAGATTAATACGTCCGATGGACTCGAAATACTCTGACTCATCAGGGTTCTCAAAACCTATCTGCTGATTCCTGTCATATCTGGCGAATACCTCTTCTACAGGTATAGGCTTACAGTAATAGAATCCCTGCAGCTTTGTACAACCTACTTCCTTGAGGAACTCAAGCTGATCAGGTCTTTCAACGCCCTCAGCTATGGTTTCTATTCCAAGCCCTATAGCCATCTTCATGAGTTCGGTAATTATAACCCTGCTCTTCTCATCATTATTGAACTGCTTCATAAAACGCATATCCAGCTTGATAGTATCAAAGTGTATACTCTGAAGTACATCCAGGGAGGAATATCCGCTTCCGAAGTCATCCATCCATACCTTAAATCCAAGAGCCTGGAATTTACAGATCTGTTCTTTTATAAAATCAAAATCCGAACCAACTACACTTTCCGTAATCTCAATAGATATCAGGCTTCTATCAACGCCGGCCGCATCAACTCTTTTGCGGATTTCTTCAACCATGTCACAGACATCAAAATCCGTTCTGGAAAGATTTATGGAAGTTGGAACTATATAAAGATTCTTTTCCTTCTGTTTCTCAATCTTTTTAAGAGTACAGTCAAGGATGTGAAGATCAACCTTATAGATAAGCTTTGAATCTTCAAGTATAGGAATAAAATCTGCCGGTGATAATAATCCGAGTTTAGGATCTATCCATCTGGCCAGAGCTTCCTCGTCGCTGACTCTTCCGTTAGCTGCTCTTATAATAGGCTGATAATATGGACGAATCCAGCCTTCTTCCACAGCTTTATCAATATTATCAAGTATATACTGACGCTTAGTTTCATACTCAAGCATCGAATCATCAAAATAAGTGTAACTGGACTTCTTGACAACCTTCCCCTTGTTGCTGGCATATCTTGCTCTGTCGCAGGCAACACTTGTCTCAACAACCTCGCCGTTATAATCAAAGATTCCGACCCTTATGGCAATATTTCTGCTACCTTCGGACTCATCAACCTCCATAAATAAAGTTGACAATAATTCCCCAATATTGTCTTTTGTATAAAAGAATGCAAAATCATCCTGACCGATACGGCAGCAGTTTTCATTTCCGAAATGCTTAGCAAGAAGTCCGCCAATGCTTCTGATGAGCTTATCTCCTTCAGCAAAACCAAACTTTTTGTTAAAGTATCTCATACCGTTTATATTCACATAACCGATCAAAAAATGCTGATTCGAAGCCGGTTGCCTATCTCTTTCAGCCTTAACAATCTCAAAGAAATAAGCCATATTAGGGAGTCCGGTTAGATAGTCATAATTTATCTTTCGTCGAAGGCTCTCCTCATATAGCGAAATACTGAAATCTCTTAAAATGGCCTTGTCATCAAGTATATCATCCCCTATATATGCACCTTCATCTGCATACCATACCTCAGCAAGCCTGATTCCTTCAGCAGGATATATATGCTTTCCATATGCATGAATCACCCTGTATTCGCCATTCCTCCTGGTACGGTAAATGACATTATACTCCCCGCCCTCAGTGGCAAATCTGAGCGCTGCATCGGCGATTCTTGCAACATCGTCCGGATGAGTATCCCTGTACATATCATTATCCATAAGGAAATAAGCCTCTTCCCGGTTTTCATAACCAAAAACATCTAAAAACCCTTGTGTAAGCGCAATGGTCACGACCCTCTGATCAACAAACTGATAGACGGCAAACTGGAATGTACTTTTTTCTATATGCCTAAATTCTTCTTCACTGAATGTGTATCTCTTCATAAATACCCCCCGGAAGGTATAGACATTCGAATAGAATGGATAAACTATATCATTCTGATTCTACTATACAATCCGGGTTTAAACAAGTAAAAATGCACCTATCAAGGCATTTAGGTCAATACATTTTTCTTCTCATTTTTAAGAAAAGCCGCAAAATTCTCTGCTACTACATCTATAAGTCTTGTCCTGGCTTCCATGCTTGCCCATGCCATATGAGGTGTGATGCATATATTCGGTGCCGCAAGAAGCGGATTATCCGATATCATAGGTTCTGTTCTTACTACATCGACTGCAGCAGCTCCGACCTTCCCGCTTATCAGGGCATCTGCCAGATCCTGCTCGGCCACAAGACCGCCTCTGGATACATTTACAATGATCACCCCGTCCTTCATCTTATCAATGTTATCCTTTCTGATAAGATTCTCCGTCTCCTGAGTCATAGGGCAATGAAGAGAAATGATATCCGACTTTTCGAAGAGTTCATCTATTCCGACAAAGCTTATACTGCCTCTATCCGGAGTTGCCCCATCGGAAGTGCCATTCACAGAACCATAACCTGAGGCAGACAGATAGTCATTATACTTCTCCGGATGGGCTGTATGAACAAGTACATTCATCCTGAAGGCAAGAGCCACCTCCGCTACTCTTCTTCCTATGTTACCAAAACCAACGATACCTATGGTCTTTCCGGCCAGTTCCATCACAGGACTCACCCAGTAACAGAAGGTATCACTTTTGACCCAATCCCCTTTCTTAACGCTTTCGTCATGCTCTCTTATATGGCAGGCCGACTCCAGTATAAAGCCCCAGGCAAGCTGAGCCACCGACTCAGTACTGTAAGCCGGTACATTTGTCACTGTGACACCATGTCTCTTTGCAGCTTCAATATCAATAACGTTATAACCCGTTGCGCATACTCCAAGGTATTTAAGATTCGGAAGCTTTGCAAATGTATCTTCATCAAATACTATCTTATTTGAGAAAACAACCTCCGCATCACCGATATGCTCGAACTTGTCATCTTCCGTTGTATTCCTATAAATCTTAAGTTCACAGAGCTCCTCTATTGGCTTGAGGGACAGATCTCCCCTGTTGACTGCTCCGTCTTCAAGATAAACCGCTTTCATACTATATCCTTTCGAATTTTAAATATTATTTCTTCTTTACTGAGTAACCGAATTTTCCCAGTTTCTTTCCAAGAACAAAATACTCCCCGTGAGAATAAGCCATAAGACTGGCAGCTCCAAGATCAAATCTACCCCTCTCATCCATATACTTATCGTTAACAGTAACTCCGACAACAGTTGCGATGAACATATGATGGGAACCCAGCTTCTCTATCCTGTCTACCTTACAGTAAATATTGACAGGACTTTCTTCTATGGCGGGAGCTTCCATGAATTCAGATTTATATTCTGTCAGTTTCATTTCTTTGAATTTGTCCACATCACGTCCCGACTTAACACCGCACCAGTCACAGGCGCGTGTCAGTTCCGTGCTTACAAGATTTACCACAAATTCACCGGTTTCTTTGATAATATCATATGAATATCTTTCAGGCCTGATAGAAACCGAAAGCATTGCGGGATCGGAACATATTGTTCCCGCCCATGCAACTGTTATTATATTTGCCTTTTCTCCCGGCCTCTTGCAGCTCACCATTACCGCCGGTACGGGATATAACATATTACCCGGTTTCCATATTGCTTTACCCATATTATTTATTATGCCTCCTACTATATTCTTTTATTACAGAGTTCATAAACTCAATTTAATTAAGCATGTCGCGCGAGCGCGCTATGAACACTATAATAATCTTAATATAAGCCAAAATCAATCTTAAAAGAGGCATCGCGATTCTCTCACTACTGAGAATATCACAATACCTCTTTTCATTCATATTAATTTAAATCAGGCCACTGCCAATGTTTTATTTGAAATTCTTACAGATGACTATCTCAACATTAGATCCCTTAACACTGACTTTAACATCATCCGCAATGCTTGCAACTATTGATTTCTCAAGCTCGTCCCAGGCTGCATCAGTCTCGTCCCCCTCACCGAGAGACTCTTTATAATTCTGAAGTGACCATCTGTAGGCATTTACACTCTGCTGGTAGGTATCGATATCACCCATCGTCATAAATCCAAGGTTGCCGCTTATAGCATCACTATATGCATCATCATATGGCAGCATCATAGCTGCTATACCCTCAAGCAATTTCCCCATAAAGCCAAGCTGCGCCGAGTTCTTTCCGCTTGAAGAAACCCCAAGGAGCTGCTCACGGATTTCTCTGGTCATTCTAATCTCAAATTTAAGATGAAGCGTATATGACTTTCCATCCTGCTTTATCCAGAAATCAGACATGATCTGTCCGGCAATACCTCTGGTCATTCCAATAAGTTCCTCAGTCAGAAGTCTGAGTCTTATACCTTCTTTATGACTGAGGCCACCGAATTCAGCCGCCATCTCTGTAATACCTATAGCCTGCTGAACCCCTTTTGCCTGATTATCAATCTTAATAACATCAGTAACCATATTTCCCCCTAGGCTCTAGTTTCCACATTAAGGATATCTATAAATCCGGTAACTTCAAAAATCTCCATCACCATCTCATTTGCATCAACTATCTTCATAGTACCCTGCTTGTTCATGATTTTTTGAGCAGCCAGCAGAGTTCTGAGTCCCGATGATGAGATATACTCCAGCTTATCAAGATCAAATATAAGCTCTGTAACTCCGTCAAGAGATTCCTTAATAACAACATCAAGGTCCGGTGAAGTCACTGTATCCAGACGACCTTCAAGTAATATTTCAAGCGTGCTTCCATTTCTATTTTTAGCAATGTTCATTTCGGCTCCTTTCGAACTGCCAATCCAATTAATTCATAATGCAATATTATAACAAATTAAATGTATTTTGAACAGTAAAATTCCCGTGAAGAATGATATTAATTCAAACCTATTTTCTCAGATATGCTGAAGAAACAGGAAACTCAAAATATGTATCCGGATATGGTTCATCTTCCAGTGTAAAATGCCACCACTCACAGCTTATGGGTTTAAAACCGTTTCTTGTCATAACATCCTGAAGAAACATTCTGTTTGCATACTGTTCCTCGCTTACCTCTCTGCTATCCGGATGTGAAATATCACTGAAAAGATCAAATGGACTTCCCATATCGATTTCTTTCCCGGTACGCATATCAAGGAGGGTAAGGTCAACCGTACTTCCTCTGCTGTGGCTCGACTGTTTGGCGATATATCCGTTTGAAAAAAGTTCAGTCTTAGCCAGGTCAGGATAGAAATACTGTTTCATGCGTAAGTCCTGATCTTCTATTCCCCACAGAACAAAATGCCGTACCGCAGATGAAGGACGATAGGCATCAAATATCTTAAGCCTAAATCCTTTGACCATCATCTCATTGCTGACGGCCTTCAGCGCCCTTGCAGCCTCAATAGTAAGAAGTGCGCAGGGTTCCTCATACCCGTCTATTTTGTCTCCTACAAAATTGTATGTTGAAAAATACCGGATTTCCTGAATTATACCGGGAATATAGTCTGAAAGAAGAACAAATCCCGAAGGATCCATCGTCTCATCTTTAATAGTGTGTCTTCCTGTCATGTCAAATCTCCTCCGTCATGCACCCAGGTATTTAAAACAAAGCATTGTTATATCATCAAACTGTTTCGCATCACCCATAAATCTGTCAACATCAGTCTTAAGTACTGTCAGCAGCTGACTCAGCTTACGGTCTTTATTCTTATTCAGAACCTCAAGCATTCTGTCAGTTCCGTAGAATTCTCTGTTGGAATTATTGGCTTCCGGTGTTCCATCCGTATATACAAATATGGTATCTCCGGGTTCAAGTACAAAGTGATCCTCTCTGAAAGGTATATCCTCCATAGTCGAAACTGCCGGTGAATGTCTTTTCTTTATGAATTCAAAATCTCCGCCGGCTCTTTTAATAACAGGATTCTCATGACCTGCGTTTACTTCGGTAACCTTTCCTGTAGAGAGCTCCACCACAGCCATCCATACAGTCACGAACATTTCGGTGGTATTACCGTCAAGCAGAATATTGTTTACATTGTAAAGCGCGGTACCGGGACTTTCTCCCGCCTGAATATGAGATTTAATCAGAATTTTGGATATCATCATAAAGAGAGACGCCGGAACGCCCTTTCCGGAAACGTCCGCTATAACCAGGCAAAGATGATCCGAATCCGTAAAGAAGTAATCATAGAAATCTCCTCCAACATCTTTTGCCGCATCCATAAGTGCATATATTTCAAATTCTTTACGGTCAGGAAACGGTGGAAATGTATGTGGTATAACACTTTCCTGAATTACTGCCGCAGTCTTAAGCTCTCTGTCATTTATAATCTTTTCACGTCCCTGATTAATATTGATAACACAGTACATGAAAAGCATTACTATCATTATCATAGCATAGTTAAATGAAAGCCCATAAGTAAACATAGTAAATATACTCATGGCAAATGGCATGAAGAGATAAATGAGCATAGCTGCAACCTGATGCCCTTTGAGCCTCTTCCTGTTCCTGACTATCATTATGACCGTCACAACAGTTGTAAAGAATGCATATACCATGGAAAGAGGATACCATGAACTTCTTGCATAATGCCCGTCACTGTCTATAGTAAAATATATTCCCGTAAATATATTTATTAACCTCATCAGGATAGAAATCATCAGTCCTATATTCATTATGAGGCTTGCAATCTTCTCTCTCTTTCCTTCCTTTTCGAAAAGCACCCTGACATATAGCCAGAAATACATCACCTCAATAGGAAGCATCATATAATAAACCGTATTGTCCAGAAGATTGACATAGCTGAGCGACGGAATCCCGTCCACCACCCATGCTATAAGATCTGTAAAGAGCCCCAAAAATGTTGCATTTATCAGATAAAAGAAATATCTGTTCCTTACTCCGGTCCTTTGAACATCAATAAGACAGCATATAAACAGAACGCTGCCCATCACCATACCAAAGACATCCACTCCGACATTCAGTATATATTCGGGTTTAAGATTTTCCAGCCCTCTCCATACTAAAATCCGGATACTGATAGCAATAATAAGAACAAATACAACCAGCACCATAGCTATTCCTATGATTCTTTTTTTGCTGAGATGCTCCATGCTTATCCCCCTGCAATTTAAGTATAATCAAAGATATTATACTTAAATTGCAGTTATTTTACAACTGCCCCTCTGCTGTTTTTCGGTCATTCCTACTGCTTCCAGATTGTTTCTAAAATCTTTTATATTTGAAAGATTGCCTATTAATATTTATTATGCACCTTCTCGGCGAAGCACATTATATTCTTAACCTCAATGACTGTACCATCATCCAGGACAGCCTTTCCTGACATTCTTCCAAAAACCTGATGCTGATCTGAAACTATAACCTTATAGTCCAGACACGCTGCCCTGTCCAGAACAGGAACAAAATCCATCTCAAACCTTCCGTCCGACGATGTAAATGTCCACTTATCCATTATATTATCCGGAATATGAAATTCAACATCATCCAGTTTATGGATTTTTCCGTTATAAAATATTGCATTTTCAGATGCAGCGCTTGTATTACCGAAGCCGTAGCCAATATTAAATCCAAAGCTGTTTCCATCTATATCAGCATTTCCGGAACCCCAGAGCCATGTATTATCATAAGTCCATACACCACGTCCCCAGTCCAGTGTACCGAAATCCTTTTCCCGGTCAAATTCATAAACCGTACCATCAAACTTCATATAGCCACCGGCACGCATAGTGTTTATCTTCTGATTATAGTAGAATGCATGTTTCTTATCCCACGGGGTTGCAATTACCATCGAATCGCCTTGCGGCTGTTCAAGAATGATGTCACACTCGAAAGTTTTTCCCTCATAGAAATTCTCAAACCTGCATCTGATACGGCGCTTATTTCTTCCCACATCAAATTTCATCTTCAGCCGCTTGTCCATATACTTAGTCGGACCAACGCCTGAATCCTCCGGAAGATTAATACGTCCCATCGGAAGCACATTTAGTATCGTCTCTGTATGTTCCCACGGTTCATCACCAAATGAAAGAAGTGATACGGACTGCAGGCCAATGTAGCCATCATCAGAAATAGTGAACGCACCCGCAAAATTATCACTCATAACAAGATAATAATCCCACTCTTTGATTCGCCACTTAGGAGCTTTGATCATACTCCTGTCATATTTCTGAACAAGGCTCCTGGACCAGCCGGGTTCTCGCAACTCTCCATTCTCGTCCAGCAAAAGCTGAACCTTAGTAACCTCATGATTTCTTGCCATATTCTCACCCCTCCTTTGTTACAGCATAATGATTTACAACAACTATCGTCATCTCCAATTCAGCATTTTTGAATACCCCCATCGACGAAAGAACATACTTTATTTTAACATATCTTTATAAAAAAATATCAAAGAATGCTTTTCTTTTTGCTTAACTTAAGTTATTATGATGTGTGGCATTTTTACAGCCAAGAATTAATTTTACTTTTAGAAAAGAGGTCAGTAAAATGGACAAAGTTGTTTTAGCCTACTCAGGCGGACTTGATACAACTGCGGTAATTCCGTGGTTAAAAGAAACATATGGTTATGAGGTTATCTGCTGCTGTATAGACTGCGGTCAGGGCGAAGAGCTTGATGGTCTTGAAGAACGTGCACGTCTCTCAGGAGCCGCTAAGCTTTATATTGAAGATGTTGTTGATGATCTCTGTGAGAATTATATCATGCCATGCGTTCAGGCCGGCGCTGTTTATGAGCATAAGTACCTCATGGGTACTGCTATGGCAAGACCTGCTATCGCCGCAAAACTTGTAGAGATTGCCCGTAAGGAAAATGCAGTTGCTATATGCCATGGTGCTACTGGTAAAGGAAATGATCAGATAAGATTTGAGCTCGGAATCAAAGCTCTTGCTCCTGACATTAAGGTTATCGCTCCATGGAGAGATGACAGATGGCAGATGGATTCACGTCAGGCTGAGATAGATTATTGTAAGGCTCATGGCATTGATCTTCCTTTCGGAACAGATCAGTCATACAGCCGTGACAGAAATATATGGCATATCAGCCACGAAGGACTTGAACTTGAAGATCCTTCGCAGGCTCCTAACTATGATCATATGCTTGTTCTCGGAGTAACTCCTGAGAAGGCACCTGATGAAGATGTAGAGCTTACAATCAACTTTGAAAAAGGTATGCCTGTATCCCTTAACGGTAAGAAAATGACAGTTGCTGATATCATCCGCGAACTTAATACAATCGGTGGAAAGCACGGTATCGGAATCGTTGATATAGTTGAAAACAGAGTTGTAGGCATGAAGAGCCGTGGAGTATACGAGACTCCCGGCGGAACAATTCTTATGGAAGCTCATCAGCAGCTTGAAGAGCTTGTCCTTGACCGTGACACTATCGCTCTTAAGAAGGATCTTGGAAGTAAGCTTGCAAGCATAGTATATGAAGGAAAATGGTTTACTCCTGTTCGTGAGGCTATATCCGCTTTCGTTGATGTAACTCAGCAGTATGTAACAGGTGAAGTTAAGCTTCGTCTTTACAAAGGTAATATCATCAAGGCAGGCACAACTTCTCCATATTCACTCTACAGCGAATCACTTGCATCATTTACAACAGGTGACATGTATGATCATCATGATGCAGAAGGTTTCATCACACTTTGGGGACTTCCACTCAAGGTTCGTGCAATGAGGATGAATGAACTTAAGAAAGAGAACAGGAAATAATCCTCCCTGATAAACGAAACGCCCACCGGCATACAGCCAGTGGGCGATTTTTATACGTCTCGTACGACACAATATGACAATAATATTATAATAAATCTCGAATCATTTCTGCATCATAGGTTACAGAATCCAGTTTTTCTACTTCTATTCTGTATAATGCATTTGCAGCTATATGCTCAGCTGCCTGCTCTATATCTCTTATACCTGATGTATTCTTAAAGATATCCATTACAGCATCTAACGCTTCTTCCGTTATTACGATTTCTTCACTTCGAAGTCCGATTCTCTTTAATACCTTCGGCATGGCGAATCGCGTAAAGATCACACGCTTTTCATCCAACGTATAATCCGGAAGTTCTATAACCGCAAATCTTGACATAAGCGGAGCACTTATATCTGCTTTGTTGTTTGCTGTTGCTATTGGATAAACACCGGTTGTCGGTATATTGCATTCAACGTAGTTATCTGTAAATCCCAGGTTATCAAGCAGTGTCAGAAGAACATCCGCAGGATTTCCATTTCCTTTACCTGATGAGGCTTTATCCAGCTCATTTATGATAAATACCAGATTCGAGCTTTCTGCATTTGCAAATGCTTCCATGATAAGTCCCGGTTTTGCATTTGCATATATACGGGAACTGCCGGTCAGCTGTTCCGGATCATTTATTGAACTCATTTCAAGAGTTGTCCATGACATTTTAAGTATTTTAGCTACTGCATATGCAATCTGTGACTTACCTGTTCCCGCCGGACCTATAAGGAGTATTCCATATGCCGGCAAAGTATGAGTTCGATTTATCTGAATTATAGTTTCGATTATTCGCTGTTTTACATTCTCCAGTCCATAAAGCTCTTCATCAAGGATCCTCCTGGCCTCGATTGGATCTATTGGTTGAAAATCGGTATTCTTCCACTGAATGCTGAGCATGATTGAAAGTGCTCTCTGTGCATGTCTTCTCTCTTCCGGAGTTACTTCCGAAGATTTCGCAACAGCAAGATTACGTCTGGCCCAGAGTCTTATATTATCCGGAAGTGTACTTCCTGCACACATGAGATAATCTGTTATGCTCTGAATACTTGTAAGTTTCATATCATCAGCATCATCTATCTCATCCGGGTCGACGGTCTCTTCAGACGGTGCATCACTTTGAAGAAGGCGGTCAATCATAAACTGTAAGAATCCATTTTCACCGGACAATTTTGAACCTCTTACAGCAACTCCGGTTTCAAGAATCTTATATACTGCATATCCTCTTTCAGTTGACTGGCCTGAGAGACGAACCATGATGTGATTCTCCCCGAGCCACTTTAAAAGATTCTCAAATCTTGCATCTATTTCAAGAATATTATGTGATGATTTTTCATCAACGTCATATATAAAGGCTGACCCTACCGTAGGAGCCTCAAACATACCATTTGAATGATGTACAAGCTTAGAACCGGAATCCTCAAGAATCATTATCGGATGTTCGGCACTTGTAGTTCTCTCACTGGAGTAAACCAGCTTATAGTTTCTCTCAGCCTTTACTACTTCTTCCTTCTTCTCATTAAAATCAAATACAGGCATAAATTCTCTCTCCTCTCCGGGCGATCTGCTTCATAACAAAATGTCTGTATTAGTCTACCACACCGGGAGCTTATAGACAATTGAATAAAAAAGTAAGTAGTATCTTATCTATTCACCAACAAGCATATCATAGGTTACACCATACTTCTCTGCGATATCCTTTGCATATGAAAAGCCTTCGGGCTGAGCCAAAGCCACTTTGAATGATCGTTTGCCATCCTCCGTCCTCATAACTAAAGAAGCAGCTCCTGCGCCCTTGCTTTCACGTGAAAACTCTTCAGCATCTTCTCCCAATTTATGCATATGAGTATTATAAATCGTCCTGACACCTTTGGTCAGAAGTGCCTTTACGGAATCTCTTGCTATATAGTATCCTTCCTCAAATGAGGTTGTGGAAAATGTCTCGTTCAGAAGCATAAGACTTCTGCATGTGGACCGGGAAACATCTCTTTGAAACGCACACACTCTTCTCCCAGCCTTCCTAAATCCATTGTCTTATCTTCGTCCGCCGGAAAATGAGTATATATACAGTCGCAAGGAGTATATTGGAAGCTCTCAGCCGGTACAAACAGGCCTCCCTGAGCCAGAAGAAAAATCTGACCGACAGCCTGCGTAATCGTAGTCTTTCCACCGCGATTTGCACCTGTAAGAATATAAACAGCATGTTTCTGATCAAATGCAATATCGTTGGGAACTATCTCGTCGACATTCTCCATATTCATTGCAAGTTTCAAGTTATAGAAGCCTTTCGCTGACATAGAAACATCGCCTTCTGTTACCGGCTGAGTTTCGCAGAACACGAAACCTTTTTCCATCAGACTGCTGATATACTCTGCACATTTGATATAGTATATAAACTCCGGTACAAGCGAAGAAACATTTACAATCGCAACATTTGCATACTTGGTAAGTGTATCCCTCAGTTTTTTCACGAGAGAACGCAACATTTTATTTATAATTTTATCCAGATAGAAGGTTGAACCTTTTTCCCCTTCATCAGTTGCATTTGCGATAGTGGATAAAGCTCCGAGCAGACTTCCCTCGCTTATCATATTATCGACAGTGCTGCTCTTTTTTTCATTATCTATGAGCTGATAATGCATATCACCGTCCCAGTCTGCAGTTTCATTAAGCTTATCATTATTACTGATTGCATCTGCGAAACTGCTGACAATATTTGACTTCTTAAACGGTTTTCTGTTGACTGAAATCAGGCCCATACTGACAGCCTCGAAACGCTCGTTAACATTTACGCCCAGAGTTACACTCTGTACCTCCGATGCCTTAATTTTGAGATTAATAATGTCCTCTTTCATCTCAGCAAAACAGGCATCTTCGAATAATTCAGAAATGTATTCCCGTAGATTAACAAGCCCCTTAGACTGAATTCTATCATCAGAAAGGCATTCACGCATGGTTTCGATAGTTTGGATATAATCCTTCAATTCATCAAGGCGATGAAAGAGATGCCACAATCCAATCTCTTCATCTGTTGTCCTGTGCATAGTTGAAAAATCTTTCAGAAACTTTATCTTATCAAACAGCTGCATCATGTTGTTTCTCAGTTCCGGCAGATGAATAATATCTGCAAATATCTCCCGGCGGTACTCCGCGACATCTGCATTATCAGTAATCTGTGAAAGTACATTTATTATCAGACGTTGTTCATCCGGGCTACCCGAAAGTGCCTGAATGAATGCCTCCAGACCAAGATCATGTATAACATTATCCGGAAGTCTGTGAAATTCTGCATCTGTTCCATTTGGCGTTAAAATACTGAAACCGTTATGTTGACCCATATAAACACCTCACATCTTCTTAAGTGGTACGCACACATAACTGATTGTATCAGCAGGATCTTTTGCCGGAGGAAGATAAAACTCTATTAAAAGCCCATCTGCCAAAGTGTATCCCTGCAAAGTCGGGAGCCACTCTGACCAGATCTGTTTAGTAATCTGCTGCACACTATCAGGAAGAGCACCTTTACATTTAAACAGAGCCCACAGTCCTCCCGGAATCTGATAAGTACTTAATCCATCCGGGATATCCTCCCATGGTAAATACAGATCAGCAATCCAGTAATCAAGGTTATTACCGTCCATGTCCATACAAATTCCGAACATTCCCTTCAAACCCTTCCGTTTTTCCATCCACTCATTCCAAAATTTCGGAACTTCTACATAACTTGACTCGGCATCAAATCGCTTTTTCACACCCACAACCGTAAAAGGAGCCTTTTCTACAATCGTATAATCCAACATAGTTCCGCCCTCCAATGTAATTTTAATATGCAGTGGGGCAAATGAACGCAGGCTCGCACCCGATTCTCTTGCCTTTGTCGGGGTAATACCATGAAAACGCTGAAAAGCTTTCGCAAAGCTATCAGGAGAATCATAACCATACTTTACCGCAACATCTATTACCCTATGATCAGAGCTCGAAAGTTCCTGTGCCGCAAGTGTCATACGACGTGCGCGTATATATTCTCCTACAGTCATTCCACACAAAGCGCCAAATATACGCTGGTAATAAAATGACGACAGAGCGGCCTTCTCTGCAATCTTTTCGATATCCAGCTCTTCTGTCAGATTTTGTTCAATATAGTCAATGGAAGCCTGAAATCCTTCAATCCAGTCCTTCATATCGGTTACCTCACTACATTCAAATTAAATATTATCACATCAAGGCATTTAGACCCCGACTTTTTCTGCTCGCTTTTTCAGAATCGTTTTTTTATCTTATCTTTCCTCCATGAAACACACATTCATATACTTTAACATCATTCAGGTATATTTCTTCAAATCCCTGGAACCAGGTAAAATCTCCTGTCACTTTACACCTGTATGTATATTCACCAGACTGATAGATTTCGGGACCTCTGTAAGGCATCTTCCTATCTGCTGCACGCAGAGCTTCCTTTAAGAAATCTCCACTGAATCTGTCATCCAAAACTCTTCCGATATAGTTCTTAGCCCAAACAGTGACACCCTTCTTCCAGACAGCTTCTTCTCCGGCAAACTCTTCACCTCCCACATAGGTATCATGATACATGTAGTCTCCATCTTCGTATCTGAAATCATGGGATGCAGGTCTTGTAGCATCCACTTCATTCATAAATCCGGCATAGGTATTTACATTTGCCTTCAGCCTGAACTCTATCAGTTCATCGATATCTGTCTGCTCTTCCGCAGAAATATTAACCGTACAATCCTGATCTTTCACCAGATAATCTACACTTACATTCATCAGATTACTTATCTGGATAAGATTGTAAATGTCCGGATAAACCAGCGATGATTCCCACTTCGCCACAGCTTGTCTGGAAACGCCAAGTTTCTCGGCTAACTCCTCCTGAGTTAAGCCCTTATTCTTTCTTAGTATTTGTAATTTCTCGGAAAATACCATTTTTTATCACCTCCGAAATTATCATACAAGATTATTCCGGTTCATAACATTAACCTGTAGTAGCATTTCTGTCTACGGAACTTAAAAATCATATAATCAATTCTTATATTAATCGATTAGCAAACACCCTGAGCGATCATCGCTGTAGCTCAAGGATGCGCATAAAATGTTGGGTTCTGAGAGGTTGTGTATATTACCTGTGTATTACGCTTTTCCCTTATTACAGATTAATATCGATTATTTTAAATTATATGTAATGATCTCCTGCTCTAATTTTATATTCTCCTCTATCATGTATTTCAAAATATCAATATTATGTCCTTTTTTAATTAATGATCTGGCCAGTTTTACATCTCTTTCTGAAAGAGGTTTTGCATAAGGCTTATATTTTATAAGATTCTCCATGTCCATATGAATCGGCTTTATGTCTATTCCCGTAGTATCGATCAGATTATCCAGTATGCAAAACCCATCCGGATCCAGATCACCAAAATGAAAAAAAATCCTGTCAGGGTTATTATTGTTTATGTATTGAAGAAATCTCTTCACCGTTCTTCCTGAGTACCCTCCGGTATAAATAAACGAAGTATCTTCAGCTTCTATCCTATGAAAAGATGTTAAATTCTCTACCGTAACTATATTTTTACCAGTTACAACCACCTCATTAATTTGATTTATCAATGATGCAGAAATAGCTATTGAAGAATCCTTCAACACATCAATTATTCTATTGTCTGAATGTTTAATCTTTATATTTCCTTTGATATATACATATGCTGGATTCTGATAGATTCCATATCTTTCAAGCAGTAAATGATCTCTTTCAGTATCTGAGTTGACTGCGATATTGAAATCACTCATTTGATCTGTAGCTTCAAGATACTCTGATAATAATCTACACACCTTCCTTCTGTAATTATTTTCAAAGGTTTTACTATTTCCAAATAATATTATTGATAACTCTCTTTCAAGCAGTTCATCTTTATTTCCAATGATTCTGTCAATAAGTTCAATTATTATCTTTGATTCAGGGATAGAATATCTGATTTTCTTTCCAACACGGATTCTTTCTATCTCCTGACTGCTATACCACCCAGAAAAACCATCATTTTCCATATAGCCTTCAAAAAATCTTAATTCTTCAGTTTTTATCTCCTTTTTCTCTTTTATTCCGATTACACTTCTGATTTGATCTACTTTACTTACATTCAGGTATATTTTATCAATCACTGAAGAATGCTTCTTATACTTTATTTCAACATATCCTTCAGATTGAAGTTCATAGGTATCATTTTCAAAATCACTCACTTCATCCATATCGGCAAAATCACTATAATAGTTTTTAAATATTTCCGAAGGTTTAACATAAAAACTCTGCTTCAACTTGTTTGATTTTTCATAGGTTTTGCTGTTTTCAAACTTGGTAATGAGTTTTTTAAGAATTCTCTTTTGATTAGTACTCAGCTTCATCTTTCTAATTTCTTTCTTATTATTTCTATACAATCAGCATCTTTTAACGTTTCCTCAATGGTCCTTCAATAGCACTTGTATATCTTCCTGAATTGACAAGGCTGACAGTATATGTCACATGCTCTCCTATGCTTCCTATTTTTTCCGGAGGTGCTGCATATATAACCTGAAAATGATTATCCTCCAGATACCTTACCATCTGCTCGATTCTTTCTCTTGAAAGAGCAGAAAATGCTTCATCTATAAATGCAAGTCTCTCACAACATTTTTCATGATAGAACTGCATCAGGCTTGCAGCAAGAATTATGAAATATGGTGTCTGCTTTTCCCCATTACTTGCCGACCCCTGTTTTTTTGACAGATTGGCCTCAACAGTATTATCCCCTTGTTTACTGGTTATCACCATATCATAGGTAAAATACTTTCTATAATCAGTATACTCATCTTCATCCTCCTCCAGAAGGATTATATCCATGTATTCTTTAATATACTGTTCCATTTCTTCATCATCACGATTAGAGTTCATATAATTTTCAGGATTATCCAGATAATCCTTCAGTTTTCTCTTTATCTTAAAGAATACTGTTCTGTCACTTTTTTCTGATTTTATAAACTTATAAGTGTCATTACCAAAAGGAAGCTTTTTTAATTCAGCATTTATTATGTCCATCTCTTCTTCAGCCCTCTGGATACTCTCATTGATTTCTCCGACAAAATCAATCATAAAAGCGCTTTCCAGTTCCTTAGATTTTTTCTCAAGCTGATTCTTTGCTTCCTCTATCTTTACATTTGCTGTATTTTTGTATTCACTTCTGTAAAATGGAATAAATGAAGGTCCTCTGTTCGTAACATCCAATCCAACTATATGACAATAATCCATCTGAACGCTTTCCATATTATCGCAGGCTCGCTTCATATCATTCTCAACTGAATTGAGGTTTTTATAGGAAACCGCAATCCCATCTTCCTTCCTGAGTCTGGCGTACTCTAGTTCTACCTGTCTTCTCAGTTCTGTTTTCCCAGATATTTCTTCCTCATAAAGAGAAGTGTACTCCTTTAGTTTTTTCTCACTTTCCTTTACACTATCACTGTATTTTTTTATTTCGTTCTCTGAGGCACCTATCTCGGAACTGTTCTTCTTTAACTTTTCATTGACCTCATCCAGCTCCTTCTTGGCGGCCTGCTGTTCCTTAAGCGCAGCTTCAAAAGAAGGATCCTTTTCTATTTCTCGTCTCTTATCCTCAGCCCTATCCTTTTTATCAGAAAGCTCCTCATATCTCTTAGGAGCCGATATATCCAGTTCCTGATTGATTATAGGTATAATTGCCCTGATTCTGTCTCTGTGATTCTCTATAGTTTCTTTTTTCTGATTTAACTTTGTTATCTCTTCCTCAACCCAAAGCAGTTTTTTCTCTGCAGCCTTTAACTGTTCAGCTACAGCCGTTTTACCCATATAAGGAATAGTTTTTCTCATATCCATCATTCTTACGGCGTAGCTCTTTGCCAGCATGCCTTCCCGGGTAAGTCCACCCTTAGGATAATCATTCAATTCTTCCAGATTCTCACACAGATGAATGCCATTCAGGAGATAATTCATGTACTTTCTGGCATCAGCATTTGGCACAACAAGAAGAGATGCCGCTGAACCCGGTGTAATGTCCGACTCCGGAAGCTTATTAGTCATCGCAACTGTTGCATTATATATTTTCCTGCTCTTAAGTATTTTCATGGCATCGAAAGCATACTTTGAGTCCACGATTATATGGAATCTTTTATAACCTAAAAATGTCTCTATAGCCTTCTGCCATCTAAGGTCTTTTATTTCTGATACCAGTTCAGACAGAAATCTTATATTTAAATCCTTTCCACATACAAGTCCAATTTTCTTAAACTCTTCTGTTAATATCTCCTTCGCTCGAGCCGCATCTGCCGGATATGTTATTATCTCATTCTTTAACTCACGAATTATACCAGCAACTTCTTCTTGCTGTTGATTCAGCTCCTCTTCTTTATCCTCAATATGAACAAACTCTTTATTGATACTTTTTTCGGATTTATCTACAGTATTACGAAGATTAGTAATAGCATTTATTACACTTTCTGTATCAGCATCCGCACTGTCTATCATCAGAAGAGTTTTATTATCAGCATTATCTGCGGCTACAATATCTTTAATATTCGTGTAGCATTCCTTTAATTTTTTAAGCTTACCTATTTCCAAATCATTTTTTTCTAACTCATTTTTATATTCCTGTATCCGTTTTTCATACTCCTCAAGAGTTTTTTTCATCCCTGTATATATATCATTATTTATTGAAGCAGAATATCTGTCGATAGCCCTCTTCTGTTCCTTCTCCAATACTTCTTTAGTCTTATTCATTTCTTTTATTTTTTTGAGCTGATATTCAATCAATCTGTTTGAGTTACTGATATCATCCTCAGTAATAGGAATGTTCTGATAAGAATATACCAGCTTTCTTATATCGTATATATCCCTTCTTTTTTCATATTCCCTGGTTCTTTCCTCTAATTCCTCAAGTTTTTTCTTTCCCTCCTCAAGCTCAACATAGATTCTTCTCAAATCCTCAAACTGTACCTTTTGCTCTTTTATTTCTGAAAGGGACGTAATCTTTCCCGGATCTAGTACAGCTTCTCTGATGAATTTATCTATGTCCTTTTCCGGCTTAAATGCCATCATCTTTATGAGTTTTGATCTGTATTTTGCTACATCACACCTGAGCCCCAGCTTTCGAAGCAGCTCTTCAGTTCCTCTTTCCTCGCCTTTAAAATCCTTGCCTTTAATTCGTCTTCCCTTAAAGAGTAGATTACTTTTGCTATGTGTAAAATATTTTCCATCTTTTATATAACAAAATTCGAAATCATCCAGCCTGGAATCCTTCATGATAAACCACGCGCCCGTCTTAACATCCTGCTCATTCATTGATTCAATGCATACTCCGCCCACAATAAATGTATTCTCCAACGGAGACCAGAATTCCATTGCAATATATGAGGTTACAGCACCTGTTCTAAGGTATCTGTATTCCCCTTCGCTCTGAGTATCTCCTCTTACATATGACTTCACAGTTCTGTCTTTATCACCTGCAGCGATATTAAATCTCTTGTTTCCTGTCAAAAGATATGTCATCGCATCCAGAATAGTACTTTTACCGGTTCCATTAACTCCTGTTATCAGAGTGGATCCTTCCAGATTTATAGTAACATCCTGGAATTTAGACCAGTTTATCAAGCGAACTTTTGTTGCTGTTTTTCTATCTGATATATTCAGATAATCATTCATCGGTATCATCAAATCCTTCTCCATCTTCATTTTCCAAATCTATATCCTGGCTCTGCAAATCCTTCGTAAACATCCTTTTCTCTGCCTGTTCAGCGAACAAATGAAACTCATTTGCATCTAAAGCAAATTGAATAGAAGGAAAAATTTTTATTTTTGTATCTGCTTCGCCAAGTTTCCCATTCATTTCTATAAGATTATATCTTTCCAGTTTTTTTATTGTCTCAGAAAGTTCCCCTTTTTTCTCGAATCTGTCCTGAACCTTATATTTTTCAAACTGAAATCTCAGATCAGTAATTGAAATAATTATAGATTCTGCAAGACTCCCCTGTCTGACTCTGTCAGAATAAATAGTAAATAAAACACATAACACTATACTATCAGCAAGAGACAGGTTACACCTGTTGATCTGCATCTTTGATGATTCACCTGCACTGACAGTATTTTGAAGCATGATAACTTTATTATCTCTGTCAACCAGGACATCATATCCTATAGGACATAAATATCTGCTGAATATATCTGAATGCTTAGAAATGAAAAAGTATTCCTTTTTTTCCTCTTCACCTTTATCATAAACTATAAATGTTTTCTTCAGCATAATCCGGACACATTTTTGAAACATTGTTTTTTCACCGGAGGTAAGCCCTTCCCATTCATTTTCAAAACCTGAAAGTTCCATATTCTACTTCCTTTTCATACTAAATTTTCTGATCAGCATCTGATCTGTCTCTATGTAACCATCCTCAACTTCTATAATGTATCCGCTTTCCTCAGCATATACGGCGGAAGATAACATTTTAAGCAGCTGAACCTTGTTTTCTAGCGGGAAATCTCTAGTATCAATCTTTAACCTTTCTCCAATAATACTATTCAAATATTCTGACATCTTATCCTTTGCATAGATATCTTCCAGTTCTTTTTCAAACTCTCTCTTGGTTCTCTCTATATCCTCTTCATCTATTTCGACCAGATTCTGGGTACTGTTTTCTCTAATGATCTGACTTCTTCTCGGGTAAGATATCGATGACAAATCAATAAACTGATTATCATCAAATGTAAAAAGAGATTTCATTTCATCCGGAATACTATCATGAATATCCAGCTCTTTCATTTCATCGCCAAGAATCTTCAAGGTTTTTTCTATATCTCCTCTTATATTTTTTTCTTTATTTCTGATAAAACGAGCTCTTCCGACCGCTACCTGAAGATATACATTTATCTTATGCTTTATATCTGACATAATCCTGTCATAATCTCCATCCAGAAATCTGACAGTATTGTCTATCATATCATCAACACACTCTTCAGCCTTGTCATCTGATATTTTTTCCTCTTTTTTGCAGCATATTACAAGGTTTTCTTTTGTTTCTTCAATTCTCAAGTCATTTAATCTCTGCAAAATAACTCTTCTGTAGGTTCTTATATTCTGACGTTTTGTAAGACGAGAATACTCTTTGATGAAATCCCCATTAAAATAATCAAGCAGATTTTCAGTCAGACTTTCAAATGTTTCTTCATGAATCATCCGTTCTATAATCTTTTTGATAAATGTAGCCAGAGTCTTTAAATCTTTAGATAATCCCTTTGCATTTTTAAATACATTTTTAAGAACATCAACATAAATATCATCATATTGCTCAATATTCGATAGCGTATTATATATATTATATATATAGCTTGAGAATTCAGCTGTTTCCGGCTTCTCCATTCTTGCAAGAAGCTCAGCCAGCATTATTCCCTGCTCAGTCATAATTATATTCCTTCCGAAAGTTGCATCATCAATTTCTTCCTCAAGCCATCCCACTTCATCTGAAGAAAGCTTACGTATTATCTGAGATGCCAGATCCGAGTATGACGATGAAGCTGCTTTTTCATCTGGAACTTTCTGGTTCAAAGAATAATCATCAATGTCCGAAACAACATCTATATGATTTTCCATAAGATATATTGCTATAGCGTCACGAATTCTATCTCGCTCCATTCTAAATGTGATTTCTCTATCATATTCATCATAAATAAGCTGAAGACAGTCAGCATATATTCTGTTGTTACTCCCACTTGCAAGAGGATTAAAAAATCCTATTGGAATCAAATTAAAAATATTCATTTAAATGTCCTGCTATATATTTAATCTTTCAAACACCCCACTGGGACAACCTTCACACCATTATCAGTTGTATATGCCATTTCAGCATTGGCACATATAATCATTAGTAAAGATGGTTCTCTATAGGTAACGCCAGGATGTTCTTTATTTGAAAGAGCCTTTTCATTATGTTGTCTAATTACATCTCTAAACTTTAACAAACCTTCTTCAGCCTTTGGTACAGCATTTACACCGGTCTTTATCTCTATCAGAGCATATCTTCCATCATAAAGCTGATACACTGCATCAGCCTCAAGTCCTGTATCATCACTATAATGCATGACTCTTGCATTTTGAGTTTCAGCATATGACAAAAGGTCCCTAATAACCAGATTTTCAAAGGCATGCCCAAACATATCTAAATCCATATTAAAATAATCAGGTTTAATTCCCAAAGCAGCAAGTCCGATAGATGGATCAAAAAAAATGTGTTTTTTTGCTGATCTGATTGCCGTTTTGGATCTTATCTGAGGAGTCCAGGCATCTATATCTTTTATCACAAATAACTTTTCCAAAGCTTCAATATAAGAAGAAATTGTAATATCTGTTATATTATACGTTGCTTTTATATCTGAATTTATCACCGTTTTCTTAGATAATGTAGCCATATTTCTAGCGTATGACCAAAGAATAGTTCTTGCCCACTCCGGATTTCTCTTTACTCCATCAACTGCACTTATATCCTTTTTATATATTTGTTCGAAATAGTCTGTTGCGATTCGAAGCTTAGCAGCGTCGTCTTTTATTGCGAGGCATCTTGGCCATCCGCCTCGACAAATAATATAAAAAAGATCTTCTAATTTCAGATTGCTTTTTTCACCATCTATATCATACTTATCATCATCGAATAATCTGGATATAGAAACTCCTCCAGTCGACTCACCAGTTTCATATAATGTCATAGGATACATGGTTATTTCAGAAATTCTTCCGGTCCCAGTATGAGGGGTATCGATTTTTTTGCTTGATGATCCTGTCAGATAATACTCTCCAAAAGCTTCAGGATTGTCGTCACAATCTTCTCTTATTGTCCCCCATATCTTTGGAGCATCCTGCCATTCATCAAACAAAATAGGTTTTTCATTTTTCAAAAATAGCCTGGGAGCTGTATTAGCAATGCTTAAATATCCTTCTCTCTTTTCTTCATTCTGGAACTCAATGATTGTTTTACATCTTTCCTTAGCAGTTCTCGTTTTTCCACAACCTTTTGGACCCACTATATTTATGGCATTGAAAGCCTTAATCATTTCATCTATATATTTATCTACCACTCTTATATAATATTTCATTTAGTCTATACCTCCAAACTTATTGCATAAGAATTTATTTTCAATAAATTCTTATTCTGCTTCTCAGAATTACTGTGCTCCGCACAGTATGTCCTCGCTTGCGCTCGGAGCATTGATTTACTTCGTAAATCAATACCTATTATGCAATGTTTCATGTAATAATTCAAGTTTATTTTATGTTTTTCGGCATTTTTATTTTGGTTTTTTCGGCATTTTTATTTTGGTTTTTTCGATTGCATAGTATCAAAAAATGTACCATTCAAGAAAGTTAATTTAATATACTACGTCCCAAATCACTTCAGAACATAAGAAAAGCCCCATAAACACTGGGTTTACAGGACTTTATATCTTATCTTAAATTCAATTCAGTTTGTTATTAGCAAACACCCTGAGCGATCATTGCTTCAACAACCTTCTTGAAGCCGGCGATGTTAGCACCTGCAACATAGTTGCCTTCCATACCGTACTCCTTAGCAGCATCATCGATATTGTGATAAATACCAACCATGATACCCTTAAGCTTAGAATCAACCTCTTCGAAGCTCCATGAAAGTCTCTCGCTGTTCTGGCTCATCTCAAGTGCTGATGTAGCAACACCACCTGCGTTAGCAGCCTTACCACCAACAAATGGTACGTTGTTTGCCTGGAAGTACTCTGTAGCTTCAATTGTTGTAGGCATGTTAGCACCTTCAGCTACATACTGAACGCCGTTAGCTACGAGCATCTTAGCATCTTCGATATCAAGCTCGTTCTGTGTAGCACATGGAAGAGCGATATCTACCTTGTACTGCCATACACCATGCTCACCATTCTTCTTCTCGAAGTACTGAGCTGATGGCTTAGCTGCAGCATATTCTGTAAGACGTGCACGCTTAACTTCCTTAACTTCCTTAAGAAGTGCTACATCGATACCTGACTCATCATAGATCCAGCCTGTTGAATCTGAACATGTAACAACCTTAGCACCAAGCTGTGTAGCCTTCTGGATAGCGTAGATAGCAACATTACCTGAACCTGATACTGCAACTGTCTTGCCTTCCATCTTATCGCCATGGCACTTAACCATCTCTTCTGTGAGATAAAGAAGACCATAACCTGTAGCCTCTGTACGAGCAAGTGAACCACCGTATGTAAGTCCCTTACCTGTAAGAACGCCTTCATAAAGACCTTTGATTCTCTTATACTGACCAAACATGAAACCGATCTCACGAGCGCCTGTACCGATATCACCGGCAGGAACATCCTCATCAGCTCCAATATATTTTGAAAGCTCTGTCATAAAGCTCTGGCAGAATTTCATGATTTCATTATCTGATTTACCCTTAGGATCGAAGTCAGAACCACCCTTACCACCACCGATAGGAAGTGTTGTAAGTGAATTCTTGAAGATCTGCTCGAAACCAAGGAACTTGATGATACCAAGGTTTACTGATGGATGAAGTCTGAGACCTCCCTTGTAAGGTCCTATAGCATTGTTGAACTGTACACGGAAACCACGGTTAACCTGTACATTTCCATTATCATCTACCCAAGGAACTCTGAACATGATCTGACGATCAGGCTCTGTGATTCTCTCAAGAATAGCAAGCTTTCTGTACTTCTCCTCATCCTGGTCGATAACAGGTCTGAGTGAATTAAGAACCTCTGTTACTGCCTGTAAAAACTCAGGCTGATCTGCATCTCTTTTCTGGATCTTCTCCAGTACTTCATCAACGTATGACATGACTTTTCTCTCCTCTTCTTTTATATTATAGTTTTTTATTATTTGTTTGGAATGTAATGCACTTTACTGCACTACTACGCAAAATCCGAGGAAGATTATACATCATGAAAAACAAGTTGTAAATAAGTTTTTTAAGTTTTTTCCGAATTTTTCTTAAAAAAAATCGTTTTGTACCAATAATGTTATAAAAATTAATCTATTTTGCCCAATCAAAACTTCTCTCAACAGCTTTACTCCAGCCTGAAAGTCTTTCCTCACGCTCTTCTTCACTTATATCCGGAGTAAAGAGCTTATCTATATTCCAGTTTACTCTTATCTCATCCCTGTCTTTGTAGAAGCCTGTTGCGAGACCTGCCAGATATGCAGCTCCCATAGCTGTTGTTTCAACACATGTAGGACGGAGCACTCTCGCATTTATGATATCAGCCTGAGTCTGCATAAGAAAATCATTTGCAGATGCACCACCGTCAACCTTAAGGCTAGAAAGCTTAACTCCCGAATCAGCCTCCATGGCATGGAGCACATCACTTGTTTCGTAGGCGATTGCTTCAAGCGTAGCCCTGATGATGTGATATTTATTGACTCCTCTTGTAATTCCTACTATAGTTCCTCTTGCATACTGATTCCAGTAAGGTGCTCCAAGCCCTGTAAAAGCCGGAACAACATAACATCCGTTGGTATCCTTTACTTTCTGAGCCATATACTCCGAATCCTCGGCGGAATCGATAAGCCTCATCTCATCTCTGAGCCACTGAATAGAAGCTCCTGCTATAAATACCGAGCCCTCGAGAGCATAATAAATCTTACCGTCAAGCCCCCATGCAATAGTTGTTACCAGTCCGTTATCCGAGAATACAGGTTCATGACCGGTATTCATAAGAAGGAAACATCCTGTACCGTATGTATTCTTGGCATCGCCTTTATTGAAACAGGTCTGCCCAAAAAGTGCCGCCTGCTGATCGCCTGCTATGCCGGCAATTTTTATAGGTCCACCGAAAAATCCGGATTCGGTTTCACCATAAATCTCACTTGACTGACATACCTTTGGGAGCATGCTCCTCGGTATATCCAGCTTATTCAGAATCTCATCATCCCAATCAAGATCCGTGATATTAAACAGCATGGTCCTGGATGCATTTGAATAATCCGTCACATGTACTCTTCCGTTTGTCAGCTTCCAGATAAGCCATGTATCCACTGTACCGAAACACAGTTCCCCTTTCTCAGCTCTCTCTCTCACTCCGGGAATATTATCCAGAATCCATTTAAGCTTTGTAGCGGAAAAATAAGCATCTATAACCAGTCCTGTCTTACTTCTTATGGTATCGGTAAGTCCTTCGGCTCTCAGGCTGTCACAGTATTCGGAAGTACGTCTGCACTGCCATACTATGGCATTATATACCGGTTCACCTGTATTCCTGTCCCATACAATGGTGGTCTCCCGCTGGTTTGTAATACCTATGCCCGAAATCTCGTCATAGGTTATACCTTTATTGTTCATAGCCTCTATGACAACACTCATCATAGTGGACCAGATTTCATTTGCATTATGCTCAACCCATCCCGGCTTCGGATAGTACTGAGTAAATTCCTTCTGGGCAACCGAAACAATATTTCCTGCCTTGTCAAAAATGATACACCTGTTACTTGTCGTTCCGGCGTCCATCGCCATTATATAATTCCCCATAACAATCCTTCCTCCTGTCAAATGCCCCGATACAAGGTTTTTTATAAGTTAATTGTAACATATAAAAAAGGTCTGTCTATGATTTAATGCGGAGTGCCCTGGTAGCATTCAGAACCGCTATAACCATAACCCCGACATCCGCGAATATTGCAATCCACATATTTGCAATTCCAAATGCTCCGAGTATGAGACAGAGTATCTTAACCCCGATTGCAAATACTATATTCTGGTGAACTATCCTTAGTGTCTTTCTGGAAATACGCATTGCCAGTGATATCTTCCTCGGATCATCATCCATAAGGACTATATCAGCAGCCTCGATTGCTGCATCGGAACCCATGGCACCCATGGCTATACCGATATCCGCTCTCGAAAGTACCGGAGCATCATTGATACCGTCTCCGACAAATGCAAGCTTCTCCTTTTCTTTCTTCTTATCTATTAGCTTTTCAACTTCCTCAACCTTATCACCCGGAAGAAGTTCTGCTCTATATTCATTTATACCTATCTCTTTAGCAACTGCCCCGGCTACCTTTTCAGAGTCACCGGTAAGCATTACCGTTTTTATTCCCTGGTTCTTAAGACCGGTCATGGCGTCCTTTGTTTCAGGTTTGACCACATCTGATATCAGCATAAAGCCTGCGTACCTGCCGTCTACCGAAACATGAACCTCCGTCCCGACTTCTCCGACATTATTTGCAGCATGGGTATCATATCCCACAATACCCTCTTTATCCATAAGCTTTCTGCTTCCGGCAAAGATCTTCTTTCCCTCATAATTAACGGAAACTCCGTAACCGGGAATATTCTCTACATCCTTTATGAGCCTCTCACCGTCATTTGTCAGTGTCTTAAAGCCCTCTTCATCCTGCCTTCCGTATTCTTCCATAATACTTATGGCTATAGGATGGCTCGAACCATGCTCTGCATGAGCGGCAAATGATATAAGTTCCTTTTCTGTGAATCCCCCAGCCGGTTTCACCCTGGTTACTACAAATACACCCTTTGTAAGTGTTCCGGTTTTATCAAAAACTATATACTTCGTATCTGCCAGTGCTTCGAGATAATTTGATCCCTTGACCAGAATACCCTTTGACGATGCGCATCCTATACCACCAAAAAAGCTGAGCGGAACAGAAACAACAACGGCGCATGGGCAGCTGATAACCAGAAATGTACAGGCTCTGATAAAGAAATCAGTCCAATTACCACTCATTCCCATAATCATACGGATTACGGGTGGAATGATGGCAAGCGCAAGTGCTCCATAGCAGACAATCGGAGTATAATATCTGGCAAATTTAGATATAAAGTTCTCCGATCTTGCTTTCTTCATACTGGAATTCTCAACCAGATCAAGTATCTTAGATACTGTTGATTCACCGAATTCCTTAGTAGTCTTAATCTTAATCCTGCCAGAAATACTGACACAGCCACTTATGACTTCATCACCCTCAGATGCATCTCTAGGGACTGATTCTCCCGTAAGAGCGCTCGTATTCAGAGTTGTTGTTCCCTCCTGAATGATTCCATCTATCGGAACCTTCTCACCGGGATTGACTACTATAATACTTCCTATCTCTATATCATCCGGATCCTCCTCCGTGATACTTCTGTCTTCATGAAGAAGATTAGCCGTATCAGGCCTTATATCCATCAGCTCTGAGATATTTCTTCTGCTCTTTCCTACTGCTATGCTTTGGAAAAGTTCTCCTATCTGATAGAAAAGCATAACAGCAACACCTTCACGGTACTCACCTATAGCAATGGCACCTATGGTTGCTATCGCCATAAGGAAACATTCATCAAATGGCTGCCTGTTCCTGATCCCGTGTAAAGCCTTCTTCAGAACATCAAATCCGACGATGAAATATGGGACCAGAAATAGCGGAAGCTGAATCCATACCGGTGCTGTGCTGATAAAATGAAAAACTACCGAAAGCGCCGCAACCAATACAAATGAAATTATGATTCTTATAAGATTCTTTTTCTGTTTAGAACTGAGCATAAAAACCTTCTATCTTATTCTAGAGATAAATCTCCATATCATCCTCAACCTTCTTGCAGTTCTTTCTTGCCTCCTGCATTACGGCATCGATATCCGTAACATCATCCTCAAACTCAACTTTGCACTTTAATGTCATGAAACTTAAGGTAGCATCCTTCACACCTTTAGTATTCTTAATAGCTTCCTGCATTTTCTCTGCACATGCAGCACAATCAACATCGACCTTGTAAGTCTTCTTCATTTTCATTCTCCTTTATCATTGCATTTCTTCTATATGTTCCATTCCGAGACTCAGTATCATATGTACATGCTCGTCATCAAGTGAATAATAAATCTCTTTACCGTCTCTTCTCTTCTTAACCAGTTTGGAATCCTTTAAAATTCTCAGCTGGTGACTGACTGACGACTGTGTTGCATTCAGTAATGCCGCTATATCATTTACACATAGCTCTTTATCTATCAATGCATACAGTATTTTAATCCTTGTTGAATCTGCAAATATTCTGAACAAATCCGCCAGATCATATAGCATCTCCTCTGAAGGCATCTTATCACTCATATCCGATTACTCCTTCCTCATTTCTTTATTACATATGTAATTATATTCATATGTTCATATGTTGTCAATAGTAAAATGTATTTTTCTTCTTTTTCATCACTTTTCCATGGATATCAGAAAGTCATATGCTTTTTTATACTTTGCAAATCTTTCCTCGTCTTTTTGTGTAACAGTAATGAGCCTTCCCCTGTCCATATTATGTCTCAGATCTGAAAGCTTCACCTTCCTTGCAGTTTCGTTCTTCGAAAGCTTTTCTATATAATCCATGTAAGGAACACTATCCTCATGAGTAAGAAGTCCGATTACTTCTATCTGATAATCCGTGATACCCTCTCTTCTGAGATCCTCCGGTGTGACTGCTGTATCTTCAACAACATCATGAAGAATCGCAACTACTGTTGAATCTTCATCATCCATGCTTTCAGCCACATGAAGAGGATGCGTTATGTAAGGAATCCCTGCCTTATCCAACTGTCCGGCATGGGCTTCAAATGCAATATTGATGGCTTTTAATATAAGTGGTGAGTACAGCATTACATTTCCTCCTAAAAATTTCTCAAAACACCGAATCCGATAAACGCTATTAAAAATAAAATGAGGATCACATTATTCCACATAGGACTCTTCTTCTCATATATCTCCAGGATATTAACGTAGAAGAATTCCAGCATCAAAAAGGGAATCGTCGAAAAAAGAAAAGGATTGGCCCTGTATGCCCTTGCAAAATTCAGCTTTGCCATATAAAGCACCATTGTAGTCGCACCGCATCCGGGACACTTGAAACCGGTCAGCCGCCTTGTCATGCACGGTATGCCAAGTCCCGTAAGCTTAATCCATATATAATAAGCAAGTCCTACCAGAATCAGTATTCCGAAATTCTTCAGTTTTCTGTGCAGGATTTCCTTATTCATGTTCTGCATACACTTCCTTTTATACCTTCCCGAAACTCCATTTAATCTTAGTATAAATGGCAGCTATATGAACCTGTCATACGCCAGGAACGGTCTGATTTATATCAACAATATTTATACCACAGCAGCTATAATCTTTCCACCCAAAAACAAAAATATCATCTTGAAAACACTAGTATGAAATGATAGAATGAGAAATGATAAGTTTTTAAGTGGGGTGTCAAAATGGATAACAATGCAAACAATGCATCAAGCTATGATGAGTTTACTCTGAACTTCAAGCTGGAGGATAATATCGCCATCAATACAAGAGAACGCGATATGTTCAATTACGAGTTTGTTGGAAACAGAACTACTGTAAATGAAGTTGAATTAAACGGAATGCGTGCTCTTCAGTATGTTGTTCCGGCTACTCTTCCACTTGAGCCTTTCCTTACGAAGCAGTTATACAAAGGCGAGTTTCTTGCCATTCTTTCAAATATTCTGAATCAGCTTATGTATTTCGAAGAAAACGGAATGCCACTTAACAAGCTGTTCCTTGATTTCAAATATATGTATATCGAGCTTTCTACCATGGATGTACAGCTTCTGTATATGCCTGTAGAAAAGAATTTCCCTGATGTCAACATCACAAAGTTCATCCAGGATATTATCATGAAGGTCAGATTTGCCGATATGTCTTGTGTCGATCTTGTTGATACAATACTTCAGTATCTTGACAGCAAGCTCATGTTCAACCTGAGAGATTTCTATCATTTCATACTTTCACTTGAAGCTGCTGAGATGCAGGCAGATGAAAGGGATAATTCGGAAGCCGGAACTACTGTTCTTGCAACCTCATCCAATTATGAGAATCCAATTCCTTATCTCGTAAGGATAAAGACCAATGAGCTTATTCCTATAATCAGAAATGAATTCGTTGTAGGTAAATCTCATGACTGTGATTACCAGATTACAGATAACAGAAAGGTCAGCCGTCGACATGCTACCTTCCGTATCAACAACGGTGAATGTTATATCAGAGATAATTCCTCAACAAATCATACATTCATCAACGGAAAGCTTCTGCAGCCGGAATTTGAGATAATGCTCTCCAACAATGACTATATCCGTTTCGGTGATGAAGAATTCAAATATTGGGTTAGATAAAAATCAGATATAATAACAAAAAAATCGGACCGGTCTTCCTATGGGAACGCCGGTCCATTTCTTTATTATGTAATAGTAAACTGTGTTTACTAATCAGCTGTGGAATTGAATTTCTCCTGCTGACTTCTGATAAGCTCAGCATCATCAAAGTAATTGATTCTCATAGCTGCTCTTACTTCGTCAAGTGTCTTAGCTGCTTCTACCCTTGCAGCTTCAGTTCCCTTCTTCAGTACCTCATATACAGCAGGAATATCCTTCTCGTACTGTTTTCTCTTCTCTCTGATCGGAGCAAGCTCCTGCTCAAGAACAGCAAGAAGGAATCTCTTGACCTTAACGTCACCAAGTCCGCCTCTCTTATAATGATCCTTCATTTCGTCAAGATTCTTATAATCAGGACAGAATCTGGCAAAATCTTCGTCTTTCGCAAATGCATCGAGATATGTAAACACGGAATTACCTTCCACATTTCCCGGATCAGTAACCTTGATATGATTAGGATCCGTATACATATTCATTACCTTCTGTTTTACCTCATCAGGTGTATCCGAAAGATAAATGCAGTTTCCGAGAGACTTGCTCATCTTTGCCTTGCCGTCAGTACCCGGAAGCCTCTGACAAACTGAATTCTCAGGTATAAGAGCCTTAGGCTCAACCAGAACTTCTCCGTAGGTAGCATTAAACTTTCTTACTATCTCACGGGCCTGCTCAAGCATAGGAAGCTGATCCTCACCTACCGGAACCACAGTTGCTTTAAATGCTGTGATATCAGAGGTCTGGCTCACAGGATATGTAAAGAAACCTGCCGGAATACTTGTCTCAAAATTTCTAAGCTGCATCTCTGCCTTAACGGTAGGATTTCTCTCAAGCCTTGATATTGTCACAAGATTCATATAGTAAAATGTAAGCTCTGTAAGTTCAGGTACCGCAGACTGTATGAAAAGATTTACCTTGGAAGGATCAAGTCCTACCGAGAGGTAATCAAGCGCAACCTCAATGATATTATCTCTTATCTTGTCAGGATTATCAAAATTATCCGTAAGTGCCTGTGCATCGGCTATCATTATGAATATCTTATCAAACTCCCCACAGTTCTGAAGTTCTACCCTTCTCCTCAGAGAACCTACATAATGACCCAGGTGAAGTCTGCCTGTAGGGCGGTCACCTGTTAAAATAATGTTTTCCAACTCTTTACCCTCCATTTTTTCTGCAACTGTCTATTCTATTGCTGTGCATTACGTGATGCACGCATTCTCATTCTTGAATCAAGTATCTTCTTTCTGATCCTGAGATTTTCAGGAGTTATTTCAAGAAGCTCATCTGTATCGATGAAGTCAAGCGCCTGCTCAAGGGAAAGAATCCTTGGCGGTGTAAGCTTAAGGGCATCATCCGATCCCGAAGCACGGGTATTGGAAAGGTGCTTGGTCTTACATACATTTACTTCTATATCTTCTGCACGGCCGGTCTCTCCGACTACCATTCCGGCATAAACCTGTACGCCCGGTCCGATAAAGAGAGTTCCTCTTTCCTGTGCATTGAAAAGTCCGTAAGTTATGGATGTTCCGTCCTCAAATGCAATGAGTGAACCGTTCTGTCTGTATGACATATCACCCTTATATGCATCATAGCCGTCAAACAGCGTATTTATAACACCATTTCCCTTTGTTGCTGTCAGGAAAGGTCCTCTGAAACCTATAAGTCCACGGGATGGGATTCTGAACTCAAGTCTGGTCATGCCTGTTCCGGCTGTTGCCATTCCCGTCATCTCACCCTTACGGATTGCAAGCATATTGATGATGGTTCCCGAATACTCGTCAGGTACATCTATGGTTGCTATCTCAAACGGCTCTTCCTTCTTGCCAAGTTCATTTGTTTTATAGATTACCTCTGCCTTACTGACTGCAAATTCGTAGCCCTCACGTCTCATATTCTCAATAAGAACAGACAGATGAAGCTCACCACGTCCGGAAACCTTGAAACAATCCATGGAATCAGTCTCTTCCACCCTGAGTCCGACATCGGTATTAAGTTCACGGAACAGTCTGTCTCTAAGATGTCTTGAGGTTACAAACTTACCTTCCTTACCTGCAAGAGGAGAATCATTTACCATGAAATCCATGGAAATTGTAGGATCTGAAATCTTCTGGAAAGGAATGCTTTCAGGTTTTTCAGGTGAGCAGATGGTATCACCGATCTTGATCTCTTCCATACCTGATATTGCTACGATGGCACCTACTGTTGCTTCTTCAACCTCATATCTCTGGAGTCCCTGATATTCGTAAAGCTTTCCAATCTTAACCTTCTTCATATAGTCAGGCTCATGGTGATTTACAAGTACCACGTCCTGATTGACTCTTATAGTACCGTTATCTACCTTTCCGACACCGATACGTCCTGTATATTCATTATAATCTATGGTGCTTATAAGCATCTGAACTCCCGCGTCGGGATCACCCTCGGGTGCAGGAATATGATTAATTATAGTCTCGAAGAGAGGCTTCATATCTGTTCCCGGTTCATCTGCCTTGTAAGACGCAACACCTTCCTTTGCGGATGCATATACAAATGGACAGTCAAGCTGTTCCTCAGTAGCATCAAGATCCATGAGAAGTTCAAGAACCTCATCCTCTACCTCAGCAACTCTGGCATCAGGTCTGTCAATCTTATTGATACATACTATTACAGAAAGGTTAAGTGCCAGCGCCTTCTGAAGTACAAATCTGGTCTGAGGCATAGCACCCTCAAATGCATCTACAACAAGTATAACGCCGTTAACCATCTTAAGTACACGCTCAACCTCGCCACCAAAATCAGCATGACCCGGAGTATCTATGATATTGATCTTTATGCCGTTATAGTCAACAGCCGTATTCTTGGAGAGAATGGTTATTCCTCTCTCCCTCTCAATATCATTTGAATCCATTACCCTCTCAACAACCTCCTGGTTGCTTCTGAACACGCCGCTCTGGCGGAGAAGTCCGTCTACAAGAGTAGTTTTACCATGATCAACATGGGCTATAATAGCTATATTTCTGACATCTTCTCTAATCATAAAATGTTTCCTCTATATTATTTATTATTCTAATGAAGTGCAGTTTTCTGTTTTTTTAAGCCGAAACAGAGTTTTTGGCATCTGACTCACAACATGCGAAATCAGATGTGAGGAGTCATAAGTCGACAACTTACATCTGATTTCTGTCATTTCACCGAAGGTTCTGCCAAAACAACTTAGAGTGTTGAATAATTCGGTGCTTCCTTTGTAATCTGTATATCATGCGGATGGCTCTCACGAAGAGCTGCAGGAGTAATCTTAACGAACTCAGCCTTCTCATGAAGTGCTGTAATATTCTCTGCCCCGACATAACCCATTCCTGCTCTGAGACCACCTATAAGCTGGAATACTGTATCTTCCACACTTCCCTTGAATGCCACACGGCCTTCAACGCCTTCAGGTACAAGCTTCTTTGCACCTGCCTGGAAATATCTGTCCTTTGAGCCCTTCTCCATAGCTGCGAGAGAACCCATACCTCTGTATACTTTGTATTTTCTTCCCTGATAAAGTTCAATTTCTCCGGGTGCTTCTTCTGTACCTGCGAACATGCTGCCCATCATGCAGACATCACCACCGGCTGCAAGTGCCTTGGTAACATCTCCCGAATATTTGATACCGCCATCTGCGATAACAGGAATTCCTGCATCCTTAGCTGCTTCATATGCATGCATAATAGCTGTTATCTGTGGAACACCTATACCTGCTACAACTCGTGTTGTACAGATAGAGCCCGGTCCTATACCTATCTTAACAGCATCAACGCCGGCTTCTATCATAGCCCTGGTACCCTTGCCTGTAGCAACATTACCTGCTATAACATCAAGATCCGGATATCTGTCCTTGATCATCTTGAAGGTCTTAAGCACATTTGCTGAATGTCCATGGGCTGTATCTATAACTATAGCGTCAACATGCGCATTTACAAGTTCATCTATTCTGTCTGTAACATCTGCGGTAACACCGACAGCTGCTGCACAGAGAAGTCTGCCCTTCTGATCCTTAGCTGCATCAGGATATCTTATAGCCTTCTCAATATCTTTGATTGTAATAAGTCCCTTAAGAACTCCTGCTTCATCAACAATCGGAAGCTTTTCCTTACGAGCTGCCCAGAGAATGCTCTTTGCCTCTTCAAGAGTGATTCCTTCCTTGGCAGTGATAAGGTTTTCTGTAGTCATTACCTCTCTTATCTTTCTCTGGTAATTTGTCTCAAATTTAAGATCTCTGTTTGTGATGATTCCGACAAGCTTTCCGTTTTCTGTTATAGGAACACCGGAAATCCTGTATTTTGCCATCAAATCATCCGCATCTGCAAGTGTATGTTCAGGAGAAAGTGAAAACGGATCTGTTATGACACCATTTTCAGAACGTTTAACCATGTCTACCTCTTCAGCCTGCTCCTGGATACTCATATTCTTGTGAATAACACCTATACCGCCCTGTCTCGCCATAGCGATTGCCATGCGGTGTTCTGTTACAGTATCCATACCGGCACTCATAAGCGGTATGTTAAGCTTGATTTTCTTGGTAAGCTTCGTAGAAACATCTACCATGCTTGGTAATACTTCCGAGTATCCCGGGATAAGTAAAACGTCATCAAATGTAATGCCTTCACCGATAATCTTGCTCATTTTCTTTCTCCTCTTTTTTTAATACATCTAAAACTATAACTTGAATAAAAATTTTCCACTATGGTAACAAACTTGAGTTGTGGTGTCAACAAGGTATGTCTGCAAAAATTACACAAACTTTCATGCTCATTTCGTTAAAAATTCTATTTGCATCAATCACCCTGTTTTGAGTACGTAAATGCATCGGTTTCGGTCAGAAGATGTTTCTTTTTATCTATCTGAGCAACCTTAAATTCAGTCACACCGTCCACAAGTTCTTCAGGAGCCGAATCGGCCTCTATTAGAAGTGCATTTTCATCAACATAGGTTGTATCATATCTGTCCCCATTAATCAGGACCTTGGAAAATTCCGTGAAATATTCACCAGTCACGGTAATACTGCCGTCGGCATTCTCGGTCACCCCGCTAATGGTTATATCATCTATACCCATCTTCATATCCGTTTTCTGATATGCATCAATATATGAATAAATGTAATTTTCGCCATAAAGCATATCATATTCCAGATTAAGCTGAGCTCCTTTATAGTCTTCGTTCTGATGAAGCAACGTGATATATCTGTTATGAGTCTTCTGCATCACTCCTCTGTCGTATCCCAGGCTTGTAAGCAGAATATCGGAAAACTCGTATGTATATATATCCCTGTCGGGTATGTCAAGGTTCATGTTATTGATGATAACATATTCGGTCTGATTGATCTCTCCCTCTTTGAACTGTCCGTCGGAGAATTCAAGGGCGGGTATATGATCACCATAAAGGAACAGGATGTAATTTCCTCTTCTCTTATCAAGACGGTTCTTGAGATTTCTGATCATCTGGTCCATCTCGTAACACTGATTAACGAAGTATCCGAACTGATTTGTAAGTTCAGGATCCTCATCATCTCTTGTTACCACAACATGCTCATCACATTTCAATTCATCCTTAGGATATTTACCATGGCCCTGAACCGATACAGTAAATACAAAATCCTTCTCCGGAGTTGAATCAAGAGCCTTGAGAATCTCATCTACCAGTATGCTGTCCTTCGCCCAGTTTGTCTCTGTCCTCTCAATATGAGTCATATATTCCAGTGATGTAAATGTATCGAATCCGAGATTCGGATAAACCTCATCCCTGCTGTAAAACTTTGCTCTGTTATTATGAATGGCATGAGTTCCGTAGCCCTGACTCTTTAGAATATGCGCAAGACTTTCACAAGGTTTTTCAGTCAGTATAGTCTTATACGGATACTCTCCCGCACCAAAATCTTTGGAATTCATACCGGTCAGAATCTCAAATTCCGTATTTGCGGTACCTGCTCCTATGGCAGGAACAGTAAGATAACCGGAAGGATATTTATTGCAGAAATTTCTGAAATTAGGAATAGGCTCCCTGTCTACATTTACTCCTTCAACACGTTCGATGTCTATAAATGATTCAAGCTGAATCACAATGATGTCCGGCTTATCCTTCATCTGCTTCCTGTAAACAGAAGTCTTTTCAATATCCGACTCTATATTTCCGATACGAACTGCCGAGTAATCCTGCGGTTTACCGATTCCGACATCTATAACACTGTTGGAGAAGCAATAAGCAAAACCATAGTCTTTATACGCCGTTCCCAGATTGGAAAAGTCATCGGAAATGATATCTGTCTTGAGACTTAAGACTGTCAAAACATACAGAACTCCGAAGGCTGCGAAGCATATAAGAATAGTTGTTATATAATGAACACTGCCTCTGATCTTCGGCATCTTTATAAATGCAAAAACCAATAATGTAATGACAGCAAAGATTCCAAAGAATATCAGGAACTGCTGGTAGGTTTTAAAATAAACATCCAGCATACTCATAACATCCGATACCATAAGGAAGTCTATAAATGAAAATGGGGTGATTCTGTGACCCAGGACAAAGAAATTGATGGTTCCCATGACCAGCCATAAAAATGATATAAAGCCAACCATAAATACCCTCTTCTTCAGGAGCAGCCCCAGAAGCAGGGTAAAGAACACCAGAAATATATTATAAATAAAAACCAGTGGTGAATGAATAACGAAGAGAACCGCACTTATCGGCGATCTTCTACCGAGTATTTCCAGAATAAACTCAAGTAAAAGAGCTGTAAGGAAGCATACCAGTACCCACCTCCAAAGCGGAAGGTCATTTGTCTTCTTTACAACGTCTTTAAATTTCCCAAAACCTTTCTTAAATGTCTCTTTCATAATAATTCCTATCAAAGATACAAAACGGAAAACATACCCATTATGTAAAAAAAGTGCCATGAAACCTATATAGCTCCATGACACCGCTTTAAGTAAAAAAAGAAGCGCGAGACGGGAATCGAACCCGCGACCCTCTCCTTGGCAAGGAGATGCTCCACCGCTGAGCCACTCGCGCAAAATACCACGTTACTGACTGCTTTCATGTCAGCAACGTGTGTATATTACCACAATGATTGAACAGTGTCAACTATTTTTTTATCATTTTATATTTTTATTTTTTTCTCTGAAAAGAATCTCTCCAGTAGTAACCATATCAGTCTCACCGCTGTCTCTCTTTACTTCAAGCGCACCGTTTTTCCTTACCGTTACTACCGTTCCCAGGCAGGCTTTGCCGTCTGCTTCGTACTTTATATGCTTTCCATTTACATTTGAATGAGCAATATACTCTTCCATAAATGTTTCTCTCTCATGCCGGCAAAGCTCGTTGAGATTAGTTAACAGCTCAGCAATCAGCTGGTTCCTGGTCACATCAGTAATCCCAAGAGAAGTAACTATATCAGAAAGCTCAGGCGGAAGATCAACCGGTCTTACATTGAGTCCTATACCGACTATGATATCCGATGAAAGCCCTGTCTCGAGATCAGTTACAGCTTCCGTAAGAATTCCGCAGCATTTCTTATCACCGATAAAAATGTCATTTACCCACTTGATTCCCGGTTTTATATCCGTGAACTTCTCTATAGTCCGTACCACAGCTACAGCTGCAGCCATAGTGACCATCATAGGATTACGAACACCGTGGGGAGATCTGTAATATACAGACATATATATACCGGCGCCGGGCGGTGAGAAGAAAGACTTTCCCATTCTGCCCCTACCCCCGGTCTGAGTCTCTGCAACAAGAAGCGTTGTCTGAGCACCATAGGTATTGATATTACGTTTAGCCTCATTATTGGTGGAATCCAATTCATCGTATACCATTATCTCCACATCTGAAAGTCTGTCTCCGAGATAACTTCTGATACCCTCTGCTGAGACCTTATCGCTGGACTCTGAAAGATAATATCCCTTATTTCTTCCCGAAATAATCTCATGTCCGTCTTCTTTAAGTGCATTGACTGCCTTCCAGACTGCATTTCTGGATACATTATTTTTTTCGGCAAGAGCCTGACCGGATATAGGCCTCCCTCTGTTTTCCTCAAGATCCTTAAGTATCTTACTCTTTAACATATTCTTTAATCCTATCCATCATATTAATGGCATCAAATCTTCCAAGTTTATACATACGTTTGATGCTTTCAATATTCTTCTCGGTTCTGCTGACTCCAAGGTCTCTGCTTGGTCTTATTACAAGCACTTCACCCGCCTTTTCAAGCTCATCTATATGCTTCAGAGTTTTATTGTAATCTATGTATCTGTACCTGGCTGTTTCAAGATAATCCGGATAATCCTTATACATATAATTCATTATAGGCATAGTCTTATCAGGCTTTTTGGTATATCCCGCAGGCTGGGTAAGCACCAGGATATTCTTTGCAAAGCCCTTTTCTCTCATGGCATCAACAGGTATAGAATCTGAAGTTCCTCCATCAAGGTACTTTCTGCCCTTATATTCCACAGTTCTAGAAACCAGTGGCAGTGATGCCGATGCACGTACGGCATCCATATCTGTCTTAAGATCATATATTCTTATATATTCCGCATTACCTGTTTCAAGATCGGTAACACAGGAATACACTTCTGTCTTTGCTGCATTCTCTTTAAACTTATCATAGTCAAACGGGTAAAGCTTATCCGGAATATCTTTATAACAGAATTCAACCTCACATATATCTCCGGTTTTGATAAGAGATTCAAAACTCATAAATCTCTTATTCTTTCTGAGATTCACATAATATCTGCCATCCCTTCCGAACTGTTCCGAAATATATGACAGTCCGTGAAGTATACCGGCCGATACACCTATCAGTCCGTCTACTTTAATTCCGTTCAGAAGAAACTCATCGAGAACTCCCGCTGTATATATACCTCTTATCCCTCCGCCTTCAAGTACGAGACCAAGTCTTTTATCCATCTCTTTATTAACCTCTTTAAATACCCTCTTTTATCAAACATCATCCTGTAAACAGGCTGTATTCATATTAATCCAGCATAGGAACTCCGCCGACCTCTTCCTTAATAGTCCTGAGGACGATATGGGTTTCAGTCTTTTCCACGCCTTCATAGCCTTTTACAATCTTGTATGCGTCATCAAGTCCTTCTGTTGAATCTGTAACTATACGGAGTACAAAATCAAACTCTCCGGTCTGATAATAACATGCAGCTATACAGCTGTTGCTTCTTATCACCTCAACAAATCCATCATAATAATCCGGATGACGGAGGCTTACTTCCATAAGAGCCACCATAGAATTACCTACAGTCTTAGGATCAACATCAATGGTATATCCACGGATAATCCCTGAATTCTCCATCTTCCTGATTCTCTCTATAACAGCAGATACAGAAAGACCAATCTCTTCGCTTATCGAGGACGCTGTGAGTCTTGCATTCTTCTTAAGGCATTTAAGTATACTGATATCAATATTGTCCATAGTCCACTTCTCCTCTCTTATTCTTCATCTTCACCAGGAATATAATCCTTTATATACTTGTAGTAATTATTTACAAGTATCATATCAGACATATTCTTTTTGTTTTTAACTACATTTTTATAATAATCTATATATTCATCAGGAACATCTCCGTCTACCTGTCCCGTATTGCTGTTGTACCTGCACCTGTCGGTTATGAAACTGCCGTCATTCATGATGACAAGCCCTTCATTTCCCGAAAGGATATCCTGTCCTGCAAGCATACGTGAGTCGTAATCGAAGCCCAGGAGGTTTGACAGCGTCGGCAGAACATCAAGGCTCATACATACTTTGTCAATAGGAACTCCATGGTCCATGCCCTCAGAATATAAGATAAATGTATTCTTGTACCATCCAAATGTATTATCAAGCATCTTGCCTGAAAGCTCATCCACTATCTCTTTGTTGCCATATGGCACATGATCTGCAACAAGAGCTATCACGGTATGATCTGCTATTCCTTCCTTCTCCAGATCCTCCAGAAGCGCTGTGAGCATAAGCTCAAGCTCGTACTGGCAGGCGATATATGCCTTTGTTCCATCCGAATACGGAAGGTCTTCAACGATATCCTTATGCCTTGCAGACATTGCATTTCCACCGAAGTTGTACTGCACATGACCGCTTACCGTAAGATAATATACATGGAAAGGTTCTTCGTCCTTATAGATATCAAATGTATTCTGTTCCATGAAAAGATCAGACTGCGGCCAGAGCACTCCGCCACCTGCGTTCTTCTCATATTCCATTCCGTTTCCTATTCCAAGCCAGTTATCATAGCCAAGCTTGGGATGCGAAACATTTCTGTTATAATAATCATAATAATTATCGTGGAAGCCAAAGGTATTATAGCCATTTCTCTTTGACTGATTACAGAGGGTAAATGGCATATACGCCCCGGTACTTCCCACTTTATTCATGGAGAGATATCCACCGTTTCTCGGCATAAGACCTACCAGATCGGCATACTCTCCTCCACTAGTAGAACCATACCAGAGAGGTGTATAGAAATTCTTAAACCAAAAACCCTGATGCGTCATCTTGTAGAGAGTAGGTGTAAGCTTCTGATCTATCACGAATCCATCAAAGCCTTCGGCTACGATGAATATCGTATTATATCCCTCGAACATTCCTGTGTACTCATTTCTGTTGGTACACTGGGCATTCTGAAGATATTCATTTATAGATGTAACCGCCCCCGAATTTGCCGCCGCATTTACAGCCTCAAAATCTATATCCAGGGTATTCGGAGACATATCGATAGTAGCCTCTTCTGTGGTAGCTTCGGTAGTTGCTTCAGTTGATTTACTTTCTGCCGTTGTTGCTTCCGTAACGGTAGTGGTTTCCATGTCAAACTCAGGGACATAGGTCTGCTCGGCAAATTCAGCCTCTTTCTTTTCATTTCCCGTTGCTCTTTTAATTCCATATTCAGCATCCAGGAAAGTTGTCCTTATGACTCCAAGCCTTTGTACTGACCTTTCAACCGAATCATAATTCTTCAGCATGGCATAGGCTGAATCATCGCCTTTTCCCGTAACAATGAAGAAAAGATATATATAAAATGTAAATATCATAAGAAACAGCGCTTCAAGTGAATATGCCACCGGTTTGCGTTTCCCTTTGTATATGATCTTACGTCCTATCACTGCATAAAAGATTATAGGTATCAGCCATATGAGTATGACAGGAAGCTTTGCAACAAATGCACTCCATATCAGATCTCCGAAATTAGTAAAAGCCTGTCCCGTCATGCCGCCCACGCCTGATATAGAAAGGTATGAATTGAATACATGACTGTACATCAGGTGAGCAACGAAGAAAAGGTATATAACTACAAGAACAATGATGGTATATATCACCTTTCCCTTATCCTTCAGAAAGCTTGTTACGATTCCTGCCGCAGACCCAAAGGCAATAGACAGAAATACTATTCCGGCGATATCTCCTGAGACTGCCTCAAATCTTAAAAAGTGAAAGAACAATTCATAAAAAATGATAACAGCCGTGAAGAAAAACTCGTATGAACTAAGTACAGATTTTATAAAGTTTAAAAACTTACCCATAACTACAACTCCGGGAAACAACTAGTATAGTTAAGTATGTAATAAATAACACACTTATTATGATTTAAGCCGGCAGCATTTGCCGCCGGCTTAGAACCCGTATCAGAACAGAATATTACTTCTGCTTTTAAGCAGTTTTCCGCCGCTTACGATGCTGATAGTTCCCAAAGTAATCCCGAAAACGATAACAAGGATTCCTACAACTATATCAGATGCACCTGCAGAATTCATAGTCTTATATATTTTTTCCATTTGAAACACCCCCTATTTCACACCATATAACTCATAATATGCCTTTATTCTGGCAAGAAGTTCATCATCGATGACACCCTTCTCTACAAGATAATCAACTATCTCATCCATAGATACTATAGCGCCGGTTCTGAATCCGTAAAGCTCGCTGATTTCTTCAAGAGCTGACTTGTCGCCTTTACCCTTCTCACAGCGATTAAGTGAAACCATAAGTCCGATGATGGTTACATCACCCTGGGCTCTTACTATAGGAATGGTCTCTTCCATGGATTTTCCTGATGTGGTAACATCCTCTACAACTACTATCCTGTCGCCATCCTTAATAGGACTTCCAAGAAGTATTCCAGCATCTCCGTGATCCTTTGCTTCCTTACGGTTAGAGCAGTATCTCTTCTCCTGTCCGTACAGTCTGCTGTATGCTATAGCTACTGCAACACTGATAGGAATACCCTTATATGCCGGTCCGAATATCACATCAAAATCATCACCATAGGTATCATGAATTGCCTTTGCGTAATACTCACCAAGTTTCATAAGCTGTGAGCCTGTCACATACAGTCCGGCATTCATGAAGAATGGAGATTTTCTTCCGCTCTTCAGTGTGAAATCACCGAATTTAAGGACATTGCTTTCAAGCATAAAGTCGACAAATTCCTTTTTATAAGCCTCCATGCCGATGCACCTCCGTCATTTTGTTTATAACGACAATATTTTAGCATATTTCGGCGTATCATTCAAATATTTTTCGTTCTGAGAATGGCATCAAAAATTTTATCGGACACTTCATGCTTTGTCATTATCGGGAGCTCTTCCATGCCTGTTCCCGTGATTATTGTAACGATATTTGTATCTACCTTATAACCTGCGCCGGGGGTGCGAAGGCTGTTGGCACATATCATATCTACATTTTTCTTTATAAGTTTTGCTCTTGAATTCTCAAGAACATTCTCTGTCTCCATCGAGAAACCGCAGATGAACTGCTCCGGTTTTCTTATCTCACCAAGAGTCTTAAGAATATCCTTTGTCCTCTTTAGCGGGATAGCCATATCTCCGTCGTTCTTCTTGATCTTCTCATCTGCCGTTGTTACAGGGGTATAATCTGCGACCGCCGCGGACATGATGATGATGTCCTGTTCCGGAGCCTCTGCCATAACAGCATTATACATATCCTCTGCAGATACTGTATCAATAATCTTAATTCCATAAGGCTTTCTTATGGATGTCGGTCCGGAAATGAGTGTTACATCAGCTCCGCGCATAGCTGCAACCTCAGCCAATGCGTAGCCCATTTTTCCTGAACTGTGATTCGTGATGAATCTTACCGGATCAAGCGCTTCCTCTGTAGGTCCTGCTGTTACAAGAACCTTCTTTCCTTCGAGATCATGAGGCTTTGCAACTGCCTTAAGAACGGCATCCACCAGTTCTGCCTCTTCAGGAAGCTTACCTTTTCCGTCATAGCCGCAGGCAAGGTGTCCCTCTGAGGGCTCAACGATGATAAAACCGAATCTTCTCAGCTTTTCGATATTTGACTGAACAATCCTGTTCTCATACATATGAACATTCATGGATGGAGCAATAATAACAGGGCATCTTGCAGGAAGTACTGTCGTTGAAAGCATATCGTCTGCAATTCCATTTGCTATCTTGCCGATTATATTTGCTGTCGCAGGCGCTATAAGAATTGCATCTGCCGTTTCACCGAGATGCACATGAGGAACATATCCGTTCTCCGGCTCACCGGGAGCAAATACATCTGTATAAACCTTATTCTTTGTAAGCACCTCGAACGCTTCTTTGGTAATGATCTTTGTCGCATTCTCAGTCATGACAACGTGAACGTCAGCATTCAGCTTCACAAGCATGCTCGCTACATTTGCCATCTTATATGCTGCAATTCCACCGGAGACGCCAAGCAGAATTTTCTTTTCCTTTAACATGGTGAAATCCCTCCATATTTAATCATCAAAACGAGCTTCGTCGAAGAGTTCGCCGTGCTTCTCATAGTGGGTGATGCGGGTTACGTGATTTTCTGCATCTACGAAAACTACGCGAGGCGGATTCTCTTTGAATTCTTCAGGTGTCATGGAAGCATAGCTCATGATGATTACTTTGTCACCGACACTTACGCATCTTGCAGCAGCTCCGTTGAGGCATATCATACCTGTACCTCTCTCTCCTGCAATTACGTAGGTTTCAAGACGGTTTCCGTTATCTACATCAGCTATCTGAACCTTCTCGTATTCCACGAGTCCTGCACCATCCATAAGATCCTCATCTATGGTGATACTTCCTACATAATTGAGAGCCGCCTCTGTTACTACTGCTCTGTGAATCTTGCTCTTAAGTACATTTATCTGCATAACTAATCCTTTCTACTACACGTTCCTGACTGTTCAGCCCGCTCATCACAAGACGCTGAACCAGCCGCTAGACTTCCATCATAGTAATACGCCACCTGCCCGCACATGCACTTCCGTGCATGCACGGCACCGTGGCTACTGGTCATTTCTTTCAGAAATGACCGATGTCATAAAGTTGTCAATCAGCCTTACCTTATCATTTATCTTCACTGCGATGGCGCAGAGGATGTCGCCGACTACTGTATCGATGCTTTCCATAGTATTGTTGTCTACTATCTCAACGTAGTCAATAACTGCCATAGGCTCGCTCTCTATCATTTCTGTCATTGCCTGCTTGATGGTAGCTGCATCTCTTTCACCGGCTGCTATCATATCCTGTCCAAGCTTGATGGAACGTGAAAGCACGAGCGCCGCCTGTCTTTCTTCTGCATTCATGTATGTATTTCTGGAGCTCATAGCAAGCCCGTCTGCCTCTCTTACTATCGGACAACCTACAATCTCAAGCGGCATATTGAGATCCTTAACCATACGCTTTATAACTGCAAGCTGCTGTGCATCCTTCTGTCCGAAGTATGCTCTGTCAGGCTGTACGATGTTGAAGAGCTTGCTGACTACTGTACATACACCTCTGAAATGTACCGGCCTTGAAAGTCCGCAGAGATGATTTGTAAGTCCGTTCATATCTACAAATGAAACGAATCCATCTTTATACATTTCCTCCGGTTCCGGATTGAAGATCAGATCTGCACCTGTCTTTTCGCAGAGCTCTGCATCACGGTTCAGGTCTCTCGGATAGCTCTCGAGATCCTCTGTAGGGCCGAACTGCATTGGGTTTACGAATACTGATACTACTGTTCTGTCATTCTGCGCAACTGATGCTGCTATAAGTGACTGATGTCCTGCATGAAGGTATCCCATTGTAGGAACAAGACCTACTGTAAGTCCTTCCTTTCTCCATGCCTTTACTGCTTCTCTTACTTCATCTACTGTCTTTGCTATTTTCATTTTTCGTTCCTTTCTTAATACAGTTTATTCAAAACTTCATCTGAAATTGTGTATGTATGTTCTGCTGATGGGTAGGTTCCTGCTTTGACTTCGTCGTCATATGCTTTGAATGCTCCGACCATCTGCTCGGAAAGATTTGCGAACTGCTTTACGAACTTTGGTTTGTAGTCGCTGAACATTGCGAGCATATCTGCATACACGAGAACCTGTCCGTCTGTTCCGGCACCTGCCCCGATTCCGATTGTAGGGATGCTGAGTTCGTTAGTAATCTTTTCTGCAAGAGCTGCAGGAACACATTCAAGTACTACTGCGAAAGCGCCTGCCTCTTCTACTGCGTGTGCATCTTCGATAAGCTTTTTGGCCGCTTCAAGTGACTTACCCTGTACCTTGTATCCACCGAATGCGTTAATACTCTGTGGTGTAAGTCCTATGTGTGCGCATACAGGAATGCTCGCTCTTACTATTCCCTTTATAACATCTGCCATCTCAACGCCGCCTTCAAGCTTAACAGCGCCGGCTCTGCCTTCCTTCATAAGACGCCCTGCATTTACTACTGCGTCATAGGTACTTGTCTGATATGACATGAATGGCATATCTATAATAACCAGTGCATTCTTTGCTCCTCTGGCAACTGCTGCACCGTGATGTATCATATCTTCCATGGTTACCGAAACGGTATCCTCGTAGCCGAGCATTACATTTCCAAGTGAATCTCCGACAAGTATGGAGTTGATCCCTGCTGCGTCGACAAGCTTTGCTGTTGAATAGTCATAAGCTGTAAGCATGGTAATCTTTTCCTGTCTATCTTTCATTTCCTTAAATGTAACGACTGAGTTCTTCATAGGCTTCTCCTCCATTCTTTATTCTTGCAAGCTTCAGCACTTCTGCTGCCAAAGCCGTGTAAGTATTCTTATCATCCTCATTCAGTGCTTCCAAATGAGCCTTTACCGTGACTGCATCTCCTCTTTCTATGGGTCCGGTGAGCTGCTTTGCAGCTCCTTTACTGACAACACCTTTTGCATTGTCAAGGAACAGTCCCGAAAGTGCCGTGTGCGCATCCTCCTCGCTGAAACCACATTCTGTAAGGAGTCTCTGGGCCATTGCGAAAATGCCGCAGACCATATTGCTGGCGAGACATGCAGAAGCATGATATTTCACTTTATCATGAGCATTGATGATACTGTGCTTAAGTCCCATCTGATCAACCATAGCAACTATAGTATCCATGTACTTCTCATGACCTTCAATTGTTATAAATGCATTTTGGAAATCTTTGTACGATGTCAGCTTATCACTGACTGCATATATAGGATGAATCGAATAACCATACACCCCTGAAGAATCTGAATCGGTGAACACCGAGGATGTCATGGCACCACTTGTGTGGCATATTATCTTCCCTTCGATAGGAAGTCCTTTGAGGCCGTCAAAAACCTCTGCAATTGCTTTATCACTTACTGTAAGAAAAATGATATCGCAATCATTAACCAAATCGTCTGTTCTCTCATAGCATAAAGTATCAGTAAATGTGGCAGCTTCACGGGCATGCTCTAAGTTTCGGCTGTAATATCCTGCAACATCAAGTCCATGCAGTTTCATATATTTGCCGAAGGTGCATCCTACCCGTCCTGCGCCGATGAATCCAATCTTCATACCTATCACCGCCTTTCTATTGGCCGGTGATGCCAAGACGCTTCAGTTTTTCTTAGGGTACAGTTTCTTTCGAATACCATCCAAGAAAGTTTATACTATGAAGCATCAAAAATGTAAATGATTTATTTGTATTAATTTCAATACAACATATGCTGTTCACAAAATCTATATATTGTGTTTTGGGACACTGAAGCCCCAAAACACATTAATACTTCAAACTGATATAAGTATCAATCAACTCCTGTACTGTCTCGTAGTCTTTGTTCTTTACGCACTCGGTCATGGCTTCGAAGAAGTCCTGGTCGTCAGCGGTGTTGATGTGATTTTTAAGATCCTTCAGGCGGCGGCGGAGGCGGGCGTCATCCTTCTTGGCGGCATAGTTTGACATGCTGTCGAGGTACTTTCTCGGAATGACATTTTCCGTATCACCGTCCATTGAAGCTACGGTCTGATTAATATCGCTTCCTCCTGACATTGAAGTTCCGGCTATATCACCTGCCGTAAGCGGAACCGCTGTTTCACCGATAGCGGCATTCTCTGCGTCTTTACTGAGTTCGGCCTTCAGCATGTTCTCGTACTCTTCGTCGGTCATCCCCTTGGTCTTATCCACGAAATCAAGATACTCTCCTACCATGGTTACTATCTTCTTAAGATATACGGTAAATGCATGGAGGTTGTTCTTTACGTAGGTTCTGTTGCCGATATTGATGGCTGACTCGAGCTTTGTAGCTTCATTTGCAAGTCCTGCTGCACCGATATTGATGGCACCGTTTCTTATATTGTGAATCCTGTTTCTAAAACCGCGGAGGCTCTCATTGAACAGTCCCGGAAGTTCCTTCGGATAGCTTTCATTCTGATTGTAAAATGCAGTGAGGACCTTGTTGTAAACCTCTATGCTTCCACCTATCTTCTCAAGTCCCATGGCAGTATCTATCTCACTGCCGAGTGCTGAAAGTCCGTCCCAGTATCTCGTTTCTGTTATGTATTTCGCAGTAACAGGCGGCTTCTCGAAAAGCTTATAGGAAGGAAGATATTTCTTCAGTATGGATGCCACATGTCTTATATCCATAGGCTTGAGCATGACTTCACTGAAGCCTGCAGCTATAAGTCCGTCTCTGTCCTCACCGGTTGCATCCTCAGACATAGCTATAACAGGCAGCTTCTTGTACCTTGAACCGGTAAGCTCCCTTATCTCCTTCAAAGCATCCGAACCACTCATGACCGGCATCACAGCATCCATGAATACGATATCGTATTTATTATTCATAACCATATCGATGGAGTTAACACCTGATGTCGCCACGTCAGTCTTTATCTCAAATCTGTTGAGGATAGAAACTGCAACCGTCCTGTTAACATCAACATCATCAACAACAAGTGCCGATACTTCCTTGGCCATCAGCTTCTCAGCCTCAGCCTCAGACATCATATATACATCGTCACTTTCAACCGTTGAATATATCTTTCTGTCACCCTTCTTCTCCATAAGAGAAAGGGTAAATGTAGAGCCGGCGCCATAAGTACTGTCTGCAACCAGCTCACCTCCCATAAGTTCGGAAAGCTTCTTTGCAACTGTAAGACTTACATTCATACGTCCATTTTCAGACTTCTGAATATCAAAAAGATTCTCCAGAGTTTCCGGTGTAAGTCCCACGCCGGTATCGGAAATGGTAAAGTTAATGGTCACCATATCCTTATCATTTGCATCACTGTAAGGGAAGCTATCTACAGAAAGTGTAACAGAGCCTTCCTTCGTATGCTTTATCGCATTATCAAGAAGTATGGTAAGTATATTTCTTATCTTATCATAATCACCGAGGAGGATATCAGGAATATCCTTGCCGAGGTCCACCATGAATCTTACAGGGCTCTCACCAAGATTATTCACCACATAATCTGATACATCACACATAAGAGTTGTTACGGAATAAGGTTCTTTCTTTGCAACCGCACGACCTGATTCGAGCTGGGCAAGTGCGATACTCTCGTCAACCAGTTCGATAATCTTATTTCCTGATTCTATAATACTGTCAAGACTCCTTCTCTCCTCGTCGGATTCAGGATTCATACTCCTTACATTTTCCGCAAGCCTTATGATGGAATTGATAGGAATCTTGATATCATTACTCATATTTGCAACAAAGTCAGTTCTTGCGGAGCTGGTCTTCACTGCATTTTCATGCTCTTTTGAAAGTCTGAGGAGCTCGTCCTCTTTACCTATGAGCTGCTTTCTTAGCTTGATGGAAACCAGAACGATGGCACCGATAACCATAATCGAAACAACAACAAGCGCTATCCTGAAATAAATATTGTCAAGGATTCCGTACTCCTTCTTCACTTCAAAAGTAACCGGAGTCTCACCTCTTACACCATCTCCGTTTTCAGCAATTATGGAGAATGTATAATGGCCACCCTCAAGATTGGTATATACCACCTGCATCAGCTGATCACCATTGATAGTAACAGGTTCAGCATCAACGCCTCTCAGCATATACTCAACTTTTCCATTTTCATGATTCGCATAGGAAAGAAGGGCAAATGAAATTGTTACCCTGTTTACATCCTTAGGTATGGTAAGGCTTCCGCCTATCTGATCATAGAAGTATGTAGTACCATCGACATCAATTGAGGAAACAGCGAATTTCGGTGTTGTTTCATTTATCTTTATATTACCGGTATCAAGTGTCATGACACCTTCGTTGCAGCAGATATAAAGAATGCCATTTGTCCCGAGATAGCTCTTGGAATTGATGGTAATGGTTTTGAAAAGCCCGTCGCCGCTTGCCCAGTATCTTCCTGTTACGCCGCCCGCCTGAAGCAGTTCATCCTCAGATGTACGGAGTATACCCTTTGAACCGACTATCCATACCTCTTCACCGTTTATGATTATGCTATATATATTACTGGAATAATCCACACTGGATATCTGACGTATGGAACCATCCATGACAAAAAGCCCGTTATCCGTTCCCAGATACAGACAGTTCTTACCTTCTGCTATACTTATGACGTTATCAGAATTAAGACCCTGATCAGCATCATAATTCGTTACCTTTCCGTCTCTTATGGCATAAAGTCCGCCACCTTCGGAACCGGCATAAATAACTCCGTCATTAGCTTCGTAGATTATATTTATAGTGGAAAATGCAAGTCCATCCTCTTCCTTATAGGTTCTTTTTATTACATCATTTTCGCCGATAATGGCTATGCCTGCATCGGTTGCAACAGCGATGCTTCCGTCTTTCAGAACTGTAACATAATTGATGCGGTAACTCGGAAGTCCGTCATTACTTCCAAAGCTTCGTATAGTCTTGTCTTTTGTATTGTACCTTATAAGTCCTGAAATACGCGGTGTACATACCCATATATTTCCCTTCTTATCAGCGGTTATATAATTTACCTTTGAATCCGAAAGCATCTCGGTAAGTTCATTCTCAACTATATCACCTTTGGCATTCAGAATCTTCAGTCCTTTATCTGTTCCGAAATATGTTGCTCCGTTGTAAGTAAAAACAGAGTTAGTTATCTCCTCGGGAACTGAGCATGATTTGTTAAGATCGGAAAACTTACTGAGTGACATTTCCATAAGCCCGAGTCTGGATGAAGCAAACCAGAGATTCCCCTCATAGTCTACTATGGAGTCAGTGATATAACTGTCAACCAGGGCATCCTTGAGACTGAAATATTCCCCGGACTGGCTGAAATATCCGATACCGTTATCCGCGGATATATAGATAACGCCATCATTTATATTTATATCATTTATGGATTCCTTGCCTGTAAGGAATGACTTATATTCAGTGAAGCTCTTAAGTCTGATGATACTTCTGCCGCGGGTTCCGACATAAAGAAAGCTTTCTGACGCTTCTATACAGCTGAGTTCATCTTCTGTATATACTGATGACCTGGTCTCCTCAAGATTCATCTCACTGTCGATGGAGAAAAGCGTATTTCCTCCTTCAATGCCCCAGACTTTGCCGTCATAAACCGTGAGGTCATTAATCTTCTTTCCGACAAGCTGATCCATCCTTGAGAGCGACATATCTTCTGTTGATGCCGTATACATTCCATATGCCGTGGCAACGAAAACAGTACCCTCAGGTGACACGCATACATCCAGGATATTCTTTACGCCGTTATAATAATCATTTGTAAAATGAAAGCTTTCACGGCCAAGTATATAGAAAAGGCCATAATTCTTTGTACATACCCAGAGACGTCCGAAATCATCCTGATACATGGAATTAATTACATAGACATCATCCCTGTCAGTATTCCAGAGATTGTATAGACGGAATTCATTTCCGTTATATCTGTACAGCCCGGCATCGGTTCCTATCCAGATGTAACCTGACTTAGTCTGTAAAACTGCATTTACGCGATTACTGCCCAGGCCGTTATTTACATTATAGAGAATCTGATTGTACTTTGGTGAAATGATATCTCCCGCCGCATTTGAAACAAAACTTCCTGACATGCCAAGAAGGCATGCCATAAAGCATGCCGTTATGAGAATATATGCTGTTATTCTTCTCACTCTTTTCATATCACGTTTCTGCGACTTCTAGGCTTCTCTTAAGAAAGCTTCGTAGCCCTTCTCAGTTTCGTAAATATCTGCTTTGGAAGTTACTTCCCAAGGTGCATGCATGGAAAGTACTGCTACTCCACAGTCTATAACATTCATGCCATATAATGCAAGTATATAAGCGATAGTTCCGCCGCCGCCAACATCAACTTTACCCAGCTCTGCAGTCTGATAATACACATGATTACCCTCGAGAATACCACGGAGTTTACCGATATATTCTGCATTTGCATCATTGGAACCGGATTTTCCTCTGGCCCCCGTGAATTTATTGAATACCATACCGCGTCCGAGATAAGCTGCATTCTTCTTCTCAAAGAAGTTTCCATACAGGGGATCGTAACCTGCACTTACATCGGATGAAAGCATATTTGATGATGTAAGACATCTTCTGAGACGAAGTTCATCACTGATTTTTGAATCTTTCTTTGGAAGAAGATTGAGTATCTCAGCCACTATATTCTCAAAGAATCTTGACTGCATTCCTGTTGCTCCGACTGAACCTATCTCCTCTTTATCAACAAGAAGGGTACATGATGTCTTCTTTACTTCTTCAACATTCAGCATAGCTTTAAGAGATGTAAATGCGCATACCTTATCATCCTGTCCGTAGGCAAGTATCATCGAACGGTCGATGCCCATATCCCGTGGCCTGCCTGCCGGAACTACCTCTAGCTCTGCAGAAATAAAATCCTCTTCTTTAAGGCCGTATTTCTTTTCAAAGATATCAAGAACCTGCTTCTTAACCATATCCTTCTCATTTTTCTTATCACTCTTCTTTGCATCGTCAGCACCGCCATCTTCGGAAGCATTTGTAATAACATACGGTCTTGAAGCTATAAGGAGATCAAGAGCTTCACCCTCAACAGCCTTCGCCGCCTTCTTGTCCATCTGTTCAGCAGCAAGATGAATAAGGATGTCAGTCACGCAGAATACAGGATCGTTCTCATCCTCACCGATATTAAATTCAACCACTGAACCGTCTGTCTTTGCAAATACACCATGAATGGCAAGAGGAAGTGTCACCCACTGGTATTTCTTGATACCGCCATAATAATGAGTATCAAGGTAAGCAAGCTCACTGTCCTCATAGAGAGGATTCTGTTTAATGTCCATTCTCGGAGAATCTATATGAGCACCGAGGATATTCATGCCCTGCTCTATAGGGTCGCTGCCGATATTAAACATGGCTACGGTCTTACCCATATTTACGGCATAAACCTTATCACCTGCCTTAAGAGTTTCGCCCTTAGCGATAATATCATTTATATCTCTGTAGCCTGCCTTCACGGCAGCATCAACGATATACTTTACTCCTTCACGTTCAGTCTTTCCCTTAAACAGATAATCCTTATACTCGTCACAAAGCTCTTCAAGAGCCTTTACATCTTTCTCGTCATATGTCTTCCATGCATTTTTTCTTTCCATGTTCTGTCCCTCACGTTAATCTCTGATTATTTCTGCTGTCAAATTTTTATCAGTTTTTATACTATACTACGCCATACTATGCCGTACTACGATATACTATTTAAACACTCCTTCAGTATGTTAACAGCCGTATCGCACTGTTCTTTGGTCACGATAAGCGGCGGTATCATCCTTATGGTATTAGGCTTGATAACCGTAAAGAGCAGATGACGGTCAGCCGCAAGATGCTTAAGTTCCGCTGCTATATCACTGTCAAACTCAGCTCCCACCAGAAGTCCCATACCACGGGATTCTTTGACATGAGGAAGTTCTGCCAGCTTTTCCTTAAGATATGCGCCGACTTCTTTTGCATTCTCCGGAAGCTTCTTCTCTATAATCTCATTTACTTCTGCATAAGCCGCTGCACAGCATACAGGATTTCCTCCAAATGTAGTTCCATGTGCACCTGCTCCGAAGGTACTCATAACCCTCTCACTTGCGCATATGGCTGCGATAGGCATACCTCCGCCGAGAGCCTTTGCCATGGAAACAACATCCGGCTTTACTCCATAGCTCATGAATGCCATAAGATCTCCGGTCCTGCCCCAGCCTGTCTGAACCTCATCAAAGAGAAGGAGCATTCCCTTCCTGTCACAGAGTTCCCTGAGTCCCTGAAGGAATTCTTTTGTTGCAGGATAAACTCCGCCTTCACCCTGAACAGGCTCAACCATTACTGCTATGACTTCATCATCACATGCAGCTTCAAAGGATTCAAGATTATTGAACTCGGCATACTTGAAGCCTTCTACCTCACCAAAGCCCTTCTGTATAGCAGTCTCAGGCTGGCCGGTTGCCATAACGGTAGCAAGAGTCCTTCCATGGAATGAGCTGTAAGCCGTAACTATCTTATTCCTCTTTGGACCAAAGTTGTCATTACCATACTTACGTGCAAGCTTGATCATCGCTTCATTTGCCTCGGCACCTGAATTCTGATACTGGAATTTCTCCATGCCTATGCTTTCGCATACAAGTTTTGCGAGCATAGTCTGCGGAATACTGTAAAAATAATTTGAAGAATGGATAAGACAGTCAGCCTGCTCCTTAATTGCTGCCACAACTGCCTCGTTGCAGTGACCGGTTGCATTTACAGCGATACCACCGATAAAATCAAGATACTCCTCACCCGTTGCATCAACCAGATACATATCATGTCCGGTCTGGGCTACCACATCATACCTCTTCATGAGAGACTCATTCAGGTATTTATGCGCTGTTTCTATCAGTTCTTCTTTTGTCATGTTAAAATCAGATAATTTCATATAATACTTCCTTTCTATCTACTGAGTCTCAAACTGACTCATATAAAGTTCTTTGTAAAAACCTCCCAGGTTTATAAGTTCCTCATGGTTCCCCTGCTCCACTATATTTCCGTCGCGTATAACAAGTATAACATCAGCTTCCTTAATAGTAGACAGTCTGTGAGCAACGATGAAGCTGGTACGTCCCTTCATAAGCTTTGAAAATGAATCCTGGACATAATGCTCCGTTCTGGTATCGATGGAGCTTGTTGCCTCATCAAGTATGAGCATAGGCGGAAGATTCAGCATTACTCTGGTGATACACAGCAGCTGTTTCTGTCCCTCGGAAAGGCTGCCGCCCTCTTCTCCAAGTACTGTATCATATCCGTTTGGAAGCCTCTTTATAAAATGATCCGCATGAGTCATCCTTGCTGCCTGCATTATCTCTTCTATAGGAGCATCTTCACGTCCGTAAGCGATATTGTCTCTCACAGAAGCTGTCTTCAGCCAGGTTTCCTGCAGCACCATTCCATAGGAATTCCTGAGGCTCTCTCTGGTCAGTTCTCTTATATCGCGGTCTTCCGTTTTTATAGAGCCCTTATCAACGTCATAGAATCTCATGAGAAGGTTGATAATAGTACTCTTGCCGCTGCCGGTAGGTCCGACTATAGCGACTCTCTTACCGGGGCTGACCGAAAGATTCAGCCCCTTAATCAGCTCCTTATCCTTTGTATACGAAAAGTCTACATTTTCTATATCAATCTTTCCTCTTTCACCCTCGGGCAGTGCATTCATAATCTCAGTAAGATCAGCAGCATCGTCAGGTTCCGCAGGTTCAGGTTCAGCCTCGATAAGCTCTATAACTCTGTTGGCACAGGCAACTGCATTCTGAAGCTCTGTTATTACATTTGAAATCTCATTAAACGGTTTCATGTACTGGTTAGCATATCTCAGGAATGTTACCAGCTGTCCTACCGTAATACTTCCTCCCAGCACCATGAATGCTCCTGCTATAGCGACTACCGCATATATCAGGTTATTCACAAAACGTGTAGATGGATTTACAAGAGATGAGTAAAATGTGGCTTTGAAGCTTGACTCCGTCAACTCGGCATTAAGCTTTTCAAAACCTTCCACGGCTCTCTCCTCATATGAAAAGGCCTGTACCACTTTCTCCTGCCCTATCATCTCATCGATGTAGCCTGTAAGACTTCCCCTCTTCACTGACTGATCCACAAAAAATCTGTGGGTTCGTTTGGCAATAAATGATGCCGTGAAGAGCGAGAGCGGCGTCAGTACGATTACCATGATACTTATCCGTACATCAATAGTGAACATGAAAACAATGGTTCCGAGTATAGTCAGAACTCCTGTGAAGAGCTGTGAGAACCCCATCAGAAGTCCATCCGAAAACTGATCTATATCAGAGGTAAGTCTTGAAACTACATCTCCCGCCTGATGCGAATCAATATATTTGAGCGGAAGCTTTGAAAGGGCTTTAAATCCCTTTATCCTTATATCCTTGACAACCCCCTGGGTTATGCGGTTATTGACCAGATTAATGACAAGCTGCAGAAATACTATGCAGATAACATATCCCGCTATACTGGTCACAGCCAACACAAGCCCGCGTCTGTCAATATTGCCCGGTCCGATGATACAGTCTATACCCTGCCCGATAAAAAGCGGAAGCTTTATCTGGGCATATACCATCCCGACCGAAAGAATAAGTGATATCACCATAAGGAAAATGTATTTCTTCAGGTATTTCATTATCTTCATGCCGTCACCTCCTCTTTGGACATCTGAGAGAGACATATCTCTCTGTAGATATCACAATCCTTAAGCAGTGACTCATGAGTACCTGAACCCACAAGATTTCCTTTGTCGAGAACCAGTATCCTGTCGGCTCTCATTATAGTGGAGGCCCTCTGACTTACCACAAATATTATTCTGTCAGCCTTCACGGCTTCCAGATTCTTTCTGAGTCTGGCATCGGTTGCAAAATCCAGTGCAGATGAGCTGTCATCAAGTATGAGTATTCCCGAATCCTTTACAAGGGCTCTGGCAATGGTAAGCCTCTGCTTCTGACCACCGGACAGATTCCTTGCACCTTCTGAAATCTCATAATTCTTTCCGCCTTCCTTGGCGCTGACAAATTCTTCGGACACGGAAAGCTCTATAGCCCTGTCAACTTCCTCATCCGTTGCTCCTTCTCTGCCCCATCTCAGATTATCTGCAATACTTCCCTTGAACAGTGCAGCCTTCTGAGGAACAACAGCAACCTTGCCTCTTATATCATTCCTGGCGTATGACCTGATATCAACGCCGTCAATAAGTATCTCACCTTCCGTTGCATCGTAAAATCTTGGGATAAGATTTACAAGAGTCGACTTTCCCGAGCCGGTTCCGCCTATGATTCCTATGGTTTCACCACGTCTGGCAGTAAAAGTCACGTCCTTTAAAGCATCATCCGCAGCATCCTTATATCTCATGGATACATTCGTAAATGTAATCTCATTTACCGACGTATCGCCTTTCTTTCCTGTTTCAGGATAGCTCTGATCGGGTGCCGTATCAAATATTACCGCAACTCTCTTCGCCCCGGCAAACATCCTTGATACTGTTATGATAAAGTTGGCAAGCTTTATCAGTTCAACCAGTATCATTGACATATACTCAACAAGGGCGACCACATCACCCGTAGCAAGTTTTCCTTCTCTTACATCAATTCCGCCGGAATAAAGAACTATAACTATCCCTATATTTATGATTGCAAATGTAACCGGATTAAGTAATGCCGAAATACGTCCCACTATAAGCTGCATCCGTGTCAGTCTCTTAACGGAATGGACGAATTCTTCTTCTTCCTCATCTTCTCTGTTAAAGGCTCTGATAACCCTTGCACCCTTGATATTCTCTCTGGTATGCAGAGTAACCGTATCAAGCCTCTGCTGTACCTTCCTGATAAGAGGAATGGATGTAAGTATTATGGCAAATACTATAACAAAAAGTGCTCCCACCACTTCTGCAAATACAAGCAGGTAATCATGACTTACCCTGTATGCCATAAAAATCGCACCGAATACTATGAATGGTGATCTCAGGAAAAGCCGGAGTATCATATTCACACCGGTCTGCATCTGATTTACATCACTGGTCATTCTTGTGATCAGAGTCGAACTTCCGATACTGTCGATATTACTGTAGGAAAGATTTTCGATATGCCTGAAAAGGTCATTCCTGACAGCCTGACCGAACCTGGTAGCCGCCTTTGCCGAAAAATACTGTGCCGTAATCGCTGCAGTCAGTCCCACGAGCGCAAGCAAAAAGAGAAGCCCCCCATCCAGAAGAAGCGTACCTCTGTTGCCTGTCCCGATACCTTTATCAACAAGGTCTGCTATTACAAGAGGAACAAGAAGCTCAAAGGACGCCTCCAGCATCTTAAATAAAGGTGCCAGTATGCATTCTTTAATATATGGTTTTAAATACTTTAAAAACCTTTTCATTGCATCTCCCTTATAAAACGGGAAATATTCATTTCCCTGTCACCGCTTTTCTCCGGTGCATAAAGTCTGAGTTTTTTACCTGTCCTTGTCACTGCAACGTAGAACATACGACGTTCTTCTTCCAAAAGAGATACGGCCTTTGATTTTCTGTGAGGAACCTTTCCTTCCACACATTCTATGATATGAACTTCCTTCCACTCAAGGCCCTTGGCACCGTGGAATGTCATGAGTGAGACCGCATCCTTCTTTTCCCGCCTGTTACGTGAGTTCTCGTCACGTATCAGTTTTCTGTATTCATCAATATGCCCGAAGAGCTCATCTACCGTATCAAATTCCGCGGCTATGGACTGGAACTCATCAAGTGTATCCATGATCTCATCATAGTCCATATTTCTTTCCGCAGCATATTCCTTGAAATAATTATTCAGTCCAACTGCTTTACGAAGGAAATTAACCATGGCGAAAGGATTCATTCTTTCCATCGCATGTATCTGATTAGAAAAGGAAATGAGCTTCACCTTAAGATACTCTTTGCCTTTGGCCATAAGCTTAAGGCGTTCCATATCAACAGTTTCCCCGGTAAGCATATTCCTCTCTATATATCTGACAGGTCTGTTCATGATCCTGAGGAATCTTCCTCTTGATCTGTCTCCCGTCACGAACGCCATATAATCCAGCACGACACTCACCGCAAATGAACTGAATATATCAAGGCTTCCATCTTTAACATCAAAGGGTATATTGTACTCCCTCAATCTGAATATCAGTCTCACCGGATCACGGTTCGTCCGATAAAGAACGGCTATATCACTAAGAGCAGTTCCTTCCGAAATGCTCTTTCTTATCTCTGTAACAACAGTCCGCGCTTCTTCCCCGGGATCTTTGGCTCTGATAAAATCTATATCACCTTTGGTCTTATTTCCCGATATCAGTTTTTTAGAGAATCTCTTAGTATTCTTTTCTATCAGCTTCTCCGCAGATCTTACCACTATCTCAGGGCATCTGTAATTGACAGGAAGTATGACCTTACTGCATCCTTTATACTCTCTTTCAAAAGCAAAGAGAACATCAGGTCTCGCACCTCTGAAGCCGTATATTGACTGGTCATCATCACCCACAACAAATACATTTCTGTCCCTGCCCGAAATAAGCTTCAGAATCTCGTACTGAATACGATTGGTATCCTGGAATTCATCAACCATGATATAAGGATACATCTGGCTTATCCTGTCAGCAATATCCGGTCTTTCGGAAAGCAGTGAATAACAATCATCCATCATATCAGAGAAATCAATCCTGCCGCTTTCTCTCTTGAGTTCCCTGAACCTTCTGTACAGGGTACGCATACTGTCTTCAGGAAGATCATCACTGTAGTAGTCGGCAATATTTATCATATCGGAGCTGATGATATCCAGCTGTCTTATGACACTGGCAACAATCTCATCGCTGACTTCCTTTTCATCAGTCACTTCGGAAATGAGTTTCTTTATGACAGAATATCTCTCATCTTCGGGCATGACAGTCATATTACTGCCTTTATAGGCTGTCCTGAGTATCCAGTAAAAGAAGCTGTGAAATGTACCGAATCTGACATTTCCGTCCGATTCCGAAATCCCATCCATCCCTTTATATCTCCTCTCCATCTCAAGAGCCGCTTCTCTTGTAAATGTAATGACAAGGATGTTTGACGGCTTCACGCCCTCAGTCTTTACAAGCCTTGCAATCCTGTTGACTATAACAGTCGTCTTGCCGGAACCCGGAGTGCCTATACATAGCATAGGACCATCCTTATGCTCTATTGCCTTATTTTGTTCTTCATTAAAACAGGTCTGCGCAATCTCTTGCACAGACCCTGATAATTTAAGCATTTGCGCCACAACACTTCTTATACTTTTTACCGGATCCACAAGGACATGGATCATTTCTGCCTACCTTAGGAGGCTTAATAACAGTATGTGACTTCTTCTCAAGCTTATAAAGCTCATCTCTCTTCTGCTGTGAGAATATAGCATCCCATTCAGGCAGCTTATAAAGCCACTCTGCATTACAACCTACCATATTCATATAGAGCTTCTCCGGATTGATATTAAGATAAATCTCGGTATCTTCTGTCATATTATCTATATCAACAGGAGTATTAAGACTGTCATTGATACCATCAATGAAACCTGTCATAGTCTCTATATCTGTCTCATACTTCTCAGCAAACTCCTTAAGAGTACCCTTTTCAGTTTTAGTAACATCAGCAAGAAGCTGCTGATAAATTCCCTTTTCAACTTCAAAATAGTGAAGCCAGAACTTTTCTCCTTCAGGTGTTCTGTCATCGAGACCATATGCATGATCTCTCCACTCCTTTAATAAACCCATTACTACTATCTCCTTTTCATATTATATAACTAAATATTCTGATTTGCGAATGTGATACACAGCAATGTATTATACCAAAAAGTAAATGCAAGGTCAAATCCTACCGAACTTTACTGCTCTGCCTCTTCTCTGATCCTTCTGAGGTATTCGGCGATATCTTTCTCACGCCCCAGCTCACCAGGAATATAGAATCTCTCATCCTTTACGGCATCAGGAAGATACTGCTGCTTTACATAGTGATTTGGATAATCGTGGGCATATTTATATCCCACATGACCGAGTTCCTCAGAACCGTTGTAATGAGCGTCCCTTAGATGAGGAGGCACCGACGCATTTCCTATATTCTTTACAGCTGAATTGGCTGCAAATATAGCATTTACCACGCTGTTACTCTTAGGTGCCGACGCAACGTAGATAGCTGCATTTGCAAGTATTATCTGTGACTCGGGAAGTCCCACTCTTTCAACTGCCTGGCAGGCGCTTGTGGCCACAACCAGTGCCATGGGATCGGCAATTCCCACATCTTCCGATGCGCATATCATAATACGCCTTGCAATAAACTTTATATCCTCACCGCCATAGAGCATCTTGGCAAGATAATAAACCGCCGCATCGGGATCGGAACCTCTCATGCTTTTTATAAAGGCGGATATCACATCATAATGATTATCGCCATCCTTATCATATCTGATATTCCGTCTTTCCAGACAGGCTTCCGCGACAGCTGTATCGATGATAATCTTTCCTGTATTCTCATCCCTGTCAGTTGAAAGTATTGCAAGCTCTATGGCATTGAGAGCATGCCTTGCGTCCCCCTCAGCCGTATCTGCCAGGAACTCCGCAGCCTCATCTGTTATTTCAGTTCCATATACTCCCATACCCTTTTTCTCGTCGTATACAGCCCTGTGTATAAGGGTAAGAATATTCTCTTTGGAAAGAGGCTTAAGCTGAAAGATAGAAGACCTTGAGATAAGAGCTCTGTTAACCTCAAAGTAAGGATTCTCGGTGGTTGCTCCAATCAGAATTACCGTCCCGTCCTCTACGTAAGGAAGAAGGAAATCCTGCTGTGCCTTGTTAAATCGGTGTATCTCGTCGATAAAAAGTATGGTCTTCTTATCGAACATCTTAAGGCTGTCCTTCGCTTCATTCACAACCATTTCCATATCCTTCTTGCCGGAGGTGGTTGCATTGATCTCTTTAAATGAACTTTTTGTGGTGTTGGCAATTACCTTGGCTATACTGGTCTTGCCTGTCCCGGGAGGTCCATAGAAAATGATTGAAGACAGTTTATCTGCTTTTATAACGCGATAAAGGAGCTTATCCTTACCAAGGATATGCTCCTGTCCTACAATTTCATCAAGGCTTTCGGGACGCATTCTCCTCGCAAGAGGTGCTTCCTTATCGCCCTTATCTTCATTTATAAAATCAAAAAGATCCATCTTTTATCCTACTCGGTAAGTCCGAGTTTCTTAACCATATTGTCAAACTTGATGATGTCTATCGGCTTGCACATATATGCATCATAATCCTCACTTGCATAGGTTGCATCAAAATCCTCATCAAGCGCACTGATCATCATAACCTTGCATCTTGAGATCCTCGGAATACCGAGCTTTCTTTCAGCATCTCTTATGGAAGCAAGGGCTTTATATCCATCAATTTTCGGCATCATGATATCGAGACATACAAGATCATACTTATCACCAATTGTCACTGCCTCTACGAAACGTTCCACTGCTTCTATTCCGTCTGTTGCAAGGGTAACGTCTCCATACTTTGCCATAAGCTTAGAAAGAAACTTTCCGCTTGCTACATCATCTTCTGCAATTAAAACCTTCATCTCATTACCTCCGATAATTACAAATGAGTAATCATTTTTTATTACTTCGCTGATATAATGGCATACAGCTTATCTATAAACTCCTCAAGACAAATGCTGAACGGCTCGGTATATGGCATAAACCTTCTGTTTAATGTAAGAAGCATTATATGGCCTGTAAGAACCTCAGTCAGATCATTTGCCGTAAGCTCTGTTTTGGTTTCTCCGTTATCTATGGCACACCGGAAAAGCTTTTCCACAAATTCTCTTCGTTTCACGGTACCCTCGGTAACGATTTCTCTCGTGTCAATATTGTGGAGAAACTCTTCATAATGAAGCATGATAGCCGCTATGGCCGGGTAGGTATCATAGTACTTGGCATACTGATCCGTATAGAATCTTATCTTCTCGAGATAAGTAATATCCTTACCGTCCACAGTATTTCTCAGCGACTTATCAAATTCAAAATAATATTTTACAACATCGACAAGTACGTCGTTCGTATCCCCATAATACTTATACAACTGATCCTCGGTCATATTTGCTTTATATGCAAGGTTCTTAAATGTAATCCCTGCGAGACCGGAATCATTGATCACGTCGATTGCTGTAAGGATTATCATGTCCTGTTTAGAAATATATTCCTGAATCATATTGCTCCCTTCACCCCAAAAGGATAGCACGCAAGATATAGTATATTATATCTTTACATTTTATGTGCCTGACTTCCATTTGTCAACGCAAAATGTAATCTATTTATGCCTATTTGGAGCCTTTTTTCTATCTCACGACAGCGTGAGTCTTAAGATAATTCACCCACAACGTGTAGGATGACGGATTCATATGAATACCATCCGGTGAAGAACCTGCTGCAAGCCCCCTGTCGGGATCGGTCAGCACGTCATTTACATCCAGATAAAAAATATCTATACCGTTTGCAAATGAAGCCGATGCGACATTCTTATCATTAAGATTGGTATTGTTCATATAATCACTCTGCATGGAATATGCAGTAGTCATATTTATATTTGCCTGAATGTAGATTATGGCATTCGGCTGCAATGCGCGAATGGTAGACAGTACATTTGCATACTCCTGCTTGAAGCCGGCTGTAGTTCCTATACCAAGATTATTTATTCCTATCATGATATAGATTTTACCGAACTGTCTTTCACGAAGTGCCTCCGCTATAGTAACCTTCGCACCCGAAAGATTAGTGGCGATCGGATCGGACATAAGATTATAAATAGTCTCGCCATTCTTACTGTAGAAGGTTGCACCCGGAAGTCCGCCGTATATCCTCATACCTTCAGTACGTGAATCACCTATAAAAAGGGCATCTGCAAAATAGTTATTATCTACCGTAACATAGTTATATGTAGTAGTAAGAGCGATCATTCCGGGATCGCTGTAGTAAGGTGAGCTGGCACCTGAAGGTGAATATGTTATATACTGCTGAGTGCCTGTTCCGGAAACCATATTACCTCCTCCATATGTAAGATGTGTTCCTCTTTCGAAGTCATCATCATCTTCTTCAGCATCCTTTTTTGCTGTCCGGGTGGTCTGTTCCGGTTCATCCTTGGGAAGATAATCAGAACCCATTATATCCTCAAGGTTTGATTCATTTCCGTTCCTTTTATTCTGTGTAATGGTACCAACATTCTCGATAATATAGTTAATACCACTATCCTCTCCACCGCCGAAAAGAAGCACACCAAGAGCAATACCCACCGTTCCGATAATAAGGAATACGGGCATCATAGAACGTCTCTTTTTATTTTTTCCTTTACTCTTCTTCAATATCATCGCCTCATTTACGTGTGAATACTTACTCTATGTCTCTTAACGAAACACCTTTTGTCCATCATTCAAATGCGTATTCGGGCAGAGCATGCTTATTAAGGTAGTCAACCCAGAGATCATAATATTCATCTTTTAGATGAAGTCCGTCTCCCGAGTAACCTGCCTTGATATCAAAATTATCCTCACATATCAGCTGATTCAGATTTATGTAGAAAATATCCTTACCATCGGCAAGTGTTGATATCGCTACGTTTCTGTCATTTATATTAATATTATTGGTAAGTCCCGAGCCTCCGTCATTATACCTTGCAGAAACATGCATGATCGAAAGAATGAATATCTTTGCATCAGGCTGCTTCTCTCTTATAGTATTTATCATATCGGAATATACCTGAAGGAACTGCTCTGTATTATGGGCTGCCATATTGTTGACTCCGACCATAATATAGATTTTCTTAAACTGAGTATACTGCAGGGCGTCGGGAATTGAAGTAAGAACACCGTTTGGCGCCATAGCTATCTGTTCCCACATGATGGTTGATATGCCTATACCCGTCTTGCTGTAATATGTAGCACCCGGAAATGCATTGTGAAGTCTGAAGCCCTCTATCCTGGAATCACCGATAAAAAGAGCATCATTGTAATAATCATCTTCCGCAGTTACATAATCATAATCAGTCGTAAGAGCATACTTTCCGGGATCGCTGTACATGTCCGAATTCACCTCGGTCGGTGTATACTCAACATACTCGGTTTTACCGGATGCTTTTTTTCCACCTCCGAAAAAGTCGGTAAACTTTTTCGAAATATCATCCTTTTTCTCAGCTTCGGTAGCTACAGTATTCCCTTCCTCATCAGTAACAGGCGTAGTATTATTTCCGAAAGAAATCGAAAGATCCTTAAAGAATATAAAATAAACTCCTGCAAGTATCATGAGTCCGAAAAGCACAAATGTAAATATAGAAACACCCAGTGCAGCCTTGGCACTCTTCTTTCTTTTTCTTATCTTTTCTCTTTCTTTCTCCTGCTTACGATGCTCAGCCTCTCTCTTCCTGGCCAGCTTTTCGTTGCCCGGTTTCATGCTCCTCTTTATCTGAAGATCATAATCGTCATCAAAATTTCCCTGCGTGCTCATTATCAGAACCTCCAACCTCTTAACTGATAAATTATACCAAAATAATGTGTCATTTACAAGAAAAAGGACCGGTTTTAAAACCGATCCTTTCTCTTCGAGCATTTATCCAATAATTCTTTTTTGTGAGTTATTTGATAACTGTAACATTGGTAGCCTGTGGTCCCTTTTCGCCATTGACCACTTCATACTCTACCGCCTGGTTCTCTTCAAGAGTCTTGAAGCCTTCCATATTGAGCCCTGAGAAATGAACGAATACATCAACGCCATCCTCACCTGTAATGAAACCATAGCCCTTCTGGTTGTTGAACCATTTCACTGTACCTCTAGCCATTACTTAATTCCTCCAATTCTGCAATAATACTTACAAGTCTACATAAGGAAGTTTATCACAAAAGGAGATATTCTTCAAGGTTTCGGCTGGTTTTTGTCACCATTTTTTGGAATCGGTTAACAATCCGTCTTTTTTACCACTTAAGGTTACATAATTTAAGTATTGTAGCTAAGATACCTGTTTTTTTAAAGTAATAATTAACTCCTATGTAACTATTTAACAGTAATCAACTTCCCTAAACTACAGTCATAACGGTAAATATACCATGACATAATATCTTCCGGCCGGGCTATCTCACTATTCACTTTAAGTATCATCCCTTTTAGATAATCAATATCGGCAATACTTACCGGAGATATAAGGATTTCATTTATACTTGAAGGGACCACGTAATAATCCTCACCAAGAATCTTCTTTAAATCATCCAGTACGGGAGCCTTAAACATAAGTGTAGCTCCATAATAGTATTCGTAATTACTGAGGATAAACAGCGGAGCATTTTTATTGATTTTTTTTATATCCCCATCCGGATCTATGCTCTTCATGAGATTCCCTGTACTGTCAATAAACATTCTGAACATAGAATCATAATTCGATTCTCCTGTCCGGAAAGCCTCATCTTCAGTAACGCCCCATTCCTCAAGCATTTTTTCAGTTACTCTGAAGTCTTCAATTCTTCCATTTTCTTTATTTGCTATATACCTGAGTGTAAGTGCCATATCCTCATATATTCTTTTCGGATAAGGCTCATCTTTTTCATTCTCCGTATTAAGCGAAGCAACGCACACTATTCTGTTTTTATAGTCATTTATTTTTCCAGTCATACCAGTCCTTTCCGCATCAGCGGACTATAGACATGAAGCGCAAAGACACAGATATTATCACACTGCATGATGTCCATTGTCAAGGATAACACTTGCCATTAGAAAAAGCATGCTGCCTGCAACATGCTTTATTCTATTCATTCCTCGTGAAAGGGATGCTTATTATTTATTTTGAGAGAGCTGACTCTCTGTATATAATCTCATGTCTTGCCGGTCCGTTTGAAACCATAGTGATAGGATATCCTATATGTTCCTCACAGAACTCTATATACTTACGGCAATTCTCAGGAAGATCCTCGTACTTTGTGATTCCTCTGATGTCACATTTCCATCCCGGAAGTGTCTCATATACAGGCTTTGCTTTCTTAAGATCCGTGGTTGTAGGGAATGAAGTAGTAACTTCTCCATCAATGTCATATCCTACACAAACCGGAATCTCATCAAGATATCCAAGGACATCAAGAACAGTAAATGCAACGTCCGTAGCACCCTGAAGTCTGCAGCCATATCTGGATGCAACACAGTCAAACCATCCCATACGTCTTGGTCTTCCTGTTGTAGCACCGTATTCACCACCATCACCGCCACGGCGACGAAGCTCATCAGCCACTTCGGTATCAAGAATCTCAGATGTGAACTCACCAGCTCCGACAGCACTTGAGTATGCCTTACATACTACTACTATTTTCTTTATCTCATATGGTGGAAGTCCTGCTCCGATAGCGCCATAAGCTGCAAGTGTCGAAGACGATGTAACCATAGGATAAATTCCATGATCGGGATCCTTAAGTGAACCCAGCTGTCCTTCGAGAAGTATATTCTTACCTTCCTTAAGAGCATTGTCAAGGTATGCGGAAACATCACATACATATGGCTCTATCATTTTCTTATATTCCATAAGAGTATCATATACTTCATCAACGGTAAGAAGAGGCTTATGATAAAGATGTTCAAGAAGAACATTCTTCTGTGCTATTACTCTCTCGATTTTTTCTCTGAGAGAATCCCTGTCATCAAAAAGCTCGCTTACCTGAAAGCCGATCTTTGCATATTTATCAGAATAAAATGGTGCGATGCCGGACTTGGTAGATCCGAAGGATGCACCCTTAAGTCTTTCTTCTTCATATGAATCAAGAAGCACATGATAAGGCATTACCATCTGCGCCCTGTCTGATACAAGAAGCTTAGGTGCGGGAACTCCTCCCTTTACCACATCATTGTATTCCTTGAAAAGTTTAGGAATATCAAGCGCAACACCATTTCCTATGATACTTACGGTATGTCCGTAAAACACACCTGAAGGAAGTGTATGAAGAGCAAACTTGCCATAATCATTTACAATTGTATGACCAGCATTTGCTCCGCCCTGAAATCTGATGATGATATCAGACTCCTCTGCAAGCATATCTGTAATCTTGCCCTTTCCTTCATCACCCCAGTTAGCACCTACGATTGCTGTTACCATGAGTTAATCTCTCCTTTATATATGACAGACTGCTCTGTCACTGTCATTATTATAACAAAATTCTCGTTAAATCCGGACTGAACGTTGACTGCTTAACCTTGAGCAACCATCAATTTCATCTTCGGAATTTATCGGAATAATGTCTCCCAACGCACAAACACAGACACTATACACTAATAATACTGCATTGTAAATAATAAACTGTAATTTTACACATTAATCTCTGCTGTAAGTCCGAGCTCGTCACTGTTTGCATCAAGAACAGGTTTAATAACTTCATTTATGAACTCTTCTGTCTGTTCAGGCGCACGTCCTACATAAAGTATAGGCTTCATGATCTCAAGCAGCTCTTCTTTGGTCTTTCCAAAAGCCGGGTCAGCTGCAATTCTGTCTACAAGATCATTCGGCTTTCCTTCTCTCTTGACCACTGCTCCTGCTTCCATGGAGTATGTACGTATCTTCTCATGAAGCTCCTGACGGTTTCCGCCTGACTTAACGGCATCCATCATGATATTCTCTGTAGCCATGAATGGAATCTCTTCCATGAATCTCTTTGTGATAACCTTGTCATAAACAACAAGTCCGTCAACAACGTTAAGATAAAGATCAAGGATACCGTCTATGGCAAGGAAGCCTTCAGGTATTGAGATTCTCTTGTTAGCAGAATCATCAAGCGTTCTCTCAAACCACTGTGTAGCTGCTGTGATGGCTGGATTGATGGTATCTGCTATAACATAATTTGCAAGTGAAGCGATTCTCTCACTTCTCATAGGATTTCTCTTATATGCCATTGCTGAAGAGCCTATCTGATTCTTCTCAAACGGTTCCTCAATCTCCTTAAGATGCTGGAGAAGTCTGATATCATTTGAGAATTTATGAGCGCTCTGGGCAATTCCTGCAAGTACATTCAGTACACGTGAATCAACTTTACGTGAGTAGGTCTGACCTGATACAGGGTAGCATTCCTTAAAGCCCATCTTCTCAGCAATCTTCTTATCTATAGCTTTAACCTTCTCATGATCCCCGCCGAAAAGCTCAAGGAAGCTTGCCTGAGTACCTGTAGTACCCTTTGAACCGAGAAGTTTCTGCTGATCTATCATATACTCAACATCCTGAAGGTCCATATAGAGATCCTGCAGCCAGAGAGTTGCTCTCTTACCTACTGTTGTAGGCTGTGCAGGCTGGAAATGAGTAAATGCAAGGGTAGGAAGATCCTTATATTCCATAGCGAACTTAGAAAGCTCATTGATTACATTTAAAAGCTTCTTTCTAACAAGCTTAAGGGCCTCAGTCATAATGATGACATCAGTATTATCACCAACATAGCAGCTGGTCGCACCCAGGTGGATGATGCCTGCCGCTTTAGGACACTGCTGACCATATGCATAAACATGGCTCATTACATCATGTCTTACGAGCTTTTCTCTTTCCTTTGCAACCTCATAATTGATATCATCTGCATTTGCCTTCAGCTCTTCTATCATCTCATCTGTTATACGGGGCTGTCCGTCACTTCCGAGAAGTCCCAGCTCCTGCTCAGTCTCAGCAAGCGCAATCCAGAGCTTTCTCCATGTCTTAAATTTCATATCAGGTGAGAAGATATACTGCATTTCCTTACTTGCATATCTCTCACTAAGCGGGCTTACATACTTGTCGTTACTCATTTTTTATATCTCCTTATTTCTTTATCTTTTCTGTATTATTCTAACCAACTTATCCGTATAACAAAATCCAAAAAATGTCCTGTTAAACACCATACTGTTAAGTTAAACAGGATAGTATTAACTCAGATATTCAGCAATCGCATCCTTCCAGTCTGCAAATGTATAATTCAGTCTCTCACGGAATGCCTTATTATCAAGAACAGAGTAAGCAGGTCTCTCTGCCGGAGATGGATACATATCAGATGTGATATGCTTTACCTTGGTATCCTTCCCTGCAAGTCGGAATATCTCTTCAGTGAAATCTGCCCATGAACACTGTCCCTCGCAGGTTCCGTGATAGATTCCATACTCCTCAGTAGGCACCAGAACCTTGATGCCTCTGGCAAGCTCCATGGCACTTGTGGGTGAACCAACCTGATCACATACTACAGAAACCTCATCACGTGTCTCGGCAAGACCGAGCATCGTCTTAACGAAGTTCTTTCCGTCACCGTAAAGCCATGCAGTTCTGACGATGAAATACTTATCGGCATTTTCAGTCACGAACTTCTCTCCTGCATACTTTGTACGTCCGTAAGCCCCTATAGGCTTCTGTTCATCTGACTCGACATAAGGAACAGTATTGGTTCCATCGAATACATAATCGGTAGATATATGAACCAGCTTGATATCTGCCTCTTTGGAAACTATGGCAAGGTTACGCGGTCCCTCAGCATTAATCTTATATGCTATATCCTCAGCTGATTCCGCCGCATTTACATTTGTAAATGCAGAGCAGTTAATAATCACGTCAGGCTTCTCCTCAGAAACCATCTTTCTTACTGCTTCTATATCAGTAATATCAAGAGTCGCAATACCGTCAATACCGAAATCGGTATTCACCAGTGTTACGCTTCCATCCTTAACTTCGTCAGCATAAACAGCATTTATCGCTCTTCCCAGCTGTCCGTTACAGCCGGTTACTAAAATCTTCATCCTGTTACCTCTCTCATATGAACTACTGATTATAATCATCCAGCATCTATCAGTACTCATAAGTCACCATGATCATGCCTATTTAACATGATAATTATCAGACTATTTGAGTACTGAAACTCACAATATAATATCATAACACCATTTCAAAGAATTCCGCAAGTTCTCCTTCTATCTTTTCCTCTTCAAAATTATCTAGGAAGAGTCTTCTTGAAGCCTTTCTCATATCTTCGACAGCATTTTTGTCCTTACTTAGGAAGTCTCTAATATTATTCTTATAATTTTCATTTGAAACACTTACACCTGCTCCGTATTCTTCCATGAGCTTTGCTGTATCACCCTTAACACTGTTTATAACAGGTATTCCAAGTGAGAAATAATCAAGGGATTTCATGGTTGCACCGATGTACACAGTTTCCTTCATGATATTCAGGGCAGCATCCGCATCTCCCATGATTCTTGCCTTTTCATATTCATCATAGACTATGCCATGATTGATGAATCTCGCACCTGCAGCTTCAGTAAGTTCTTTAAGAGTATCAATACCTTCTCCGTTTCCTATAAAATGAAGTACGACTTTTCTACGCTTTGCGATTTCCGCTATAACCTTTCCTATAAGTTCTATATCCGTTATGTTATTGATAGCCCCGAGATAGATAATCTTGAAACTATTCTGATTCTCACCTGTTTCTTTAAAGTCAGGTCCTTTCTCCAGCATCGATTCAAATCCACCTGATGTAAGTGCCCGTCCGAGAGGTGATGACTTTTCAAAGATCATGCTGTCTTTCTTACATAAATAAACTCTTTTCTGGAGCACTCCTTTTTTAGAGAGAATTTCTCCCAGATCATCATTTACCGTATCCCTGAAGAGATTGCATTCGTATAGGATTCCGTCTGCGTCAGGAAGCGCTTTGTTCCTGATACTCTTCCATACAGAAAGAAATGGGCTTGCCAGCTTCTTAAGCATTCCAGTAACAGGAAGCGTCTCCGGCCACATATCTACAACGTCGTATACTACCTTTGCATCACGTTTTGCTTTCTTCTTATAATTTGAAACCGCAGAGAATTCAAAATTCGGAGGAGTTATGGCATATACAAGCTCAGGCTTTATCTTCCTCAGAATTCTTTCAACCTTATGTCCGTAGATATAATGTGAATAAATCCTTCCCACCGAAAGATTCCTCTTATAGGTCGGAACATGGATCATCTTTAGTCCGTCTCTCTCCACGTGGTAAGTAACCTTATTCCTGTGGTCAAAGTCACCGGCTACGATCACAGTCCTGTAACCCATATCACGAAGAACCTTCTCTATATATTTAGTTCTGACTTCGTAGCTGTAATTATCAAAACAGCTGACTATGACTGCTTTTTTCATACATCACTCCACTTATTGAGATTCAAGTTTATCTGTCTGTCGTTTGTTTTCCACTCATAAGTTTTCTTCGTTTCTCAACATTTGCAAGCCGTTTACTCACCATAGTCTTCATTCCGATAACATTTGATATCTTCCGCTTTACTCCGACGCCTTCGGAGCTGTTGCTCTCACTGTAATCACGATACAGTATCAGCTTTTCATCTATGATTCCGACTTTGCCGACCTTTTCAGCTATAAGACCTATCCATTGGTCATGCATCGCAACGTGAGGCGGAATCGGACAGATGTATCTTATAAGTTCTCTCTTAAATGCCATGCAGCAGCCCTGATAACCATTCTTCAGCAGGTTATGGTTAAAGCCCTGCTTTACATTTCTATATGAATAAAGATCCCTTCCGGTTCTCTTCAGGTCTTTATCGACAAAATCACAGTTATGAAGAAGAAGTATATCATCAGTCTCTTCGAAATGCTTTCTTGTGACTTCTGCTTTCTCCGGAAGCCAGATATCATCCTGATCGGAAAGGATTATTATCTCATTCCTGGTATGTCTTATCGCATAATTAAAGTTCGGGATGATTCCCTTTTTCCTACAGTGAACAAGGCATATCCGGTTATCATCAGCTGCCAGGTCTCTAACGATTTCCTCGGTATTGTCAGTGCTCTCATTCATAGATATTACCAGCTCATCATCAGCACCGATACTGTTCAGTATACTCCTTATCTGCTCTTCTATATAAAGTTCACCATTGTATGCCGCAAGGGCAACTGAAATATTCATATTCTTCTAACACTAAATGCCAGGCTGCGCCATGTTTAAAATATAGTCTCAAGTTTATATGGCAGTGCATGTGCATTATTAAATATTAACATCACGAAGTGTTACAACCAACTTCCCATCATAAATATAAACAGGAATATCATCTTCAAATGAATGTATGGTTGTCTTTTCTTCACCTTCAAAAACTGTCTTTATTACAGTTCTCGACTCAGGGTCTGCAATCCAGTATTCCCTTACGCCATCTTCTTTGTATTTCTGTCTTTTTAAATTCAGATCCCTTCTCCTTGTACTTGGCGAAGTAACCTCCATAACAAAATCTGGCGCTCCCTGGACAGACCTATTATCCGAAAACTTATCCTTATCACACACCACCAAAAAATCCGGCTGTACGACAGTCATATCACCTTTATCATACTCAAGGCGAACATCTACCGGCGCAAAAAGCACAACACATTTACCTTTATTTTTTTTGATATATGTATAAAACTGAATATGCATTTCTCCTATGATAAGCTGATGGATAACCGATGGTGCAGAAATCTCGTATATCACCCCATCAATAATTTCTACTCTCGTACCCTCAGGAAGCTCCAGTTTACAGTAGTCATCATACGTATATCCGCTTTGCGTATATATCTCTCCCGAAAAGCTGCCGTCCTCACTCTTTAAAGCAGAGCTCCCCTTAGAACAATAATAACCCGTCTCTCTGAAATAATCGTCATCGCCGGAATCATATGCTCTATAGACAAGACCAAGATTCTTATATTTGTCAAAGAACTTAGAAAGTGCCTCTATAGTATTCTTTCTGGGATTCTTGTTTATCCCACCGAGAACCTTCTGCACCGTACTGATCGGAACCTCTGATTCCTGACTTATGTATTCATACGAAAGCCCATACTTTTTCTTTAAACTGATCATCTCTTCAACTGTACACATGATGATTCTCCTTTCCGGCATCCTCAATCTATCCATTTTCTATCCATTTCATATCATTATTATATCATTTTTGAAGAGATTTATCAATTGTCTGTCATGAATTTATCATATTTTTATCATTTTTATATTATTTTATCTCAACACTGATACAGGAAAGCGCCTTTTCACATTTGGTCTCAGCATCATCAGCATCATTGCCTTTTGCTATTACAAATCCTACGCGGTCGTTTGAGCTTCTTATCTCTTTCGCTGTCTCTCCGACGTCATGAACTATCGTAACGTTAACAATGCCCTCGGAGTTTCTTGCTTCATCCACTCCGTTTATACCGGTTATAACTCCAACATCATTTTTAAAATATCTGATTGCCGATCCTTTTTCCTTCTTAGGAGTAATATCTGCTTTCTCTCCAAGTGCAAGATGGATGCAGCACTCCACCATATCAACTCCCGTAGAAAGCGGTACGAGAAATGTGGTGATGTTGTCTCCTCCAAGTCTGGCACCAAGCTCGACAATCTTCGGGCCATCCTTGGTAATCTTTATCTCAGTATGGGACGGTCCCGTAGTAATACCTATAGCCTTGCAGGCTGCCTCTGTCACTCTTCTTATCTCGTCCTGAACATCCTTCGGCAGTCTTGAGGGCTGGGTATGCCCCATCTCTACAAAATAAGGAGCCTCGGTAGTAATCTTATCTGTAATCTGAATAACGTGACATTCACCATCAACTGTAAGAGTTTCCACACTTACTTCAGGTCCTTCCATGCACTCTTCTGCAAGAACAACACCGGATTTAGAGAAACTCTTAGTATATTCGTATGCATCAGAGAGCTTTTCCATATCATTAATATCTTCTTTTTCCAGAAATGAGATTCCCCTGCTTCCCGAATTATCCGCAGGCTTAACTATGCATCTCATACCTCTTGAAATAATATCATCCACTGATTCTTTAAACTCCCCGAAATCATGATTTATATGAAATACGGGAACAGGAACTCCGGCAGCTTTAAGCGCCTCTCTCATGTATGACTTATTGATAGCCTTGAGCGCGGTATCCTTCGTCACTCCGGGAAGCCCCATCTTCTCACACACTGAAGCAACTGTCATCATAGGCATATCACTGGCAAGAGTCATAATCCCGTCTATCCTGTGACGTAAGGCTGCTTCCATAACCCTTTCGGTATCAATGGTGCTTATAACTTCCTTTACAACCCCCGGCACCTTAAAACCTACAGCATCTGGATCCATATCGACAGCTATGGCGGTAAGTCCCATCTCTATACTCTTTTCAATTGCCGGAAGCTGTAATATACTTGCTCCCAGAATCATTATCTTCTTCTTTTCCATCAGTCAGTCTTTCTTTTCTTCACCGGAACGGTATACATTTTCATGCGAAAGCACTGTCTTTACAGTCATCATTATGATCTTGATATCAAACAGAAGTGACATATGCTTCACGTAATAAAGATCATTCTTCAGTTTCTCATGTGCCGTAACAGAATTCCTGTTAACAGCCTGATTGTATCCGGTTATACCCGGCCGAACCAGAAGTATCTTCCTCTCTTCTTTTGAATAAGTATAGATATCATCAGGAAGATCGGGTCGGGGTCCGACAAATGCCATCTCCCCCTTCAGTATATTGAGAAGCTGTGGCAGTTCATCTATACTGGTCTTTCTGGCAAAACGTCCAAACCTTGTAACACGTGGATCATCCTCTGCATTATAAGTGGAGCCATCCGCAAGTCTTATATCGGGTGCATTAACCTTCATACTTCTCAGCTTGTACATCCTGAAGACTTTGCCATGCCTCCCCAGCCTTTCGCCCATATAAAAAACCGGTCCTCCGTCCTCCAGCTTAATAAATAAAGCTGAAGGAATAAGCACCAGTATCAGTATCGGAAGTAACATGAGTGCTATAAAAAAGTCTATGATCATTTTGATATTGATATAAATCCTTCTCATTTCCTGCATTCCTCTATGATATTTCCAAAATGATAAATGATATAATCCACATCCTCATCTGTAAGTCTGGTATGGAGCGGCAGTGTTATCTCTTTCTCATAATGATTATAAGCATTCGGATAATCCTTAATATCAAACCCAAGTTTTCGGTATGCCGTCATCATGGGAAGCGGCTTGTAATGAACATTGCAGGCAATGCCGCGCTCAGCCATCCTTGTTATTATCTCTCTCCGCAGCATATCATCTGCCCATGGTATGAAAGTAAGATACAGGTGTCCCGAGCTTTCATATTCATCAGTGAAATGAACAAGGTGATCAATACCCAGTCTCTCACACATCTCATCATAACGTCCGATTATGGCTTTACGCCTTTTCAGCATTTCAGGATATCTCTTAAACTGCACCAGCCCCATGGCAGCTGCCACATCAGTCATATTTGATTTATAATACGGTCCGAGGATATCATACTCCCATGCTCCGAGCTTTGTCTTAGCAAGAGCATCCTTGCTCTGTCCATGAAGACTCAGCAGCTGATAGACTTTATATATATCATCATTATCAATACCGGGAATATCACGCCATGCGGCGGCTCCGCCTTCAGCAGTGGTAAAATTCTTTACGGCATGAAATGAAAATGAAGTAAAATCCGCTATAGCTCCCGCCATCTTCCTATCCGGTTCCGCTGAGCCATCATTCTTAATGAAACGTGAGGCTCCCAGAGCATGTGCGCTGTCACTGAGAACGGCAACCCTGCCTATACTCTCACTAACCGACTCCGTAAGCTTCTCAATAGGATTCTTTTCAGAATCCCGATCTGCTGTTAATGCCGGCACAAAGAGAGATTTCTTCTCACTGACTACATCAAAAAGCTTTCTATAATCAGGAATGACCCCGCCGAGATCCACCGCCACTACAGCTTTAGTCTTCTCATTGATAAGAGAGGCAACCGAATCCATATCCATAAGGGGACCGTCTTTCTCTGAGTCCGCAAAGCGTATCGTCGCCCCGACATGAACCGCAGCCGATGCTGTGGCCGTATAGGTATATGCAGGAACTATCACTTCATCCCCGGGACCGATTCCAAGGACTCTGAGGTTAAGTTCCTCTGCTGCTGTTGCAGATGAAAGACATACCGTCTTCTCCACGCCTATATATCCTGCGAGCTTCTTCTCAAGCTCCTTTGTTCTGGGTCCTGTAGTTATCCAGCCTGATTTAAGGGCTTTCACTACTTCTTCACATTCCTCATCCGTAATATCCGGAGGGCTGAAGCTTATATTTCTTTTATCATTTATATCACTACTCATAATCTGTCTTTTCAGTCTTCTCACTTAATAACTTTTCCATTTCCTGCTCTTCTTCCTCAGTCTCCTCAATGACCCTGTCGATAATTATCCGGCTCTTCGCAGACTTCTCAAGAAGCACATTAAGAATCTCTCTATATTCCGCATCTTTACTTGTATCTTTATCATACGGATTATAAGTACTTACCATATCCTGTACCATCAGTCTGATACCGTCGAAATTCTTATAAGCGATTTCCATAAGGTCTTCCATGGAATCAAGGAATTCATCAGTATCAAACTCAACCGGATGCCCTATATGAATAAGCTTATTTCTGGTCTTCTCAAGTCCTTCTTCCGCCATAAGCTTTTCTTCAAAAAGCTTCTCACCCGGACGAAGTCCTGTATATTCGATGGCTATATCCACGTCAGGCTCATAACCGCAGAGCTTGATAAGATTTCGGGCAAGGTCGTCAATCTTGACAGGTTCACCCATATCAAGTACAAAAATCTCGCTGCCCTTTGCATAAGTACCTGCCTGAAGCACCAGCTGTGCAGCCTCAGGAATAGTCATGAAATATCTGATTATATCAGGATGAGTAACCATAACCGGTCCTCCGTCAGCAATCTGCTCCTTGAAAAGAGGAATAACAGAACCGCTGCTGCCGAGAACATTTCCGAATCTTACGGCAACGAATTCAGTCTGAGCCTTAATATGACCTGCCATATCCTGTCCCGGAATAGTGAAAAGCGGCTTGCCTTCCTTGTCAACTCTTATGGAATCAGGACCCACAGGATACATGCTTTCTTCCTCATCTTCAAGATGCACGTGGAGCACAGGAATCTCTGACTCTCTGTTCTCTTTGATCTTCTTGTCAAAGGACTGGATTATCATCTCACATATTCTCTTGCTGGCTCCCATGATATTCGTAGGATTAACAGCCTTGTCGGTACTGATAAGAACAAATCTCTGGGTTCCGTACATCATGGCAGCATAAGCAACCTTATATGTACCGATTGCGTTATTCTTAATAGCCTCACACGGACTGACCTCCATTAGAGGTACATGCTTATGTGCTGCCGCATGATAAACCACATCCGGTCTGTAGGTTCTGAATATCTGATTAACCCTTCGGCTGTCTCTTACTGAACCTATCATAACCTTAAGATCAAGTTTCGGATGCTGTCTTGTAAGTTCATTCATGATATTATAAGCATTATTTTCATATATATCAAAAATGATAAGCTGCTTGGGACTGTGCTTAGCTATCTGACGGCAGAGTTCTGAACCTATGGAGCCGCCTCCGCCCGTAACCAGTATAGTCTTACCCGAAATAAAATCATATATCTCAGTCATATCAACCTTGATAGGGTCTCTGCCGAGAAGGTCCTCAATGGCTATCTCCTGCATGGCTGACATATTTACTTCGCCGTTAACCAGCTGATAAACTCCCGGAAGACTCTTCATCTTGCATCCGGTTTCCTTACAGATATTGAGGATATCTCTCTTATCCTCAAGCTTTGCCGTAGGAATTGCGAGATATATCTTCTCTATGCTGTATTTCTCACAGGCAAGAAGGATATCATCACGTCCTCCGACTACCGGAACGCCATCAACCAGCTTATTCCATTTGCTTGAATCATCATCGATCATACATACCGGTCTGTCCTCAAGTTCATTGGAGCTGTTCAGCTCGCGTACTATGATACGCCCTGCATTTCCCGCTCCTATGACCATGACCCTGCAGTATTTTGCATTATTCTTCTTGCTCTGAGCCCGCAGCAGCACCACAAACCTGTTAAGGAATCTCAGAGCCAGTACGAGGAAGAACTGCAGCATGGAGCCCATGAAATAATATGAAATAGGCATTCTCTGGAAGAATACCGTTATTGCAACTATATGGATAACACTGGTAACAAGAGTTGCATAGATAACCCGCTCAAGTTCCACAAAGCTGGCAAATTTCCAGATACTTCTGTAGAGTCCGAAGAACCAGAAACATGCAAGACATATTACTGTATAAAACGGAGCGAATTTGTAGAATGGAGTAAGATACATCTCCTCAATAGCTGATACACGGCAGTCAAATCTGAACCAGAGTGCAGCAAAATAAGATATGTTTACAAAAAACATATCTAAAACCATGAAAACTATGTTTACAAACTGACTATGTTCAGCCAGACCGCTTTTTTTCGGAGAGTGTCCGGTTTTATCACTGTTCATATTCTATCCTCACAATGCCCAAACGCAGGGCAGTGGTTATTTTTTCTATACATCAATGAACCCGGATGTACCTTCGAGTACCATTGGAATCTTCCTGTAAAGCACCTCAATACGTGCATCATCGGTTTCTCCTCCGAATTCACCGTCTATGGTCCATGAAATAGGTTCGGATGACTTAATCCTTACATTTCTGGCCTTCTCATAATACATAAGCTCATCATCATTTTCACCTGTGATGAGTGCATTGAATATTCTTTTCAGATCCTCATAGGAATGCGGTGTCCTGATGAGTATGCATTCAAAGAGTCCGTCATTGAAAATGACCTCTTTATTTGCAAGCATCTTAAAACCACCTACTGACAGGGTATTCGTAACCTGACCGTAGATGTACTCACCCGTAACAAGCCTGTCATCAAAGCTTGCTTCGATTTTAAATACCTTTATATTTGTCAGTTCCTTCATCCCTTCAAGAATGTAGGCTGAATGGCCGAGAGCATTCTTAAGCTCCTGAGATGTATTATAAGATACATTTGTAAAAAGCCCGAAAGCGGCTATGTAGATAAATGGATCGCCATTCATCATTCCGAGATCTATAGGCACAGGACGACCTGCCGCTATCTGCTCTGCCGCCTTAAGAGGTATAAGACTTATACCAAGGCTCCTCGCATAATCATTTGTAGAGCCGCAGGGAATATAGCCCAAGGTAATCTCCTTATCAGTCTTCTCCTTGAGTTTCATAAAGCCCGTGGCTGTTTTATCGAGTGTTCCGTCGCCGCCTGCGCAGACTATCATGTCATAGTCCCCGCCAACCTCGGCTATATAGTCAATTATATATTCCTGTCTCTGCACAGGATGAACTACTGTGTCGTAGCCGGCCTTAGTAAATATATCCGTCATATCAAAAAGGTCGACTCCTGCCTTTCCTTTCCCGGCAGTAGGATTTATTACAAAAAGAAGCTTTTTCATAGAAAATTCTCCTTCTCATTTTCTGATCAGTTTTTTGTGGATCCGGAACTTCTGTGTGACATGTATTTCTCATAGCCCGCACGTCTGAGTTTGCAGGCAGGACAGTTACCACATCCTTCTCCCATTATACCATTATAGCAGGTAAGAGTCATGTCCCTAATTATTTCAAGTCCGCCCAGACTGTCTGCAAGAGCCCATGTCTCTTCTTTATCAATCCACATCAATGGTGTTATTATATCAAATTCATAGTCCATTGCAAGGTTTAGCGTTACATTTAATGATTTAATGAATATATCCCTGCAGTCAGGATAGCCTGAAAAATCGCTCTGTGAAACACCTGTAATGATATCTGTGATGCCCTCACCCTTTGCATAAATGGCCGCATAGGTAAGAAAAAGCATATTTCTTCCTTCAACAAAAGAATTCGGAGTACCTTCCTCCGGTGCATCACTGTCCACTTCTATGTCATCTCTTGTAAGAGAATTCGGCGCCAGTGCATTCAGCTCACTCAGATCGATGACCTTATTTGTCACCCCGAACTTCTCACATATCTTTGCTGCGCACTGAAGCTCTGCTGCATGTCTCTGCCCGTAGTCAAATGAAACGGTTTTTACATTTTCATAATTCTTAAGTGCCCAGAGAAGGCAGGTCGTGCTGTCCTGACCACCGCTGAGAACCACCAGTGCTGTATTCTTATTCTTTGTACTTATATTCATCTTATTGCTCCATTTCTCTCTTCGTCCTACGACGTTATCACGACATTATCAATATATTTATCAGTTCAAAACGGCATTTATGACTTCAGAACGGAGTGTATCATCATTTTCAAAAGCCCCTCTGAGAGTTGTGGTGACAGTATGCGAAGGCATGTTCTTAATGCCGCGGGCTGTCACACAGCTGTGTTTTCCTTTGATGATAACCGCAACGTCAGGTGAACCGGCAACTTTCTCCATGATGTATGCTATATCCGCTCCTATACGTTCCTGGAGCTGAAGTCTCTTGGAAACCATATCCGCTATACGTACTATCTTGCTGAGACCTATAACCTTGTCCCTGGGGATATATGCAACCGCTACAGTCATGTCATACATTAATGCTATATGATGTTCGCAATAGCTGAATACCTCTATATCCTTAAGAAGCACCATATCCCTCTTGCCTCTGGCAGGAGCATCGAAGGTCCTGCTGAACATATCAGCAATCTCATCATTTGTGTAATTCATGCCTTCAAAGACTTCCTCATACATCCTCGCTACTCTGTCAGGAGTATCTTTAAGACCTTCTCTCTCCGGATCATCACCCAGGGCGATCAGTATTCCCTTAATATGTTCTTTGATTTTTTCTTTATCAATTGCCATTTTTTATCCTTTCCTCTTCGATATGTACGATGTATCAAACATACATTTAGCTTTGTGGTAATAACAAAATTACAAAAGTCAGACCCCGCGTTTTTCCGGAGGCCATATATATTTATGCAGCTGAAGCTGAAGCCGCAGGCCGTTCAGTTTATGTTCTGTCATAAAGCCGACCACGTCTGCAGGCTTAATGGCCCCAAATGCTGTACTGACGTAAACTGCAGTTTTTTCAAGCAATCTGTATTCCGATATTATCTCCAGCATGCGATTCAGATCGTTCATATCGGAAACTACGAACTTTACGGTATCTGAATTCCGAACATTTTCAAAGTTCGGCATATACATATAGCTTTCGCAGCCGCTGGCGGGACATTTGTAATCAATTGTAAATGAAACGCGTTCCGCAGCCGGGACTGTCATTCCCTCTAAAAACTTTTGAGTGTCGATACTGCCGTTGGTTTCAATCTCTATACTGAGATTTTCATCTATGGTCAGGCGTCTTATCAACTCCGCTATTCCGGGCTGAATAAGGGGTTCGCCGCCGGTCAGCGTTACATTTTTCACTCCTGTATTTTTGATATATTCATATATCTCAGCCTCTGACATAAGGCTTACCGGCGTATCAATGTCCATAGCATAAAGCGTATCACAATAGGTACATCTCATGTTACAGCCGGCAAATCTTATGAATACGGCAAGCTCACCTGCAAGTTTTCCCTCACCATTTATACTTATGAACTTTTCAACAACTCTGAATTTATTCATCTTTTATACTCACATATCTATACGGACAGATCAGCCTGTTTTCTCATCCAGTCACATTGATCAACCTGAATTACGGCATAAAGGTTGCCTTGTTATCAGGAGTCTCACAGACTGTAACTTTCAGAACCTTGTATCCTTTAGCAGACATCACGTCATAAAAATGCTTTGCAAAATTCTCGGCCGTAGGTCTGAATGGAAATACAATGATACGGAAGCCTTCCTCATTTAGAGCTTCCATAGTCTTATCCATAAGGCTGCCTTCCTCAATAATGAGTGCATGATCCAGCCTCTTCGTCTCCTCTCTCAGATCCTTTTTCAGAACCGCGAAATCCACGATCATTCCACGGAACGGGCCTTCGGTCTCAAGTGAATCCCCACCTACTTCAAGGATGATCTCCCATCTGTGGCCGTGGATATTGGCACATTTTCCTTCATAGCCTTTAAGGAAATGAGCGCTGTCAAATTTAGCTTTAGTTTCCAGAGTATACATTTTTTCTCTCCTGTATATTTTAAAGCATGCCACGCGCGAGTGCGCTTCCCCTTATGTAATAAGAACCGCAGTTTCCTATTATATTATAAAAGCGAGAAGACAGAGTCCTCCCGCTAAATACAGTCCGGGTTTTGATTCGTCTCAAAGTTTCGAGCAGGATGGCACAAATGAACTGCTCATTTATTCTGTTCTTATAAAATCGACCGGGGAATATTACCGCCACCCGATGATGTGATGCTTACGCATTTGACTAAACACCGAGGAAGTTCTTGACAACCTTCTCCATGTCTTCTTTGTCACAAACTGTCTTATGAAGCACCTCGGCACTTCTGATGTCCTCTATAGCCTGAGGAACTTTGATTCCCGAAAGTTTCTCAAGTTCATCTACAAGCTCGAAGTCACTCTTCTCACTGTAGGACTCGTCTATAGCTGTCATTACGCTTCTTGTAAACTTATATGGGCTTGCTGTTGATGCTATTACAGAAGGTGTTGTATCGCCTGTCTCGGCTACATATTTACCATATACAACGCTTGCAACCGCTGTATGTGTATCCATGATATAATTATCAGCGCTATACACTCTTCTTATCTCTTCTGCAACTTCGTCCTCAGTTGCATAGTTGCCGTAGAACTGTTCAAGATTCTTCTTCATATCATCTGTAATCTCATATGAACCGGTCTCGTTAAGGCTCTTCATGAGTTCAGCATTCTTCACAGCGTCATTTCCTGCAATTCTGTAGATAAGTCTTTCAAGATTGCTGGAAATAAGTATATCCATGGATGGTGATGATGTGAGTATGAACTCTCTCATCCTGTCATATTTACCTGTAGTAAAGAAATCAAAAAGCACTTTATTTTCATTTGAAGCACAAATGAATTTATTTACAGGAATTATCATCAGTGATGCGTAATATGCAGCAAGAATATTTCCGAAGTTACCTGTAGGAACAACTACATTTATCGGATCGCCGCTCTTAATGGAACCATCCTTAACAAGTCTTGTATAAGCATAGATATAATATACCATCTGAGGAACCAGACGTCCTATATTGATGGAATTTGCTGATGAGAACTGGAATCCTTTCTCATCAAGATATGCAGCAAGCTCCTTATCCTGGAACATTTTCTTAACACCTGTCTGCGCATCATCGAAGTTGCCTGTGATACCCGCTACAAATGTATTCTTTCCTCTTTCCGTAACCATCTGCTTTTCCTGAACAGGGCTCACACCATTCTTTGGATAGAATACAGCTATACGGGTGCCGGGAACATCAGCAAAGCCCGCAAGTGCAGCCTTGCCCGTATCGCCTGAGGTTGCGGTAAGGATCACAATTTCATTTTTAACTCCATTTTTCTTTGCAGAAACAGTGAGTAGATAAGGCAGTATTGAAAGTGCCATATCTTTAAAAGCTATAGTCTTTCCATGAAAAAGCTCAAGATAATTAGTGCCTGAATGCTTTGCTATAGGAGCGATGAGCTCAGTATCGAACTTGCTGTCATAGGCATTGTTGATACAATACTTAAGCTCTTCCTCAGTAAAGTCAGTGAACATGAGCTTCATAACCTCATATGCCACTTCCTGATAATTCATACCTGCAAGATCATCCAGAGTGAGTCCTGTCATCTTCGGAATCTCATCAGGTACGAAGAGACCGCCCTCTCCTGCAAGTCCTTTCAGAATAGCTTCTGATGCGGATGCAGTTTCATTTGCATTTCTTGTGCTTCTGTAGATCATTTCCATTTTGGTTATCCTTCCATTTTAATATGCATAAACATCCATAGTCCTGCGGCCCCAGTTAAGTGCCTCCTGATGGGTGTTAAAATATACATCGATACGGTTGCCCTTGATTGCGCCGCCTCGGTCTTCAACAGTATAAACCTGGTTACCGATGATCAGCTGAGTACCGAATGCGAACATAGTGTCTGTAGCTATAGTATGATTTGCCCTTGCGGTCTTGCCGCTGGCTGTAATACCATTTGCAAACTCACCACAGCAGATAGAACATGGACAGTAAGCTGTAACCACGAACTTGCCAAGATACTTCTTGCCTGCAAGCTGTGAGGAATCTATATAGATAGCGTCACCCGTTCCGCCCATGCTTGTAGTAGTCATAGTAGCCGCAGCGGATAGTTTAACACTTTCCTGAATTTCATTCAACTTATATTTACGAGTTCTTGCTTTAACCTTATCTATATCTACGCCCTTACCGTCTGCATCTGCCACATCATCATAAGAAAGGTTGTCTTTTTCAGCGCCGTCAAGAGCGGCCTGCTCAACCTCACCACCCGGCGTATAATTATTATTCTGAACAGAATTGATGATGAGCATATCGTTATAGGTAAGTCTCTTAATCTGAGCGACAGTTTCCTGCTTTTCCTCAAGAGCAGTTATAGAAAGAATCTTTCCTACATATTTATCCTTCTTAGGCTGAATATTACCCGCAAAAAGACTTGCGGCACCGATGACACCCATCACAACAACGACTGCTGCAACAACACCGGTCCTCTTAAGAAACTTCATCATCTTCTGCTTTTTTCTGGCTTTTTCCTTCGGAGAAAGAGCAGCTTTTTTAGTTTCAGATTTCTTAGAAGCCATAACGATACCTCCTTTCAACGTCATAGATAAGTAGTCAAAGCCATTATATGCATGACACCGATTATGGTCAACTGAATTTTCTGTGATTTCATGTGGCGCCCCATATGGTGCCACATATGGTGCCTGTCACTTAATAGTTTATTCATATTTAGGGAAGTCCGCAAGCGGCTATCTGCGCGGCAGATACCGCCAGCGGTGACAGGCACTTAATAGTTTGTTCATATTTTAGAGGTTTTGGATTGCCGCGAAGAGGTCTTCGGCGGTTTCGATTTCGCAGACGCGGGCGCGAAGGCGGGCGGAATTTGGGATGCCGGAGGTGTACCATGCGACGTGCTTTCGCATTTCATGGACGCCGGTGTATTCGCCTTTTAGCTTTATCATCATTTCTGTATGTTCTGTGAGGACTTCCTTCAGTTCCTCAAGTGTATGTTTGCTTCCGTCGGTACTTTTATCTCCGTCTTCCTGTTTCAGTCCCCTGAATATCCATGGATTGCCTCTGGCAGCACGTCCGACCATGACGCTGTCGCAGCCGGTTTCTTCCTTCATTTTAAGCATATCTGCACGGGTTCTGATATCTCCGTTTCCGATAACAGGAATTGAAACTGCCTCTTTCACAGCTTTGATAACACTCCAATCTGAGTGACCTGCATAATACTCTTCTCTCGTTCTTGCATGTATCGCAACTGCAGCAACTCCTGATGCCTCAAGTATCTTCGCTATCTCAGGTGCATTTATATTATCTTTTGAAAAACCTGCCCTGATCTTAACTGTAAGTGGGACGTTTATCGCCCTTCCCACTTTGTCTGCTATATGTCCCACGAGTTGCGGCTCTTTAAGAAGTGCGGAGCCCTCTCCATTTCCAACGATTTTAGGAACAGGGCAGCCCATATTTATATCTACGAAGTCAAATCCGTAAACCTCAACCAGCTTTGCCGCCTGTTCTGCCATTATTTCCGGTTCCCTGCCGAATATCTGTACACCGACGGGCTTTTCCGCGTCATCGGTCACAAGAAGATTATCCGCCTTGTGCCAATTGTACATAAGTCCTTTGGCGCTGACCATCTCGGTAACGCCAATGTCCGCACCGAATCTGCGGCATAACAAACGAAATGGCAGGTCTGTAACCCCTGCCATTGGCGCAAGAAATATTTTATTTTTAAAATCCAGTGCAGTCATAACTGCTGCCTCCGATGAAACTTTACTCATATCTGTGCCGCATTTCATTTATCAAAAAAATCTGTCAATGCTGCTTGTCATGAATTATGCGAAGCCCGTGAAGTGTAAGGTGCGGATCGTAAACATCTATGCAGTCTGTGGCATCAGATATAATCTTGCCGAGTCCGCCTGTTGCAACAACCTTGACATCAGGAAGCTTAGATTCCTTCTTAAGTCGCTTTACTATGTACTCAGTCTGACCTACATATCCGAAATAGATACCCGCCTGCATGCTGGACACAGTGTCTCTTCCAAGTATGGTATCCACCTTCTTGATCTCTACCTCGGGAAGCTTTGCAGTTCCCTTCCACAGAGCATTTGCAGAAAGCCTGATACCTGGAGCAGTTACTCCGGCGTAAAATGTACCGTCGCCGAGTACGAGGTCATGTGTTGTAGCGGTACCAAAGTCCAGAACGATGACCGGGCCGCCGTACATTTCATATGCAGCAACTGCATCAACAAGTCTGTCAGCACCGAGTTCCTTCGGATTTGGGATAGAAATGTTAATTCCTGTCTTGATTCCCGGTCCCACTATAAGCGGTGTAATATCAAAAAACTTGATGATACCGCTGGTAAGTGAATGCATGATATCCGGAACAACCGACGAAATGATAACATCAGATATATCTTCCTTCCTGAATCCATTCAGAATAAGCCATTCAGCAAGAAAAACTCCGTATTCATCAGAAGTCCTGTCCTGTTTTGTAGTCATACGGAAAGTCTTACGAAGCTCCTTACCGTCAAAAACTCCATTTGTGATATTTGTATTTCCAACATCAATTGCAAGTAACATTTTTTCTCCTTATCAGTAACCGAGAAGTATCTCTTTGCTCACCCAGCGATCATCAAATGATTGAATATACCATAGAATCAAATTCGCAAATCAGAAAAATGCATCATAGTATTCTTCAAGCTGAGTGAAGAACTCCTTCTTCTCTACCTGAAGCTGCTTGACTTTAAGATGACAGCCAATCTCGTCAAATGCAGCGTCATCCTCGTTCGCCTGAGTCACGATCTTAAGATTACCTTCTTCGTCAAACAGAAGTATTATAACACCTCCAACCTCTTCGGTAAAGAGAACACACATAATCTTAAGCTCATCCTTTACAAGAGTCGGAAGACCTCTAAATTCCTCATTAAGATAGTATTTCTGAGTGTATCTTGATGCACTGCAGAGAACTTTTTTTTCCATCGATATTCCCTTTCCTTTCGGTGACAGGCACTTAACAGTTTAGTCATAATTTAGTGCCCGACATTTTTATACCAAACACCTGGCTTTTAGCGGTTTTGCAGCAATTTTGTGCCCCGCTGTTTACTGCCAGGTGACAGGCACTTAACAGTTTGGACATATTTAGCCGTTGATGACGTCGGACATGTCGTACATTCCGGCTGGTTTTCCTGCAAGGTATTTTGCGGCGTTGACTGCTCCGTTTGCGAAGATTGAACGGGAATATGCCACGTGCTTTATCTCGATGAGCTCGTCCGGTCCGGCGAAGATTATCTCGTGGGTGCCCGGTATTGTTCCGCCTCTGACTGCTGAGATTCCAAGTTCTTTCTTTTCTCTCTTCTCGCGTCTCTGGGATCTGTCGAATATGTATTCGTACTGTCCGTCTGCTGCTTCATTTATAGCATCGGCAAGTGCGATTGCTGTGCCGCTCGGTGCATCCAGTTTCTGGTTATGATGTCTCTCTACTATCTCTATATCATAGCCTGCCGATCCGAGTACTTTTGTCGCTTCTTTAAGAAGGCTGATGATCGTGTTGATTCCCATGCTCATATTTGCAGACTTAAGTACTGCTATCTTTTCAGAAGCGGCCTTAACTTTCGCAAGTGTCTCGTCGCTGAGCGCTGTAGTACAGAGTACTACAGGAAGGTTCTTTGTAACAGCATAGTCAAGCAGTGCATCAACAGCACCTGCATTTGAAAAATCAATTATTACATCTGCTTCAACATCACATTCAGCGGCTGTTTTAAACATTGGAAATGATGCGCTTCCGTCATCGAAAATATCAATTCCAGCTACTATCTCAGCAGTCTCATCTTTCTTTACCATTTCTGTTATTACTTTTCCCATGCGCCCCATAGCGCCGTGCATGATTATTCTTGTCATTTTATCTCTCTCCTATCTTCTTGTTCATAAACCTATAGGTATTCGAATGCATCAAGCATTCGGATACCGTACTGGCCCAGTTCCGAAGGAACTGCCCGAAGGGTTAATGAACGGCTATCCTTTGCCGTTCATTAAGGTATATCTTCACGAACGGCAACGGATGGCCGTTCGTTCACAAACCTCTCAAAGTCCTGATGACCTTATAAATCTCATTACAAACATAGCACTCTGAGCTCTTGTTGCATTGTCGTTCGGTGCAAGCACAAGTGATCCTTTCTTATTCTTTCCTGCCATGATACCCGATGCAACTGCCCAGCTCATACTGTCTCTGAACGCAACATTAAGACTGTTATAATCACTGTAAGTCGTTACCTCTTCACTTCTTAAAGTCGTATCAACCTTACAGTAATCAGCAAATCTCATAAGCATCAAGGTAATCTGAGCTCTGGTGATATTCTGCTTTGGCTTAAACTCTCCTGAGGAGAATCCGGTTATGATTCCATTTGAAGCAGCCCATCCAACCTCCTTATATCCGGTGTCACCCTCATGCAGGTCAGTAAAGGTTGATGTCTTATCACCATAAATCGGAGTACCTCCCTTCTTAGCAATTATGTTGTAAAGCATTATCGCAAACTGTGCCCTGCTAAGAGGATTAGCCGGCTTGTACTTAACCTGATTGTTATCATCAGGCTTAGTAACTCCATTTACAATACCTTTCCTGTATGCCGCAAAAATATCGCTGGCACCGGTGTCTGTCGGATAAACATCTGAGAATGGCCAGTCATCTCTTATGAGAACTGTATCAGTTACATCAAGTTTTTCATGAACTGTACCTGTCTTCTCATCCTTAAACTTAATCCCGTCCTGACTGGTAAATGAAATTTTAGGGAACTCAATCTCCTCTTCCGGAAGTCCCTTAGGTCCCTTGATATATGCAAGAGAATAGCAGCCATTGAATACATTACCCATTCTCTTATATACGGAAAAATCAGATTCACTGATATCGATATACTGAAGGTTTTCACAGCTCTCAAACACACCATTACAGGTATCATCCCCGACCCATTTGAAATCTCCGGCAATTACAGACTCAAGCTTATTATTACCTTGCAAAAGATAATCCATATGGCCCAGTCCACTTGTGTCAAGTCCGGTAAGATTTATGGTTCGAAGATCTGTATCCCTGAAACTCCATGTATCTTCAAGTATAACTCCCTTTTCAAAGCTGAGATTCTCTATCGTTCCAAATCTAGTATGCTTTAATGCAGTCTTATAGGTAGTTCCCTTTATAGTATCGGTTGCCGGAATCTTATAAGTTTTTGCATCGCCGTTATACCTGATAAGGATGAGCATATCATCCTGGATAAGAAAATCAAAATCATCAGACCATGTTCCGTTAAAGCTGTGTCTCTCTAATGTAAGCTTCTTATTAAGGCTTTCCGGTGTTATATGATCATAACCATCTTCATCATCATAAAAAATATTAGGAAGCTCTATATTTACAGGATTTCCATATTCAGTATACAAGCTTGCCGGCGTCATTATCTCAGCCAGATTACTGCATTCATACAGCATATCGTCATAATCTTCGACGTTGGAAAGATCAAGTCCGCTAAGATCCAGGGTAATCAGTGATTTACATCCTGAAAACATCTCATACATTTTTGTTACATTTGTAAGAGTCAAGGCTTTGATATCTACTGTTTCAAGCGCTTTGCACCCTTTGAACATAATACTGATATCTTCCAGCTCCGGTGTGTAGATTTTTGTAAGATTGACACTCCTTAAACAGTCGCAGCCTGAGAATAACCCACGAAATGACGTAAGTTTCGGAAAATCCATATCACTCATATCAACTTCTTCTACATCTGTATATGAGAACAGACTATCCATAATTGTCAGCTCGGACACATCAAGATTTCTGATATCCACTGTTTTAATATGTCCAAAGAAACTAGCTGAATCAGTCAAAGGAATTCCCTGCTCAAATGAAAGATTTTCTATGGTTCCCCAGTCTACATTGTCCATAACCACTTTATATGTCTTACCATTAAACTCTGCTGTTTTCGGACATACAAATTCAATAGCAGAACCCAGGTATTCTACAGGATATATTTCGTCACCGGACATATAATACTCGAAATCATCCAGCCATGTTCCTGTTTCCTTTTTCTTATTCGTAAATGTTCTTCCTGCCATAGAACTATCAAATTTGATATATCCTAAACCTTCTTCATCAAAAAGCGGATCTCCTGCTACAGTGAAAGTTGCCCCTTCATCCATTTTATTTGGCAGATGTAATGTTTCAATCATTCTAGGCAGCCTGATATCCAGTGTTACTCCATTCATATTAAGTCCGGACATATCCAGCTCGCTGCAACAACTATCAAGAAAGTAAAATCTTTCATAATCATTTGCACACGGCGTTAGTGTTACGCCTGAAAGATCTATTTTTTCAAATGTATTACTGGAAGAGTTTTGGAAAACATAATTCCATGCTTCAGTAATAATAACACCCGGTTCAAATGAAAGGTTAATGATAGTTCCCCAATCCATTTCATGTGCATTCGGGTTCTTAAATGCTATATTGTAAGCTGTATCATCAATCATTACTGAACCAGGTACAACATAGGATTTTTCATTTCCATAGTACCTGTTAAGATATATCAAATGCTTTTCATCTGATCTGGAATAAGAAAAATCACTGAGCGAACTCACTATACCCGGCTTATTATAGAATACAACTCCCACATCATCAGAGGTTATTCCTGTTACAACCTTCATGCTGTTTTCTTTATACATCGGTTTATCCGTACCGGTATCAAATCTTATAGTCTGGCCATCGGCCATGGCTGCCGGAGCATATACCTTCTCAAGCTTTCGGCTGTTGGCGAGCATATTTTCAGTGGTAGCTCCTGCATTTGAAAGATCAAATCCATTCAGATATACGTTCTTAAGATAAGAACAGGCACTAAGCATGTAAGAAACGCTTGTTGCAACACTGTTAGTCCATTCAGCTGTATCGATATCGTCAAGATTAGCGCAATTATAAAACATGTAAGTAAAATCAGTTACATTTTCAACATTGAATGAACCAAGACCGGTTATACGGCCCAACTTGCTGTCTTTCATAAACATTCTGGCCATATTTTTACAGTTCGAAGTATCAACGTTATTCATATCAGCAGACAAAAGCTCTGGACAGTTATTGAACATATAACTCATATTCTCACATTGTGAAAATGTGAGCTCGCCAAAATAAACTCGCTTCAAGCTCTTACAGTCAGAAAACATCTTCTCTACATTCTTTACATTCTGACCAGATTCGGTTTTAAATGTAATAATCTCCAGATCAACCGGTCGGAGTGTTGTACTGGCAAACAGACCTGTTGAATCATCGGGAAAATGTGTTCCGTCAAATGTAGCTTTCTTCAGACACCCGTAATCTGTATCCTTGTCCAACACGAGCTCATAAGTATCTGTACCATTTGTAAATGCATCAGGAAATGTAATCTCCTCTTCTGTTCCGATATAACTTGTGATATAGACTTTTTTATTCTCCTGATCCCACTTAACCTCAATCTTGTCTTGCCAGTCACTGAAGTCTTCAGCCCCAAGATTGTCCACGTTCTCATCAATATTTAAAATCTCTTCAGCATCATTCTCCTCAGTAACAAATGAATCGCTTATCTCGGCATCTGTTACTGTTGCAGTATCATTTTCAGGTGTTCCGGCTGCTGATACAGGGAATCCGTTACAGAGTCCGAGACACATTGATACAACTGCTGCTATTGCAATACCTTTCTTAAACTTTCTCATAAAACCCCCATAAATATGTATAAGGTGTGTCACTCGCGGCACACGCTACGCCAGGTGTAAGATAATATAAAAGTCAAAAAGGTGCCAGGTTTTTGAACCTGGCACCTTCACTACGGTTACCCGGCACCGTAAGGTTTATTATATCATAAATGCTCTTTAGAATGAAAGACCGTAATCCTTCATAGCCTTTGCCAGCTTTTCTGCATTCTGTGGCTCCATCTCAGTAAGAGGCATACGAACCTTTCCGTTGCACATTCCAAGGAATTCACAAGCCTTCTTAACAGGGATAGGATTAACCTCACTGAAGAGTTCTTTGCAAAGTGGCATAGCCTTAAGCTGAAGCTTTCTTGAGCCTTCAACATCGCCTTCAAGGAACTTCCAAACAAGGTCATGTGTATCTTCAGGAATAATATTAGATGTAACAGAGATAACTCCGATTCCGCCAAGTGAAAGAAGTGGAAGTATCTGGTCATCATTTCCTGAATAAATATCGATGCAGCCGTCAGCCAGTGCTGCGAGTGTAGCAACCTGTGAAATGTTGCCGCAGGCTTCCTTGATAGCAACGATATTCTTGTTATCCTTTGCAAGTCTTACTGCTGTCTCAGGCATGATATTACAGCCCGTTCTGCTCGGTACATTGTAAAGAATGATCGGTATATTTACTGCTTCAGCAATTGCGCTGTAGTGCTTATAAAGTCCATTCTGAGTAGCCTTATTGTAATATGGTGTAACGATAAGAAGTGCATCAACCCCATCCTTTTCAGCTGCCTGAGAAAGCATGATTGCGGTCTGTGTATCATTTGACCCTGTACCTGCAATAACCGGTATTCTGCCTGCTGCCTGCTCAGCAACAACACGGATTGCCTCTGAATGCTCAGCCTCAGAAAGTGTTGATGACTCGCCTGTTGTACCACAAACGATTATTGCATCTGTCTTATGCTCAATGTGGAAATCAACAAGTCTACGAAGTCCGTCATAATCTACTGTAAGATCATCATTAAATGGTGTAATAAGTGCTACACCTGCACCCTTGAAAATTGACATATATCTGTCCTCCTAAAATAGTGTGTTTCCAGCCTTAGTTAACACAAATAACGGGCTGGTGTACGCACACCAACCCGAAATAATCCAAAAAGACTTATTCCAAAGCCGGTAGCGCTCCATCAAGTTATTGATGACAGTCCAGTGGATATTCTCCACAAAACCAGCTCGAAACCTCTCCGGAGATTCCTCACTTCGGCGGTTCATCCTTTCATCCATCTTCATATGACCCGGATGTCATCCGATGGACTAATCTTAATCACCGCACCTCTACCTCATATACAAGGGTGAATATACACCCAATATTATACTTATGTCAACAGGTTTTTCTAATTCTCTTCCTTCAGTTTTCTCTCGGAAGTTTGACAGTTAAATAATAATAATAAATGTTCCTTCATCACTGCCGACAATAATTCTGCTGAGATATAGGTTGTCATACGCAGAGCAGTCAAAGAAGTTTTTTTCGGATCATAGTTGGTTCCGGCAATAGCAATCATTTTGTTCATCGGTAATACTCCTTGTACCATTCAGCAAATTTTCTCAAACCTTCTCGAATTCCTATCTGCGGTGTAAATCCAAAATCATTCTCCAACGCGGAGCTATCTGCGTAGGTGATAGGTACATCTCCAGGTTGCATAGGAACTAACTCTTTGTGTACGTCAAAATCATAGTCTGCCGGAAGAACACCCGCGCGAGCCAATTCTTCCTGAAGAACAGTTACAAAATCCAACAGGTTTTCAGGATGGCCGCCTCCGATGTTGTAAATTGCATATGGTGGAAGAGGCAAACCATCAGCGCCAAATTTGCGTTCCGGAGCCCCCTGCATAACGCGGATAATACCTTCAACGACGTCATCAATATAAGTAAAATCACGCTTCATGTTCCCATAATTGAAGATTTGAATGTTATCGCCCCGGACAAGTTTTTGTGTTGCGGAATAGTAGAACATATCTGGCCGTCCGGCGGGGCCATAGACGGTGAAAAAGCGCAGACCAGTGGAGGGAATATTGTAGAGCTTGCTGTAGGCATGGGCAAGAAGCTCATTGCTTATCTTTGTAGCAGCATAGAGAGACACAGGGTTGTCCACCTTATCATCCGTGCTGAATGGAACTTTCTTGTTCCCTCCATAGACTGAAGAGCTGGACGCATATACAAAATGCTTTACGCCCTTCGCTCCACTGTCATAGCTATGGCGACAAGACTCCAAGATGTTATAAAAGCCTATAATATTGGAATCTATGTACACATCCGGGTGTTCAATCGAATACCGAACTCCGGCTTGCGCTGCTAAATTGACAACAATATCAGGGCAATAGTCTCTGAAAACTTCCTCTACGAAACCCTTGTCTGAAATTGAACCCTTAAAAAACTTCCAGATTGCTTTCGGATTCTGTTTTGCTATTTCTTGAATTCTTCTCAGACGGTATTCTTTCAAGCATGGGTCGTAATATTCGTTTATGTTATCGATTCCAATTATATTGACAATATCACCAGATTTCAACAGGTTAATAACAAGACTCGCGCCGATGAAACCGGCGGCACCGGTGATAAGAATGTTTTGTTGTGTTAAAGGCACCCGCTTTTTCATAATCTGAAATTCTCCAGCTAAAAATGTTTTGCTTATACTATTTCATATCCGTTTGGATTCTTTGAATCTATGGAATCACGGGGTAATCACGAAGCATCGGTTCCCCTTTTTCATCATATACTTCTATCATCTGTATGATCTCAGCAATGTGGCATTTTACTTCAAAAATATCCTTTCCGTAAATAAAGACCCTGCTCAGCACCTGAAGAAACAGCCCGGAATACTTCATTTCATCGCCTTCTGCGTAATAGGTAAATAGGCTGTAAACATACGGTTTCTGCGAAACCTTGTCAAGTCCGATGATCCTGCCGATTTTCCCGTTTTTCAGCCCGATGCACAAAGTCGCGTAGGCCATGTTGAGCGGTCTGCTTAACGCGGAAAAATCACCGCCAAACTTTCCGGTAAGGGCATACTCCATATGGCTGGCAACCAGGTCAACTCCCTTGTCCTTTTCAACGACTCTGAAATCCATGCCCCCACTGAGCCGAAAGGCCGTATCCATGATATACGGGTAACCGTTCCAGAGTAGCCCTTGGAACATACAGGAACCGTTATCCACCCCAAGGGAGTCGAAGATCTCTGACATAGGGGCATACAGCTCGCGCAGGATCAAATCATCAGAAGTAGACGGATAAATATCGGCAAACGGCTGCTGCGGGAAATCACCGACCGCGGCATAAAAAAGCCGTTCCTTTGTGTAAGGGAAATACGATTTGCCGTTCTGCCGCCAGATTTCAAACTGAAAATAATCTCCCTCTATGAATTTCTCGCAGATTACGTTACCGGAAAGAGAGTTCTCCCTTGCGTATTTGACAGCTTCGCTGAGCTCCTGATGAGTATTGCAAATCCTGATACCAAACGATCCGCCGTTATCGACCGGCTTGACTATCACGGGAAAATCTATGTCTTGTGACATAGGATCATAGTCCGGGATTTTCTTGATACCGAAGTGACTTGCGTACTCCTTGAACTTCTGCTTGTTCATCAGAATATCCCATTGATGGGCAGTGGCAAAGTATCGGATGCCCATGCCTTCGATGAAGCCCACAGAGCGCCGGATGACGGGTTCACTTGAGCACGACAGCAGACCATCAATATGTTTTTCTGCAAACAACTGCTTTATGGCAGCCTCATCCGTACAGTCTACATAATACTGTTCCTGGGAAACCTTGTGCATGGCACTTTCCGGTATGTTGCCCACTGATATCAGAACAATTTCATTTTCCTTGGCAAATCTTGTAACCTCTGCAATAACATTGTTTGCCCCGAACACGGCAAGTCTTTTACCCTTTAATGCTTCATTACGCATGACTGCATCCCGTCCCTTCGCTTATGGTATGAGCGTATACTTGTCTAACATATCCCTGATCTCTTCCCTGGAATTAAACATGATCACGTCTATAATCGAAAGCTTTTCGACAAAAGAATCGCCAAATTGTTTATAAACAATTTCATCCGTATTGATAAATCGTAACTTTATGCCCTGTTTTTCAAATTCCCCTCCGTCATAAAGCTCCTTTCCTCCGATCGGATTGACGTAGGTATCCGCACCAAGTCTGTGACACATATCATATATTCGTTCCTCACGCTTAAAACTATCATTTCCTACAAGTTCTGACATTTTTCGTATTGGGGTCTTGATTTCAAGATAGTCGCATATCGTCTTAATGGACGAAATAAGGAATTCCGACAGGTTTTCCTCCGGAGAATCCAGTATTTTCTCCATAAGCCGTGCCCCGGTTTCATAATATGGCGCTTTGTGGTACGCCTCATAGAGCTTATTCATTTTTTTCCGTTTGTTTATTTTTGCAATATTCAATTCACTGATCAGGCTGAATGAGCTTGCATGAAGCACTTCTATGCCAAACAGCTCCGGCGCTCCACGAAACAGTATCCTGTTCCGGTTGATCCATCCGCGTCTTATATAGGCATAGTTATCGCCAATAAAGAAAACGTCAGCAGCGTTTATCAACTGCCAATACGAAATATAAGGCAGGAAATAGGGTTGATTGGCCGCAATTATCATTGACTAAAGACCTCTTATAAGTGTATAGCCATTAGAAATGATGGTTCACACTTATCCTTTCTATATTTATAGGCAGGAGAACTACTCCTGCACTTTCATTTTTGCAAATACTTTTGTTTCAAGCTTTTTATACCATGCCAAAAAATCATCCCAGTGTCTGTCCCAAAGATTAAAGAACGGTTTTTCGATCAGTTTGATACGAAGCTGGTCGATAATCGTACAAACGATGAAGATTGCCGCTACGCTGCCAAGATGATAAAGCGGCAAAAACGGTGCATTATAATGGCCCACCGCATCAAGCATGTCCCCCCACAGCCACCGGCGCATGATATCGCTGTTTGCATGAATCACTATTACTCCAAAGGCGGAAGCGGCAACTGTATTGATGGTCTTGACATATCCGATTTTTAAGTTTTTGAAAAACAAAAACGCGCTTAATGAGGTTACGACAGTTAAGAATGAATTGCAATCACGGACAAAGAAGTATATCAAGTATGTTGAACTGCGATTCATCTTCACACCAAGCCACGTACAGACAATCACGGAAAGCGCAGACAGGAAAACAAAAAGGACTGTCATCCACGCCCATAGACCGCAGTTCTGATATATCTTTTTAGGATAAAGTCGAATATAGGACATGATCACAAACAAAACAGAAAACCATGAAACATAATTCATCAATACTGAAAAACCAGGAACCGATCCCAGAAAGACGTATGTGAAACCGCACCACAGAATCAGATAGATGTGTTGCTTCTCGTTTAAGTGCTGAACCAGTACACTCAGGAATGGAATCAGGAGAAAAAACAAGGGATAAGCACACAGAAAATCATTGCTGAGATGCCTGAGCGGCAGGATGTTTTTGATATACCCGGCAATAGAAAAGGGTTCATATCCCGAAATATAGAATAACGTGCTGATTACGGTTTTGTAGAAAAAGATTTCAAGGAATAGTTTAGCGAATTTTTTTGCGTAATCTTTGCTTTACACATAAAATATGCAGTTATCATCACAAAGACATTGACACAAGCCTTTGTCACAGAGTAAAATTCCAACAAATAAATAGAGCGCCACGAGAGAGGGTCGGCATAAACCGGTCCATCCGGTGCGAGCAGACCTGAATTTATAACATAATGAACGGCAATAAAAATCAGCACCGCAATAATCCGGAATAGTTCTATACCGGATTCTCTTTCCTTTTTTGATGGAGCAGCAACTGTTTCCACTGCATTTTTACTGCGTTTCAACATGATTTTTCCCCTCACTTTCTGCAAGACAGAATGATTTCACAGATTCTGTCGACATCTTCGAGCGCCAGATCAGCGTACATCGGCAAGGTCAGTACCCGCTTGCTAATTTGAAGAGCAACCGGCGTTGCCAAAGCATTATACTTTCCGTGAAAAGCCGAGTACGTGTTGGTCAGCGGATAGAAGTATTTTCTGGTATGTATATCCTGTTCTGCCAATACATCATACACCCGATCGCGATTGGCTCCGAAAATCCGTTCGTCAAAAATAACGGGGAAATAAGCATAATTTGATTCCACGTCAGGTTGAACCGCATTCAACTGAATGCCCTCAACTCCCTCCAAATGGCTTCTGTAGCATGCTGCCACTGCTTTCCGTTTGGAAATCTCACCCCTGACATGTCTCAGATTACAGAGCCCCATTGCCGCGCAGAATTCATTCATCTTGGCGTTTGCTCCGACGGCACTGACCTCTTCGAGACCATGAATGCCAAAGTTTTTCAGATCATACAGTATATCCCCAAGTCTCTTATCACGGAACGTAACCGCCCCACCTTCGATCGTGTTAAAAACCTTTGTTGCGTGAAAGGAGAAGCAGGATGCATCACCAAAGAATCCCACTCCTTTTCCTTTATAGGTCTCACCGAAGGCGTGGCAAGCGTCATAGATTACTTTCAGTCCGTATCTGCGAGCGAGTTTCTCAATCTCTTCTATGTTGCAGATGTTCCCATATACATGCACAGGAAGGATCGCGCAGGTACGCTCTGTGATCAGGCTCTCCATCTTCCGGGTATCCATGGTGAACGTCACGGGATCGACGTCACAGAAGACAGGTTCCAGACCGTTGCGGACGATGGAATGGGTGGTGGAAGCGAAGGTAAATGGCGTTGTGATCACTTCTCCCCGCAAATTCATCGCCTGGAGCGTCAGTTCGATCGCCATATGGCCGTTTGTAAAGAGTTCCACATTCTCCACTCCCATGAAGCTGCGGAGTTCCTCCTGCAGCTGCCTGTGCTTGGGTCCCATGTTGGTAAGCCAATGGGTATCCCACATTTCCCTGATTTCATTTATATATTCATCCAGTTCGGGCATGGATGAGCGGGTTACTAATATTTTATTCATTTCGGTCATCTCCCAGGAAGAATCTAACGAAACAGTCAGTTCTTGTTTCTGTTACTTTTTTGTATAACTCTTGATAAGCCCCTTGACATACTCATAGCTGTCAATATGCAGCAGCTTTGAGCCCACGATATAAATGAGCGCTCCCAGCGGAACCTGAATCAGCAAGGTTGCTACATCGGATAATCGTAGGAATTGAATCAGGAATATAATTGCTCCCATTACCGCAGACACTCCGATCTGCGGTAGCA
>JAFUVQ010000063.1 GCA_017477505.1 Eubacterium sp.
GAGGTAATAATGTCTGAATTATTTTTAAAAGATGAAATTCTAATGGCTATTGAAAAGCCATCACGTTATATAGGTCATGAGATAAACATGACCGTGAAGGACCCATCCTCCGTAGACATCCGGTTTGCGCTCTGTTTTCCGGATGTCTACGAAATTGGTATGTCTTACCTCGGGATTCAGATTCTCTATAATATGTTCAACAAAAGAAATGATACTTATTGTGAGAGAGTTTATTCTCCGTGGCCCGATCTTGATAAAAAGATGAGAGAGGAGAACATCCCTCTTTTTACTCTTGAAACCCAGTCTCCTGTAAAGGATTTCGATTTCCTTGGAATAACTATTCAGTATGAGATGTGTTATACCAATATTCTTCAGGTAATAGACCTGTCCGGTATTCCGATTTTCTCCAAAGACAGAACTAAAGAACATCCTATCGTAATCGGTGGAGGTCCGTGTACCTATAACCCTGAACCCATAGCAGATTTCTTTGATATGTTTTATATAGGAGAAGGAGAAGTAAGCTACGATTCTCTTCTTGAACTCTATAAAGAGTATAAGAGGAGTGACATGACACGAGAGGAATTCCTCATAAAAGCATCTTCCATCGAAGGAATCTATGTACCGTCACTTTATGATGTAAGTTACAACGATGACGGAACCATTAAAGAGTATAAACCAATATTTGAAAATGTACCGGCTAAAATAAAGAAAGTCATAGTTACTGACTTTGATAAAGTATCTTATCCCGAAAAACCAGTCATACCATACCTTCGCGCAACTCAGGATCGAGTTGTTCTTGAAGTTATGCGTGGCTGTATCAGAGGCTGCAGGTTCTGCCAGGCCGGTATGATATACAGACCAACAAGACAGAAATCAGTGGAAATGCTTAAAAGATATGCTGATGTCCTTGTAGCAAATACAGGATACGATGACATATCCCTCAGTTCACTCTCAACCAGTGATTATGAGGACTTGCCTGAACTGATTAATTATCTTATTGATACTTTTAAGGAAAGACATATAAATATTTCATTACCATCCCTCAGAATCGATGCATTTTCCCTTGATGTAATGAGCAAAGTTCAGGATATCAGGAAGGTCAGCCTTACATTTGCACCTGAAGCCGGTTCTCAGAGACTCAGGGATGTAATCAACAAAGGCCTTACCGAGGAAGTCATACTGGATGGTTCAAGGCAGGCTTTTGAGGGAGGATGGAATAAAGTTAAGCTTTACTTCATGATGGGACTTCCAACTGAGACCATGGAGGATGTTGAAGGGATAGCAGAGCTTTCCGAAAAGATAACCGAGCTGTACTTTGACACCGTACCTAAAGAAAAAAGAATAGGTTCGGTACAGATAACGGCATCCGCTTCATACTTTGTACCTAAACCCTTTACGCCGTTTCAGTGGGCTCCTATGCTTTCACGTGATAAATATCTTGAGCATGCATACCATGTTAAAGATACCATCAATAAACAGCTAAATAAAAAACGTATTAAATTTGCATATCATGACGAAGACATTTCCATAATAGAAGCTATTTATGCAAGGGGTGACAGAAAGCTTTCGGAACTGATCTTAAATGTTTATAAAAGAGGTCAGATATTTGATGCGTGGACAGAATTCTTTGTTATGAAGAATTATCTTGATGCTTTTCAGGAATTGGGAATAGATTATAAATTCTACACTGAACGGGAGAGATCTCTTGACGAGGTCTTCCCCTGGGATTATATAGATGCCGGAGTAAGCCGTGCTTTCCTTATGAAAGAATGGAAGAATGCACTGGAGGGAAAGGTTACTCCGAACTGTCGCGATGCCTGCAGTGGCTGTGGCAGTGCAGGATTCAAATGCGGAGTTTGCTACGATACAAGGTAATAATTAATCTGATTACTTATCATTAAACAAAATGGGGTGTTTTCATGAATATACGCATAAAATATACAAAAACCGGACCACTCCGATTCATAAGTCATCTTGATCTCATGAGGTATTTTCAAAAAGCCATAAACAGGGCAGGGCTCGATATAAGCTATACAACCGGCATGAGTCCTCACCAGATTATCTCCTTTGCAGCTCCGATGCCGCTTATGATGACCTCTGAAGGCGAGTATCTTGATGCAGGATTCAATTCGGTCACTACGGCTAAAGAAATGATAGATGCTTTCAATAAAGTTGCGTCTCCTTTTGCCAGAATAAGTGATATGGTCATACTTCCTGATAATGCGATCAATTCTATGGCTGCTGTTACAGCCTCAGATTATCGTATTACATTTACAGGAAACGGTGATCATCCACTCAACAGTTCCGACATCAGATATATCCGTGAAGCTGCTCACAATATAACTAAGGAACAGGAGATCAACGTCCTGAAGAAGACCAAGAAGAGTGAAAATGTAGTAAATATCAAACCGCTTATTCATAATCTTACAGTCACTGACGATGGAAACATATACATGCTTCTCGCTACAGGAAGCAAAAATAATCTGAAACCTGAACTGGTTATGGAAGCTGTCTTCAAATATGCTGACATTAAATACAGCCGGTTTAAATATGATATTCATCGTCTGGAAACCTATATGACAAATGAAAAAGGAGAGTTTGTATCACTTCTTTCCGCGGGCAAAACCTTCTAGTTATGTAAACTATATTTTTATATAGCATTATTGACAAATTATATTCTAGCTTCTATAATAATTGCATAAGTAATGTTTTTTGAATCCGTTTATTTTGGATTCTGAAAGGGGTATATATGGGTTTGTTTGGATTTGGCAATAAGAGTAACGAGCTTCAATGTCCATTTTGTAAAAGCAGGAATGTGTCTACAAATGAAACAATGAGCGGTAACGAACCAAAATATATATGTTACAATTGTGGTAAATTCTTTACAGTTAAGAAATAATGGTCATGAAGAATACTCTGCTGATAACTGAATACCAAGATAAGATGATGGGCTTTGTCTATGAGGATATGAAACTTATAACAGCCCATCTTTTTTCTGACCGGAGTCTGGCCGGAAATATCTATATTGCAAGAGTTGATAAGCTTCTGAAAAACATAAATGCAGCCTTTCTGGATATTGGAATCGGTGATGAGATTTTCTGGCAGATTGATGAAAAAGATAAAATCATTTATACAAAAAAAGCTAAAGCCTCAAGAGTTTCCATAGGCGATCAGCTTCTCGTAATGATCGATAAGGATGCCGCAGGTTCCAAGAAAGCAGTCGTAAAGACAGAGCTTTCTCTTGGAAATGAAAATATTATCATTAATACATCTGGTGAAGTCGGCGTATCTCATAAAATATATTCCCGTGAGAAGAGAGATGAACTGAAAAGCGTTGTTTCTGAATTAATTGCGGAATGTATTGGTAAAAATGGACATGACGGATTAAAAAGCGGACCCGCCTCATTTTTTAATTATGGTGCTATAATAAGAACCTCTGCTGAGGCTATTCCTGCGGAAAAACTGAAAGAGGAAGCATTAGTTCTTATTCAAAAGCTGGACAGCATGATAAAGCAATCCATATACCTTACACCCGGAATGTGTCTATACAAAAAACCGGGAGATTTTGTCTCCTATGCATCAGATGTAAGTCTCAGGCTTCGTAACAACAAAGAAGAGCCTTTGGAGATTATCACAGATATACCCGAAGTATTTGATGCATTTTCTGAATCTGCAGCCGAAACCTCTGATAAATGTTCATTGTATAATGACAGTATGCTCAGCCTCTCAAAGGTCTATAATTTAGAAAAGAACATTGAAAGAGCCCTTTCCCGAAAAGTATACCTGAATTCGGGAGCAGAGCTGGTAATAGACAGAACTGAAGCCATGACAGTGATAGATGTCAATTCAGGTAAAGCCGTAAAGGGAAATGACAGGAGAGCTTTTCTTCTTAAACTTAACAAAGAAGCAGCTACAGCAGTTGCAAAAGAACTCCGCCTCAGAAATATATCCGGTATTATCATAGTAGACTTTGTAAATATGGAAGACAGTGAGGATACCAGGGCACTTGTCCATCATCTAAAATCCGAGATATCAAAAGATGATGTCAGATGTACATTTGTGGATATTACCCCTCTGGGGCTTATAGAACTGACGAGAAAGAAAACCGGCAGATCACTTTATGAAATAATAGGGCAAAAAATATAAATTTTGCTTGCATTAAACCTCTAACTATGCTAGTATACATTGGTCGTTTTATGAAGATGGTCCGCTGTATCATGATTTATTGATAGTATGAACGTCTATAATAATATTATGGAGGTCTTTTGATATGAACAAAAGTGAAATCATCAAGAGCATTGAAGATGCTCAGCTTCGCGAGAATGAACTCGTATTCAATGTAGGTGATACTGTAAGAGTATCAGCTAAGATCAAGGAAGGTAACAGAGAAAGAATTCAGGTGTTTGAAGGAACAGTTATCAAGGTTCAGGGTTCAGGCGCTAAGAAGACATTTACTGTAAGAAAGAATTCTAACGGCGTTGGCGTTGAGAAGACATGGCCTGTAAATTCTCCACTTGTAGAGAAGGTTGATGTTGTAAGACGTGGTAAAGTAAGACGTGCTAAACTTTATTACCTTCGTGACAGAGTTGGTAAGGCTGCAAAGGTTAAAGAAATCGTTAAATAGTGTCTTTCAACTGACTGGAGTAGTTTTTTCTGCTCCAGTCATTTTCAATTATCAGGATATTTTCCTGATACACCACCATACGGTAATTCAGTATGAAATACAGAAGAAATGTAGTTGAAATAAAATTCAATAAGGAAAAAGACACTCCTGAAAAGAAAAAGCCATTTTTTATCAGGGCATTCAATCTTTTTATCTTTATGTTCATGGCCGCCGTCATGGGCTATATCTTTGTGACATTTTTCTTTCAGACAGTAAGTATCATCGGTTCCTCCATGGAAAAGACCCTGGGTAACGGAGATACAGTTGTTATGAATAAGATTGAATACTCCTTCAAAAAGATAAAGACCTGCGACATTGTGGCAATCAAGACCAAGAACAGTGTTTATTATGATGTAAAGAGGATAGCAGCCGGTCCGGGAGACACCATTGAGATAATAGGCGGTAAACTTATCGTCAACGGTCAGAAGGTCGACCTCGACATCTATAAAGAAGGATTTGTATATTCAGGTCTTGCCGAGAAACAGATAAGCCTTAAGAATAAAGAATATTTTGTTCTCGGAGACAACACAAAGAACAGCATTGATTCCCGATATTCAAATGTTGGTATAATACAGGAAACAGATATAAAAGGTAAGATCATTCTCAAGAAGAATGAGGATGGAAAATTCGACAAGGTGGAGTGATATGTCTCTTCAATGGTATCCCGGTCATATGACAAGTGCCCGTCGTATGATGCAGGAGAATATAAAACTAATAGATATAGTTATTGAAATACTGGACGCCAGGATTCCATACAGCAGCAGGAATCCTGATATAGACGACCTCGCAAAGAATAAATTCCGGCTAATAATACTGAACAAATCTGATATGGCTGACAAAGCAGTCACCGACTTATGGATTAAGTATTACAAGGAAAAGGACATTGCCTGTGTAGCACTCGATGCCAGAAAAACATCATCTGCCGCAAAGATAATGACTCTGGTAAGTGATGTCTGCAAGGAGAAGATCGAGAGAGACAGAAAAAAAGGAATTCTGAACAGGCCTATCAAAGCCATGATAGTCGGTATTCCAAATTCCGGTAAATCTACATTTATAAACTCATTTGCCGGAAAAAGCTATGCAAAAACAGGCAATAAACCCGGTGTCACAAGGGGCAAACAGTGGATCAGAGCAGGAAAAGGAATGGAACTTCTGGATACTCCCGGAATACTCTGGCCTAAGTTCGAAGATCAGAGTGTCGGCATGAAGCTTGCCATAACCGGTGCTATAAATGACAATATTCTGGAAATGACCGAACTTTCTTCAAATCTTATTTCATATATGCAAAAATACTATTGCAATAACCTTATGGAAAGATATAAAATAGACGAGTCGATGAGTATTGAAACTGCACTTTCCCAGGTGGCTGATGTACGTAAATGTATTAAGAAGGGAAATGTGCCGGATCTTGACAGAGCCGCCAGAATAATAATTGATGACTTCAGGAGTCTTAAGCTGGGGAATATTTCCCTTGAAAGACCTGATGATATAAAGGGGTAATTGAATTGAGTACTGAAAGCAAAGAAAATGTCAATACAGAAGAAATAAAGCAGAACGCCCTTGCGGAGAATACCGATAATACGGAAGCCGCTGAAAATACAGAAAATATTGAAGCTGCTGCCACAGATTCTGATGATGAGAAAACTGATATCGGTGCTGCACTCGCAGGCGAGACTGATGAGGATGTAGACCTTCTTAAAGAGATGAAGCGTAAGGCCAAAGAGGAGAAAAAGGCACTTAAGCAGAAACTTAAAGAAGAAAAGGCAGAGGCTGCAGAAGAGAAAAAGGCCACTAAAAAGAAGAAATCAGATAAATCAGAGAATCCTGAGGACATTAATATAGTCAAAGATCTTGTATCTGTCTTAATATACATGCTTGTCATTGTTGTCCTCTGCCTCCTTATAGTTACATTTGTAGGACAGAGAACCACAGTTAACGGTGATTCCATGAATCCTACTCTTGAGAATGGCGACAACCTGTGGATTGATAAATTTTCCTACAGATTCAAGGATCCTCAGCGTTATGATATTATAGTATTTCCACAGCAGGATGTATTTTATATCAAGAGAGTCATAGGACTTCCGGGAGAAACTGTAAAAATCGATGCAGAAGGTCATCTCTATATCAACGGAGAACTTGTTCAGGACGAATATAGTCAGATAACCATACATAATGCCGATGATGTCGGCGGAGACGGAATCACTCTCGGTGAAGGAGAGTATTTCGTAATGGGTGATAACAGAAACAACAGCCACGACAGCCGTGATCAGAACGTTGTCGGAAATATCACCAAGAAGAGAATGATAGGTAAAGCAGTCTTCAGACTAACGCCTTTCAGCAAATTCGGAAGTATTTATAAATAACAGGCTCTTAACCCCATCGTGTTAATTCACGATGGGGTTAATTGTGGTATTGGTTTACCGGCAGCTTTGACCGGTCAAAAACCGATTCGAATATAAGGGAGATTTAAAATGATAACTGATATGAAAAAAGAGTTTTATCTTAATCTTGGTATTGATGAAAAGATATATGATTTCTGCATGGAAACAGAAGAACTCCTGAAGGAAAGATTCGCAGAAATAGATAATATTGCCGAGATAAACCAGGTCAAGGTCCTTAAGGCCATGAGAGATGCCAGACTCGCAGAAAATCATTTATATGGCACTACGGGATACGGATATAACGATGATGGCAGAGATACTGTAGAGAAGATATATGCCAACTATTTTCATACAGAAGATGCACTTGTAAGACAACAGATAACCTGCGGGACACATGCTCTGACCATAGCTCTGTCAGGTAACCTTAGACCGGGCGATGAAATGCTCAGTATAGCAGGTGCTGTTTATGATACACTTCAGGGTGTTATCGGTGTAAGAGAAGAAAAAGGCTCACTTAAGGAATATGGAATAAGCTATGACCAGGTGGATCTTCTTCCCGATGGAAGCTTTGATTTCGAGGGTATAAAAAAAGCCATTAAACCAAATACAAGGCTTATAGAGATTCAAAGATCCAAAGGCTATGATACAAGGCCTACACTTTCCGTAAAAGCCATTGAAGAAGCTATAAAGTTTGTAAAGAGTATAAAACCCGATGTAATCGTCATGGTTGATAACTGCTACGGAGAATTTGTAGAAACCATAGAACCGTCTGATGTCGGAGCTGATATGGTGGTCGGTTCACTTATAAAGAATCCGGGCGGCGGTCTTGCCAAGATTGGAGGATACATTTGCGGAACAAAAGAATGTGTTGAAAATGCAGCTGTCAGACTTACTTCTCCTGGACTGGGTAAGGAACTGGGAGCTTCTCTCGGTACTACAAGAGACTTTGCCCAGGGCTTCTTCCTTGCACCTGTTGTAACAGCCGCTGCACTTAAAGGAGCTATATTTGCTGCCAACTGTTATGAAAAACTCGGCTTTGCCACAGTACCGAACAGTACAGAAGATCGTCATGATATCATACAATCCGTAGTTCTTGGTTCAAGAGAGAAGGTTCTTGCCTTCTGTGAAGGCATACAGGCCGCTGCACCGGTAGACAGCTTTGTTACTCCGGAGCCATGGGCCATGCCGGGATATGACAGTGAAGTAATAATGGCGGCAGGAGCATTCGTTTCAGGAGCATCCATAGAATTATCCGCGGATGCACCCCTCAGGGACCCATATGCCGTATACTTCCAGGGTGGTCTGACTTACCCGCATGCAAAGTTCGGCATCATGATGTCTATACAGAAAATTGTAGAAAAAAACCTTATAATATGGTAATATTTAAGGATAAGTTCTTCTTTGATGCACCCGATTAAAGCATAAAAAGGAGGCTTATATGTATAAAAACAGAATAAAGGATATGGCCGTTTCTGAAAGGCCATATGAAAAGGCTTTGGAGTACGGAATAGAGACTCTCAGCGATGCAGAGCTAATAGCCATGCTTCTTAATTGCGGAACTAAGGATGTATCAGCCATAGAGCTTGCCCAGAGCATCCTGAACCGGGGGACTACCTATAAGGGACTTACCGGTCTTAACTATCTGTCAATGAGCGATCTCACAAAGATCAGGGGAGTCGGGAAGGTCAAGGCATGTAAGATACTTGCCATTACCGAGATATCTAAAAGGATGTCCAGAGAGAGTTTCAAATCAGAAGTTACTTTTAACAATCCGTCTTCCATAGCTGATTATTTTATGGAAGACTGCAGATACAGAACCACAGAGAGCATATTTGTCCTGTATCTTAATAATGCCAATGCTATAATCCGCTGCAAGGAGCTGAGCAGAGGCACTGTGAACAGCTCTCCGGTTTCACCTAGGGAGCTGTTTTTAGACGCGCTCAGGCATGACGCTGTGAGTATTGTACTGATACATAATCACCCCAGTGGAATACCCGAACCCAGTGACGCCGACATTATTGTTACCGAAAGGATAAAGAAGGCAGGCAACATGCTGGGCGTCAAACTTATCGATCATATAATAATAGGTGACAGGAAATATATCAGCTTCATGGAAAGAGGGCTGATCTAAAGGAATATCAGATGAAAAGATTTAACAGAAGAAAAGATATAAGTCCGAAATACATACTTTTATTTCTCTCGGCCATATGTATAGCGCTTATAGTAATGTCCACAATAAGTCCCGGTTTTATGCGCCCCATAAGGCGTGTCACCGGATATTTCATCACGCCTATGCAGCGCGGTGTCAATGGTATAGGAGAGTGGGTAAATGACCGTCTCAAGGTCATGGGTGACGTTAAAGACTTAAGAGAAGAAAATGAAGCCCTTAAAAAAGAAGTAAATTATTATCAGTCTGAGATAGAGAGGAACGAATCCGAGCTTTCCGAGCTTTCGGAGCTCCGTGCACTTTATGATCTTTCCGAATTATATCCGGATTATAATATGACTGTTGCAAGAGTCTTTTCTTCCAATTCATCGGAATGGTTCAGCGAGTTCTATATCAACAAGGGTATGAACGACGGCGTTTATGTAGACTGTAATGTTCTTTCTGACAAAGGACTTCTTGGCATAGTTACCGAATCCTATGATAACTATGCCAAGGTCAGATCCATAATCGATGACAATTCCAGCATCATCGCGGAGATCGGCGGCAACAACGTACTTTCCACGGTAGACGGAAGCCTTACGGCCATTGACAATGGATATATACTCATTTCGGATATAGATAAGGATGCAGATATAGAAGAGGGTGACAGAGTTGTAACCTCAAATGTATCCGACAGATACTTCTTCGGTATAACCATAGGATATGTTTCTGACATAACCATGGATACCAATAACCTTACAAAGTCGGCACATCTTATTCCGGCTTCTGACTTTACTGATATTGATGATGTCCTGGTAATACTGGACAGAAAAAGAGAAGTTAATTATTGATATGAAAAGAATCATAACACTCGGCGTGCTGATAATAATTTCATTTCTTCTTCAGTATTCCGTTTTCTCGTTTCATAATGTGACCAGTGTGAGCCCGAATCTACTGCTTATACTGACCATGTCATTCGGAATAATGAGAGGGCGAAAAGAAGGTATGCTTATAGGTTTCTTCAGCGGTTTTCTCGTAGATTGTTTCTACGGACAGCTGATCGGTCCCTATATGCTTCTTTTTATGCTCATAGGCTATGTAAATGGTTTCTTCCACAGAAATTACCTTATGGAAGATATATTCCTCCCGGTAGTCATCATTACATTTGATGAATTTGTTTTTGAACTTGCCATTTACATTTTCGTTTTCCTCCTCAACAGGAAATTTGAATTTAAAGAATATCTTTTCAGCATAATTTTGCCGCAGATGATGTATACCATCATCATAACCATAATTATCTACAGATTTTTTGTACTGATAAACAAATTACTTAAGAATAAGTTTGAGAAAGATATACTATGAGAACTATCAAAGAATTCCTTATATTTCTAAAGGATCTTCTTCTTGAATATCTGAGCAGCAGGCTTTTTCCTGTTACGCTTGTCATGCTTGTCATGTTTGCGGTCATTGTCATAAGACTCTTTAATCTTCAGATCGTTGAAGGTGAAGGATATGCAGATACTCTGGATGTAAAAACAGAGAAGACTATATCCGTGGATGCCATACGAGGCAAGATCTATGACGTAAACGGAAATCTCCTTGCCTATAACCAGATATCCTATAACCTTACATTTGCAAACAGCGCAAACCTTACCCAGACTGCAAGAAATATGGGTATTACCGCAAATGAACTCAGGAACCGTATCATCCACAATACCATTTCCATACTTAAGCAGAATAAGGATTCCATAACGCTTAAGTTTCCTGTGAAGCTTGAAGGCGGTAAGTATGAATTCACTTTAACCGGTACATCTCTGAAAAACTTTCTTAAAGATGTATACGGTAAATCCTCTTATGACGAACTGACGGAGGAGCAGAAGGCAAGTACAGCGGAAGATGTTGTATGTTATCTCAGATTCGGAAATGAAAAAACTCAGAATTTCGGTATAACCAAAGAATTCACTGATGAAGAGGCTATGGAAATACTTGCCTGCCGCTATGAACTCTGGCTTAACAGATATCAGCAGTATGTTTCCGTAGTAATCGCCGAAGGCATTTCAGAGAAGAGTAAGAACTGCATACTTGAGCATACGGATACCCTTCTCGGTATGGATATAGAGGTAACCTCAAAGCGTGTTTACAATGACGCCAAGTATTTCGCACATATCATCGGATATGTAGGTGAGGCTTCACAGGCTGATATTGAAAGGTTAAATGAACAGCAGCAGGACAGGACCTACCGTAACGGTGACGTGGTAGGTAAGGCCGGCATAGAGCAGGTTTATGAGACTGAACTTCACGGCACGGACGGTCAGGAAGTTGTTTATGTAGATAATCTCGGTAAGGTTATAGAGACCATAGATGAAACAACATCCATTGCAGGAAATGATGTTTATCTCACTATAGACAGCGATCTTCAGAAATACTGCTACGACATACTGGAGCAGGAGCTTGCCACGATACTGGCATCAAGAATCGTGGATTATGCCGAAGTGACAGGTAATAACGTAAGTGAAGCCATTCCTATCACAGATGTATATTTCTCATTTTTTAACAATAATCTTCTTTCACTGGAAGATATGAATAAAGGTTCTGCTTCGGATCTTGAAAAAACCGTTTATCAGACATTTATGGAAGGGAAGAGTAATGCCATTTCCGAGATAAGAACGGACCTTCTTTCCGAACCCGTCATAATATCCGATCAGAGTTCTTCAAGACAGGATTATGACGAATATATATTCGAGATGCTTAAGGCCAATGAAGTTTATGATCCTTCTCTTTTTGATGTAGAAGGTGATTATTTCCTCAGATATTCCTCAGGTAATATTACCATGCAGGAACTGCTTAAGTATCTTATCGCCATAGAAGCTATTGATGTAAGCGGTGTAAGCGAGAATGATGCCTACTATGATGCCGATGAAGCGTACAGCCTTCTTGTTGATTATATAATCAATAAATTAAAAGAAGACCCGGACTTTGATAAATGCGTCATTAAATCAATGCTTAAAGAAAAAATCATATCGGGATATGATGTTGTGAATCTCTTATATGCCCAGGGTGTTCTTTCATCAGATGGAGACGTTGAATATCAGGAGTTTCTAAATGGAGCGTACAGCAGCTTTACATTTATCATCAAAAAGATTCAGAACCTTGACTTAACCCCTGCCATGCTGGCTCTTAAGCCATGTTCGGGATCCATGGTGGTTACGGACGTAAAGACCGGTAAGATAAAGGCTATGGTAAGCTATCCGAGTTATGATAACAATAAACTCACCAACTCTATAGATACGGAGTATTACAAAAAGCTTCTGGAGGACAAGACAAGTCCTATGTATAACAGAGCTACCATGACCAGAACAGCTCCGGGTTCCACTTTCAAGCTTATCTCGACCATAGCCGGTGTATCCGAAGGTGCCATCGATCTCAATACTCAGATCACTGACTACGGTGTATTTGAAAAAGGCTTCTCCAAGCCTAAATGCTGGGTATACAGACATAATCAGGCCACTCACGGAACCATAGGTATAGAGAAGGCCATAGATATTTCCTGTAACTATTTCTTCTACGAGGTAGGCTACAGACTGGCCACGAAAAACGGTGAATATGTTGATTCCACCGGTATGGCTACAATTAGAAAATATGCTGAGATGTTCGGCCTCGGTGATAAGTCGGGCATTGAGATAGAAGAGATATCTCCGAATATCTCCGACAGAGACGCCGTACTTTCCGCCATAGGACAGGGTACACACTCATATACGGCCACTCAGCTGTCAAAGTACGTTACGACCATTGCCAACAGCGGTACCTGCTATAATCTGAGTCTTGTAGACCGTACCATGGATTATACGGGTAATACTGTAAATGAACATGAAAAGAGTGTATATTCGACAATCTCTCTTGATCCGTCCCTTTGGAATACCGTTCATACCGGAATGAGACTGGTAGTAACGGACGACCTTCAAACAAATACATTTCTCAATCATCTTTCCGTACAGGTTGCAGGAAAAACAGGAACGGCTCAGGAAGGTGTAAATAACCCTGCACATGCGCTTTTTATATCATATGCACCATATGATAATCCGGAAGTTTCAGTAACAACAGTTATTCAGAATGGATATAATTCGGCAAATGCTGCCGAGGTTACCGGATTTGTTTATGCTTATATGTATGACAAGCAGGCGCTTGCTCATGCTACCATAAGCGGTAATAATCAGGTTTCAGATTAGGTTATTAAAATGGGTAGTAAACTTAACTTAAAGAATTACAATTACATACTTTTCATAATGGTTTCTGCCCTTATGCTCTTCGGTGTATATGTCATCAATTTTGCGGATGAATCCTATACCAACAAGCAGCTTATAGGTGTTGTGGCCGGTCTTATCATAATGATAACCGTGTCACTTATAGATTATCATTTTATATGTAATTTCCATACATTGCTTTACATATTCAATATCCTCCTTCTTGTAGCCGTTCTTATAGGCGGTAAGACAGTAGGTGGTGCCAAGAGATGGTTTGCCGTTACGGATAAGCTGACTATACAGCCTTCAGAGCTTTCAAAGATCATCCTTATCGTTTTCATGGCAACCTTCCTCAGTAAGGAGTTTGAGGAAGAGAGAATCAACAGACCATTAACGATCTTCAAGTTTGCTTTCTTCCTGGGAATTCCATGTGCTCTGATATTCCTTCAGCCGGACCTGTCGACTACACTTGCCATAGTATTCGTCCTGGTAACAATGCTCTATATATCAGGCATCAGCTATAAGCTTATTCTTACAGTCCTTCTGTTTCTTGTGCCGATTATCAGTATCTTCATCTGGTACGTTCAGCAGCCGGACCAGAAGCTTCTGTATGGGCATCAGGTAGAAAGAATAATGTCATTCCTTTACCCTTCGGAATATGTAGACGAACAGCAGGCCAATTCGGTTATGGCCATAGGCTCCGGAACCCTTAACGGAAAAGCATTTCAGGAAGAACTCAAGGGAACGACGGTTACTGAAGCAAACCTGGTTTCAGAGCAGCAGACGGACTTTATTTTCTCTGTAATCGGAGAGGAATTAGGTTTCCGCGGCAGTGTATTAATCATTGCAATAATACTCATCATAGTGTTACAATGTATACGTGTGGCCAGACGTGCGAGAGACAGTCTCGGAATGCTTCTGGCCTCCGGGATGGCATGCCTTGTGGGGTACCAGTCCTTTATAAATATAGGCGTTGCGACAGCCGTACTTCCAAATACAGGAATACCGCTTCCTTTCATCAGTTACGGACTTAGCTCGCTTATAAGTATATCGATTGGAATGGGCATCGTCCTTAATGTAAGCAAGCAGATAAAGAAATATTAACGGGGGATGAGAAGGTATGAATATTGTATTAATCGCGCACGATTCCAAGAAAAAGCTCATGCAGAATCTCTGCATAGCATATAAAGGAATACTCATCAAGCACACTCTTTATGCGACAGAAACCACAGGACGTCTTGTAGAGAATGCATCTGGACTTACGGTGCATAAATTTCTTACAGGTCATCTTGGCGGCATACAGCAGATAGCTACACAGATTGAAACAAACCAGATAGATATGGTTATTTTCCTGCATGATCCTATGATACTCAGAAGTCAGGACAATGCATATTATAATGTCTTCACTATCTGTGACATTCATAATATTCCAATTGCAACCAATCTGGCTTCAGCTGAACTTATGATCAAATCTATCGAAAGAGGCGACCTTGACTGGCGCAATCTGTATAAACATTAACTAAAGAAAGAGTTTTATTAAAAATGAAAAAGATTGGCATTTTACTGTATTTTGTATTCTTATTTGCAATATCATTTCTGATACTGATAGTTGCCAAGAAGAAATATATCGAGTATGACAAATACTATTCTTTCTCAAGTAATACAGGAGATGTGGATTTCTCCGCACTTCCTGCAAAGGAACTGGGCGGCTTTCAGTCTCAGTATGCTGTAATACCTGCCGGCACCGAGAAGAGTACAGAACTTGTAGATGACGAGACATATGCAGCAATAATGATAAATAACACTACAAGAGAAGTGATAGTAGCTCACAATGCTTTTAAAAGGTCTTATCCTGCAAGTATCACCAAGCTTATGACATTCATATTGGTAAATGAAAAGCTTGAAGAGGGTAATCTTACCCTTGAATCTCAGGTGACCATCCAGAGAACCCCGACTTTCGGAAATCATACAGGTGTTATGAAGAGTCCTCTGGTTAAAGGATGTTCCATATCAGTCAGGAACCTTCTTTTCGGACTCATGATGCGGTCCTACAATGACTATGCAGTGATACTGGCTGAAACCTTCGGCGGATCTGAAGCTGAGTTCGTTAACATGATGAATCAGAAGGCCAAGGACCTTGGCTGTACAAGCTGTCATTTCGTTAATCCTCACGGAATACATGAGGATGATCATTATGTCAGCGCTTATGATCTTTACCTGATCATAAATGAAGCCAAGAAATATGAACTGCTTCGCAGCATAGATCAGTATGATAAATATATATACAACTATGCAGATATCTCCGGTCTTGCCGCAACAGATGAGATTGAACCTACCAACAGACTTATAAACGGTGATTATCATCTGTCCGGAAATGTAAAGATAGATGTCTGGAAGACAGGTACAACCGACAGAGCCAAATATTGTATCAATATGGTTACAGATATCGGTAACGATGAATATACCATAGTCATACTTGGCTGTGATACTTCGGACAAGCTTTATGATCTGGCGATCAAAATGCTGAATTACGCTAACTGATAATCATTTAAATTAAATCACAATTAACAGACCGCACCAGGTCGGGGTCAGCTATGGTCCCTGTCCGGTGCGGCGCATGTTTTCATGTAACAGGAAACATGCAAAAGGTAAAGGAACATGGCCACTACTAAGAAAAGGAAGAAAAAACGCAAAAAAGTCGTAAAATTTAATAACGTCATACGAATGAACTTTGCTGTCATTTTATTCTTCATCATTCTGATATATGTGGCAGCCAGTGCATTCATCTCCATGACCAAGGAGACCATCTCCATATACGAGGTAAGAGAGAGTAATATCAATAATAACTTTAACCTCACAGGGGTTGCCATACGTAAGGAAAATGTAGTTAAGACTCACAAGTCGGGCTATGTCTGCTATTTCGCCAGAGAAGGCGAGAAAGTCAGCAGTGGCTATAATGTATGTGCGGTTGATGAAACCGGTGATGTCATTAACTCCATCTCAATTGCGGGAGATGATTCATATACCCTTACTGACGAGGACTATACATCCATAAGAGACCTCATTTCCTCATATAAAATGAATTATTCAAATGAGGAATTCTATGAGATATACAGTTTCAAGGATACGGTTCTTGATAAGGTTTATGAGCTTTCAAGCAGCATTCTGAATGATACCATCTCCAATGAAAGTGCAACAGTAAGATCAACTCTTGAAAAGATTTCTTCATCCACAAGCGGAATAGTTCTTTATTCCACAGACGGTTATGAGGATATCACACTGAGTTCAATAAAAGATTCGGATTTTGACAAATCCAACTATGTTAAGAATTCCCTGAAGACCGGCGATATAATCAGTACCGGTACACCGGTATTTAAATTGATAACCGATGAGAACTGGTCCGTTATCTGTCAGATTACCGCAGATCAGGCAGCAAGACTCAAGAATCTTGAATATCTTACATTTAACCTTAATGGTTCTGAAGAAATGTATGTCAACAACTATGAGATCGAGACAAGGGGAGAACAGAATTATCTCATAATCAATCTCAACAAATATATGATTGAATTCATTTCAGACAGATTCCTGAATGTGGAAGTGGTTCTTGACAGATTCGAAGGCCTGAAGGTTCCGAATACTTCCATAGTGGATAAAGAAGTATATACTATTCAGGAAAAATATATAACCAAGGATGGAAATACCAACACTCTCAGAACTCAGTCCGTTGATGAGAACGGAAATATAGTTACTCTGAACAAGAATGTAAAGGTATATAAAGAGGTTGACGGCATATACTATGTAGATCCTGAGGATCTGGAGACCACGGACGTATTGGTAAGTACTGACGGCAAGGATACCATAGGAGTTTCACTGGTTCAGACAGGAATACTGAAGGGCGTATATATAGTTAATCAGGGTATAGCTGATTTCAATATGATCGATATCCTTAAAGACGGTGATGAATTTGTTATAGTAAGCAAAGAAAGCGGTCTGAAGGAATTTGATAAGATAGTCATGAACTCCGACAAAGTAACGGAGAATCAGATAGTTTACTAGTATAGTGAGGTGTTTATTGATGTTGTATGACAATTATAAAGAGGTTCAGAATAATATCATAAAGGCCTGTGAAAAGGCCGGCCGTAATCCTGACGAGGTAACACTTATAGCTGTCAGCAAAACAAAACCGCTCAGCGATATAGAGGAACTTATATCCTACGGTGTTAAAGAATTCGGCGAAAACAAACCACAGGAGATGAAGCAGAAGATAGAAGAAGTCAGTACACCTGTCAATTTTCATCTTATCGGTCATCTTCAGACAAATAAAGTCAAATACGTTGTCGGAAAGGCTGTCCTCATTCATTCAGTTGATTCCATGCATCTTGCGGAAGCTATCGAAAAAGAATCCGCAAAAAAGGATATTATCACTGATATACTTATTGAGGTAAATATGGCGGAAGAGGAAACAAAATTCGGACTTTCCGCCAAAGATACTGAAAGTCTGGTAAGAGAGATAAGCTCACTTCCTCATATCAGGATAAAAGGTCTTATGACTATAGCTCCATTTGTGGATGATCCCGAAGAAAACCGCCCCGTCTTTAGGGCTATGAAGGAATTATTACTTGACATAAAATCGAAAAACATAGATAATGTTGACATGAATATTTTGTCGATGGGAATGACAAATGACTACATGGTTGCAGTAGAAGAAGGCTCTACTATGGTAAGAGTCGGTACTGCAATTTTTGGTGCGAGGAATTATAATATTTAAGGAGTGAAAAAATGCCTAATTTCAAGAGCTTCCTTGACCGTTTCAGGGTTCAGGATAATGATGATTACGATGATGACGAGTATGATGAGGACATCTTCGATGATGATGAGGAAGACGAAGCCGATGATGTCTTTGGATTTGGAAGAAGGAAGAAAGAAAAGGCAAAGGCTCCTGAAGAAGAACGCCCGAGCTATTCAAAACCTGCTACTCAGTCTGATAGAGACAGAAGCAGCTACAGCTATTCCAGATCATCTTCAAATACCGGAAGTACCGGATACTCCAGAGAAAAGAAATCATCATATTCTTCTCAGCCTGCTCCTGCAAAGGAATCACCTTTCAGAAGTGCCGGAAATGTAGTTTCAATGGCACAGGCTCCTGTAGAGAAAAGGCCTTACAGACCTTCAAGTGAAGTATATGTTATAAAGCCTCAGGGCTTTGATGATGCACAGACAGTTGCTGATTTCCTTAAGAGCGGAAAGACAATCGTGATTAACCTTGAAGGACTTGAACTTGATCCGGCTCAGAGAATCATAGATTTCATCGGTGGTGCCTGCTATGGCATGAACGGTGAGCTTAAAGCCATATCTTCTACAATATTTATAGCAGCACCTGATAATATTGAAGTTTCAGGTGACCTTCGTGACGAGATAGAGACGACTCTGTCGCCACAGCTTGGAAGATATTAGGGGTATGTATACTAAAGGGGGATTAAGTTAGTATGTTAACACCTGTAGACGTTAAGCAAAAGAGATTTAAAGGTGGAATCGGTTATGACAAAAATGATGTAAATGCATTTTTTGATGAAGTCGTAGCCAGTTACCAGGAACAATATAAGACAAATGCTGAGCTTAAAGAAAAGATTATCACATTAACCGATGAGAATCAGCATTATAAGATCATGGAGGAAGACCTCCAGAAACGTCTTATGCTTGCAGAGAAGAATACTGAGGTTTCCAGGTCAAATGCAGAAAGAGAAGCCAAGACCATAGAGATGGAAGCAAAGTCCAGAGCAAGCGAGATAGTGAGTCAGGCCTATGTTGAACTCGATGAGATTCAGAACAAGATAAAAGAGCTTGAAACAAAATATGCCGAGTATAAAAGCGGTTTCGCTGAACTTGTCATGTCACAGTTTAAATATCTTGAGCTCCATGATATCGATCCTGAGGCAATGATTGATCCTAATTATGCCAGCGGCAAGAAATCTTCATCAGGCGGTCATTCATTTGGAGATGATTCAGGCGGACTCGGTGCTCCAAGTTCTATCGGTTCTTCCAGAGAAGATAAAAGAAGCAACGCTTCCAATGTCTATGGTACAACTCTTGGCGGCGAAGGAATTGATCCTTTCGGTTCATCACCGCTCACAGATGTGACCTCACTTGACGATCTCTTTAATGCACCTATCAAGCCTACATCCATGAAAAACAGTGATAAGATCAAACCTACAAAGAATCTTACTACTGACTAGGTTACATTTAGGAGTAGTTATTAATGAACGAATTGACCGTATTATATGATGGAAAGCCATCTTATAATATAACTTACAAAAATGATTTCAATGCATTATCTGAATATGCTGAAAGCCTGAATCTTTCCGAAAGGAAGGTTATGGTCATTTCAGATTCCAAAGTAGCATCCCTTTATATGGATGCTATTTTGTGTGTTATGAAAGAGTATTCACCCTATGTTTCTTCATTTGTTTTCCCTGAAGGAGAGCAGAGCAAGAATCTGGACGTTGTCAGAGATGCATATACCAGACTGATTGAAGAGAAATTTGACAGGCGTGACCTCATAGTTGCACTTGGCGGCGGAGTAACCGGTGATATGGCCGGATTTACCGCAGCAACATACCTTCGTGGTATTGACTTTATACAGATACCTACAACACTTCTTTCCATGGTGGATTCAAGTATAGGCGGAAAGACCGGCGTTGATTTTGATTCATACAAGAATATGGTCGGTGCCTTTTATATGCCTCGACTCGTATATATGAATCTCAGCGTTCTGAGAAGCCTTGATGAAAGACAGTATGTATCAGGTATGGGAGAGGTTATCAAATCGGCTCTGCTTAAAGATGCTGATTTCTATGACTGGCTGGGTTCCCATAACATTACATTTGACAAAATAAGTGACGAAGACCTTTATACCATGGTTTATCGCTGCAATCTCATCAAGAAAGCTGTAGTTGAAAATGATCCGACCGAAAAAGGCGAAAGAGCTCTTCTCAATCTTGGACATACCCTGGGGCATGCCATTGAAAAGTACATGAACTTTAAGCTTCTTCATGGTGAGTGTGTTTGTATAGGCTGTATTCTCGCAGCTTACATTTCCATGAAAAAAGGCTTTATAGACGAGACTGTTTTTAATAATATCAAAGATATTTTCAACAGATTCAGTCTTCCGGTTCTTTCGGATTATACTGACAATGTTGACCTGGACAAGATCATTTCATATACAAAAAATGACAAAAAAGCTGTTGGTAACAGCATCAAATTTATATTATTAAAAGGAATCGGTGAAGCTTTCATATCCATGGATGTTACGGATGATGATATGAGAAATGCAATGGAAAACTGTTTATGAAAAAAAGATACTTTGCAGCAGGAATCAGCGTTATACTGCTTGCGATAATAGACCAGATAATTAAATATTTTGTTGTAAAGAATATGGAATTCGGTGTATATAAACCCGTGATAGGTGATATACTCGGACTCGAATATATACAGAATACAGGTTCTGCCTGGGGAATGTTAAGCAAATATACCTTTATCCTTACGATCCTTTCCGTCGTAATTCTGCTTGCGGTTGTTTATGCATATAAAAATGTCAGCTGTTCCGACAGATACAGGATCATAAGAATCCTTATGGTCTTTGTTGCAGGCGGTGCCATAGGAAACCTTATCGACAGGATAAGACTCAAATATGTAGTTGATTATATATATGTAAAATATATCAATTTCCCGGTATTCAATTTTGCGGATATCTGCGTTACCGTATCCATGATACTCCTGATACTGCTTATCATCTTTAAGTTTAACGGGAAAGATTTCGATGTCATCCTTGGTGAAGCATCATTTAATGAATCAGGAGAATACGTATATAAGCACCCTGAAAAGGCAGAGATATCTGAGACTGATGATAAAAATGATACCGATAATGAATCTGATTCTGATGAATAACCTGATTCAGATATAATCAAAAGGCAGCCTGGCTGGTTCATATTATGATGAGAAATAACGAAATTTCAAATAATTATGATACGGAAAATATACTAACTGAAGATATTTTAACAGATGATATTCCGTCCGATGACAAGGAGATCATCACCATAGAAGAAGATACTTGCAATGAAAGACTGGACAAGTATCTTTCTTTGATTTATCCCGAACTGTCCCGTTCATTTATCCAGGGTCTTATAAAGGATGGAAATGTTTTTGTAAATGAAAAGACTGCCAAGGCCAGTCTTAAACTCAAGACCGGTGACATTCTTTCAGTATATATACCGGAGCCGGAAGAATTAGGCGTAGAACCTGAAGATATTCCGCTGGATATAGTTTATGAGGACGCGGATATTATCATTGTAAATAAGCCACAGGGCATGGTGGTACATCCCGCCAATGGTCATTTTACCGGAACGCTTGTAAATGCGCTTCTGTATCACTGCAAGGATCTTTCAGGTGTAAATGGAGTGATGCGTCCCGGAATAGTCCATAGAATCGATATGGATACATCAGGGCTTCTGGTTGTCTGCAAAAACGATAATGCCCACAAAGCACTCTCGGAACAGTTCAGTGTACACAGCATTACCAGAGTATATACAGCCATATGTCACGGAACTATTGCCGAGGGAACTGAAGGCCCCGTAGATAAGCCTATTGGAAGGTCCAAAAAAGACAGAAAGAAAATGGCCATAGATCCCGGAGGAAGAAGAGCGGTAACTCATTATAAGGCCGTACGTAAGCTTAAGGATGACTTTACACTCATAGAATGCCGCCTGGAAACCGGAAGGACCCACCAGATAAGAGTCCATATGGCATCCCTGAATCATCCGATTCTTGGAGATCCGGTTTATGGGCCGAAGAAATGCCCTTATAATCTGAAGGGACAGCTTCTGCACGCAGGCACTTTGGGATTTATACATCCCTCAACAGGCGAGTATATGGAATTCCACAGTGAACTTCCTGAGCACTTCAAAAAGATACTCAATATATTAAGTTAAATGCATCAGTTTACGATAACAATATTATGTAAATTAGGAGGAGATCATGTCAGTATTAGGAGAACTCGAACCCAAGAAAGTCTTTTATTATTTTGAACAGATAGCATCTATTCCTCATGGATCCGGCGACACGAAGAGAATCAGTGATTATATCAGTCTCTTTGCTGAAAGAAGAGGGCTGAGATACCATCAGGACAGCAAGAACAATGTCATCATATGGAAAAGCGCCTCCGACGGTGCTGAAAATGCTCCGGCTGTAATCCTCCAGGGACATATGGACATGGTATGTGAAAAAGAAGACTGGTGTGATATTGACTTTGAGAGTGACGGACTTTCCCTTAAGCTGGAGAATGGTATTATATCTGCTGAAGGTACGACACTCGGCGGCGATGACGGAATAGCCGTTGCATACATGCTTGCTCTTCTGGATTCCGATGAGCTTGTTCATCCACCTCTTGAATGTGTTTTTACCGTAGATGAAGAGATAGGCTTACTCGGTGCAACATCCCTTGATGTATCACTTCTTAAGGGCAGATATATGATAAATCTGGATTCTGAGGATGAAGGACATATTATGGCCGGGTGCGCAGGAGGCACAACCATAACAGCCCACATTCCTTACGAAAATGAAGTATGTGACAACAGTTCCAGGTACCTTATGAAAGTCTCTGTTACAGGACTTCTGGGCGGTCATTCCGGACAGGAAATAGATAAAGGAAGGGCAAATGCCGACAGTCTTCTGGGCAGAATTCTTTATACACTGAAGAAGGCAGATCCTTCACTTAGATTAGTAAGCCTTAAAGGCGGCTCAAAGGATAATGCAATCCCGAGGAATTCATCAGCCTTCATGTATATAAGTGACAAAGCAGCCGTTGCAAATGCAATAAAGAATCTGAGACAGGCAGTAAAGACAGAATATCGTACAACCGATCCGGATATTATTATAAATAATGATTACATAGATATTGACGGAAGCATGATCTCAAGTAAAGTCATGACTTCAGATTCCACAGAAAGAGTCATTTCGGCTCTGTTTACATTTCCAACAGGCTTACAGAGCATGAGTTTTGAGATACCGGGACTTCCTGAAACATCTCTCAATCTGGGAATCCTGGAGACACGCGATGGCGAAATATGCATGTCTTATATGATCAGAAGCTCAATAAATTCAAAGAAAAGCGAGCTTTCAGACAAACTTAAATCCTTAACAAATGCATATGGCGGAATAACCACTGTACAAAGCGATTTTTCCGCCTGGGAATATAACCCCGATTCTGAACTCAGAGATATAATGATCAATACATATAGAAAAATGTTTGATAAGGAACCTGTTATCGAAGTTATACATGCAGCCGTGGAATGCGGTCTTTTTACCGGCAGACTTCCCGGTCTTGATGCGGTTTCCATAGGTCCGGATATGAAAGATATTCATACGACAAATGAAGCGCTTGATGCAGCAAGTGTCAAAAGAACCTGGGATTATGTTCTGGAAGTTCTGAAACAGCTTGCAGAAAAACAGAATTAATCCTCACGCAGAGTAACAAGGTTACGGACCTTACGTTTCTTGTTTTCATCCATATCTGCGTAATGTTTACGGGTGGTATTTACGTCACTGTGGCCCAGTACATCGGCTACAAGGTAGATATCACCCGTTTCCTGATAAAGTGCTGTGCCGTAGGTACTTCTGAGTTTATGAGGCGTTATATGCTTCATAGGAGTTGATCCACGGGCATATTTCTTAACCATATTCTCAACAGAACGTACACTTATACGCTTTCTGTGAGAGGAGAGGAAGAGTGCATCCTCATGTCCATCAACAGTAATTACCTTTTTTCTTTCTTCTATGTAATCTTTTAAGTATTGTTCGGCTTCATCCGAGAAGAATACATAGGCTTCATTTCCGCCTTTTCGGGTTACTTTTATCCTGGAATTATTAAAATCAATATCATCAAGATTAAGTCCCACACATTCAGAAACACGGATTCCGGTAGATAACATAAGAGTCATCATGGCAAGATCACGTTTTTTATCTCTTTCATGATAAGCCTGCTGCTTATTTGTCAGACTATTTCCAAATTCAACATTATCAAGAAAATCAGCTACTTCATCGGATTCCATACGTATAATGGCTTTATCCTTTATCTTTGGCGTAGCCACTTTTTCAGTAACATTCTGGTCGATCATATCATGTATATAAAGGTATTTGAAAAGACCTCTGAGGGCACATAATTTACGTTTCTTGGACCTTGCGTCATTGGTATATTCGCGGCCGTCACGTACATAATATGACAGATAATCCATGTATTCCTCAACATCAAGAGCCGTCAGCTGATTAAGGTCGGAAAGAGAGATTTCTTTTAAAGTTTTTGACTTTAATGTAGGATTAGTATCATGTAAAAATTCAAAGAAATATTTTATATCATAAGCATAACCTGTACGGGTTCTTGGCTGGGTATTTGATTCAATACCACGAAAATATATTTTTACAAAGCCGGGAAGTTCATCGGTGATAGCTTTAAGCCTGATGATCTGTTCCTTAGCATTTTGTTTGCTGTAAGAAGAATTTGATGCCATAAATCATACCTTTCAAAAATAAAGTTTAAAACAGTAAAATCTACATTTAGTAGACGAAAGTACTACTCTCGACTATATTTAGGCTGTTATTTTCGCAAAACTACGGTTTCACGAATAATTACATTTCTATAATACTACTGTTTTTCGATCAAGTCAATACAGATAATCTTTTATTAATTGAGTTCAAAACTCTTTTTTTGTCCAGACTCCATAAAGGAGCTATCAGAGTTTTTCTTGCGCCGTCACCGGTCATTCTGTGTATGACCATATCATCCGGCAAAATCTTTATGCAATCATATATCAGTTCCACATATTCATCCATGGACATACATTCAAAAAGACCTTGTCTGTAATCATCGGCAAGGTCTGTTCCTTCGATAACATGAAGCAGCTGAAGTTTTATACCGTCAGAACCGCTTTTTCCTACGTGGTTTACCGTTTCAAGCATATCTTCTCTCGTTTCGCCGGGAAGCCCCAGTATTACATGAGTTATCACATTAATATTGATGGCTTTAAGCCTTCTTACAGTTTCGTCATAAACATCCAGCTTAAAACCGCGTCTTATATAATCCGCAGTTCTTTCATGTATGGTCTGCAGACCAAGTTCCACCCATACAGGCTTGATCTGATCAATCTCTTCCAGAAGCTTCAGAACGCCTTCTCCGACGCAGTCAGGTCTTGTAGCTATAGATAATGCCACGATATCCGGATGGCTTACAGCGGCCGTATACAGCTCTCTGAGGCGTTCTAAAGGCGCATAAGTGTTGGTAAATGCCTGAAAATACGCAATATATCCATGATTTTGACCTTGCCCGGGCATCTTGGCTTCCACACGCTTCTTTCCGTCTTCTATCTGTTCATATACAGACTTCCAGGCATCTTCAGAAAAATCTCCGGAGCCATAACCCGAACAGAATATGCAGCCGCGTGTATCCAGCGTTCCATCTCTGTTCGGGCAGGTAAATCCTCCGTTTAATGATATCTTATATACTTTACATCCAAATTCATTTCTCAAATAATCATTAAGCCTTATCATTCCGTACACTCACGATCTAACTTTATGCCGGGTCCTATAGCGTGGATCACCAGGATTTTAATGTATCAATGATCATATCCGCAGCAGTTTCTACACCAACCTTAGAAGAATTGATGCATATGTCATAGCTTTCTATACGTCCCCATTTATTTGAAGTATAGAAATTATAATATGATGCCCTGGCCTTATCTTCTTTAACTATCTGATCCTTTGCCTTCTTCTCGGTCATATCCGGATATCTTTCAATAATATTCTTAATCCTGTCCTCCAAAGGAGCATATATAAATACATTTAATACATTTTCATAGTCCCTGAGGACATAGTCCGCACATCTTCCTATAAATACACAGGATTTCTCATCGGCAATCTTTCTTATAGTATTAAATGTAGCCATAAAAGCCTTCTGATTAAGATTCATACCGTAATTGGAATTATCCACAGAATAAGCAAATGAATAAGGATCCATAACTACTGAATAAAGAAAGCTGTTGGTAGGCTTTTCATCTAGATTCTCCAGAAGGTCCTCCCAAAGACCGGATTCCTTTGCGGCTACTTTGATAAGCTCTTTATCATAGCAGACAATACCCAACTTCTCCGCTACTCTCTGACCTATTATCCTTCCGTTACTGCCGAACTGGCGCCCTATAGTTACTATTTTGTTCCCCATACTGATACCTCCCTGAACCAAAAAACCGTTTACAAATCAAGTATTTACCATAAAAAACTATTTATCATCAACAATTCTATGTATATAATAACACAAAACTGCTTAATCCGCACTCATCTCTTATTTTCACTCGTTTTTTTGCAAATATTGTGTTATAATATCCGCCGTTGGTATTTACACTCCCTTGGAACGTAAATGCAGATTAAGAATAAAGCATGTAGCTCGTGACATGCACCGCAGCTACAGTTTACAATAAAAATATTATGTCAACAAGAAAAGAGTAAACAATGGAAAAAGCATCTAAAAACAGTGTTGCTGCTATCGAAGCACTTCTCTTCGCAGTAGGCGAAGCACTCGAGCCTGAACGTATAGCTGCAGCCCTCGATATGGAAAAGAAAGAAGTTATTAAGCTTTGTAAACACCTGATGGAAAGTTATGAAGAAAGCAGTATGCGTGGCATACGGCTTATAGAGCTTGACGGAAAATTCCAGTTATGTACGAAGCCGGAATACTTCGAAGAATTATCTAAGCTGGTAAATATACCTAAGAAGCACACTCTCACCGACGTGCTCCTTGAGACACTTTCTATAGTTGCATATAAACAGCCTATCACAAGACAACAGATTGAGACCATACGAGGAGTCTCCTGCTCTCATGCTGTCAATAAGCTTATCGAATATCATCTTATCGAAGAAGTCGGAAGACTTGATGCTCCGGGACGTCCTATACTCTTCGGAACAACAGAGGACTTCCTCAGATCCTTCGGTATTTCTTCCATGGAAGACCTTCCGGAGATCTCTGCTGATAAAATTCTGGATTTTCAGAAGCAGGCTGAAGAAGAAGCCGGTCTCGTCGTGGTAGATACCTAAAAAAAATCCCGATTCATGTGGTTTTAACCACAAATGAATCGGGATTTACTGTATCTAATCATTCCAGAGAATCAAGCACGATATCTCCGAAAATCTCTTCCTGTCGAACTGCAACTGCGCCATTCTTTATCAATTCCAAAACTGCCAGAAACGAAACTATTATGTTCATCTTTCCGCGTTCCTTCTCCAGCAGTGTTCTGAAGTTGATGCTTTTGAGTCCCTTCAGACTGCTGCGGATTTCTGCCATTTTGTCTTCTACACGGATTTCGTCCTTGGTAATATTGCCGAATTTGCTTCGTACAGGGTCTATCTTATCATTTTCTCTCTTCATGATCTGAAGGAAGATTTCGTTAAGCTTGGCAAGTGTTGTATCTCCTATTACTTCCGCCGGATCCACCTCTTCTTTGAAGGACTTTACTTCGTCAGGGATTGTCTCCTGCTTATATAGCATTTTCTCTGCATCCAGTTCCATGTCCTTTAATTCCAGAGAAGCATATTTATACATTTTATATTCGATAAGTGCTCTGACAAGTTCCGCTCTCGGATCATCCTCTTCTGTTTCCTCTGATTCCGGTTCCGGAAGAAGCATCTTGGCCTTTATACTGATAAGTGTAGCTGCCATTACCAGGAAATCAGAAAGTTTGTCTACATCCGCTTCGGTAAGCTTATCGAGATACTCCATGTACTGTTCTGTTATCTCTACTATCGGTATATCAAATATATTGAATTTATTCTTATCTATAAGATGAAGCAGAAGGTCCAGAGGACCTTCAAACTTTTCTATCTTTATATCTACTACGCTCATTTATTCGTCCCACGAAATTCCGGATATTTCATCTTTTCTGTCTCTTGTAAGGAGTTTATTAAGTGCTTTCCTGGCAGGATAATCCTCAAAGAGTACTCTGTTTACTGCCTCTACTATAGGCATGCTTACATTATACTTCTCGGCAAGTGCCCTGGCTGCCTTTGCGGAATAAACACCTTCAACAACCATTTTTACCTCATCCATGGCTTCACTGTATGTTTTGCCCTGTCCGATAAGGAAACCGGCTTTTCTGTTACGGCTGTGAACAGATGCACAGGTAACTATAAGATCGCCGATGCCTGAGAGTCCTGAGAAGGTTTCGGGATTGCCTCCCATCTTGATACCGAGGTTCTTAATCTCAAATATACCTCTTGTGATAAGAGCTGCCTTGGTATTATCACCGCAGCCCAGTCCGTCAGCAATACCTGCCGCAAGTGCTATTACGTTCTTAAGTGCGCCGCCCAGTTCTATACCTACCATATCCGGGCTGGTATAGACTCTGAAGAAATCATTCATGAATACATCCTGAACATTCTTCGCAAGTTCTTCATCATGTGCTCCTACAACTACAGTAGTCGGCATAGACTTACCTACTTCCTCAGCATGGCTCGGTCCAGAAAGTACTGCTACTCTCGCATTCGGAATCTCTTCGGAAATGACTTCTGAAAGTCTCTTAAGAGTATCTTCCTCTATACCCTTAGCTACATTCACGATAATCTGTCCATCCGAAACAAATGGAGCCGCACTCTTTGCGGTTGATCTAATGAACGGAGAAGGAACAGCCATTACCAGAAGTTCCTTATCCTTAATACTCATCTCAAGATCAGTTGTAAATGTTGTAGTTCCGCTGAGAATCACGCCCGGAAGCTTGGTCTTATGCTCACAATATTCCTTGAGCATCGCTATTTCCTCGGGGTCTATGGACCATACTGTGATCTCATGTCCGTTTAAATTAAGGAGCCTTGCAAGCGCTATACCCCAGCTGCCGGCACCAAGAATACCTATATTCATGCTTATCCTCCAATTTATATGAAACCCATAATACTATTTTGCTTCATCCTCATCAGTCTTGACCGTCTTCTTAAATGTGAAGCGGTTCTCTTCATGATTCATAAGTCTTACGATATTTGCTTTATGTTTATATATAGCTATACCTGTTATACATGCAATTATTACGAGACTTTCTATTCCTGCTGCTTTAGACGAGGGAACTGCCATATCAAAGCAGAGTTTATTTATGAACAGAAGTATTGCATACATAACCGTTATTCCGGTCATGAGTGTTATCGAGGCAACAGACATGTATTTTGTAACAGCAAGTGTCAGGACAAATAAAGCAAGGAGTATCAAGATCATCCAAGGATTAAGAAGACCTACTATCGCACCACCGGTTGTTGCGATTCCTTTACCCCCTTTAAAACCGAGATAAAATGGGAATATATGGCCCATTACCGCACCAAATCCCAGATAAATCACAAAAAGAAGGTATGTATCCGGATAAAAATGTCTCAGTACAAGATTCGCAACAAGACACGGTATGAAGGATTTACAGAAATCACCGATAAATACAACAAGTCCGGCCTTAGGTCCGAGGACACGGAGAGCATTAGTTGTTCCGGAGTTTCCGCTTCCATATTTCCTGAGGTCCACGCCCTTGATCTTGCCATAGAGAACTCCTGTCTCTATAAGTCCGAAGGCATAACCTCCCAAAAGACAAAGTACACGAAGTAATATCGTCACGGTTTTTCCTTCCTTTCTCTGATAATGATCCTGATAGGCGTTCCTGTAAATCTGAAGGCCTCCCTGATCTTATTCTCAAGGTATCTGACATATGAGAAATGTGCCAGTTCTTTACTGTTTACAAAAATGACAAATGTAGGCGGCTTTACGCTTACCTGAGTAATGTAATAGAGTCTCAGTCTCTTGCCCTTATCCTGCGGAGGCTCAACCTCGGCCGTAGCCTGGGCCAGAATCTCATTTAAGACTCCTGTCTGTATCCTCATCTGATGGAAGCTTATGACTACATCGATAAGGTCATAAAGCTTAACAAGCCTCTGCCCTGTCTTCGCGGATATAAACAGGAATTCAGCATAAGGCATGAATGAAAGAATATCTCTTATATCATCTTTGAAGCGGTTCATGGTCCTGTCATCCTTTTCAATCAGGTCCCATTTATTGACCGCAATGATCATACCCTTTCCACGTTCATGAGCGATTCCTGCAATCTTCGCATCCTGTTCCGTAACGCCTTCGACAGCATCAATAACAAGAACGGCCACATCACAGCGTTCTACAGCTGATACTGTACGGATGATACTGAATCTCTCGATTTCTTCTTTGATCTTGCTCTTCCTTCTGAGACCGGCAGTATCAATAAATATGTATTCTTTACCATTTCTCTTAACTGTAGTATCAATAGCGTCTCTGGTAGTTCCGGCTATATCAGATACTATCAGTCTGTCTTCACCGAGAAGTCTGTTTATGATAGATGACTTACCTACATTCGGCTTACCTATAACCGCGATTCTCGGTCTTTCATCTTCCTCATCATCTGGCGAAACAGAAGGGAAATTGGCAGTTACATTTTCAAGCATATCCCCTATTCCCAGCTTATCAGTTGATGAGATAGGATTCGGGTCACCGATACCCAGATTATAGAATTCATAGGTATCATTCATGAATTTCTCGAAATTGTCGACCTTATTTACCACAAGAACAACCGGCTTACTTGAACGGCGGAGCATCTCAGCGATTTCTTTATCTGCAGCGGTCATACCCTCTCGTACATCAACCATGAACATTATGACATCTGCAGTCTCTACCGCAATCTCAGCCTGTTCACGCATCTGACGCAGTATGACATCCTGTGATTCAGGTTCGATACCACCGGTATCTACAAGTGTAAACTTGTGGTCAAGCCATTCAACATCGGCATATATTCTGTCTCTTGTAACTCCGGGAGTATCCTTAACGATAGCAATCCTTTCGCCCGCAAGAGCATTAAAAAGAGTTGACTTTCCAACATTTGGTCTGCCAACTATTGCAACAATCGGTTTGGACATAACTAGACTCCTACTATATTTCTTAAGTAATCAATGCCATATGATTTTACAATAATCGTTTTTACTTGTAAAGCGCTACCTAATTCAGCAAGGGACATATCATCCAGGAATATTTCTTCCCCCGCTTTCAGGCAGGAAGCCGGTACCAGGAGTGTATCCCCGAGCTGTTTATCCTTTAATGTACTGAGTATATCCTGCCCCGTCAAAAGACCTGTAACAGTAATGTCCGGTCCGAAGAATTTATTCTGCACAGGATATACATTAAATCTTATATCCGGCCTTAACCTTTTTAATTCTTTTTTGACAAATGAACTGCTTCCGGTTGCCAGCACGCCTGAAAAGGAGCTTACCACCCTGCCCCGGTTCTTTCTCAAAAGATCATCATAAACCTTCTCATGCGGACGAAGGAAGAATCTCGGTTTATGCCTCTTCTTATCAAGCTTAAAATCCAGGACTTCTTCAACCGCATTTGAAAAATCTTCCATCAGAAGGCGCGTCATACCTACGCCGTTTTCAATCTGATTATAACCGTCATACCTTGTTTCCTCAGGTACTTCTCTCTCTGCTGTTATATACCATTCGTCACTTGCATGTGCAAAATGAATTCCATATCGTTTGAAGGCTTCTTCCTGAATCTCCTCAATAATATCAATAACCTGTCCGGAATCTTCTTTATTAAACTTCTCCAGCTGGCAAAGACCGTCCCTATACTTGGTAAGCCCAACAGGAACTACACTGACGCTTCTCATAACCGGAGCAAACTCCAGAAGGTCCGTGAGAGACCTTCTAAGCTCATTTCCATCGTTGATCCCCTTACAGAGCACTATCTGCCCATTCATGGGTATTTCAGCATTATAAAGCCTTCTGATGCGTTCCAGGATAGTACCGGCAAAGCGGTTATGAAGCATACTGCATCTCAGTTCAGGATTAGTGGTATGTACTGAAATATTTATCGGTGCAAGCTTATATTCAATTATCCTGTCAATCTCAGAATCCTTCATATTCGTCATGGTAATGTAGTTTCCCTGAAGAAATGAAAGCCTGGAATCGTCATCTTTAAAATAAATAGTTTCTCTCATTCCCGGAGGGTTCTGATCTATGAAGCAGAAAATGCAGTTATTATAGCATGATTTATAATTATCCATCAGAGATTCGGGAAAGATAAGTCCCAGATCCTCATCCTCATCCTTATCTATATGATAAATCTTCTCTGAACCATCCTCCTTTTTGATACCTACATCCAAAGAAATATCGGTAGTAATGAAGTCATAATCGAAGATATCGGAAATAGGCTTATCATTTAAACTGATAAGCCTGTCTCCTTTTCTGATTCCTGCTTCATCCGCAGGACTGCCTGATTTAACTTTTACTATCAAATGTTCTTTCATATCTAAATATCATTATTATAGTCCGGTCTGAGGTACGGTTTCTGATAATAATAGAATCTGTTCAGGAAGGAAACCATCTGGCTTCTTGTACAATCCCTTCCCACACCGAAGGATGTGCTGTTTATACCGGATGTAACACCATTCTTCGCTGCCCATGTAATTGAATCATAATAGTATGATTTTGAAGAAACATCAGCGAATGAATAATTTGCATGATCTTCAGCTGTAACAGCCGGTACCTTGGCAAAACGATACATAAAAGTTACACACTGTTCTCTGGTACATACATCATTTGGTCCAAATTGACCGGTTCTTCTTCCTGAAAGGCCCGCAGTTATGCCATTTTCAGCTGCCCACATGATTGCCTTGTAATATCCCTTTGTTGAAGGAACATCACTGAATGTCTGGTATTTCGTTGGTTCAGGTGAACCTGCGTATCTCCACAGGAATGTAACAAACTGTGCTCTCGTACAACCTCCCTTAGGATCGAAGAGATTTGCGGTTTTTCCTGCTGTAATACCCATATCAAGTGCCCAGTACACAGGGAATGCATATCCGGCATTGTCCGGTACATCATCAAATTGTCTGATATAGACCTTATAAACCAGAACAACAGAATTCCCAAAATTATCTGTTATAATACAGCGATAGATACCATTCTCCACAATTTTGGTCAGAATCAGACTTGAATCATAATACCCCAAATTGGTATAAAAACCATCCTTTCCGAAACGTTGCCACTCATATTTAAGATTATTCATATTATTTGCACTTACTTCATTTATGAGAGAAAGTGAATCGCCTTTATTTACAATATATAATTTTTCTGTTTCCTTTGTTCCTGAAATGAATGCACTTAAATCATTATCTACATCTACATCAAATCTTACTACAGATGTGTTTCCGTATTTGTCACTTACTTCGCAGAAATACCAGGTTTTATACTTTGCAGGCTCAGTTGTGATACTGCTTTTTCCAAACATATCTTCCATAAGATATGCCGAACTGATATTCTTACTTTCTCCTTTATACCATACATACTTAAGATCTGTCATATCCTCAGCTGACACATCCACGGCAAGTTCAGTTGTATCACCATATTTGACGGTATATACCTTTTCAGTTTCAGTTGTTTTCGAAACAAATGCTTTAAGATCATTTACCTTAATATTGAAGTAAACAGTAGACTGATTTCCTTTTTGATCAGTCACAGTACATGAATATTTAGTATTTTTATTAACAGAATCCGTTGTATAAGCTGAACCTGTCGCTCCCTCCAAAATAAAATCAGTGTAATTAATTCTTTCATTCCATCTATAGGTTACCTTACTTACATCAGCTGCTTCAACATCAACTGCAAGTTTGATCTTGTCTCCTGTCTTGGCACTGATATCTATACTCGATTCTTTTGTATCTTTAGCATATGCATTTATTGTTTGATTATCGCTATATAGATAGAAATATACATACTTTTCATTTCCATAATTGTCTTTAACGATACACCTATATTCTTCCCGATTGGCTACGTTACTAATGCTTCCCCTGCAACTGTCAGTAGTATTATCAATAGAAGTGTAGCCTCCACCGTTCTGCAGATAATGTTGCCAGGTATAAGTTATCCCTTTCTTATCATCAGCTGTAACATCTACAGAGAGAGTTTTTATTTCCTTGTCTTTAAGGTAATAAGTTATGTCTGTCCGTTTTGTCCCTGCTGCATAAGCACTGAAATTATTTGTTTGAACTCTGAAGCTGACATAACGAGAATTTCCGTACTTATCCTTTATTTCACAACCATAGTACCCGGGCTTCTTGATATTATCAACGGTCAGACTTTTGCCCTTTGCAGTTTCTATAATTTCATTATCAGGATTCTTCCATTCATATGTAATTCCTGTCTTATCATCAGCATATACATCAACAGAAAATGTAATACCAGATCCGAAAGATGCATTATATTCCTTGTAAGTTTTTTCTGTTCCTGACACATAAGCACGAAGGTTATTTACCTTTATGCTGAAATTTACTTCTTTCTTCTGACCGTTTCCGGTAACTATGCATCTATATATCTGGTAAGATGAAACATTAGTTACCTGAAGTGAAGAACCGGTTTCCCCTTCAATGATACTATATTCATACGAATCATCATTCTTTTTATACCAGGTATAGACAATATCTTCTGTATCATCTGCAACGACATCAACTGAAAGTTTCTTATCTTCTCCCGGCTTCAGATTATATGTTATGTATGTGACTTTGGTTCCGGATACATATGCTTTAATACTATTAGTAGGATAGATTGTAAAATGAGCAGTAGCGGTATTTCCATATGAATCAGTTGCTTCACAGTAGTAGTACTTACAAGGGTCAAAAGAATTAATCACATCTGTCGTATAGCTGGTATCTGTAGCACCTGGAATTCTATCGTATGAGCTATCATACCATTGATAAGTGATACCATCCAGATTAAGTCCAGATGCTGTGACTGAAAGAGTTTTCTTTGAACCTGGTTCAGCAGTCATATATACTGTATTTTTATTTGTATTTTTTACATAAAGAGCCAGTGCATTATATATAGATATTCCAAAATCTATATTCTTACTATTTCCATAACCATCACTTATTACGCATCTATAGAGTTTTTCACATTCTTTTGCATCTATCGAAATACTATTACCTGTCTCTCCTTCAATATCCCGATAATATCCATCATTCTCGTATTGCCATTTATATGAAATATTACTTGTATCATCTGCTGAAACATCAACGGATAACTTCTTTTTTTCATTAGGTTTTATGTTGTAAGATGCATTACTTGATTTAGTGCCGGACGCATAGGCATCAAAATGATTTACCTCTATTTTGAAATATACAGTCTGTGAATTATCGTATTTATCAGAAACATTACAATAATACCATGTCGTCTTACTAGCTTTTTCTACTTCAAAGCTACTGCCTGTAGCCCCGGAGATAGTATTACCATTTTTATCTTGCCATACATAGGTAATTCCATCTTTATCTTCTGCCTCGATAGTAACAGCCAGAGTTTTACTCTCATTTGGTTTTATGTTATATGAAATCGAGTTATTATCATGATTTTCAGCATCAGAAGGATATGCTTTGAAGCCGTTATCTATATTTATATAAAACCATATGTCTTCTGAATTTCCGTACTTATCAGTTACGATACATATATATCCTGTGTTTCTTTTTACATTATCAATGGTAAAGCTACTGTCTGTTCCAAGAATGTTTCCACCGCCAATATAATAATACTGGTTCACCCATATATAAGTAAGCTCATCTTTATTATCCGCTTCGACTGTAACAGCCAGAGTCTTACTTTCATTTGGTTTAATTTTGCAAGTGTAAGAAAATCCATCACTATGATAACTATCAGCGTCAGAAGGATATGCTTTAAAACCATTATCTATTCTGATATTGAAAAATACAGTCTGTGAATTACCGTATTTATCAGCAACATTACAACGATATGATGTCGTCTTACTAGCATTTTCTACCTCAAAGCTACTGCCTGTAGCCCCGGAGATAGTATCACCATTATTGTATTTCCATACATAGGTAATTCCATCTTTATCATCAGCTTCAACAGTTACAGAAAGCGTCTTACTTTCATTCGGTTTTATATTATATGTAATTGACTCATTATCATGATTTTCAGCATCAGAAGGATAAGCTTTGAAGCCGTTATCTATATTTATAGAAAAATATATGATTTCCGAATTTCCGTACTTATCAGTAACAGTACAATAATATGACGTGCTACTAACATTGTTTACTTCATAGCTGTTACTTGTAGCACCGGAGATAATATTCCAATTATTGTCATACCACTTATACCACTTATAAGTAATTCCGTCTTTATCATCAGCTTCAACAGTTACAGAAAGCGTCTTACTTTCATTCGGTTTTATATTATATGTAATTGAC
>JAFUVQ010000064.1 GCA_017477505.1 Eubacterium sp.
AACAAATGATGCGTATTGGTTTCATTAGCAAGCTTTACCACATCCGATTTTTTTGAAGCGATTTCATTCTTCCATATATCAGAGTCTTTCTGAGGATTAACCACAGCTGATATAATGTCCTCTATACCTTCGCTTTCCAGCTTGATTTCCTCTATTCTGTCACTGATAGTAGTAAAATCCGTAGCATTATACACGGATTTATAATCCAAAAAACTCTTGTGGATCGTTGCTATAAATATAATTGGGAATCCATCTACCAATGATTTACTGCACATCTGCAGGAGCCTCTGAAATTGTTCCAAATGGAACCTTTTCTCTCCTACCTGATAATCGAATTCATCGAATAGGATTACCCATCCTTTATACTTACCCTTTATCTGTGAACTCTTTACCATCTGCGCGATAACTTCAACATAGTTATCCTTATCATACTGGAAGTCAGCAGAAGTAACCTTTTTATGGAGTTCCTTAAACTTATTGAGGGCATCAACATCAAAATCTTTAAGTGCTGCCTGAAGAGATGATACATTCCATTTTCCACCTTCTGTATCAAGCAGCTTTTCCATACGGTCAATAAAATACGTATCATCGGAGTCAGACCATTCAGAAATCTTGTTAATAGCCTGCTGGTATGCGCTTTCAAGTGTATCCGGGTCTATATCTTTCAGTTCAAGAGTTTCCCTGATTGCTCTGAGAAGGTTGGTTTCAAAATCTGGAGAAGCATAATCGCATATTGATACCAAAAACTCTCCCTCACTTCTTAAGTTTCTGAGCTGTGCCGCCTTCTTTTCTTTTACTTCCTCTTCCTGTTCTGCGAGATCATAATTATCAAAGAATTTTTTCATCTCCGGAGTCGAAGAAGGACTTGAAAAATAGCTTGCTGCCATCATGAGCAAGTGCGACTTACCTGTTCCAAATGAACCGGACAGGATATAACTCCTTTTGTTATTCTGCCTGTAAAGACCTTCTGCTATACGCTCAAATGCCGCTCTATGTGCCTTAATTGGCTTATAGTGCGTCATTCTTTCTTCTCTTCTTTCCAAATCGAAGTATTCGCTGCGTAGTTCGACCTGCGTTGAATAACTTCTCTGAATATCAAGTACCTCTTTGATCTTTGCCATGATACCCTCTCCTTATAAAAAATCTGCTATATTGACTATCCGCTTCTGACCCTTACTGTTGTTTTTCATCAGATCGGTTTCTTCCAACAATTTGTAGTTATGCAGAACAGCTACAAGACTGGATCCATTTGATTTCATATCCAGTTTTCGAATAAACTCCCTCTGCTGATTTTCCGTCCATAGCGAGAAAAGAAAATCCATATTATCAAATACGATCATCTTCTCTTTTTCCAGCTCAAACTGCTTAAAGAATTGTTCGGGTCGCATTGAATCAATTGATACAGCCGGAGGATTCTCTGAAAACTGTTCAAGTACATCAATATACTTTCCTCCCATACTACCAATTACCTTCCTTACAAGCTTGGTTTTACCGGTTAATCCTGCACCGCATAATATGAAACATCTATACCTTTCGGTGAGCTGTATTTTCATGTATTCTTCTAAATCCATACACTACCTCCGCTCCCTGTAATATGTTCTCATCATCTCTATAGTGTTATCTCCATCCTTAAGTCTTATCTGATCGAGATTTCCTCGTGATTCAATAGATATCCATCCATTATTTTTCATCCGTTCAAGCGATTCTCTGAAGGAATAATCTTCTATCGTAAATATCCTTGCAACCCCATTATTGCCGGATGAAATATCCTTTATAGGCAAAGCTGTCGCTCCATTCGCAAATTTCTCTCTGTACTGATATATACACGCAAGCAATACTGCATCATCTATATCCGGATTTTTATTTACAGCGTACTTATCGTCGTATCCTTCTTCGATAAGGTTGAGGTTTTTCATAAAGTTTTCCGTATAAGTCTTTACTACTGTGCTTACTTCCTGATGAATGTGCTTCTTAAAAGAATAATCAGATATTTCTCCCTCAAGATCAGAGAAATACTCATACAAATCTTCCAATCCAAAGTCAGTTAAATCTGCAAGATCATTCAAAATGCGATTCCATACAACAATATACTCGTTGGATGCAATCATATAATGGAAGAACCACAATGTACCCTCATCCTGCAAGAAACCGTCTTCGTCAAAAATCAATAGTCCCAGGTCATTTTTTGTAAGGGTTCTCTTATTGTTAAGGCCTATATCCGCGAGAAAATTCAAGAGTAGTCTTGTCTTTCTCCGGTTCATTCCGGTAAGCTCCGTAAGCCTATCCAAATCTACACCATCATTTTCATAAAAACAGCGGAATACGGTAACTAATTGATCTGTATAAAGTTGGAATCCATTCAATGCCTGTATCTTGTATTCCATGATCAATCCTCCGCCATTCTAAATCTATATTGGAAATTCTTTATGAATTCCAGTTCTTCATCATTGAACCCATAGACACGACCTAGAACATCATCTATCCGATCCACTATAGGTTTATTTGCGCTTGGATGGAATTCCTGTAATATTGTCTTGCCGTTAATTCCATTCCTTTCCTGAAAAACAGAATGTTCTTTATAGCTGCTCATCAACTGGTTGCATAATTCTACAAGTTCTTCTTTATCTTTCTCGCTAATTTGTTCGTATTCTATTGGAAATCTTTCTATTTCTGGTCTATAAAAATCCCTTACAGCTGTATTTTGAACCCAACACCAATAAAATAGTGATGAATTGATAATAGCTATAATTACCTTAGGGTCATATTCTTCCTTTACTGTTACAATTTGATACTTTGTTGACTTTTCCTTGCCTGTTTTTTCATTTTTGAATGTTGGCATAAAATCAAACGCCTTCAACCAATATCCTCCGGCCGTATGGAATACAAAATTATTGTTTCCTTTTGATTGCAATAGCAACTCTCCCATCGTATGCTTAGTGGAATAAACTCTATCATAAATATCAAGTTCAATAGTGTTTCCCAACTTCGGAACATTTTGCGTTTCCTTTAAGTCATGAACAGGAATGAACTTCATATCACTAAATAGATGTTTTCTTTCACTCTTATACCAAATTTGGTAAGACGTAGTATATATTTCTGTAGTTCCTTCAGTCTTAGTACCATAAAAGATAGATACTCTCTGCTCCGCTTTCCTAAATATCTGAGCTGGCCTTACCCCATAATTACTCACATAGTTTCTCTTGCCAGCTAAAATATACTTTCTAAACGATTCTGTTCTATTTGAATAAAACGAAGCTATCGGAATAATATATCCGTAATTTCCACCATTCTTAAGTTTTTCTATAGTGTTTTCTATCATATATGCATAAAGATTTCTGGAAGAATGCGTTTGTAAATGCAATTTTTCATATTCTTCTAAGGCACATTCTATATATGGAGGGTTTCCGATTGCTATATCGAAACCACCGCCAATAAAGACCTCTGGAAATTCCAATTCCCAATGGAAAAACTTATTATTATCCGCATATTTCAAAAGATTCTTAAACTGTCTATCATCAAAGAATTCCATACTATCTGCGTACATTACCTTTCTGAATTCTTCCTCATCAGAAATTCCACCAGCATACATGCTTGCAAGATAGTAGTCCATTTTGCGCTTAATAACAGCAAGGTCAGTACGAATTTCCTCGTAAACCTCATGCTGTAAAGCCACATCCGCCTTAGTATCGCTCCCAATTTCTTTTATACGTTCATACTTTCTTATTACCGGGAACATATACTGCTCCTTGGTCATATTAAAGAGCGGGATATCCTTGTTAATATACTGAACTTTATCTGTAGTAGTTCCTACGATACTGTTGCCACATTTCAAATGATGATCTATGAACGATAACGCTTTATCATTCGTAACAGAAATAAGCCATAATGATAATCTCGCCAGTAATACAGATAGATTGTTTATATCTATACCGTAAATACAGTTCTCAACAACCTTTCTGCGCCAGTAGGTAACATCAGCATTTATCTCGTCATTCTCCCACTGGTTACCCTCAAGAATATCTACAATGTAATTCGATACCTGATATGCAGCATTTACAAGGAAATGACCGCTACCCATAGCACTATCCACTATGCTTAGGGACAGTATTTTCTCTGTGATAAACTCAACCGTTTTTTCATCAATCTCATGTTGGAGCTGTTTTCTTCTGTGCTCAACAGGCTCGTATGACAGTTCATCTCTCACCTCTTTGAGTTCATCATCAAGTTCTGCTTTTAATTCATCGAGCCGTTTCCCAACTGTGTTCTTTACAATGTAATCAACAACATCCTCCGGAGTGTAATAAGCACCTGTCTCCTTGCGTTCCATGGCATCCTGCGAAAGATATATCTCTCCGGGTTGAACGAGGTTATTCTTATCGCTGTTTTTCAGCGTTGTTTCAGATGCCTTAATATATGCCACCTTTTCCTTAGATTTTCTCTGCACCATAAGTTCGTCCGCTATGAACAACTGGTACTCCAACAATCCTTCGTAGATAGCACCGAGATTGCGAACGGATAGATCCTTATATTCTATTTTCTGTGCATAGTCCTTCTTACGACCTGCTATATATGCAAGCTCCATAAGACAGGGAGCTAGATGCTTGTTTGCGATACGGTATTCTTTTAGGATAGGCTTATCATCATTGGAGAAAAGTCCGCCGTTATAGTTTTTATCAACGTATATTCTGAGCTGTGAATCCAATCTGTCCCAAAGGTCAAAATCATTACCAACCTCAGTAAGTCTTGATTCAATGTAATAATCCTTTGCAGTCTGACACAGCATAGTAAAGCTATCCTGGTAATCAGGATCGTCTGCTCTTACCGGTAGAAGTTCCCTTGCTTCTGCATATCCAAGGAAAAGAAGTCGATACAGCAGGATAATCGCATCCTCATATATCTGTTTCTTATCTTC
>JAFUVQ010000005.1 GCA_017477505.1 Eubacterium sp.
ACGTCAAAACGACGTCACTTAATGAAAAACCTGACGTCAAAATGACGTTTTGACCCATTTTTTGGGACTGTAAATACATTGTGTATTGCGTTGAAGGGCTTGATATTACTGTATTCTTTGACCCCTACCACAAATGCTCGTTGTTCTTATCACTTTGGTAATCATATTTAAAGACCAGATAACTTCGCTGGTTGAGGCTATATGGAAATCCATAAACAGTAATGCCGGAAAGGTTTATTAAACAGATACGCGAGGTGAGAGTGTATGAATAACAGGGGTCAGATAACGGCTTATATATCAATGGTACTTGCAGTGCTGATGATATTTGTACCGGCCGTGATAAATGCTATAGATGTTATGGGCGCAAAGACAAAATCCGTAACACTTCTTCGAACGGCATCATCGGAAATCAAGGCTGACTACAATCGATATATTTTTGATGAATATCATATTCTTCTCATCGATAAAGATTATTACGGAAGGGGTGAAGCCTATATCGAGGAGCTTATTGACAGCAGTATACGCGCAAATGCGGGTGACGCTTTTGATGTGGAAAGTGTTGAACTATCTGGTTATACAGGCCTTATGGAGAACAATCTTTTCAAATTCAAGGAGCAGGTATCAGAGTACTTTCTCTATGGCGTTATAAATGCTGCGGTGGAAGAAGCTGCCGATTTTTTAGAAAATGAAAATGGAATGGAGGACAGCCGTATATCTGAGATGGATAGTAAGAGCGGCGGTCTTTCAGGGGATGAAGGAGAGTATGCGCCGAAGGAAGACACGGATGCCGGTGAGGATGACGTAGAAGCAGAGAAAAGTAAGATGAGTTATGAAGAGGCGAAGAAGAAAGACCCAAGAAAAGCAGTATCCCTCTGGGCACGTCTCGGAATAGGAAATCTTATCAAACCTGACGATATGGTTCTTACTGATGCGGTGTTGGACCTTCCGACTCTCCCGTCATATGGGCATACGGGGTTTTTCAATAAGTCAAAAATTGACACTGAATTTAATGATTATACTAAACTCAGTTCCTTTCTTAAGCAGGAGAAGCTTACGGGAGGACGGGTGATAAATGATATGGAGATGCTTGCATATGCTTACGAAGAGTTCAGCTCGGCAACTGACAAATATGATGATTCAAAAGTGCTTCACCTGGAAAAGGAGTACCTTATAGCAGGGAAGGATACTGAAATCGAGAATTATAATTTTGTCGTTAATGAGATTGTCTCATTAAAGTTCGTCTTAAATCTGATATTCCTCCTCAAAGATTCAGAGAAGATGGCGGAAGTTGAAGCGCTTGCAACAGCTCTTACATTTTACTTTCCCGCGGCGGAGCCGGTAGTTGAATATCTCCTTACTGCGTGCTGGGCTTATGCGGAATCTGTGGTTGATATGTACAGGCTCCTCCGGGGACGCAAAGTTTCAATGATCAAGACCAGGGACAACTGGAAGACTTCGCTTGAGTCGCTGGGGACTTTTGATGAAGCGAAGAACGAAGATGATGATTTTCTTGGTTTTAATTATGATATATACCTCTTCACTCTTATGTCGCTGGAAACCAAGTCGGTTGAATACCGTATGCTGGATGTGATGGAAGTTAATACTGTAAAGCAGGGATATGAAGGATTCAGCATGAAGAATGCTATAACTGATTTTGGTATTAATGCGGATATTTCATACGGCACAAACAGGTTTGCTATAAGAGAAGAAGCAGGATTTTAAGGGTGCATCAAAGAAGTAGTTTTTCTCCCGTCATGTAGCAGGAAACTCTGTTTCCTGTTACATGAATTATGGGGGAATGATGGATTGCATTCAGGTTATGACTTTAGATAAGAAAAGGGGATGAGCTATGAGAGATAACAAAGGCAGTCTTACAGTAGAAGCATCCATTACCGTGCCCGTTTTTCTGTTTGCAATGCTGGCAATAATCTATATGTGCAATGCTTTAGCTGTAAAAGGAATAATCTATGAGGCGTCGGTGGAAACATCGGAATATATGGCTGAATATGCTTATCTTTCAGACAGATTCGAAACCGCGGAACTGGCATCACCGGTAATGGCAGCGGCAAAGTTCAGAGACTATCTTGATGATAAAGAACTGGTCGACAGATTTGTAACCGGCGGGAGCATGGGAATTACATTTCTTGGCTCTTCATTTCCTGACAGTGAAGGAAATATCAGGCTAAGGGTGACTTACCGGCTTGGAATAAATGCCCCGATGTTCGGTTCATTTTCCAAACTTTGCAGTTTTGAGATTAAGCAGAAAGCATATCTTGGATATGACCTGAAGAACATTGAAGGAAAAGATGATGAGGATGATGTATATGTATACCTTGCTGATAATAGTACCGTTTATCATCTCAGCAGGGGCTGCACATATATTCATTATGATATAGATACAGTCAGTAAAGACGTGGCTGTGAAGGACCACAGGGAAAAATGCGAGTACTGCGGAAGGAATTCCGGGGACACGGTTTTTGTAACAGAATACGGAGACAGATACCACAGCACAAAGTCCTGTTCAAGACTGGCCAGAAATGTAAGGAGGGTGAAGAAAAGTGAAGTTGAAGGAAGCTATCCGCCCTGTTCCAAATGCGGTGGAAGCCATTAACTGCGAAGCTGCCGGAGCAGGAAACAGGGGCAGTATCACTGTGGAGGCGAGCTTCATAATGGGTATTGTTGTCATTATCGTTTATCTTTCAGTATACGGATATATCTATACATTGGATCGGGAGATAGCCAGGGCAAATGTAAATGAAGCTATATATACCGTCACGGTAAACAATCCGGAAGAACACATAAGCAACGCTGAAGGAGGAGGTAATCCTCTGATATGGACAGAGGCTGATTATGCGGGAAGTGTCGGCAGTGGGGATGTCAGTATGAGTGCAAGTTTTGATATGAAGGGGAAAACTGTGGTTACCGGAAAGACTGAATATGATGTTTGCACTGACAGACTTAGGAGGTGGCAGCTGTATGGTGATCTTACAGAAGAATAAAGGGATAAGCAATGTTATAGAGATACGGGAAATAAACGATGATACGGGATACTCATTTAATATGATAACAAAGGCTTCCTTCAGATATCTGCCTCAGGCATCCATAGGAGAAAATGGTGGAGCGCTTTTTTACAGAGTGGATGGACTCAGCAGTCTGGCAAAAAGATTCGGAAGGACGCTTCCGGTCGAGAAAGACTTGAGGATGATACTCCGGAATTTGTATGAATGCATAATAGAAGTAAAGAATCATCTTCTTGATGTTGACGGTTTACTTATAGATATGCAGCACATTTTCTATGATTCTGAAAAGAAGGAATATCGTTTTCTGTATGCAACGGAACGGGGAGACGGATTTTACAGGAAACTTAAAAGATTCCTGGAGGATATAATGGTCATTTATGATCATGATGACAAGAAGGGAATAGTCTTTCTGTATAACTTTTACGCCGATATCCTGAAGGATAATTTTTCTCCGAAAATGTATTGCGAACTGGTAAACAGACTGATAGGTGACGGATGGCAGGAAGCCGGAAACAAGAAGGTGAATTATGGCAGAGAGGAAGATGCAACAGCATATGACAGAGATGCAGAGACGTCATCATCCGTAGGTGAGAGGCGGATAAAACAGAATCATAGTTCCGGTTCCGATGCATACCCGGGAATGAATATCGGTGCAGGCACGAGGATGAATATCGGTGCAGGCACGGGAATGAATATCGGTGCAGGCTCGGGAATGAATGCCGGTGCAGGCATGAGGATGAATACCGGTGCGGGCATGAGGATGAATGCCGGTGCAGGCACGAGGATGAAGACAGGCACAAGCTCGGGAATGAATGCCGGCATAGGTGCAGGAATGAATACCGGCACAGGCACAAGAATGAATGATGGCACAGGCACGAGGATGAATGCCGGTGCAGGCAAGGGAATAAGTACGGGCAAAGGTAACGGAATATATTCGGGGATAAACTCTGGCATAAATGCGATACGCGGTTCAGGTAAAAAAGAAGATAACCGAAATCTGTATAGTACGATTAAGGATGGAAATGCACAAAACCCGGATCTTAAAAAGGATATAAAAACATACATAATAATAGGGATGATAATAATTCTTCTCGGTGTTTCCGGAACATTGCTGATAGGAACCAATATACTTAAACTTGCGGCAACCGTATTTGTTTTATACGTTGCCTTCATCATATACAGGGTAATTGAGGGAAGGCAGGATGAAGAAGATATCGCCATGGCTGAGAGCGGGTATCTGAATAATGCGACGAACGAAGATACAGCAGTACAACCGGTATATTATCCGACAAGTTATTCGGATGATTCATCGGGATACCGTAAGACTGATAATAAAAAAACTGAGGCAGGGAATATGGCTGAAGAGGGATACGGAACTGTCACCCGGCTTGTTCCTATAGAAGCGGGTAAGATGGAACCTATCATGATCCCGGAAGGAGAGATAAGTATAGGAAGAAACGGAAAAGAAAATGATTATTGTATCAGGGAATCCGGCGTAAGCAGAATACATGCCAGGATCAGACGAAAGGGAAACAGGATAGAGATAAGTGACTGTGACTCTACGAACGGAACCTACATAAACAGCAGAAGGATAATGAAGGGTAACAGTCGCAGACTTAAGATCGGAGACACCGTAAGTTTTGCGGGGGTTGAGTTTTATTGTTTGTAACCGAAAGGGGTTGTAACCAAAGAGATTTGTAACCTAAGGGGGCAACCTAAGGGATTTGTAACAGAAGGGAGAAAGAAATGCCGGAAGTAAGCAGGATAGATGTTTCGGAATATATCAGGAAGAATTCTTTGATTTATGCTGTGGGAAGGGATTACAACAAACAATTGTTGAAAAGTGTCCCATCATACAGGATTGAAGGGTTTGATGATATCGTAATTATAGTGGGATGTGATATGACAGAGCTCCGGAGTAAGAAAGGTGGGAGGGGCATTTCGCCTGTCGATAATATTACTCTGGAAAAGCTGAACATATCAGAAGAAGAATTATTCAGAGTGGCGAAAAGAAATACAGAGATCAGGTATCCTATATTTGTTAATTCCATACCTGAGACTCTTAAAAGGATCATGGGGGATGGAGTACCAATGTCGTTGATCGAAGAGATGGAAATGTATGACACTGAAATACAGATATTTACGACAAGAACAGGAGAATTAGGTGCTTCGGTTATTGCATACGACGGGTTTAAACAGTTGGTTGCTGAAACCATGAAACAGGACTGTTATATAATTCCGAGCTCATTGCATGAGATAATGGCCGTGCCTCTTACTCAGAAGGATGATGAGGAATATGCTTTTTTAAGCCTGCTTAATTATGTAAATGAGACGGAGGTTCTTCCATGGGACAGGCTTTCTGACAGTATATACAGATTTGACATTAATACTATGGAGATAAGAACCATAGCTTTTGATACATTGCGGAATATACCTTTTGTAGATTATGGTCCGGAAAATATGGCGGAAGAATTTGAGATGTGTTAGAATCAGATGAGGTTCATCTGATAAAAGGGAGGTCTGGTTCAATATGTCTCAGCATTATGATGCATTTATATCCTATAAACATGGGGAAAGGGATAATAAGATAGCTGCCACTATTGAAAGAGAGCTGGAACATTTTCGCGTTCCGGCAAAGATTCAGAAGAAAGTGGGAAAGAAAGGCATTCAGCGTATATTTCGCGACAGAGACGAGCTTCCCATTACCAGTGATCTTGGAGATACAATATCAGAAGCTCTCAACAATTCGGACTATCTCATAGTAATATGCTCTACATTTACAAAAGATTCCATATGGGTTGAGAGAGAGATTGAGTTTTTCCTGAGGAACCATACAAGAAAAGAAATCCTTACGGTTATTTCGGAAGGTGAACCTGAGGATGTTATTCCGTCCATACTTCTCTATGAAGACAGATATTATTATGATGAACTTGGAAACCTGCAGTATTACAGAGCGGAACTGGAACCGCTTTCCTGTGATTACCGTGGCTCCGCCGGCAAGGCCAGAAGGGAAGAACTTCCGAGGCTTGCATCTGTGCTTATAGGGTGCTCCTACGATGAACTGATGAACCGTCGCCGCCAGTATACAATGAGACGTAATACGATTATATTTGCGGGACTTCTGCTCATAGCTCTCGGGTTTGGCACCTACATGTCATACAGCAGAATCAGGATAAATGCAGCTTATCAGGAATCGCTTCGCAACCAGTCGCGTTTTCTTGCGGTTTCCTCCGAAAAAGCATTTGATGAGGCTAAAAGGGTTGAAGCTCTGCAACTGGCACTTTATGCTCTGCCGAAGAATACGGGAGATAAAGTGACGCCGGAAGCTGTCAGGGCACTCACGCTTTCTACAATGTCTTATGTGTCCTACGATGGTTCAAATGTGGATGTCGGCTGGAATTATTCAATGCCGGGAGTTGTTAGTGGTTATAAAGTTTCGGAAGATGGAAAGTATCTTGTCGCTTATGACAGAGGAAATGTAATAATCGCATGGGATACCGCTACACATGAACAGATATTTTATAATGATTCGTCTCAAGGTACCATTCTTGGCTTGACTATGTATGATGATACTACATTTCTGACATGGACGCATGACAATATATATCTGTATAGTGTCAACAATAATTCTCCGGTCTGGTCAGTATATCTGGAAAATACAAATCTTACAGATGAAGAATCTGTATCGGTCTACGAGGATCAGATTGTGTATTCTGGCTATGGCGGAAAGGTTGTTATCCTTAATAAAAAGGATGGAACAATATCCAAAGAATATGAGATGAATAATTCTACGGGTAGTGATACGCTGTATTATGACGCTTTTAAATTCTCGCCTGACGGACAGAAGCTGGCCTTTAAAGCTTTTGTGGACAATGATGAAAACTACATAGGAGTTTTTGATCTTAAGACAGAAAAGATTTTCTATTCTGAGGTGATAAAAACATTTATAAGAGATTATGAGTGGGGTGATAATGACCATATAGTAGCGGCTTATGGTAAGGGTGATGCCGTTAATTCCAGAGTAGGAAATGTTTCCGTGGTTATGAAGGATTATTCAGAGGTGGAATGCTATTCTGCAAAGGATATGTCTTCATTATGGAAGAATGAATTCGTGAATACCGATATTGCTGAAAAACATGGATTCTTTGACCTTCCTGATACAGGAAACATAATATACTGGTGCGCAGATGTGGCTGAAACCTATAATCTTAAAACAGGTCAGAGCGTTAGATGTCATAATGCAAATGATGCGATAATTGATGTAAGTGACAGAGATAAAAACGGCGACCCGATGTATATTACAAGAAGCGGTGCGTTGGGATTTCCTATGGACAGTCTTGGAAAAGACGCACTGAGTCTTCATGATACTATAGTTGACAGGGTAAGCGAAGCAGTCGTTAATAGTGGTATATATGTACTTCAGACCGGCAGTAAGGAAATCATATATTACGGAATGAGTGAATATGATGAGGAATGGACAGAGATGGCCGGTGGTAAAGGTTTTGAAGACGTATATCTTAACTTTTATCTGGACGATAAAATGCTGGCCTTTATTTCGGAAGAAGATGGAGATGATATACTGAATATGATTGATCCTGCTTCGGGAAATGAAATGCCAAGGATAAATCTTACAGATCATGATGCCGGATACTATATGCATAAGATTCTCGGAGTAAACGGAGACGGTCTGTATATAGCGCTTTATACACTCGGGAAAACAGAACTTGCCAGGGTGAATCTTTCTGATGGTACCCTTGAAAAGCTTTTTGAGGATACTACCATAAGTGATACTGAACACTCTTTTTCAATGACAGAAAAATATTTTACTTATTTTGCAAAAGGAGAAGAAGGCGATTTCAGAGTAGTAGTGTATGACACGGAAAGTAAAGAAAAGAAAGAGTTCCCGCTTGAAGATGAGGTAATTGATTATCCTAAAATGTCTCCGGTTTATTTTCCGGAATGCAATAAGATATATTTTTCATACATGCATGATGTAGTCATAGACGTAAAAACCGGAAAGACTGAGACCATAACCCTGGGAGATGGCTGGAAGGGGACCAAGACGGTTGTTGCAGCACCTGATGGCAGCGGATTCATAGTATCAGATGATAATACTATAAGAAGTATAAGCCTCAGCGGAGATACAAAGTTCACTCAGGTCTGTCCGGGTGCATCGGTAAAATGTATCTCATTTTATAAGAATAAAAAAGGAAAAACGGAAAGCATAGTAGTGCTTTATAATAACGGTACCGTGTACAGGTATTCATATACAGATGGTTCATTTATGGGAGGAATCAACAGTTCTATATTCCAGATTTCCGATGAGTACAGCAAAATGGATTTTGATTATGACACCCATACGCTCTATATACAAAGTGGAAATGTTACACAGGTGATAGATACTGATTCGTGGATAGAGACGGCATGCTTTAATAGCTCATTTGGTTATTTTGCTCCAAGGGATATATTCCTTACATATTCACTGATCAATGATCACAAATATAAAATCGGATACTATAAGCATTATACGGTGGAAGATCTGAAAAAGAAGGCAGAAGATCAGCTCGGTGGGGCTGAGATGTCTGATGAAAAGAAGTCTGAATATGGTCTTGAATAACAATCAATTAAAGCCGCTCGGTATGAGCGGCTTTAATCATGCCTGAATTCTGTCTGAATATGTTTGTGTCTGTTATATTCCGGTATTATTTTTCGACTTTCTTATATAATGTATCGAATAGTCTGTTTCTTATTATATAAATGTCGTGAGGGTCGTCTTCTCTTACTGCAATGTAGTCGCCCGGATTAGCTGAATAATATTTCTCTTCGTCCCAAAGAGTGAAGAGTTTGATGTAGCCATCCACAGGGGCGGCATATATCCTGGCGCCGCCAGTGCTGAGAACACTTTTGGCAAATTTGAGAACGCCTTTTCTTTCGCCGGTAATAAGGTTCTTAACGGAAGGTTCATAATCAAAAGAACGTTCATAAGGATCATCCAGCATTTTGTAGCTTCTGAGAAGTTTCTCTTCTTTAATGGGATATACTTCTCCTTCGACGCCTATCATCAGATAGGTATCTTCTTCAATCTTTACATTTACATCTCCCTCGAGAGTTCTTATCTCTAAAGTTGAACCTGTAGGGAACATATCCGTGAGACGGACGGTTCCGAGAACGTTCGGCTGTTTCTCATAAAGTGTCATTGCTGAAGTATCGAGTTCAACGTCCTTCGCATAGATGACGCCGTATTTGTCGAAGTATTCTTTCAGACGGAAATGAATTACTGCATCTGTCAGACTCTCCAGATCCATATCATCACGGATTTCAAGAAGCTTCTCGGGACGGAGAGAACCGCCGGCTTTTACGAGATGGCCGCCTCCGCCACCAAGTTCATCAGCGATAAATGAAGCAAGCTCATCGGCATGAACCTCTTTGATACAGCTTCTTACTGAAAATTTTACTTCATATTCATTTACGTAATAAGCAATACATACATCAACCTCGGCAGTCTCCATGACGAAGTCGCTTATGACACCGAGAATATTAGGGTCGCAGGGATCGGCGTGGACGATAAGGTATCTGTCGGTCGGATAATATTCATAGCTCTGTATGGCTTTTCCGGCAATCTCCAGCTCCTTGAGTGAAATATTGGAATTGCTCATCTTGGTGATGATGCTTCTGTTGAAGTCGAGAGTATCAACCATATCTCTGTCAAGAGGATGGGAAACCTCGGACAGCCTGTTTGTATCGGTATAAAGCCCGTAATACATGGCTGTAGCCAGAAGTTTGTTTTCATTAGGGTCAAGCCCCTCGGTACGTATCATATCCCAGATAATGGTGGCGCAGCTGCCGATATTACTTCTTACCTCAGACATTTCGGGAATTTCTTCAGTTATCTGATGATGATCAATAACAGCGATGTTCTTTGCTTTGGTCATAGTTACATTTCGCTGACCGTACTGGCAGTCCACTGTTACGAGGAGCTCGGGATTTCTTTTAAATGCCGGCTCATAGCTTACCGGAACCTGAAGCTCATCAAGCATAATGGTAAGGTTGCTTTTACTGATCTTGTTATGTCCCCTGTATATAAAAACAGGTTTCTTGTCCATCCTGGAAAGATACCAGTAAAGAGCGTAGCCGGAAGCCAGGGCATCCGCGTCAGGGTTGTCGTGGCATTGAATAACTATATCGTTGTACTTCAAAAGATCACTGAGCTTCATAATCTGTCCCCTTGTAAACTGTTATAAGTGCTGAGGATGATAATTAGAATTACATGATAGTCTTAAAAATTAATTACAGAAACCACCCGGTCCACACACATAACTAATATAACACAGGTTTTCGAATGCATCAAGCATTCGAAAACCGTGTGGGTTCCGAAGAAAACCCGTGCATCTTTTGAGAATTATATGTATAATGTATTCCTGACCAAAGTAAGATCCATAATAAAGTCGTAAAACAGAGTCGATTCAGTATAAAACATATGAAGAGGAAAATGATATGTGGATAGCAGATAACTGGCAGGACTATAAAGTACTTGATACATCGGATGGTGAAAAGCTTGAACGATGGGGAAAGTACATCCTCCTCAGACCGGACCCGCAGGTAATATGGAATACTCCGCATGACATTCCGGAGTGGAAGAACCTTAACGGCCATTATCACAGAAGTAAGAGCGGAGGTGGAAACTGGGAATTTCATAACTTGCCGGAAGAGTGGAGCATAAGCTACGATCTTAAGACGGCAGGGAAAAGCCTTACATTTAACCTGAAGCCATTCGCTTTTAAACATACGGGAGTTTTTCCTGAACAGGCTGTTAACTGGGACTGGTTTTCTTCTATTATATATAATGAAGTAAAAGCTCATCCTGATAGAAAAGGGCAACTAAGAGTTCTGAACCTTTTTGCCTATACGGGAGGGGCAACTCTTGCTGCTGCGGCGGCAGGCGCGGCGGTCACCCATGTAGATGCTGCCAAAGGCATGGTTGGCTGGGCAAAAGAAAATGCAATAAGTTCAGGTCTCGGAGATGCTCCGATAAGGTGGCTGGTGGATGACTGCGTCAAATTTGTGGAACGGGAGATAAGGCGCGGCAATCGGTATGATGGAATCATCATGGATCCACCGTCATACGGAAGAGGTCCAAAGGGTGAGATATGGAAGATAGAAGAAAATGTATATAAGCTTATTGAACTCAGTACGGAGCTTCTGGATAAGGATTCGCTTTTCTTCCTTATTAATTCATATACAACCGGCCTGCAGCCGGCGGTCCTTTCATATATGCTAGGGACAGCCATAGTTCCGAAGCTGGGAGGCAGGGTGGAATCCTCAGAGATAGGACTTCCTGTAGAGAAGAATGGCCTTGTACTTCCGTGCGGTGCAAGCGGGCGTTGGATTTCTCAATAAAAAAATAAAAAAATATCTTGCATTATTAAAAACAATACTATATAATGGCTCTTGCTGTGACACTTAGATAGCGTTGAAGCGGAGGTTGCTGCACTAAGATGCAGGTTAATTTCGTGGAGCGAATGTCAAGTTCAGAGAAACTGACGACCAAGTCACTGATACAATTTGAACCATCCGGCAAGAGCCGGAGATGACGTGCTGATGTCGCTATGATACAAAATAGGACACACACGGGAAAGTTGTTCAGTCACCACTTGTTCGTAACAAACAAAAACGAAAAGGAGGCGGCTTTTTTTATGGCTAGTCAAGTAATGAGAATCACACTTAAGGCTTATGATCATAAGCTTATCGATCAGGCAGCAAAGCAGATCGTTGACGCAGTTAGGGAGACAGGTGCAAAGGTCAGCGGACCTATACCGATGCCTACTAAGGTTGAGAAGGTAACAATCCTTCGTGCAGTTCATAAGTATAAGGACTCAAGAGAGCAGTTCGAGCAGAGAACTCATAAGAGACTTATCGATATCATTGCTCCGAATCAGAAGACAGTTGATGTTCTTCGTAAGATGGACATCTCAGCCGGAGTTTATATCGACATGAAGATGAAGTAAAACAGTAGAACCTAAAGTTTCCTTAATATAAAGGAACAATTTAGTATGATTGCCATCGGCAATCCGCTGTGAATTAATTAGGAGGAAATAAAGATGAAGAAAGCTATCTTAGCTGAGAAGATCGGTATGACACAGATCTTCATGGAAGACGGTTCACTTGTTCCTGTAACAGTACTTAAGGCAGGCCCTTGTGCAGTATTACAGGTTAAGACAGAGGAGAACGACGGTTACGAAGCAATCCAGGTTGGCTTCGAAGAAATGAAAGAAAAGGTTACAGCAAAGGACGGTTCCGGCAAGAAGGTTGTTAGAGTACCTCACGGAGCAACAAAGGCTGAGGTTGGCCATGCAAAGAAGGCAGGCACAACACCTAAGAGATTTGTAAGAGAATTCAGAGTTGACAGTGTTGCTGATTATACAGCAGGTGAGTCAGTGATAACAGCAGATATCTTTGCAGTAGGTGACAAGGTTGATGTTACAGCCAAGTCAAAGGGTAAAGGATATGCAGGCGGTATCAAGAGATACGGACTTCACTCAGGTCCTTCAGGACATGGTTCAAAGTATCATCGTCACGCTGGTTCAAACGGCTCTGCAACAACACCGGGTCGTGTTATGAAGGGTAAGAAAATGGCAGGACATGCCGGTGATGTACAGATTACAGTTCAGAATCTGGAAGTTGTCAGAGTAGACGCAGAAAACAATATAATCCTTGTAAAGGGTGCCGTACCGGGACCAAAGAAGGCATTAGTTGTTGTTCGCGATTCAGTTAAAGCCTAAACGTAAGATCAGTGTGAAAGGAGGAACTAAAAGTGGCAACAGTAGCAGTTTACAATACTGAAGGCAAGGAAGTTGAAAAGCTTGAGATTTCCGATAACATCTTCGGTGTAGAGATAAATGAAAACTTAATGCATAAGGCAGTCGTTGCATATCTTGCAAACAGACGCCAGGGAACACAGAGCGCACTTACACGTTCAGAAGTAAGAGGCGGCGGTCGTAAGCCATGGAGACAGAAGGGAACAGGTCATGCAAGACAGGGTTCTATCAGAGCTCCACAGTGGACAGGCGGTGGCGTAGTATTCGCGCCAAAGCCAAGAGACTACAGCAAGAAGCTTAACAAGAGAGAAAGACAGATAGCTCTTTTCTCAGCTCTTACTTCAAAGGTAAATGATGAGAAGTTCGTAGTAGTTGATGAGATCAGCTTCGACGCACCAAAGACAAAGACAGCAGTTGAGATGCTTGATAAGCTTGATTCTGCAAAGGCACTCATCATTACAAAGGACAAGAATGAGAATCTTGTGCTTTCAGCCAGAAATATCCCAGGTGTTGATACAACAATCAGCACTTCAATAAATGTTTATGACATCCTCAACCATGATGCCCTGGTTATCACTAAGGATGCTGTAAAGGCTATAGAGGAGGTGTACGCATAATGGCAGATATCAAGTATTATGACGTTATCTTTAAACCGGTTCTCACAGAGAAGAGCATGAATCTTATGGCTGAGAAGAAGTACACATTTCTTGTACATCCGGATGCAACAAAGAACCAGATCAAGGAAGCTGTAGAGAAGATGTTCGATGGAACAAAGGTTGCTTCAGTTAACACAGCTAACTATGACGGTAAGGTTAAGAGACGTGGCCGTACAGAGGGAAGAACCTCTAAGTATAAGAAGGCTTACGTTACACTTACAGCAGAGAGCGCAGATATCGAGCTCTTCGAAGGACTGTAAGATATATTTTAGAGAAGTAAATCGCTAAAAAATATTGGTACAAGATACCAGATAAGCTAAAGGATTTTGAAAGGAGAAATAAAATGGGAATTAAGACATATACCCCATATACACCTTCTAGAAGGAATATGACCGGTCTTGATTTTGACGTAATCACGACCAGCACACCTGAGAAGTCACTCCTTGCACCTAAGAAGAAGAATGCAGGAAGAAACAATCAGGGTAAGATAACAGTTAGACACCATGGTGGTGGAAACAGACAGAAATACAGAATCATCGATTTCAAGAGAAATAAAGATGGTATACCTGCAAAGGTTGCTACAATAGAGTACGATCCAAACAGAACAGCAAATATTGCACTTCTTGTTTATGCAGATGGTGAGAAGAGATACATCCTCGCTCCTGCAGGCATAAAGATCGGTGAGACTCTTATGAGCGGATCTGATGCAGAAATCAAGCCGGGTAATGCGCTTCCACTCAGCGACATTCCGGTTGGTACAGAAGTACATAACATCGAGCTTGTACCTGGTAAGGGCGGACAGCTTGTACGTTCAGCAGGTAACAGCGCACAGCTTATGGCTAAAGAAGGTAAATATGCTACACTTCGTCTTCCTTCAGGAGAGATGAGAATGGTTCCTATAGCTGCAAGAGCAACTGTTGGAACTGTTGGTAACATTGAGCATGGTCTTGTAAACATAGGTAAGGCAGGACGTAAGCGTCATATGGGTATCCGCCCAACAGTACGTGGTTCTGTAATGAACCCTAACGACCATCCACACGGTGGTGGTGAAGGTAGAGCACCTATCGGACGTAGTGGTCCTTCAACTCCTTGGGGTAAGCCGGCACTCGGTCTTAAGACAAGGAAGAAGAATGCTAAGTCTAACAAGTACATTGTAAGAACAAGATCAGGAAAGAATGTTAAGTAAGGAGGAAAAGTCATGGCACGTTCACTTAAAAAGGGACCTTTCGCAGATGAAAGCTTATTAAAGAAGATTGATGACCTCAATAAAAAAGAAGCACATGAGGTTGTGAAGACATGGTCACGTCGTTCAACGATTTTCCCTTCATTTGTTGGTCATACTATTGCAGTTTATGATGGTAGAAAGCATGTACCTGTATATGTAACAGAGGATATGGTCGGACATAAGCTCGGCGAGTTCGTTGCTACAAGAACATACAGAGGACATGGCAAGGACGAGAAGAAGAGATAGTAAGGGAGGAATATCGACATGGCTAAGGGACATAGATCTCAGATCATCAGACAGAGAAATGAAAATAAAGATACAAGACCTAGGGCTACTGTTTCTTTCGCAAGAGTATCAGTTACCAAAGCTTGTTTCGTACTGGATGCCATAAGAGGCAAGGATGTCCAGACAGCACTCGGAATTCTTCAGTATAACAACAGATATGCATCTAGCGTTATATATAAGTTGCTTAAGTCAGCTGTAGCAAATGCTGAGAATAACAACGGTATGAAGATGGAAGATCTCTACGTAGCAGAGTGTTTTGCTAACAAGGGACCTACTATGAAGAGGATACATCCAAGAGCACAGGGTAGAGCTTATAGGATTGAGAAGAGAACAAGCCACATAACAGTTGTGCTTGACGAGAGATAGGAGGAAAAGCTGCATGGGACAGAAAGTTAATCCACATGGTTTAAGAGTCGGAATCATCAAGGATTGGGATTCAAAGTGGTATGCTGACACCAAGAACGGTGAATTCGCAAACAACCTTGTAGAAGATTACAACATCAGAAAGTTCCTCAAGAAAGAGCTTTATGATGCAAATATTTCAAAGATAGATATCGAAAGAACCAGAGATCGCGTTAAGGTTTCCGTATACACAGCTAAGCCTGGTGTAGTAATCGGAAAGGGCGGTTCAGGAATCGAGAAGGTTAAGGCTAAGGTTCAGAAGCTTACAGCTAAGAAGCTTATCATCGACATCAAGGAAATCAAGAAGCCTGACCTCGATGCTCAGCTTGTAGCAGAGAATATTGCTAAGCAGCTCGAAGAGAGAGTTTCATTCAGACGTGCGATGAAGTCTTGCATGGGAAGAACCATGAAGGCTGGCGCGCTTGGTATCAAGGCTGCATGTTCAGGTCGTCTCGGTGGTGCTGATATGGCTAGAACAGAGTTCTACAGCGAGGGTACAATACCTCTTCAGACACTTCGTGCAGACATTGATTACGGATTTGCAGAAGCTAATACAACATATGGTAAGGTTGGTGTTAAGACATGGATTTACCATGGTGAAGTACTTCCTACTAAGGGAAATGTAGAAGGGAGCGATAAATAATTATGTTAATGCCAAAGAGAGTTAAACATCGTAAGCAGTTCAGAGGCTCCATGAAGGGTAAGGCACTTCGCGGTAACAAGATCACTCACGGTGAGTTCGGTATCGTAGCTACAGAACCAGCATGGATCAAGTCAAATCAGATAGAGGCAGCCAGAGTTGCCATCAACCGTTACCTCAGACGTGAAGGTAAGGTTTGGATCAAGATTTTCCCGGATAAGCCGGTTACAGCACAGCCTGCTGAAACCCGAATGGGTTCAGGTAAAGGATCACTTGAGTACTGGGTAGCAGTAGTTAAGCCGGGCCGTGTGCTTTTCGAGGTAGGCAATGTTTCAGAGGAGAAGGCCAGAGAGGCTCTTCGTCTTGCTACATATAAGCTTCCTGTAAAGTGCAAGATCGTATCAAAAGCAGATTTAGAAGGAGGTAGCAGCAGTGAAAACTAGGGATTTCATAAATGAGTTAAATGGTAAGACTGTTGACGAGTTAAATGCTGACTTAGTAGCTGCTAAGAAGGAACTTTTCAACTTAAGATTCCAGAATGCTACTAATCAGCTTGAGAATACAAGCAGGATCAAAGAAGTTAAGAAGAATATAGCAAGAATTCAGACAGTCATAGCTGTAAAGGCTAAAGCATAATTATCGAAAGGAGTAAAAGCGGTGGAAAGAAATCTTAGAAAAACACGTGTAGGTATAGTTACAAGTGACAAGATGGATAAGACAATCGTTGTTTCTATCATCGATAATGTTAAGCATCCCCTTTATGGCAAGATTGTAAAGAGGACATACAAGCTTAAGGCTCATGATGAGAACAATGAGTGCAAAAAAGGCGATAGAGTAAAAGTTATGGAGACAAGACCACTCTCTAAGGATAAGAGATGGAGACTTGTTGAAATCGTAGAGAAAGCTAAATAAGGAGGCGCGTGACATGGTACAGCAGGAAACAAGACTTAAGGTCGCTGACAACACAGGCGCAAAAGAGCTTCTTTGCATCAGAGTTTTAGGCGGCTCAACTAGAAGATATGCAAATATCGGTGATATAATCGTTGCATCTGTTAAAGACGCAACACCAGGCGGCGTTGTTAAGAAGGGTGACGTTGTCAAGGCTGTTGTTGTTCGTACAAAGAAGGGAGCACATCGTAAGGATGGCTCATACATCAGATTCGATGAGAACGCAGCAGTAATCATAAAGGATGATCTTAATCCTAGAGGAACTCGTATATTTGGACCAGTTGCTAGAGAGCTTCGTGAGAAGAAATTCATGAAGATTATCTCACTCGCACCTGAAGTACTGTAAGGAGGTAGCACTGTGGCAACATCAAAGATTAAGAAGGATGACCTTGTAAGGGTTATCGCCGGTAAGGATAAAGGCAAGGAAGGTAAAGTCCTTGCAGTAGATACAAAGAATCATAAGGTTCTTGTAGAAGGTGTTAACAAAGTGTTCAAGCACTCAAAGCCAAGCATGCAGAATCAGGCTGGTGGAATCGTTGAGAAGGAAGCTCCTATCGATATATCAAATGTAATGTATCTTTACAAGGGTGATGCGGTAAGAGTTGGCTTCAAGGGCGAAAAGAAAGACAAAGTCAGAGTTGCTAAAGTAAATGGCAAGCTCGAAACAATAGACTAATCTAAGGAAGGAGGAAGCACATAGTGAGCAGATTAAAAGATACATACGAGAACGAGATCAAGACAGAAATGATCAAGAAGTTCGGTTATAAGAATGTAATGCAGGTTCCAAAGCTCGAGAAGATCGTAATCAACATGGGCGTTGGCGAAGCAAGAGATAATGCAAAGGTTCTTGAATCAGCAGTTAAGGATCTTACTGAGATTTCAGGACAGAAGCCGGTTATAACAAAGGCTAAGAAGTCAATTGCTAACTTCAAACTTAGAGAGGGTATGCCAATAGGATGTAAGGTTACACTCCGCGGCGACAGGATGTATGAATTTGCAGACAGACTCATCAATCTTGCACTTCCACGTGTACGTGACTTCAGAGGTGTAAGCGCTGATGCTTTCGATGGCAGAGGAAACTATGCACTCGGAATCAAGGAGCAGATTATTTTCCCTGAGATTGAGTACGATAAGGTTGACAAGGTAAGAGGTATGGATATCATCTTCGTTACAACTGCTAGAACAGATGAAGAATCCAGAGAATTACTCAGACTTTTCGGAATGCCGTTCAAGAAATAAGGAGGAAGTATCATGGCAAAGACTTCAATGAAGATAAAGCAGCAGAGAAAGCAGAAGTTCTCCACAAGAGAATATACTCGTTGCAAGATCTGTGGTAGACCACATGCAGTTTTAAGAAAGTACGGAATTTGCAGAGTATGCTTCCGTGAATTAGCATATAAGGGCGAGATTCCAGGCGTTAGGAAATCTAGCTGGTAGGAATAAGAATTAAGGAGGCAATTAAAGATGTCAATGAGCGATCCAATTGCAGATATGCTTACAAGAATTCGTAATGCAAATACTGCGAAGCATGATACAGTAGATATACCTGCATCTAAGATGAAGCAGGCGATTGCAGACATTCTTCTCAGAGAAGGATACGTTAAGGCAGTTGACGTTGTAGAAGAAGGCAAGTTCAATACTATCAGAATCACCCTTAAGTATGGTGAGAACAAGAACGAGAGAGTTATCAAGGGACTTAAGAGAATATCTAAGCCTGGTTTCCGTGTTTATGCAGACACAGAGAATCTTCCTAAGGTACTCGGCGGCCTTGGTATCGCAATCATCTCAACCAATAAGGGAATTCTTACAGATAAAGAAGCAAGAAAAGAGAACGTTGGTGGAGAAGTTCTTGCGTTCGTTTGGTAATCCACGCATATAATATTAGGAGGTAAAGGCAAATGTCACGTATCGGAAGAATGCCTATCGCTATACCGGCAGGAGTAACTGTTACTATAGCAGAAAATAATAAGGTGACTGTAAAGGGACCTAAGGGCGAGCTTGTAAGAGTTCTCCCGGCTGAGATGGAAATTACTCAGGAAGGTGCCGAAATCGTAGTTAAGAGACCAAATGATCTGAAGAAAATGAAGTCACTTCACGGTCTTACAAGAACACTTATAAATAACATGGTAGTCGGAGTAACAAATGGCTATACCAAGACACTTGAAGTTAACGGTGTTGGTTACAGAGCAGCTAAGCAGGGCAAGAAGTTAGTTCTTAACCTCGGCTACTCACATCCGGTTGAGATGGAAGATCCTGAAGGCCTTTCAACAACAGTTGAAGGTGATAAGATCATCGTTAGCGGTATAGACAAGGAAAAGGTTGGCCAGTACGCTGCTGAGATCAGATCTACTAGAGCACCTGAACCATACAAGGGCAAGGGTATCAAGTATGATTATGAAGTAATCAGACGTAAGGTTGGTAAGACTGGTAAGAAATAATTAAAGGAGTGAATGATATGATCAACAAGGAATCAAGAACCGCAATCCGCGAAAAGAAACATCTTAAAATACGTAACCGTTTCAGCGGAACTGCTGAAAGACCAAGACTTGCTGTCTTCAGAAGTAATAATCATATGTACGCTCAGATTATTGATGACTCAGTCGGCAAGACACTTGCAAGCGCTTCTACAGTTGAGCCAGCAGTTAAGGCTGAGCTTGCAAAGACTAACAATAAGGAAGCAGCTGCATATATAGGAAAGCTTATAGCTGAGAGAGCAGCAAAGATCGGTGTATCTGAAGTTGTTTTCGACAGAGGCGGTTTCATATATCAGGGTAAGATCAAGGCTTTGGCAGATGCAGCTAGAGAAGCTGGTCTAGTATTCTAATAAGGAGGAAATAACGGTGAAGCAGATTATAGATGCTAATAAATTAGAGCTAGAAGATAGCGTAGTTGCAATCAAGAGAGTTACCAAGGTTGTTAAAGGTGGACGTAACATGAGATTCTCAGCACTTGTTGTTGTTGGAGATAAGAATGGTCATGTAGGCGTTGGTGTTGGTAAGGCTGCTGAAGTACCTGAAGCTATCCGTAAGGCAAAGGAAGATGCTATAAAGGGACTTATCGAAGTACCTATAGATGAAAAGGGAAGTATCCCATATGACTACACAGGAAAGTTCGGAAGTGCAGAAGTGCTTCTTAAGACAGCTCCTGAAGGTACTGGTATCATTGCAGGTGGTCCGGCTCGTTCCGTACTTTCACTTGCAGGTTACAAGAATATCCGTACAAAGTCACTTGGTTCAAACAATAAGCAGAATGTTGTACTTGCAACTATCGAGGGACTTAAGTCAATTCAGTCCCCTGAAGAGATTGCCAGACTCCGTGGTAAGTCTGTAGAAGAGATTCTTAACTAGGGAGGTAGATCAAAATGGCAGATACAATTAAAGTAACACTTGTAAAATCACCTATTGGCGCAATTCCTAAGCATAGAAGAACTGTTGAGGCTCTTGGTCTTACAAAGATGCACAAGACAGTAGAACTTCCAAATAACGATGCTACTAAGGGAATGGTTAATCAGGTTCGTCATCTTGTTAAAGTAGAAGAAGTTTAGGAGGTAAAGCGGCATGGATTTATCCAATTTAAAGCCGGCTGAAGGTTCAGTTACACGTGATGATTTCAGACGTGGACGTGGACACGGTTCAGGCAACGGAAAGACAGCAGGTAAGGGACACAAGGGTCAGAAGGCTCGTTCAGGTGCACCAAGACCTGGTTTCGAAGGTGGTCAGATGCCACTTTACAGACGTATTCCTAAGAGAGGCTTCACATGCAGAAACTCAAAGGATATCGTTGCTATAAATGTAGATATGCTTAACAGATTCGATGATAATACTGAAGTAACAGTAGCTAGTCTCATCGAAGCAGGCATCGTTAAGAATCCAAGAGACGGTGTTAAGATTTTAGGAAATGGAGAGCTCACAAAGTGTCTTACTGTTAAGGTAAATGCAGTAAGCAAGGCAGCCGCTGAGAAGATTGAGAAGCTTGGCGGAAAAGTTGAGGTGATGTAGTATGTTTAAAGGCTTGATTAACGCACTTAAGGTAAAGGAGATCAGAAATGGACTTCTGTTCGCACTTTTTATCTTAGTCGTTGTAAGGCTTGGGTCTCAGATACCTGCTCCGGGGGTTGATGTAGCAGGCCTCAAAGAGTACCTTGCCAATAACCTAGGTCAGGCAGGGAATCTCTTAGATTCATTTACAGGTGGTTCATTTTCTGAAATGTCGATTTTCGCTCTCAGCGTAACACCGTACATTACATCTTCCATCATCATGCAGCTCCTTACCATAGCAATTCCTGCTCTGGAAGAGATGCAGAAAGATGGTGATCAGGGTCGTAAGAAGATGACCGCTATCACAAGATTTGTATCTATAGCACTTGCAGTAATCGAGAGCCTTGGTCTTTCAATCGGCTTCGGCCGTGCAGGCTATATAGAGAATTACGGATTCCTCAGCGTAGCAGTAATTGTTGTAACACTTACTGCCGGAAGTACAGTCATTATGTGGCTGGGTGAGAGAATCACATCCAAGGGTATGGGAAATGGTATTTCCATAATCCTTCTTATAAACATCGTATCAAGAATGCCTAGTGATTTCTATAATCTGTATCAGATGTTCGTTCAGGGCAAGGATATAGTATATATGGTAATCTCAATCGTAATCATTCTTGGTGTTGTACTTCTTACAACAATACTTACAATAGTACTTCAGGATGCAGAGAGAAGGATTCCGGTATCATATGCACAGAAGGTACAGGGTAGAAGAATGGTCGGTGGAAGAAGTTCACATATTCCTCTTAAGGTTAATACCGGAAACGTTATGCCGATCATCTTCGCATCAACACTTATGTCAGTACCGAATATCGTGATCAACCTTTTCAAGGTTAATGTAAAGAGCAGTGTGGGACAGAAGATAATTGAGGGACTCAGCCAGAATTACTGGTTTAGGCCAGGTTATCCATGGGCATATATAGGACTTGCAATATATATCCTGCTTGTACTGTTCTTCGCATATTTCTATACGACCATATCCTTCAATCCTATGGAGGTTGCAAACAACCTTAAGAAGGGCGGCGGATTCATTCCGGGTATCAGACCGGGTAAGCCAACCCAGGAGTATCTTAACAAGATACTTAATTATATAGTGTTTATCGGAGCAGTCGGACTTATGATCGTTGCGATAATACCTATATTCTTTAATGGAAGATTCAATGCAGACGTTTCATTTGGTGGTACATCACTTATCATTATCGTTGGTGTTATCATAGAAACTATCAAGCAGATTGAATCAAAGATGATCGTAAGGAATTATTCAGGATTCCTTAAGTAAGGACTAGAATAACAGGAACATCTTCGGGTTTATCCCGAAGATGCTACCTGTATTTGTTGTATATTAGGAAACTTCGTTTTCTAAATGCAATATTAAGAGGAGCTGTGAGAGTCTTGCTCCTGAACAGTTGACAGTAACATAACAGTTGTATTAGTTAGGGCATGCCCGGGGAGAATTGTATGAAGATAATTATGTTAGGTGCACCTGGTGCCGGTAAGGGTACACAGGCAAAGATGATCGCAGCAAAGTATAGCATACCTCATATCTCAACAGGAGATATATTCAGAGCTAATATTAAGCAGGGTACAGAACTTGGTCAGAAGGCTAAGGAATATATGGATAAAGGTCTTCTTGTTCCGGATGAACTTGTTGTAGACCTTATAATGGACAGATTCCAGCAGGATGATGCAAAGAACGGTTATGTTCTTGACGGATTCCCGAGAACAATACCTCAGGCAGAGGCACTTGATAAGGCACTTGCTGCAGCAGGCGAAGCAGTTGACTTTGCTATAAATGTAGAAGTACCTGATGAAAATATCGTGAACAGAATGTCAGGCAGAAGAGCCTGCGTTGGATGTGGTGCTACATATCATATCGTATACAATGCACCAAAGGTTGAAGGCGTGTGCGACACATGTGGTGAAAAGCTGATCCTCAGAGATGATGATAAGCCGGAAACAGTTCTTAACAGACTTTCAGTATATCATGAGCAGACACAGCCGCTCATTGACTACTACACAGAGAAGGGCATCGAGAAGGAAGTTGACGGAACACAGGATATGAACAAAGTATTTGATGACATTGTTGCCATACTTGGTTAACGGAGGATTTAGTTTATGTCAAAATCAGATGAGATCGAATGCGAAGGAACAGTAATAGAGAAGCTTCCAAATGCAATGTTTCAGGTAGAACTTGAAAATGGTCACCAGATTCTTGCACATATAAGCGGCAAACTCAGGATGAATTATATCAAGATTCTTCCTGGTGATAAGGTAACGGTAGTTCTCTCTCCATATGACCTTTCAAAAGGCAGAATTACATGGAGAGCTAAATAAAAAAATGCTTGCATTTCATGGCACTGCTGTGATAGAATAGCAATTTGCAGAGACTTTATGCGAAAGGAGAGTATTTTAATGAAGGTTAGAGCATCAGTTAAACCGATTTGCGACAAGTGCAAAGTCATTAAAAGAAAAGGCAGAGTTCTTATAATCTGCGAAAATCCAAAGCACAAGCAGCGTCAGGGTTAATTATTATTTAACTCATGATGTATAGAAAGTCAGAGGAAGACATTTAGGATGATAGCCCATCTATAACTATGTCCTCCATTTTGTGCGTTAGATGCATTATTCCGTGTATCTATGAAGACTTTAATGCGGCTGTAGCGTCTTAGAAGACCTTTAGTTATGTGATGTGTAACCGGGGTAGGATGCTATGTTTACTAATATGGAAGAAATGTCAAAGGGTCGGGTATACATTTCACCCTCTGATCCATACAGAGGATACCAGTGGCGGACGTTTCATTTACAGACTAACTTTTTATTTTTATTTCGGAGGTAAACAAGATGGCTCGTATTTCAGGTGTAGATTTACCTAGAGAAAAGCGTGTCGAGATAGGCCTTACATATATCTATGGTATAGGTCTTACTACATCAAAGAACATTCTCGCTAAAGCAGAAGTAAATCCTGACACAAGAGTTAAGGATCTTACAGATGACGAAGTTAGAAAGATAAGCGATATTATCAATGAAGAAGTTATGGTAGAAGGTGATCTCAGAAGAGAGACAGCTCTTAATATCAAGCGTCTTCAGGAAATCGGTTGTTATCGTGGAATCCGTCACAGAAAGGGACTTCCTGTACGTGGACAGAACACAAAGAACAATGCACGTACACGTAAAGGACCAAAGAAGACGGTTGCAAACAAGAAGAAGTAATTCGTAGGAGGATGTTAAACGCATGGCAGCTAATACTAAAGGCGTTAAGAAGAACGCAAAGAAGCGTAATAGAAAAAATGTTGAACATGGACAGGCTCATATTCAGTCTTCTTTCAATAACACAATAGTAACATTAACAGATGCAGAAGGTAATGCTCTTTCATGGGCAAGTGCAGGCGGACTTGGCTTCAGAGGTTCAAAGAAGTCAACACCTTATGCTGCTCAGATGGCAGCAGAGACAGCTTGCAAGGCTGCAGCTCCTTATGGACTTAAGACAGTTGATGTTATGGTAAAAGGACCGGGAAGTGGCCGTGAGGCAGCTATCCGTGCACTTGCAGCAAACGGTCTTGAAGTGCTTACCATTAAGGACGTTACTCCGGTACCACACAACGGATGCCGCCCACCAAAGAGAAGAAGAGTCTGATTAGGAGGTACATGGAATTATGGCAATAGATAGAACACCGGTTCTCAAGAGATGTAGATCACTTGGTATGGAACCTATGTATCTTGGCGTAAACAAGAAGTCAAGAAGAAGATTAACAAGAACTAACAGAAAGGTTAGTGAATATGGACTTCAGCTTCGTGAGAAGCAGAAGGCAAAGTTCATTTACGGAGTTCAGGAGAAGCCTTTCCGTAATCTTTATGAGAAGGCTGAGAGAATGCCAGGTGTTGTTGGTGAGAACCTTATGCTCCTTCTTGAGGAGAGACTTGACAACATAGTATTCCGTATGGGCTTCGCAAGAACAAGAAGAGAAGCAAGACAGATCGTTTCTCACAGACATGTTCTTGTAAATGGTAAGATCGTTAATATCCCATCATACAGAATTTCTGCAGGGGATAAGATTGAAATCAAAGAGAAGAGCAAGTCTCTTCAGAGATTTAAGGATATTGTTGAAGCTAACGGACAGGTTACTGTTCCTGCATGGCTTACAGCAAGCAGTGAGACACTTTCAGGTGAAATCCTTCAGCTTCCTATCAGAGAGCAGATTGATGTTCCTGTAAATGAGACCCTCATAGTCGAGTTATACTCTAAGTAAGATAAAAATTATACTTATAGATGCAACAGCTTCCGCTATATATACATTCTGCTCCGAAATGCCGGGCTTAATGCTAAAGTATTTAGAGGCATTATGTATATATAGAAGGGGCAGCAAAAGTAAAATGTAGGAGGGAAAAAAGTGTTCGAATTCGAAAAACCAGGAATAGAGATAGTTGAACAGTCTGATGACAATAAGTACGGAAGATTCGTAGTTGAACCGCTCGAAAGAGGATATGGTACAACTCTTGGTAATTCCCTTAGAAGAATCATGCTTTCTTCACTTCCGGGTACTGCAGTAAGCTTCGTAAAGATCAAAGGAGTTCTTCATGAGTTTACTTCTATACCGGGCGTAAAAGAAGATGTAACAGAGATCATCATGAATATCAAGGATCTCCATATCAAGAACAACTCCAGCATCAACGAGCCTAAGATTGCTTACATCGAGGCTGAAGGTGATAAGGTTGTTACTGCCGGCGACATCAACGTTGACGGTGATATCGAGATACTCAATCCTGATCTTGTAATAGCTAACTTAAACGGTCCTGATGCTAAGCTTGAGATGGAGCTTACTATCACAAACGGACGTGGTTATGTCAGCGCTGAGAAGAACAAGGAGCGTGATACAGCTATAGACGTTATAGCAGTAGATTCTAATTACACTCCTGTTGAGAGAGTTAATCTTACAGTTGAGAATACCCGTGTTGGTCAGATCACTGATTATGATAAGCTCACTCTTGATGTTTACACAAACGGTACACTTGCACCTGATGAGGCTGTCAGCCTTGCAGCAAAGGTACTCAGTGAGCATCTTGACCTCTTCATCAACCTTTCCGATAAGGCAAATGAAGTCAGCGTAATGGTTGAAAAGGAAGAGGAAGTTGTAGATGACGTTATAGACATGAATATCGACGAACTTGAGCTTTCAGTTCGTTCATTCAATTGTCTTAAGAGAGCCGGTATTAATACAGTCAGAGAGCTCTGCGACAGAACACCTGAGGATATGATGAAGGTTCGTAACCTTGGTCGTAAGTCTCTTGATGAAGTTCTTGCCAAGCTTAAGGAACTCGGACTTGCACTTCGTACAGGCGAATAATAAATACATTTACCACTAAAGCGGAAGTATACCTCGGACGCCTTATAAGAGGAAAGAGGAAGTACGCATAGTGAAGGCCTGAAAACAGGCGAGAAAGGATAAAATCATGGCAATGTACAGAAAACTTGGTAAGAAGTCAGACCAGAGAAAAGCACTTCTTAGAAATCAGGTAACACAGCTTATCTATCACGGAAAGATCAAGACAACCGAAGCCAGAGCTAAGGAAGTTCGTAAGATCGCTGAGCACCTCATAACACTTGCTGTTAAAGAGAAAGATAACTTCGAAGAAGTTAAGGTTATGGCTAAGGTTGCTGATAAGGATAAGGACGGAAAGAGAATCAAGGAAGTTGTAAATGGTAAGAAGGTAACTAAGTACCATGAAGAAGAGAAGACAATCAAGAAGGATCTTCCTTCAAGACTTCACGCAAGACGCGAGATGCTCAAGGTTCTTTACCCTGTAGTAGAGATTCCTGAGGAAGCTGCTGGCAAGAAGAGAGGTACCAAGAAGGTTGACCTTACAGATAAGCTTTTCAGCGAATATGCTCCTAAGTATGCTGATCGTAAGGGCGGTTACACAAGAATCGTTAAGATCGGCCAGAGAAAGGGCGACGGAGCTCTTGAAGTAATACTTGAGCTTGTATAATAGTTGATAGCGTTTGATATTGTTTGATAGCGCATAATCAGCAGAAATTACACAAAAATCAGGAAGACAGTTTGTATCTACAGACTGTATTCTTTTTTTGTCTGAAGACTGAATTTTTCTATGAATACCTATGTCATGAATCCATCTACGAATGGCTATGTCATGTATTTTTCTGCGAAAGGCCGGGATACGGATTAAAGTACTTTAATTTTACACAAAAATTTGTTATAATTTTAGAGAAATATGTGCATTTTTGATTATTAATCAAAATCCGAATAAAGCGTGTCGTTCACGACATGCACATAAAGAATAAGTGAGAAGTAGAAATGGATCGAATTTTAAAACCGAAAAGGTACTTATACTCTGAATTGTTCCGTATGCTTTGTGAAACAGTCGGCAGAAATAAAACAATATTGATCGACAAGAATGGAAGTATTACCTGTGGTGAACTTAAGGACAAAGTTGATGGTATGGCCTTTTCTCTTATCAAGACATACGGTCTTAAGCTGGGTGACCGTGTCAGTATTGTAGGTGCAAATTCTATAGATTGGTTGTTATGTTACTGGGCAGTTATCCGCGCAGGAGGCGTAGCAGTTCTTGAAAATGACCGGTTAAAAGGTGAGGAGATTGCCAGGCATTATGATGATGTCGAAATTAAGTGGTTGATATTGGGAAGTGTCAGTGAACAGCTTCATACTGAATTGCTGAATACTATTGGAAAAGAACGAATCCTTAGTATTTCAGAGATTCAAGTTCGACAGCTTACACCGGAGGAAACAGAGGCGCTTGATAAAAGAGAGTCGGCGCTACCTGCAAGACGTGAAGCGTTTGATGTGTTTACGTCCGGATCCACACAAAAACCTAAGTTGGCACTAATCTCACAGGAGGCATTGCTTTTTGTATCGGATAAAACTTTACTTAGGATTCCTGTACATTCAGAACATCATCCTCTATTTGCTCCATTAACTCATATCCTGGGTTTGTATAGAATGGTTACTTATTTATTGCTTGGAGAAACTGTTGTACTTGCGGCGAAGAATAGTGTGGACGAGATCGTACGCTTTAGTAAATTATATTCCTTCAATGAGCTTACCAATGTTCCTACAATTATAAAACAATTGGCAGAACATCCTGAATTTGCGGAAGTGGTGAAGCCGAAGATAGAGTTTCTTTTCATGGGAGGGATAAAGCTTTCACCGGAAGAATTGACAGAACTTGAAACGTTGTATGATGCTCGGGCTATAGTTGGATATGGAATGACGGAAACGGCAGGAAGTGCGACTCTGATTAATCTTACGGACTCCAAGGAAGTAAGATATGAAACAGTCGGGAAACCTCTGGAAGAGGTGGAAATAAGAATTTCACCATTTTCTGTTGGACATGAGGAGGTCGACCGGAGCGCTGAAGTCGGCGAGATTCTTATAAGGGGCAAGGGCCTGATGAATGGATATCTTGTTGATGGTGTATTCACATCTTCAACTGATGAAGAAGGATATTTCCATACGGGAGATATAGGATATTTTGATTCTGAAGGCTACATTCATATAACAGGAAGAATCAAGAATATCATCATAAAAGGTGGCGAGAATATAATGCCGGGGGAGATAGAGCATTGCATCGCCGGACTGCCGGAAGTGAAGGATGTTATCGTGATGGGTGTGCCGGATGAAGAATTCGGAGAACAAATTGCTGCACTTATTGTCCCCCGAAGTGGCTGTTATGTAACGTGGGAAAGCGTAAGAAGTATTATAGAAAAGAATCATACCCGTTTCAAAGTACCGAAGTATATATTTGAATATGACAAGTTTCCACTTAATGTCAACGGAAAGCCGGATATGGAATTTTTAAGAAAAGATATAAATAAAAAAATTACGAGGGGGAGATGGCATGAACTTAGACTTTAGTAATCTGAAGCGGAAGGAAATAAATTATTCCGGTATTATGAGCTTTTTTCGCTCACAGGAACCTATGAAGGTAATTGCATGTGATATAAAACTTCGTGACAATGTGGACTCGAATGTCCTTCAGCAGGCAGTTGATCGTACATTGGAGCGTATGCCATATATGGGTGATACCTTCGTTGAGGAAAATGGCTTATTCTATTATGCTGAGAATCCTCTTCCTATGGTTGTGCGTGAGACTGATGTATATCCGCATGTCGGGGGTTCTGAAACAAATTATCATATGTTGGATGTGATATGTCATGATAACGTGATAAGTATATCGATGTTCCATTCCTTTTGTGATGGAGTGGGTTTTGGTAAATTCATCGAAACAGTTCTATATTATTATTTCTGCGTAAAAGATGGGGTTGATTACGAACCAAATGGTACTGTAACACACCACACTGTTATGACAGAAGCGGAGACTTTTGAACCCTATGGGGCTACTTATTCTTATGACCCTGCTGCTTTATCTGAAGTTCCGAGACCGGGAGAATCCTTCGTGCTTCCGGAGATAACAGGAACAGGTGGTGATTTCTATAAATCTATGAAGGCTGTTATTCCGGAGAAGAATTTTGTCGATTATGCAAAGTCTCTCGGATCATCGCCTTCCGTGGTTTTAGCGATGATGATCGGAGAAGCGATAGAAATAGTTCATCCTGACCATGAAAAGCCTATAGTTGGTTTTTTGCCTGCTTCAACACGACTGGGACTTGGATGCCCGGAAACGTTTAAAAATACTATAGGTTATATGGCTCTGACACTCAATAGTCCGGAACTTGACAAACTATCATTTGGAGAGCGGGCCGCAAATATCAGAAAAATACAGAAGCTTCAGATGCAACCGGATGTAGTTCGTGCACAAACCAATTATACCATTGACGCATGTCACAAGATTGAAAAAATTCCGGGTGGATATTGGGATAAACTCAAAGCAATGATGGGATTTAGAGCTTCAAATACATCGATGGGAAGCTTCATGTTTGACTATGTGAATATTCTTAATAGTCATACGTATTATGAAAATATAGTCGATCTGGAAGTTGTGGCCGAACCTGTGGGACTGAGTGTTACAGCTTATGGCTTGGATGGTATGATTCATTTGTACTTTTTGTTTAAGGACGATATGTCTTGTTATGGACGTGCCATGAACGAAGTGTTTAAAAAACACGGTTTTGATTCAAAGTTTTCTGAGCCGGTAGAAAGACAGTCTCCGCCGTCAACCGGATGGAGAGAAATTCTGAATGACAATTGATTAATACTAAAATGAGGGATTTCGTATGAAAAAAATGCTAATAACTGATCTTCGGCAGACAATCCGGGTTACTAGAGTTTCGTATATAGCTGTGATACTGTTTGTAACAATGAGTATAGGAACTCTTCTGGGATTAAGCTGGATAGGACCCGGAGTTGTGAGAACTTCGAACGATTATTATGATAAGTATTCTGTGTCAGATATGATTGCACAATCGGCAAATGGTTTTACTGATGAAGATTTGACGCGAATCAGAGCTTTGCCGGATATTGCTATGGCAGAAGGCTCATATCAGACAGAGGTACATTTCAATAATGATGAGGATCTTATCTCACTTATTACCACTTCCAATAATATTAACAAGATCGAAGTTATCGAAGGTGAACTACCTGATGCTCAAGACGAAATCGCACTTGAAAAGGAAACTGCAGAGAAGTTTGGATATGAGGTCGGAGATAAGATTGAGTTGAACAGCTCACTCAAACAACTTACCGGCTATGATATCAATTCATTAAAGGAGGATGAACTGGTTGTCACAGGGATAGTTCATCATCCACTTTACACATCTTTAGCTCCTGGGACTGCCAAGGGATATTCCGCGTCGAATAGGGAAGATTACTATTATTATGCTATCGTAGATATTAGTTCTTTTGAAGAAATGGTTACTGCGGATAGGTACAATGCAATCCTGATTCGTTCCAAAAGTCTTGAAGGGCGCGATAGGTTCTCTGAGGATTATAGTTCGGCGGCCTCTGAGGCGGTAAATAAGCTCAAAGATGGGATAGATGACGCTAAAGATTGGGTAGTTACAGATATTACTTCAACTATGGGTTATTATTCCACAAAAATGTCGAAAGAAACAGGTGGTAAGTTTGGTGGCATCATGGCGGTGTTCTTCTTTGCTATCGGAATGCTGGTATGTTTTTCTACAGTATTGCGTATTGTTGAGGAAGAAACCCGACTGATCGGAACAAAAAGAGCCAATGGATTTTCACAAGGTGCAGTGATGTCCAAATATTTGATTTATGTTCTGTCTGCTGTGACAATAGGTGCGGTTCTGGGCGTTGGTTCGGGTGTTGGCATCTCAAATATGGGCCAGAATGCAGCTACAAGTCTTATGACATTCAGTGGAGCGTATAATTATATTGATGTTCGACAGACGGTGCTTGTCATATGTGTAGAATATGTAGCTATGATATGCATTACACTGTTTGCTGTTATGAAGCAGATAAGAAACAAGATTACGAATCTCCTGACAAATTCCAAGGAGAATAGTGCGATGTTTACTGCATTATCAAAGGTGGGTTTCATAAAACGCGCTTCTGTAAATGTACAGTCCTTTATATATAATATCACCATGGATGGTACCAGAGTATTGGCGACTATCGTTGGTATGGTTGGAAGCATCGCACTGTTGATAGGACCGTTTTCTTTGTTTTTTAGTATAAAGAATACACCTCAGGTACAATATGACGAGATTTATCTCTTTGATCATACTATCACGTGTATATCTGATGATGCCAAAGAGGAAATAGAGCATATCCTGGATGAGGATCAGGCGAAATGGGTTTCCGTTCATCAAGAAGATGGAGTCCTTTCAAGGAGCAAAGATTCGTCAAGTATGGTCAAACTTATAGTTGCGGAAGATATGTCTGACTTTGAACAGCTTGTTAAGCTCAGAGATACGAAAACCGGCAATGCAATGACGATGAATAACGATGGTGTATATATCTGGTACGCCGAAAATCGTGATCACGATGTCAATGAAGGGGATACTATTACGGTTACTTCCTTTGATGGCGGAGAATATACGTTCAAGGTAGCAGGTATCTATGAAAATCATGATTCCGTTAGCAATAGGATATTTATGACAAAAGCTGCTTATGAAAAGGCTACAGATAAAGATTATGCATCAAATGCTTTTCTTGCTGCTATACCTGAGAGTACTGTCGAAAAAATCAGTGATGTTGAAGGTGTGCTGAACTGCAGTGCTGATAAAGAAAACTGCTTTACATTTTTCAGTACTATGGTCACTATGACGCTGGGTATATTGGGGCTTGTTGTTATCTTATCTGCTGTGATTGCTTTTCTGATATTGGTCAATCTGAATGTGCAGTTTGTTCAGGAAAAAAAGATAGATCTGATTGTTATGCGTATAAATGGTTTTTCTGTTCGGGATGCAAAGTTATATATCGCCAGAGACAATGTTTTACTCTCGGTCATCTCGGTTATATTTGGTGCTGTTTGTGGATATTTGCTTTCAAGTGTGCTTATAAAGGCAATGCAAATGGAGGGGCAGTTCTTCATAACTCGCATCAGTATTCCCGCATATCTCATAGGTATAGGTGTTACACTGGTATATATGATCATCACTACACTTATTGCTACACGTCCGATCAGTAAGCTGGATCTGACAGATATAAATAAAGTCTGATACTGGGCATGTATAGACAGAATAATAATACAGGAGGATAACTAGATGGATTATTCAAAGGTAAGATATGTCAGAGCTATGAAACTTCTGAACGGATCTATTCCAAAGGCGAAGAATATCGACGAAGGATTACAGTCCGGACTTGAAATCATTCAGGAACAAATTAACTTTCAATATGCAATTGTTTGGTATAAAGACAAAAACAGTGATTCAAATGAATTGATGCCTATCTATTGGATAGGAGATATCAATCTGACGGACGTGAAGTGTCCGATAGATAATAATGTTGTCGGTCGTGTCTACAGCAGAAGAAGTGCAGAAATGTTCAATTCACCGATAGATTCACAGATAACGAGCGAACTTTCTTTTCTGCCGGGGGTAGAGATTAATAACCTGGACTGCATACCGATTGCTGATTCTTATGACGCATTAGGATGCATTTTACTGATCAATAAGTCAGATGGTACGGAAATCAGCGAAGATGAGCACAATACCATGGATATGTTTGGTATGTTGCTTTCTATGTACTGCGATGATAATGATGATATTCTTGCATCTATGTACAAGAAGACTGTTCTGGCATCCGTTCGGGATGTCCGAAAGGAGTATCGTAATGGTGATAATGTCACACAGGTTCTAAAGGGTGTCAATCTAGATATTATGGAAGGAGAGTTCCTTGTACTACTGGGAGAATCCGGCTGTGGCAAATCAACTCTGCTCAATATCATCGGTGGTATCGATACAGCTACATCGGGTTCTTATGTGTTCAAGGGACAGGATTTCAGTAATCCGGGGGAAAAGGTACTGACACAGTATAGAAAAGAGAATATAGGCTTTATCTTTCAATCTTATAATCTGATGCCGAATATGACGGCGGTTCAGAATCTTAAATATATTGCGGAACTAAAAGATGACAGCATGGATCCGGACGAGGCACTTCGGATCGTAAAACTAGAAGGAAAGGGGGACAATTATCCATCTCAGATGAGTGGTGGTCAGCAGCAGCGTGTGTCGATAGCAAGAGCTCTGGTAAAAAGACCTCAGATGATACTTGCTGATGAACCTACAGCTGCGCTCGATTACGAAACAAGTATTGAAGTGCTGCAGGCTCTGGAAGAAAGAGTTGCAGCAGGGATGACGCTGGTAATGGTGACTCACAATGAGGAAATCGCTAAGATGGCGAATAGGGTTATCCGTATGAAATCGGGTGTTATTTCCTCAATCAAAATCAACCAGCATCCTGCTAAGGCAGTGGATCTGTCTTGGTAATAATGTGAAAGAATAACTATATTTTTTTAAGAAAAGGAGAATTATTATGAGTGATTTTAAAGAATTTGTAGATGATATGTTTTATTTCAATCTTGGAGCTGCTGCAACAATTAAAGATAAGGTTTCAGATAAGGTCGATGAATATATTGATAGAGGCAAGGAGTTTGACTCCAAAAGTTCGGATGATAATAAAGAACTGAAATATAACAAAGAAAAAGGTGTGGTAAGTATCTTGGATAATCTGACAAGTGAAGAAAAGCTTGCCCTAAAAGAGGCTCTGGTGAATGAAGAATAAGAATAAAAGAAGCATTGGTGATTTTCTTGCTGTCATTAGAAAATATGATATTTCGCTTGATTCGGATCCCCGTAATATTCGACTTGCATTGGAAGAACTGGGGCCTACATTCATAAAGCTCGGACAGCTCATAACAACTCAGTCGGGTATTTTTCCGGCTGAGTTGTGTGATGAACTAAGGAAACTTAGAGACGAAGTTGCTCCGATGACGATAGAAGAGGTGAATCAGGTCATTTTTGATGCCTATGGAAAACCAAAAGAGGAAGTATTTTCGTATTTTGATGAAGAAGCACACGGGTCAGCATCTCTCTCTCAGGTTCATCATGCAAGACTTATAACAGGAGAAGATGTCGCTGTTAAGATTCAGCGTATAGGTGCGCCTGAAAATATGAAGAAAGATCTTGTTTTTCTAAGGCGTGTTGTGAGAAAACTTCCTTTCATAAAGAATAATCCGTATATCGACATATCGGAAGTGCTTAATGAGTTAGAAGCTGTCACACTTAAGGAACTGGATTTTACAAATGAAGCGAAGAACCTGGAACGATTCAATGAGCTGAATTCCGATATCGAATATGTAAAATGCCCTGAGGTATATCCTGAATATGCCAGGACGACTGTTCTGGTAATGGAATATATAAAAGGCATAAAGATGAATGATAAGGAGGCTTTGATAGCCAAGGGATATGATCTCAATGAAATAGGAAGAAAGTATATACGTAGCTTCATGAAGCAGTTTGTTGAGGATGGTTTCTTTCAGGCGGATCCTCATACCGGTAATATCAAGATCAGTGGAGGAAAGATCGTATGGTATGATATGGGGATGATGGGAGAGTTCTCGGATCATGAAAGGGAAAGTTTACTTAATGGCGTTGAGGGCATTATCACCGGAGATGTCATGAGGTTGTATGAAACGCTGACAAAGCTGTGTATATTCCGAAAGAAATATGACAAAGAGGCATTATTCAAAGATGTGGATGATTTCGTTTCAACAATCCAGAATTCCGGCTTTGAGAACCTGGATATCAATCTGACATTTCAACAGTTTTTGGACATTGCAAAAAGACATAATGCAGCCATCAATCCTTCACAGACGATGATGTCCAGGGGGATTGCTACGGTTCAAGGTACAGTGGAAGAACTCTTTCCGGATGTTAATTTCTTTGATGAGGTTAAGAAATTCGCAATCAATTATAAACTTGAAAAAGTAAGAAAACGTAGCAATAAAGATATTGATGCATACAAGCGTATTGTGAAATTGAAGAAGATTTCACAAATACCGGAAAATATAGCTGATATGGTAGCGGTCTATAGCAAGGGACTTGCACCGGTTAAGATTGAGATGGGAATTCCTGAAAAAACACAGGACTTTGTGAAAAATCTCGTAGGTATGATATTAGAGTCCATCATCCTTGTGGCGCTTTTAATCAGTTCCACGATGTTTGTTACAAGTGGAACCGGACCTAATTTTAAGGGAGTATCTGTTTTGGGGCTGGTCGGTTATGCATTGTCATTGTTGATGATCATTATAGGAGCGATCGTTAAGTTTAATAAAAAATAGTACAAATTGTTTTGAGGTCGAATCATGAATTTACTTGAAGAAGCTATCATTTATTCTACGATTATGCATCAGGGTAAGGTTAGGAAGATAACCGGATCACCCTATATACTCCATCCTCTTGAGGTCGCTCAGATTCTTTCCGGAATGACTGATGATATGGAGATCATAGCCGCAGGTGTGCTGCATGATATCGTTGAAGATACAGACGGTACGCTGAAAGAAATAGAGAAACGCTTCGGAAAGAGAGTGGCTGAACTGGTTGATTCCGAGAGCGAAAAGGAATATGAATCAGAAGACAGGGCAGCTACATGGAGAAGGCGTAAAGAAGAAAGTCTTGAGAAACTTAAAACGAGTACCGACATAGGTGTAAAGATGCTATGGCTTGCAGATAAGCTGGCAAATATGCGGTCGCTTGCGGGCTCATATGGTGAGTTGGGTGATAAGGTTTGGGATTATCTGCATCAGAAAGACCCGGAGATACATAAGTGGTATTATAAGACGATAGCCGAATGCATCGAAATGGAGCTGAACAAAACAGGGGCCTATAAGGAGTATATAGACAGGATAAACTACATCTGGCCCGGTACATTTGATACATCAAAGACCAAGTATAAGGAGTATCGAGAGATAGATGTTTCCGGTTGCAAACGTATCGGTAAGGGAGCCAAGGCAGAAGTATATCGTTACGATGAAGAACTTATCGTCAAAGTATATAACGAGAAGAATACTTATAAAGATGTCGAGCGAGAGATAGCGCTTGCAAGAAATATATTCGTTCTTGGTCTTCCGACGGCGATATCCTTCGGTATAGTATCTGTCGGGAAAGGCTACGGCTCGATGTTTGAGCTGATAGATGCAAAGACCATCTCTGAGCTTATTGCAAAGAATCCTGAGCATACTGATTATTATGCCGGTGTCATGGCTGAGCTGGCATTGCAGATACATAATACTTGTCCGACCGATGATAAACTCTTCCCTAAGGCGTCCACATATATAGATTCCTGGATAAAGAGGGCAAGGCTGGGCGAAGAACTTGAGCAAAGGCTCAAAGAGATTATGGCTGCCCGACCTGCATCGGAATGTCTTGTTCATGGTGATCTCCATACGGGAAATGTATTTCTTGCGAACAATGAACCGCTGTTTATAGATGTAGACAGAATGGCGGTAGGAGATCCTATAATCGATCTTAGCAGTATGTATCTTTTCTATGTCGGTTATGCAGAACTTGATCCGAAGATTATTGAGGATTTTATGGGTATCTCTTGTGAGACGGCTGCGGATTTCTATCATAGCTTTTTAAGACAATATCTTAAGACTGATGATGAAGCGGAACTTGAAGAGGCAGAACGTAGTTCGGCATTATGGGCGTTCGTCAGACTTATAGGTCAGATGAAAAAGAAGCCTCTTTCTCCGAAAGATGAGCAGGTAGTTAAGTCGCTCATAGATAAGATAAGCGAAATGGCTTAAAAGAAAAGGAGCATCATTGCTCCTTTTTTGGTTTCAATCCATTTTCATGAGGTACTTGAGACAATCCGGATTATTATTGCATATAAGCTTAAGTTTTATTATAATCAAATGATAGAAGTATTGAGAGGCGTGTGTCCCTGACACAGATATACAGAGATGGATAATTTCAGCGACAGCTATATCAAGATAAGAAATCTCAAAATTAAATATTTCAGAAAAAGTGATATTACATTAAATATCAGGAAGGGCGAGATTGTTGCCATAACCGGAGACAGCGGAAGCGGCAAGAGTCTTTTGCTTAAGTATCTTGGCGGTGTTATAAGACCGGAGCAGAATGGCGTTATAAGGGTCGGAGAGCTTGATCTTTATAACGAGATTGATATTTATAAATATCACCGTCAATGCAGCATCGCATTTCAAAATCCGGAAGACAATCTCATATTTGATAATCTTGAAGCAGACATAAGATTCGGCTACGAGAATATAGGAAAAACATTTGATGAAAAAGAGTTCCTGGATTCTCTCAAGCCATTTAATATTGCCGGAAAAGCAAGTATCTCTTATTCGGAATTATCCGCGGGGGAGCTTGGAAGAGTGGCACTTTACAGTTCACTGATATTTGATCCGGATATCATTCTCTTTGATGAAGCTTTCTCAATGCAGGACAGATCATTTTCAGAAAGAATTTTTATGGAAATGATACGTAAGGCGAAGGAAGAGAAGAAAACTTTTATATTTGTGTCCCACAGTGACAGGGAGATAGAGCAGGCTGACAGAATCATAGAAATGAAGCAGGGCGACATAGTAAGTGATTTCTCTACTGTTGCCGCAAGCCCCATGAAACAGGAGGGAATCGACAGAATCCTGAAGAATATGGAGCCTGAAGCGGAGCCTGTAGTGATCAGAGGGGCAGATGGAAAGCTTATCTACATCGACAGTTTCGTATTCCCTAATTCTGAAGAGGGTTCTCCGGTAATTCGCCTTAAGGATGTATCTTTCTTCCATAGAAGAAGGAAGACCAGACTTCATATAGTTCAGGATTTCAGCTATGATTTCATATCTGGAAGGCTGTATGTGATCAGCGGCAGATCGGGAGCGGGAAAGACTACATTTTTAAAGCTTCTGAACGGACTTATTCATGCCAAAAAGGGAAATGTATATGCTTTTGGTAAAAAGTTTCCGGGCTACGGCAGAAATGGCTGGCTTAAGATAAAAGATGACAACCATGTTGCTTATCTGAACCGTCTCCGTAAGCGGATAGGATACGTCGGACAGTTTCCGGATGGTCAGCTGATTCCGGGTAAGATTATAGATGATGTGATGTACGGACCGATTAATTTCGGAAGCGACAGCTCGAAAGCAAGGAACCAGGCAAGACTTGCTCTCAGAACCATGCAGCTGGATGACGAGTTATGGAACATGAATACTGATACCCTTTCATACGGGCAGAAGAATCGTGTTGCCGTAGCAGGGGCTATTGCCGCAGAACCGGACATCCTGCTTATGGATATGCCTTTTGAAGGACTTGATCTTAAGGGCGAGAAGCTGATGGCAACTCTGATTTCTGAGTATATTACAGCAGGAAAGACAGTTATTATTACCGAGGTTGTTGATGATACTGCCAGATAATGGCACTCAATTGGTACTTACGAATGAATAAAGGATATTTGTTTGGGCAATTTAATAATGGTACTTCGGCAGTCCATAGGCTGGATCCCAGGACGAAGATATATATGCTGATTGCTTATATCATAATCAGTATCCTTGCAATGCGGTGGGTACCGGTAGCGATAATCGGCGTATTTGCATTTATCTTTGTACTGCTTTCGGATATTCCTTTTGGAAATGTATTTAAGGCGGCTTTCTGGATATATCTCTTTTTCTTCTGTATATCCATGCTGACCATAATCTTTCTGGGCTGGCAGTCGGCAGTGATGCTTATGATAAGGCTCTTCGGCATTACCATAGTGACTGAAATAGTAATTATGTCAACCAGACCTGACGACCTTCTGTCAGGCTTTTCTCAGGGCTTCAGGATGCCGGAAGAAATGTCCATGATGTGGATGCTGAACTTCTCATTTCTCCCTGTATTTGGAAATGAAATGCGTGTGCTCCGCGACACCATGGCAGCAAGAGGCCATGATAACGTTGAGGGAAAGCTTTTTGAGAGGATTATGTTCAATACGCCGCTTGTTTCTTCGGTTCTGAGGCGTTCAAAGAGGAAAACAGCCTCTATAAGTGATGCGATGCGCCTTAAATGTTACGATAAGGATTCCAACAGGATAGTAATGAAGCCGCTGAAATTTACGGCGCTTGACAGAAATGCACTGATCATAATGATAGTGGTTATTGCCGCAGTAGTGGTGATGCAGTTTGTTGTGAAACTTTAGATAATATATCCGACAGGTCCCCGGCGCCTGTCATACAGTCGGAAACGGAATATCGACAAATGAAAAGAATTAAACTGATAGTTGCATATGATGGCACAAATTACTGTGGGTGGCAGGTGCAGGACAACGGAATTACCATAGAAGGTGTTCTGAACAGGGAACTTTCATCGCTGCTGGGCTGTGAAACCGAAGTTATCGGTGCCAGCAGAACTGATTCAGGGGTGCATGCACTTGGAAATGTTTGTATCTTTGATACAGAAAGCAGGATACCGCCCGAAAAATATGCATATGCACTGAACGCGAGACTTCCCGAAGATATAAGGATAGTCGATTCCTGTGAGGTTGAACCGGATTTTCATCCGAGGTACAGGGATTCCATTAAAACATATGAATATAAGATTTGGAATGACCGGTTTATGAATCCGGTCATGCGATTATATACCAAGTTCTGTTATTATGATCTTGACGTGGATGCCATGGAGAGAGCAGGACAGTATCTGGTCGGAGAACATGATTTTAAGAGCTTCTGCTCTGCCGGAAGTCAGGTGTCGACCACAGTAAGAAAGATAAAGAGCCTTTCCGTAAAACGTGATGAGAGAGAACCGAGGCTGATAACCATACGTGTCAGCGGCTACGGTTTCCTTTACAATATGGTCCGCATCATCGCCGGAACACTTATGGAAGTGGGAGCCGGCCAACGGGAAGAAAAGGATGTAGAGAGGATCCTTGCCGCCTGCGACAGAACAGTAGCAGGCAAAAGGGCAGAGGCAGAAGGACTGACATTGGTCGGGATTGAGTATCTGTAGATTTACCACAGGAGGTGCAGGATGAAAACAAGCACGGAGAACAACACTTTGACAATATACCTTGAAGGACGTATTGATACGAATAATGCGGCGGAGGTAGAGAATGAGATTATGGAAGCCGTCGGGGCAAATGCTGACGGGAATCTAGTTATAGATGCGGAACATCTGGAATATATCTCTTCGGCAGGCTTGCGCGTACTGATGAAGCTGCGTAAAAGCGCAGGAAAATCGCTGCCTATCATCAATGTATCCTCTGAGGTTTATGAGATTCTCAATGTGACCGGTTTTACGGAGTTGCTTGAAGTGAAAAAGGCTCTTCGGAGCATTAATGTTGAGGGGCTTGAAGAAATCGGACGCGGCGCTACGTCACAGGTTTATCGTATTGACAGAGAAACGGTGCTGAAAGTTTTTAAGCCCAATACCAGTCTTGAAATTATCAATCAGGAAAATGAGCGTAGCCGAAATGCTTTCGTAAGTGGCATACCTACAGCCATTTCCTATGATATCGTGAAAGTAGGGGACTGCTATGGAACGGTGTACGAGCTTCTGGATGCGAAGGATTTCCTTAGTATCGTAGAAAATGATAAAGAGCATTTGAAGGAACATATCAGTAAATTTGCAAAAGCCACGCGGGAAATGAACCGGATTGAAGTGGATCCTGCTAAATTTCCGCCAACCAAAGCGGGTTCACTTTATGTTTTACCGAGGCTGGAGGGCCTCTGCACGAAGGAGGAAATCGATAAGCTTAGGAAACTTTATGAAATTATTCCTGACAGAAATACATTTATTCATGGCGACTGTCATTTGGGTAATGTCATGATGCAGAACGACGAACTGGTTTTCATCGATCTGATGACATGCGGAAGCGGTCATCCGGTGTTTGAAATGTCATCCATGTGTTCTGTTTACCACATGCCACCGAAATTTGGAAGTCGTGAGGCAAGTCCGCTCCTTCGAAATTTTACAGAAGAGGAATCTTCCGAAATCTGGAATATTTATCTGCGCAGCTATCTGGATACAGAGGATGAGGAATTACTGAATAAAGCTGAACGGCAGATTACCGCCGTTGCATCTGCCAGGACACTTTTTGCTGCAGTATTCTTGCCGGGGCTGATTGCTCCGGAACGATTAGAAGAAATGAAGCGTACCGCTTTAGATTATGTAGATGAGGGACTGGAGCCTTTAGTGTTTGACTAATACAGGAGAATAACCGTGCCGAAGGATGTAAATGAGCCTAAGCCGGCTAAAGGGCAGGAGATAGTGCCCGGAAAGTAGTAATTGAAATGCAGGAAAAGATTGTATTATTAAAAGAGAATATAACTAAAAGATTTATAGGTAAGGATGAGGTTGTCCATAACCTTATGGTCGCTCTCCTTGCCGGCGGTCATGTGCTTATAGAAGATGTTCCGGGAGTTGGTAAGACAACTCTGGCGAAGGCTCTTGCCATGTCAGTTAAGGCTGATTTTGCCAGAATTCAGTTTACGCCGGATACACTTCCCACGGACGTTACAGGCACATCCATTTTCGATAAAGAAAGATCGGAGTTCCGGGTAGTAAAGGGGCCTATAGTAAATGATATTATTCTCGCTGATGAGATAAACCGTACATCCCCCAGGACTCAGTCAGCTCTTCTCGAGGCTATGGAGGAGAGACAGGTCACTATAGACGGGAAGACATTTAAGCTTTCTGAGATATTCATGGTGATCGCAACCCAGAATCCTTCGGAACAGATAGGTACTTATCCGCTTCCGGAAGCTGAGTTGGACCGATTCATGATGATGCAGAGCATAGGTTATCCCGACAAGGCTATGCAGCAGAAAATGGCAAAAAGCTTTCTTACGGGAGAATTTGAGCAGGCTACTGAACCTGTCCTCACCGTAGAAGATATTATGGAAATGAAAAAGGCTGTCAAAAATGTCATTATAAAGGACGAGATGATCGACTATGCCCTTAAGATAGTTGATGATACAAGGCGTATCGAAGAACTGGAATACGGACTCAGTCCCCGTGCGGGACTTGATCTTCTGGCGGCATCCCGCGCAAATGCATTTGTCGAAGGAAGGGACTACGTGATTCCGGAAGATATCATCCGAATGGCAGGAGTTACGCTGCCTCACAGACTTGTCCTTACCGCAAAAGCACACATGAATAAGTATACGGGACAGCAGCTTATCACAAGAGTGGTAGATTCCATCAAACGACCTGAATAATTGACATATTACGGATTTCAGGGTGAGTAGATTTAATCAGTAACGTGTATTAATATCGGAGTAATCCGGATTTCAGGGTGAGTAAATTATAAATCAGTAACGCAAAATAAAATGAGAAGCAGAACAGTAAAAAGAATCATATATTTAGCAGTTCTCATTGCATCAGGAGTTCTGGTCAGCAATATAGGAGGCGCATTTTCTTACGCCTTCTTTTTTGCGGTGCTTCTTTATCCTGTTGCTGCAGTGCTGCAGATCATTTATACAAGAATTGCACTCAGAGTTTATCAGGAGGTTGACGGAAGGCTTCTTTATAAGGCGGCTCCTGTTACTTATCAGATAATGATCGAGAATAACTGGTTCATCCCTATATCGGGAGTGAAACTTTCCTACGATAAAGAGGTTTCCGGATTTGAAGATGATTATACCTATAGGGAATTCAGTCTTGCACCGAGAGGACTTGAAAGCGTCAGTACCAGACTCACATGCCGCATGGCAGGGAATTTTGAGGCAGGAATCACGAGGATACATCTGCAGGACTGCTTCGGCATAATTACATTTGATTATGATATTCCGACACCCCTCAGGGTGAGTGTTCTTCCTGTCATAACTGATATAGCGGTGAATGATATCAGCAGATTAAATACCTTGCAGCAGAGCGGTAAGGCAAGATTCAGAATGGAGCGGGAAGAGGAAAGTCTGGGGGATGAAACAAGACGCTATATAGAAGGTGACCGCCTCAGCACGGTTCATTGGAAGAATTATGCAAGGTCAGGGGAGCTTCGCATCAGGCTTCCGGAGAAACAGAATTCGGAAATGATGAGCATCGCCTGCATCACGGATGATACGTCAAAAGATATAAAAATCAGAGACTTCATGCTTGAATACATAGTCTCCATAGCAAACTGGTTCGCTGAGCAGAAGAAACCGGTGAGATTTGTATATTATAATGCAGGCCCGAGAGAATGCCTGGTGGACGATTATGAAAGCTTCAAGGAGTTCTATCTTTCGGTGCTTCCGGAGATAGGCAGAGGCATGAAGGATGAGGAAGCTGCAGAAGTGAAGGATGAACTTTTGATGGAAACTATGAAATCACACGGAGTTTATTTCGCATTCAGCGAGGCGGCCGGAGAGTTGGCTAGATTAGGATGAAATAATAATTGGAAAGCAAAAGCAGAAAAACTGAATATTTCATGATGCTCCCGATATATCTGGCATTTGCGCTTCCGGTCTGCGGTATCCTTGAACGGAATGTTTCAAAGGATATCACGCCGGTCTTTTTCCTGTGCTATTTTTTGATAAATGTGATCATATCCGGCCTGGCACTCCTTTTTGAAAAGGAGAAATGGGACCTTCTTTTTTCGTCGGTCTTTACAGCAGTTCTGATGCTTATCTTCAGGGACAGGGTTCTTTCTGTAAATATGCTGGCTGCTTTAGGCGTGGCGCTTATCATTTATATAATAAGAGATGAAAAACGTGCCCGGTTTGGATGGGGCATTGCCACGATTCTACTTCTGCTCCCCTGGATTTTCACGGATTACACGGGGATGCCAAAGTACGTCGGCGTTTCATTTGCAATACTTACTGTCTTCTCGGCAGGCGTGCTTCTGAAGAGGAAGATGACTCATTATGTGGCGATTCTTATGCTTCTTGCGCTGGCTACGGTATTTATTCCCTCGAGCGAGGAACCTATGAAGTGGATATTTGTCAAAAAAGCCATACGCGGGGTGGCTGATTTCGCTGAAATGGCAGTTGATGAATTCGGCTATCTGGGCAGTTTCTTTTCGGGCGGCGGCGACGGCTATACGGGTTATTCCGATTCCGATATTCTGGGTAAGGGCGTGAAGAGCCGGAGCAGAGAAGACATACGTCTCACTACAAGGGATGAGTGGGGCAAGATATATCTTAAAGGCCGGAGCAATCTTGACATTTCGGCTAAGGGATTTACCGGTGAGGAAGCATTTCCGGACCCTTATAATGCATGGTTTGTTTCCTATGTAAATGCGCTTTATCACGCCGGTGTCGACAGGGAGACTGCAAAGTGCTTCTCTGAGGTGAGAAGTATGGAAATGGAATACAGGTATCTCAGAACAGACGACATTATCGCGCCTCTTAATATGCTGGTGGTAAATGAGGAGCTGAGGGGCGGCCTCGACCGCAAGATGGGAAAAGGTTTTAATTACAAGGTACAGTATATCCTGATTGATTATTCGAGTCCTTATCTGAGAGAGATTCTGGTTAATGCAAACGCATATAAATACGAAGACTACGATGTAATAAGAAAATATGTAAAATCAATCTACAGCATAGATATTCTCAAGATTATTTCCAAGGAGAATTATAACAAAGTTGCCGGAAGGACGGATGAGTTTGGAAGATATCTGGATGCATCCATGGCTACCGTTAGGATGAAAGAGCTGGTTGCGGAGATTACTGATGGCTGTGACAGCGATTACGAGAAGGCTAAAGCCATCGAGGCATACCTCAGGCAGTATGAATATAGTACTGATACAGATCTTTCAGAAAGCAGCAATTATGTAGATTCATTCCTATTCGATACGAAGAAGGGCTACTGTGTTCATTTTTCATCATCCATGGTACTTATGATGAGACTTGCGGGGATTCCGGCAAGGTATTCAGTTGGTTATTACCACGAGCTGGATGCGGGTGAGAAGAATAACTGGAACGTAACAGGCCGAAATGGTGGAGACTCAAGTGGGACAGGTCAAAGCTTCTGGGATGAGCCGAACATAGATGCCGGTAAGACCGTACTCAGCAGTGAAGCTCACGCATGGCCGGAAGGTTATATCGAAGGTTTCGGATGGGTTCCATTTGAACCGACTGCATCTATGGAAAGTGCAGAAGATTATGGCTGGGGAAGGAAGTTAAAGGAAAAGAAAGAAGAAACCGGGGACGAAGAAGAGCCTGAGAAGGAACCGGAAACAGCAACCCCGATAGCAGCCGAAACTGATACTCCTGCAGCGGATAACATCGAAAATGAAAAAAGTTTTGACAGGGAAGGGCTGAAACGCTTCATATATTATATAGCAGCGATACTCATTTTCCTTTTAGTTTTGCTGATTCTGATAAAACTCATTTCTTATATCAGATACAGAATGCTCACTCCTGAGAAAAAACTTTCCTATAATATAAACCGTATCAGAAAGCTGATCGATGATAGGATTTTGAAGGGTGAGAAGACTGCATCCATCTATGACTATGCGGATGCCGTAGATGACAGCAAAAAGAGTGAGGAACTGAGACGACTCTTTGATGAGTATTACAGAGTCAGATTCAGAGGGGATGCTCCGGATGAAAAACTGGTGGAAAAATCCTATATGGTTTGGAAGTCTCTGAAAAAACGTAAAAATGGTTTATAAAGTCTCTGAAAAAACGAAAAAAAGGTATTGACACACGGGGATGCGTGTTATAAAATATCAATCTGTGACGGGTGAACTATGCCCCGGGTTCTCGGACATTTCCCGGAAGCGAAGACCCTTCGGCCTCCACAACCGAAGCAGCTCAACCGCACAGAGACAGTTGATTTTTGTTATAATTCATAAGGAGGAATACCACGATGAAGAGTTTTATGGCAAGTCCATCAAACATTGAAAGAAAGTGGTACGTAGTTGATGCTACGGGACATACATTAGGACGCCTTTCAAGCGAGATCGCTAAGGTGCTCAGAGGAAAGAACAAGCCTACATTCACACCTCATATCGATACAGGTGATTATGTTGTAGTTATTAATGCTGACAAGATCAAGGTTTCAGGTAAGAAGCTTGATGATAAGGTTTATTACTCACATTCAGATTATGTTGGCGGTTTCAAGTCTACAACTCTTAGAGAGAAGATGGCTAAGGAGCCAACCTTTGCTATCGAGCATGCAGTAAAGGGCATGCTTCCAAAGGGACCTCTTGGAAGACAGATGCTGAAGAAGCTTTTCGTTTATGCCGGACCTGAGCATAAGCAGCAGGCACAGAAGCCGGAAGCTCTCGAGATCAAGTATTAATAGGAGGAAGCAGAGATGGCAAAAGCTAGCAGATTTTATGGAACAGGCAGAAGAAAGAGCAGTGTAGCTCGTGTATATATTAAGCCGGGTACAGGCAAGATAACAGTTAACAAGAAGGATCTTGATGATTACTTCGGACTTGATACTCTTAAGGTTATCGTTAAGCAGCCTTTCGCAGTAACAGGTACAGAAGGCAAGTTCGACGTTATGGTTAACGTATACGGCGGCGGATTCACAGGTCAGGCTGGTGCCATAAGACATGGTATCGCTCGTGCACTTAATGAGGCAGATAAGGAAGCTTATCGTCCTGCACTTAAGAAGGCCGGATTCCTTACAAGAGATTCACGTATGAAGGAAAGAAAGAAGTACGGCTTAAAGGGCGCTCGTCGTGCACCACAGTTCTCAAAGAGATAATCGGATCAAAGCGTATTTCACTTTGGGTTATATTACGATATATTACACCTCAGGAATTATTCCTGAGGTGTTTTTGATTGATGGGAAAATGCGGTTCCTGTTACATAAGGGGATACACAAGGTAATCAACCGCTGGATTTGATGTTCTATGGTCATAATACATCAATTTCACCGGTTAATTATGATTTTTGGGTTAATATATGTCAATAGATATAGCAACTGTGTGAATTGGATTTTTAAAGCATGCATGTATAATTTTTACCATAGAACATTTTCTTAAGCAGTAAAAGAAAGGAATCGGGAATATGGTAAAAAACAGGGTTACAAAGATAATTGCCTTGTCAGCGACTATGCTGATGATGTTCGGGGTTACAGGTTGTGGAAGCAGAGAAGCTCTTTCTGAACAGGAAGTGTACGCCCGGAACGAGAATACTTCAAAGGTACTTAATATTCACACATCAGGAAATGAACTTAAAGAAAGAATTGAACAATTATATCCGGACTATGAGGATGTAAACGATGCAGAGGGCAGGATAGGGGATGTCAGCGTACATTGGATAATAACGCCGAATGATGATAATGCCTATCAGCTCAGAATGGATCAGTATCTCGCCGATGCTGAGCAGCTGGAGGATAATGACAGAATCGATCTTTTTACAGTTGAGGCGGATTATGCGAAAAAGTATACCCAGTCAGGAATGCTTATGTCCATGGATGAGATAGGATTGACTGATAAGGATATGGCTGATCAGTATGAATATACAAAAGAAATGGTAAGAGGGGAAGATGGAAAGATTTACGGCTCCTCATGGCAGGCAACTCCCGGATTTTTCCTTTACAGAAGATCCATAGCAAAGGCGGTATTCGGAACGGATGATCCCGTAGAAGTTCAGAAGCATTTTGAGACAATGGATAAGATGGACGAGTCGGCAGCAATGCTGAAAGAAAAAGGTTATCCGATGTTTGCTGCATATAACGATACATTTTATCCATATAATGCAATTAAAGATACTCCATGGGTGAACGATGATCTTACGATTGAGATTGATGACACCATGTATGAATGGGTTGAAAAAACGAAAACCTATTCCGATAACGGGTATAATGAGAAAATGAGTGAGATGTCCGACATCGTAACCGAGATGGGTAAAGACGGAAAGGTTTTCGGTGCCTTCGCAGCACCATGGTATATGGGATATGTTCAGGTAAGCTGCCTGGATAATCCTGAAGAACCCTGGGAAAAAGGAAACGGTTCCTTCGGTGACTGGGCTGCCTGCAACGGTCCTATGGGTTATTTCTGGGGCGGAACATGGCTCTGTGTTCCGAAAGGCTGTGATAATCTGAAAGAAGTGAAGGATATAATATATGCCCTCACCTGTGACAATGCTACCATGAAGAAGCTTGTTGAAGAAAACGGTGAATTCGTAAACAACAGCGCAGTCATGAATGAAGTCGCAGAAAGCGATTATCAGTGCGGTTTCCTTGGAGGACAGAATCATATCGGACTTCTTATTGATTCGGTTGAAAGTATAGATGTTTCAAATGTAACAGTTTATGACCAGGGAATAAGTGATTCCTTTAAAAACTCAATGCTTGAATATTTCGAGGGGAAATCAGAATTGAGTGATGCAATCGAAACATTTTATAACAAAGCGATAGTCCTCTATCCGGAGCTTAAGAAACCGGAATAAAACTGTTAGATCTTATTCACATTTAACCTCCTGTAGGCTGTAGGAGTGGTGCTGCTGTACTTTTTGAACTGTCTTATAAAATGTTCTGTTGTATCGTAGCCGATCTCCTCAGCTATTGCAGCGACGGACAGATTGGTATTGATGAGCAGGTCTTCTGCCTTTTCGATACGTATGCGGAGAAGAAGCTCTGAATAGGTCATATTTGTGGATTTCTTTATGATCCTTGAAGTATATTCTGAGGTATAGTGAAATCTATCTGCTATGGACTGCAGAGAAATATCCTTATAGTTCTCCTGCATATACTGAATGATAGCATAGCGCTGTTCATCAAGCTTATGTCCGATGCTGGGAAGTTGGATTGAATTTTCGTAATCCCTTATAAGTAAATAAAAAACAAGAGTAAGAGTGCTGCTGATTGTCTGGAAATAGTAGCGCTCTTTATTTTGGTTTTCCCAGAGCATGCGAAGAAAAGCTTCCTTTATAGCTGTGTCAAAGCCAGTATGAAACAGAATATAATCATTTGCATGATGTGCATAAATATTATTCAGGAAAAAGGAAGAAAGGGCATTGCTGGTAGATAAGAAATTCTGAAAAATGGTATGAAGAGTGTTTTTTCTTATCATTATATTGATGATGACACTTTCATCGTTGCATTTAATAGAATGACTTATGTTTGGAGGGATGATACAGATGTCTCCTGTATGCATTTCAATATCCGAGCCCGCAACCGACTGAATACATTTTCCATCATATACATAGATCAGTTCAAAAAAAGTATGGGTATGTGAGAAGTCCGGACTGAACCGGTTGTGTCTCTGGACTACAATGCTGTCATTGTTAGAAAGATCAAAGAAAAAAGAATCCTCGAACCTGTCGGGAAGTGTTTCAGGTTTTTCTAAAATGATAAGATGCCGGGCTTTAATTTCCTGCATATTTATCTCTGAAAGAAATTTCTCAAGAGAGTATTGCTGCTGTCTTGCATAGTAATACTTCTTATAGAAGAGTTCATCTTCATTTAATTCATATACGCGCATCTTCAGTGCTTCATATTCCATATTGCTAACTCCCAAAACACTATATATCAAGATACATCAGTTATTGTTGCAGATTATAATATTAAAGTCATTAAATGTCAATAGTATAGGCGGTTTCATGAATTGGATAAAACTTCATTAAATGTATAATTTAGCTATAAAAAGAAGGAAAGGGTGCATGCCGATGGAAGGTACAAAAAACGAAGGTAATGTAATACTTACAGTTTCCCATATGGATAAAAGCTTTGGCGGGACTAAGGCACTTCGTGATGTGTCTTTAAGCATAAGAGCCGGAGAAATAAGGGGACTTATAGGAGAGAACGGGTCCGGTAAGTCGACTGTTACATCGATAATAGCCGGAATGCAGAAGGCTGACAGGGGTGAGATCGATTTCAAGGGTGAAAGATGGAAGCCGGAGTCAATGATATATGCTCTTGAACATGGCATTGGGATGATAGTTCAGGAAAGTGGAACCGTTCCGGGAGTTACCGTGGCTGAAAATATATTTCTTGCAGATATAGATGAATTCAGACATGGGATATTCATTGACAGAAAGAGCATGAATTTAAAGGCACAGAAGATACTTGACGATATCGGAGCCGGGGATATCAAGGCAAATATGATAACCGGGATGCTCGATATCCAGAGCCGCAAGCTTGTTGAGATAGCAAGGGTCATGAGGAAGAATCCTGAGATTCTGGTGGTAGATGAAACTACAACGGCCCTTTCTCAGAAGGGAAGAGACATCATCTATTCCATCATGAATAGTATGAAGAAAGATAACAGATCGGTTTTCTTCATTTCACATGACATGGAAGAAATAATGAATGTCTGTGATGCCCTGACGGTTCTGAGAGACGGAAAGATAATCAGGACATTTGACAAAGAAGAATTTGACGAGGACAAGATAAAAGAAAGCATGATCGGAAGAGAACTTGAGGGTGATTATTACAGAAATGACCTTGACGGTTCTTACGAAGATGAGGTTGTGCTTGAGGCCTGTGACATAACAGTAGATGGAACGGAGCCGCTTAAAGATTTCAGCATCCAGCTTCATAAGGGTGAAATACTCGGAATCGGCGGATTGTCCCAATGCGGTATGCATACTCTCGGAAAGGTTATGTTCGGAACTTTGAAGCCGGAGAAAGGCCGGGTGCTCATAAAGGGGACGCCTGTAAAAAATGAGGCGGATGCCATGAGCAGGAATGTCGGTTATGTGTCAAAGGACAGAGATACGGAGTCCCTTGTTCTGGATGCACCGATCGAAGATAACATTTCTGTCGGAGGACTGGACAGATTTGCGGTAGGAAAATTCCTGATCCTCCCGGGTAAAGAGAAGGAATATGTGATGAAGCAGGTGAAAGATCTGGCTGTAAAGTGTCAGAACCCTTCCCAGTATGTTTCATCTCTGTCAGGAGGAAACAAGCAGAAGGTCGTTTTCGGAAAATGGATCGGAAGAGGAAGCGAGATACTTATTCTCGACTGTCCCACCAGAGGTATCGACATAGGCGTCAAGCAGGCTATGTATCAGCTTATGAACCGAATGAAGAAAGAGGGCAAAGCGATACTTATCATTTCTGAGGAGATGGCTGAACTCATAGGAATGTCGGATAGAATCGTAGTGATGAAGAATGGTGAGAAAACCTGCGAGCTGAAGAGGGAAGACGGACTTCAGGAAGCAGACATCATCAAGTACATGATTTAGGGGGTGAGTGCCATGAACATAAAAAAAATCATAATGAACCTGGCACCTGTCCTGGGGCTTCTGATTCTGGTAGCTGTGTTCTTCGTGATGGGTAACATAAAAGGAATAAACGTTCAGTACGGGCTTAAATCAATTTTCAATCAGTCGGTAGTTGTGGCGATAGTTGCAACAGGAGCGATATTCATTTACACACTCGGCTCATTTGATATAAGTCTCGGAGCATCCACGGCAGTGAGTCCCCTTGTAGGCGGAATCGTATATCTGAAGACAGAAAACCTGTTTCTGGTATTCGCTTCCTGTGTAGGTGTAGCTGTGGTTGTGGCATTGGCAGATTCGATACTCGCAAGCGTATTTCATCTTCCGGTATTTGTAACCACTATCGCCATGCTGAGTGTACTGAATGCACTTGTTCTGATGCTGATAACGGTGGGAGGAACGGGCTCGGAAGTAGCTGTTCCGATGACTGCTGTAAAGGGGCTTGACAATATATTCTTCAAGCTGGCAGTCCTGATCCTCTACTTTGCACTCTGTATCTTCTTCTTCGACTTCACACCGATAGGAAGAAAAGAAAAATATCTGGGAGGCAATCCACTCTGTGCAAAGCTTACCGGAATCTCCATGAATAAGTTTTCAATAATCGCATTTGTAATATGCGGTCTGGGCGTAGGACTCGGAGCCTTCCTCAGTATAGTTTATTCACCGACTCTGACCAGAAATACTGCATCAAGCGTGGGAATGGATGTGATCATTGCTATAGTTTTCGGCGGAATGCCTGTTTCGGGAGGAGCCAGGAGCAGAATATATGCAGCTATGATAGGGGCGTTTTCAATGACATTTCTGAGTCAGATCATGGTTATGCTGAACCTTAATTCAGGAATGGGGCAGATAGTAAAAGCGATAATATTCCTGCTTGTAGTATATATAGCAGCAGGTGAAAGAAAGACTAAGGTTTTACCTAGATAAATTTAAAGTCTCAAGTATAAGGAGGAAATGAAATGAGAAAGATGTTTAAAAAAATTGCGGGAGTTATAGTTGCGGGGGCAATGATGATTTCACTGGCTGCCTGTGGAGGAAGCGGAACCGGAAGTACTACTGCAACCACAGGCGACGTTGAGGATAAGACCGGGAATACCGAGGCTGTTTCCGAAGATAATGGCCTTGATATGAGCAAGACGGTAAAGATAGGTGTACTGGTATCGGATGCGACTTCAGCTGAAGCATTGGGAAGAAGAGCTTATCTCGAAAACTATATCCAGAAACAGTACAATGTTGAATTTGTATATTCAGACGAACTTAAGGATGCAGCAGGAGAAAAGTCAGCGATTGATACTATGATCACAAACAATTGTAAGTCCATTATATCCGAGTCTTCATTTGACAGACCGGCACAGATAGAGCAGTGCGAGAGCGCCGGCGTATATTATGCCGTTGCATCGGGAACACTTACAGAAGATGAGTACAACAAATATAAAGGATATGAGCATTATATAGGTGCTACTGGTCCTTCACTCGATATTGAATACGCGACAGGTTACAACATGGCCAAGTATTATCTGGATCAGGGCAAGAAGAATTTTGCCATATTCGGCGGTGCAGTTGCTTATCGTACAGAAATGCATGTATTCAGAGTAGCAGGAATGATCATGGCTATGATCGAAGCAGGCGGAGAAGGCGCTAATTATCAGGGCGCATCAGATATGGGCGCAATAGTCGGAATGCTTATGGAGCAGGGAGAGGTTACTCCTGCAGAAATTGGCGATGTTACCATATCAGGTTATCTCGGCGGTTATGACATGGATGAGGCATGGTTTGCCAAGGGTGCTGAAATGGCCCAGACACCGGGACTTGAAGTTCTTCTTGCAGTAGGCAGTGGAGCAGACTTCTTTGGAACAGCAGTAGCCGGAACAGACGTTAAGATCGCATCAGTTGATGCTTATGCCGATAACTATGCGGATGCCATGAAGGCAGGAACGCTTGATTATATGGCAGGTAAGTTCTCAGCATACAATGCAGGTATATTTGTGGCAGCATACAGGGCAGCACTTGGTTCACCGATCCGTAACAGTGAGGGAAATGCATTTGCAATAGATATGGGTTACTGGGTATCTACCAATGCGGATGAGTTTGATAAATGTCTTGCAGCAGACAAGGATGTTGAGAATCCTGTCATCACAAAAGAAGAGATCGATCCGCTTCTTACGGCAGATTATGCAACATTTGAAACTTTTGTAAAGAATTATGATTTTGATTCGATTTCTAAGTAATAGTCTTTCGGCTGCCGGTTTCCGGCAGCCGATTCATAAAAGCGGGGTTATCTTATGAAGAATGGTAATACAAACTTGGTTAAAAGAATAATAGGAACTGTATCTATACCGCTTCTGGCATTTGTTGTCACATGGGGGCTGTGCAGGATAAACGGAATTGCCCTGTTTGAATCTTCGGGTAACTGGATAGCATTCTTCAGGGCTTCGGCTTCAGTAATGCTTACTACATTTGCACTTTCGATCAATCTGAATTCCGGAAGATTTGATTTTTCAATAGGGGCGATAGCTCTTCTTTCATCAGTGATCAGTGCAAATATCTCTTTGGCGGCAGGACTTCCTGTAGTGGTGATGCTTCTTATAGCAATTGCATCGGGACTTTTGCTGGGGCTTCTCTCGGGAGTGATCTACATCATTACAAAGCTTCCGCCGATCATAGTGTCTCTGGGAGTGACTCTTCTCTTCGAAGGTGCTGCATTTGCACTTACAGAAGGATATGGAGTTTCATTTGTAACCAATACGGCACTTACAGGATTTCCAAGTGTCAGAAACTATTCAATTCTGATCGTTGTATTCCTGGCACTGATGATACTGATATTTGATCACACGAAATTTGGTTATGAATATAAGGCACTGGTAACCGGTCAGAAGGTTTCCGTAAACACAGGTGTTAAGGAGATACCGAATACTCTCGGGTGCTACGCTATAGCAGGTGCTCTCATGGGAGTGGTCGGGTTTATATCATCAACAAATACCGGAACCATACAGATGGCACTGAACTTTGGCTCTATAGGCGTTATGTTTACGGCGTTTCTTCCGATGTTCATAGGAGGCTTTATCGGAAGATTTTGTAACGAAAAGTTAGGTTATCTTCTCGGAGCGGTTACAACAGCATTTGTTTCAATAATGTATGCACGGCTTAAGATGGATTCTTCGGTTCAGCAGATCATCACAGCTTTGATACTGGTAGTATTTCTTATCTACCTGAACAACGAAGGCAGACTCTCCGGGCTGTTTAAGAGGAGGATTTGATATGTGGTTGAAAGATGCACCATTTAATCTAAAGGACGAGGATATAGAGTGGGTGGAGAATACCCTTAACAGTATGTCTGAAGAGGAACTGATAGGACAATTATTCTGTCCGATAGGTTATTCAACCGACAGAGATTATCTCAGAAATGAGCTTCTCAGCTTCAACATAGGAGGATTGTTCTTCCGTGACGGAATGGGAAGTGAAATGCAGGATACATTTTCATATGCACAGAAAAAGAGCAGAATACCCCTTCTCATACCATCGAACCTGGAAGCAGGCGGAGACGGTGCTGCTATTGACGGTACTCCCTACGGAAAACAGATGTCTGTAGCTGCGGCGGACGATCCGAAATATGCATACAGGCTGGGTGAGATTGCCTGCACGGAAGGGGCAGCTCTTGGAATAAACTGGGCATTTGCCCCGGTTGTCGATCTGGATCTGAATTATCACAATCCTATTACAAATGTCAGAACTTACGGAAGTGACGTAGACAGGGTTATCAGAAATGCAACTGAATATATCAGGGCTGCGAAGGATTGCAATGTTGCGACTTCTGTAAAACATTTTCCCGGTGACGGAGTTGATGAAAGGGATCAGCATCTTGTTACCTCCGTGAATTCACTTTCCGTGAGTGACTGGGATGCGACTTACGGCAGGATATATAAAGCTATGATCGAAGCCGGAACACTGACGGTGATGGCAGGTCATATAGCCCTTCCTTCGTATGAGAAGTACTACAGTGAGAGTCAGGAAGAAAAGATAGTTCCAGCCACACTGTCAAAGGCTCTTCTCGGAAATCTTCTCAGAGAAAAGCTCGGTTTTAACGGCCTGATAATAACTGATGCAACGCCTATGGTAGGTTTCACATCAGCAGAGAAGAGGAGTATTGCCATTCCTCTTGCCATAGAGGCTGGTTGCGACATGATCCTTTTCAACAAGGATCTGGCGGAGGACTACCGTTTCATGATGGATGGCTATCAGAGCGGAATCCTTTCCATGGAAAGACTTATAGAGGCAAACAGAAGAATACTGGGGCTTAAGGCTGCCCTTAAGCTCCATAAGAAAAAGGAACTTGCCACTCTTGTTCCGGGAAGAGACGCACTTAAGGCTCTTAAATGTAATGAGCATGTTATGTGGAGCAGGGAGCTTGCGGATAAATCCATAACTCTTGTTAAGGATAGAGAAGGACTGCTCCCTATATCTCCGGAAAAGACAAAGAGGATACTTCTTGAAGTTCTCGGAGACTACCCTTCATCCGAAAGAGTATTGAAAAAGGCAAAGGAACTTCTTACTAAAGGCGGTTTTGAAGTGACCGTTTATGAGAAAGAAGATTTTCAAAAGGGAGTGGATAATGTTTCGTCATTTCATGAGAAATATGACGGGGTAATCTACTTTGCAAATATCGAGAATGCAAGCAACCAGACCACTACCAGGCTGGACTGGTACACTTTCTGGGGACAGGGGAATAATGTTCCCTGGTTCGTGAAAGAGGTTCCTACAATCTTTGTAAGTCTTGCAAATCCGTACCACCTTCTGGATGTGCCTATGATAGGAACCTATATCAACAGTTATTCAAATAATGATTATGTTATTGAGGCTACTGTTGAAAAACTGATGGGAAAGAGCGATTTTCTGGGCATAAGTCCTGTGGATCCTTTCTGCGGGCGTGAAGATCTTAAATATTAAATGGAGTAAAAAAGTTATGTGGAATCAGGAAGAATGGATTAGAAAAGCTGAAGAACTGAAACCGGAACTTAAGAATGAGAGGGTTTATCCTGTGTCTTTCTCAAGGAATGAGAAGCTTAATTCAGGGGACAGTATTGTGATAGATTTCGGGAATCATTTTGTCGGCCATTTTTCATTTCACTGTAAATCATCGGGCTCACATCAGGATGCACCGCTTTTCGTTAAGATTAAATTCTGTGAGTCTGCAAAAGAACTGGATGAAGACTCAAGTACATATAAAGGATGGGTCAGCAGAAGCTGGATACAGGAAGAATGGCTCCATGTTGATGTTCTTCCCTCGCTGGTCAGCCTGCCGAGAAGATATGCCTTCCGTTATGTAAAGATAGATATTCTGGATGTGTCTCCAAAATATTCCGTTATCATCGATGAGGCTTATGCTGACTGCACGACCTCTGCCGACGACACTGTGGTTACGGAATTTAAAGGAAATGATATTGAAGAAAAAATAGACAGGGTTGCTGTTCGAACACTCAGAAACTGTATGCAGGACCTTTTTGAGGATGGACCCAAGAGAGACAGAAGACTCTGGATCGGAGACTTAAGGCTTCAGGCCTTGGCTAACTCAGTTACATTTAAAGATTACAGTCTTGTGAAAAGATGTCTATATCTTTTCGCCGGCTGCTGTGATGAGTCGGGAAGGATTCCCGCATGCATTTTCACTGAGCCGGGAATCTCGGGTGACAATACTTTTATGTTTGATTATTCACTGTTTTTTATCTCGGTACTTTATGACTATGCACGTATGAGCGGTGATATCGAAACAGCAAAGGACCTTCTGCCTGTGGCAGTAAGGCAGTGGCAGCTTGCAAAAGAAGCCTTCGGGCCGGATGACGTTATAGAGGATTCCGACAGGATGGGATGGTGTTTTATAGACTGGAATCTTGAGCTGAATAAACAGGCTGGAGCCCAGTTTATATATATCTATACACTGAAGGATCTTCTTATGCTGATGAAGCTTGCAGGTGAAACAGATACGGACCTGCTTCAGGCAGATATCCAAAAGAAGAGTGAAGCCGCAGTTAAGTATTTCTTTGATCCGGACAGGAAGCTTTTCGTAAGCGGAAAGGAGAAACAGGTTTCATTTGCGACTGAAAGCTGGGCTGTCCTTTCGGGAGTGCTGTCTAAAGATGAGTCGAGAGAACTCATGTTAAGGCTTGAAAGATATAAGGATGCGCTCAGGATGGTTACTCCTTATATGAATCATGTTTATGTAGAGGCTCTTATAAAAGCCGGTCTCAGGGATGAAGCATATAAGCATATGATTTATTACTGGGGAGGAATGGTTGATGACGGCGCGGATACTTTTTATGAACTGTTCAATCCCGAAAATCCGGATGAGTCACCCTATGGTTCGACAATAGTAAACAGCTATTGTCATGCTTGGAGTTGTACTCCGACCTACTTTATGAGGAAGTTGAATCTTGTAGAAAAGAAGAAACATCCCGAAGCATTTATCTTTGACCTGGACGGAGTGATTGTTTTCACAGACAGATTTCATTTTAAAGCATGGAAGAAGATCGCAGACAGACTGGGAGTATTCTTTGATGAAAATGTAAATAACAGGCTCCGCGGAGTAAGCAGGATGGATTCTTTGGAGATAATACTGGAAAAATATACCGGGGAGGAACTTTCTGCAAAGGATAAGGAAGCCATTGCCGGGGAAAAGAATGAGATATACAGAGAGTATCTGAAAGAGATGACGCCGGAGGATGTTTCATCCGAGGTGAGAGAGACACTTACGGAACTGAAGAGGCGCGGATATAAGATTGCTATAGGTTCATCCAGTAAAAATGCGAAGTTTATTCTGGATAAGGTCGGGATTGCCGATATGTTTGATGCTGTATCCGACGGAACCAATATTGAAAAGTCAAAACCGGATCCGGAGGTTTTCGTAAAAGCCGCGGAGTTCCTTGATATTAATCCTGAACAGTGTGTAGTAGTGGAGGATGCATATTCCGGTATCGATGCAGCAAAGGCTGCGGGAATGTATGCCGTAGGAATAGGTGAGGCGGAAGTGTGTGATAAGAAAGATGCAGGTATAGATCGTTTTTCCGGACTTCTGCTGCTGAATCTTATAACGGAGGAAGCTTATGAGTAATTATTATCTTGCCATCGATATCGGGGCGTCAAGCGGAAGGCATATGCTTTTCAGAAATGAAGATGGTCAGATCAAAATGGAAGAGATGTATCGCTTCCCGAATTCCATGACGAAGCGTAACGGGCATTTTGTGTGGGATGTGGAAAAGCTTTTCAGCGAAATACTGGAAGGGATGAAAAGATGTTCCGATGCTGGAAAAATCCCCTGCTCCTTATCCATAGATACATGGGCAGTGGATTATGCACTTCTCGATGAGAATGACCATTTACTCGGTGATGTTTACGCATATAGAGACAGCAGAACCGACGGAATGGAGAAAGAAGTGTATAAGCGTATTTCGGAAAATGAACTGTATCAGAGAACCGGTATACAGTTTCAGAAGTTTAATACAATTTATCAGCTGATGGCGGATAAGAAAGGCAGACCGGAGATACTGGACAGAGCATGCAGTTTGCTGATGATTCCGGATTACCTTACATTTCTGCTTACAGGAATAAAGTCATCCGAATATACCGTGGCAAGCTCCACCCAGCTTTTGGATGTTGAAAAGCGTGACTGGGACTACGAACTTATAAAAAGGATAGGACTCCCGGAGAGGATTTTCCTTCCTGTTTCGGAATCGGGAAGCAGACTTGGAAACCTGAAGCCTGAGATTGCAAAAGAACTGGGATATAACTGCGAAGTAATCCAATGTGCATCTCATGATACGGCCTCCGCTGTGATGTCAGTTATAGATAAAGAAAATGTATATATCAGTTCCGGAACATGGTCTTTGATGGGTGTGGAAAGAAAAAAAGCACTCTGTACGGAAAAAGACAGACTCGGTAATTTCACAAATGAAGGCGGTTTTGGCGGAAGCATCAGATATCTGAAAAATATTATGGGTCTATGGATGATCCAGAAGGTGAAGCAGGAAAATGATGATATCTACAGCTTTGCAGAGCTGGCAGATATGGCAGGAAACTGTGACAGTATATCATCGGTGATAGATGTGGATCAGGATATGTTCCTGGCACCTGACAATATGACCAGAGCAATCAAGAAAGAATGCATAAGAACCAAGCAGACCGTTCCGAGAAGTACTGCGGAAATATCCAAAGTTGTATTTGAAAGTCTGGCTCACAGTTACAAAAGGACTTTCGATGAGATAGAGAACAACGGAGGGATAGAGTATTCCGGGATCAATATAATAGGAGGAGGCTGCCAAAACAGTTATCTCTGTCAGATGACGGCAGATCTCACAGGAAAAAAGGTGTTGGCAGGACCTGTGGAGGCAACAGCTATAGGAAATGCCATGGCACAGATGATTAAGGATAGAGTCTATGAAAATCTTGATGAGGCCAGGAAGGCGGTTGCCGACTCATTTGAGATAAAGGAATATTTACCCGTTTGATGGGGAGGTTATAAAAATGGAGAAAAAAAATAGGTACGAGAGTGCTGAAAAGATATATAAGGAATTTGGTATAGATACAGAAAAGGCCATGAGTATACTGGCTGAGATACCTGTATCACTTCACTGCTGGCAGGGAGATGACGTAAAGGGCTTCGATCAGGATGGTCCTCTTACAGGAGGAATACAGACAACCGGTAATTATCCGGGAGCAGCAAGGACCTATACGGAACTGATGAATGATATAGAGGAAGTGATTTCCCTGGTTCCCGGAAAAAAGAAACTGAATCTCCATGCAAGCTATGCAATATTTGACGGAATGGAGCGTGTAGACAGAGACAGGCTGGAAAAAGTTCATTTTAAGAAATGGGTGGATTTCGCCAAAAAGCACGGAATGGGAATTGACTTTAATCCTACATTTTTCTCACATGAAAAAGTAAAGGATGGACTTACGCTTTCAAGTCCGGACAAAGACATCAGAGACTTCTGGATAGAACATGGAAAGGCCTGTATCAGAATAGCTGAATACTTTGCGGATGAGACCGGCATACCATGCGTGATGAATATATGGACCGGCGATGGCTATAAGGATATTCCGGGTGACCGCCTCGGACCGAGAGAAAGATACAAGGATTCGATAGAACAGATAATAAGTGAACCTCATGATACCACAAAGGTTAAGGTCTGTGTGGAATCCAAGGTTTTCGGAATAGGAGTTGAGAGCTACACGACAGGCTCCGGTGAGTTCACACTGCTTTTTGCGGCAACTCATGAGGGTGTCATACCTCTTATGGATAATGGACATTATCATCCGACAGAAATGGTTTCAGACAAGATATCTTCACTGCTTCTCTACTTTGATGAGATTGCACTTCATATAACGAGACCGGTGAGGTGGGACTCGGATCATGTTGTCATATTTGATGATGAAACAAGAGAGATTGCAAAAGAGATAGTACGCTGCAGAAACGGCCTTGGAAGAGTGAATATCGCCCTGGATTTCTTCGATGCTTCGATCAACCGTATATCCGCGTGGGCAGTCGGCTTTAACTCTGTTGAGAAGGCTCTTCTCTATGCGCTCCTTACTCCTCATGAAGAGATAAAACGTTTGCAGGAGGCGGGAGACTTCACAAGACTTCTTATGATGCAGGAAGAAATGAAAACACTTCCTTTTGGAGACGTCTGGGAAGAATATCTGGAAAGAAACGGCGTACCGTCAGGCCGCACATGGGCTGAAGAGATTGAAAGATATGAAAAAGAAGTTTTAATGAAAAGAGTTTAGCAGGAGAAACATTTGTTATGGAAATGACAGAAATCAGTTTTATTAAAGGTTTTATCAGAATGGCTGATGACGGCTGGAAAAGGGGCTGGCACGAGAGAAACGGCGGAAATCTCTCATATCGCATGAAGGATGAGGATGTAGCTGCGGCAAGGCCGTTCTTTAAGAAAAATGAAACCTGGACAGATATAGGGACTTCAGTTCCGGGACTTGGAGGGGAATTCTTCCTTGTAACAGGAAGCGGAAAGTATTTCAGAAATGTAAGCTTGAATCCCGAAGACTCAATTGCAGTCATAGAACTTGATGAAAAGGGTGAGCGTTACAGGATTCTGTGGGGCTTTGAGGGCGGCGGAAGACCGACGTCGGAGCTGCCGAGTCATCTTATGAATCACGAAGTAAAGAAAAGAGTAACCGACGGAAAATACAGGGTCATATATCATGCCCACACCACAAATGTTATCGCACTTACATTTGTACTTCCTCTTTCAGATGAAGTATTTACAAGGGAATTATGGGAGATGGCTACCGAGTGTCCGGTTGTATTTCCTTCAGGAATAGGTGTGGTTCCCTGGATGGTTCCGGGTGGAAGAGATATCGCAGTTGCAACTTCGAAGCTTATGGAAAAATATGATGTGGCTGTATGGGCTCACCATGGTCTTTTTGCAGCAGGCGAGGATTTTGATCTTACCTTCGGGCTTATGCATACAGTGGAAAAGTCTGCAGAAATACTGGTCAAGGTTCTTTCCATAACTCCACATAAATTGCAGACAATAAAGCCTGATGATTTCAGAAGCCTGGCAAAGGACTTTAACGTGACTCTGCCGGAAAGATTCCTTTATGAGAAATAGTTATTTGTATCAGAATAATTAAAGCGGATAAAAATATAATCAAAGCTTTGGGAAAAAAGTAGGCACATGATGGTCATTTATGGTAAAATCATTTTTTAGAGCATGAATTATTTTTTATGACTGCCTTTCATAAAGTAGTCATATTTTGAAGGAGAAAAAATGAGTTTGTCTATGAATATCATCGTATCGGCTGTTATAGGACTTGTTCTTTATGCGGTGGGATATCTGTTACTGCGAAAGACAGAGCAGGTAACAATCAGGGATAAGGATTATGAGGGTGAGCTTACTGAGATTAAGTTCAGTGTGCCGAGACTTATAATATTTGCTGTCGTAGGTGCTGTACTGACCGGGCTTGCAGGTTTTGCTTATACAATAAACCTGAAGTTTGCACTGGTTACAGTATTATTCTTTATGCTTGCACTTGCGGCTTTTGTGGATGCAAGAACCATGGTCATTCCATTTTATATAAATGTAGTGATCTTTATCCTTGGTATTGCTTCCATCTGGGTATTTCCCGAGATTCCGATCCATCATCACCTTCTGGGCGCAGCAGTAGTGAGTCTTCCTATGATAATTATTAATCTTATCTGTCAGAAGCTTTTGGGACGAGACGGCTTTGGCGGCGGAGATATAAAACTTATGCTTGCTGCAGGTTTATTCCTGGGAACAAAAGGTATCTTCGCGGCTTTCTTTATGGGAGCCATAATCGGCGCGGTAGCCGGTATTTTTTCAATGGCAGTACTTGCGAAAAAAGGTAAGGACCCAATACCTTTCGGTCCGTCGCTCTGCATTGGATTAGTCCTTGCCCAGCTTTTCGGAACTCAGCTCATCGACTGGTATATTGAAGTGATACGTATGGCTATGAATCCTATGTGATTAGGAATGATTTGTGACAGATTACAGGATGAGATCATGAAGAAAATACTCCTTGTTGAAGATGATGCAGCACTTGCTATGGGAACTGAATATGCACTTAAAGCAGAGGGATATACAGTACTTCATGCTGAGAATCTTGCGGCGGCCAGAAGTCTGCTTTGGGGTAATGGAGGTAAAATAGTTGACATAATCCTGCTCGATGTTATGCTACCTGACGGAAATGGCTTTGATTTTATAAAGGAATTACGCGAAAAAGACAGGATTACTCCTGTTATATTCCTTACTGCAGTTGGTGATGAGGTTAACATAATTCAAGGTCTGGACAGTGGGGCGGATGATTATGTGACTAAACCGTACAGGGTGAGGGAGCTGCTTTCAAGAATCGCAGCGGTGTTGAGAAGACAGGATATAATGAAAGCCGGATTATCTGAAAATGGATCGGACAAGGGTATAATCATCTTCGGCTCTCACAAGATAGATATTAATGCCTTCAGATTATATAAAGGTGATTCAATAGTAGAATGTACCGTTGCCGAGTTTAGATTATTGAAAGAACTTGTGGAACATCCCGGACAGGTCATAACAAGAAGCATACTGATGAGCAGTCTTTACGAGACCGGTGATAACTTCATAGATGATAATACACTTTCAGTATATATGAAAAGGCTCAGGGATAAACTGGGTGAGGATGCGGAACTTATAGAGACAGTACGTGGCGTAGGGTATAGATATATCCATAAACAGTAGAAATATTATAGGATTATGGAGAAGAAGGATTTTCTTATAAAATTCATATTGTTAAGTATAGTAGTTATAGCAGCATGCACAGCTGTCGGGGCACTCATATCCGGCGGGACGGCGGCTGCTATAGTCGTTGTGTGTGGAATGATCATATCTTTCTCTGGGGGATTTTTCGCCTATAGAAGGATAGATAAGGCATATGATGAGATAGAGAAGATTTCTCATATCATGGAAGATGTTATGGAGGACGAGTCGACCACGTGGAGCGATCCTCTGGAAGAGGGGAGCGTAGGTATACTTTATTCCAATTTCGGAAAAATGGTACATATGTTCCGTGAGGGAAAGAGGAAAGAGCAGAGCGAGAAGGATTTCCTTAAGGATATCATGTCGGATATTTCACATCAGTTGAAAACCCCGCTTGCCTCCCTGAATGTATTCATAGACCTTCTTCTTGAGGATAAGGTCGAGGGTAAGGAAGAAAGGCTGAAGATACTCAGAGAAGCTTCGAATCAGCTGGACCGCATGGAGTGGATGGTTCTTTCGATGCTCAAGCTTGCGCGTATCGAAGCGAAGGCTATAGAATTTGAAAGAAAAGAAGCATATATTCAGCCTGTACTTCTTCAGGTTGAGGAAAGTGTCAGATATCTTACTGATGTAAAGAATCAGAAGCTTATAGTTAAGTGCCCGGAGGATGTTACGGCCAAACTCGATTCCGAATGGCTTACCGAGGCAATCATCAATCTTGCCAAGAATGCTTCCGACTATTCGCCTGAGGGAGCAGAAATAATCTTAAGTGCTGAGCAGGATGATGTATTCACAAGAATCTATGTCGAAGATAATGGTGTAGGTATAGATGAAAAAGATCTCCCGAATATCTTCAGGAGGTTCTATAGAGTAAACAGTTCTGTCAATCCGAACAGTGTAGGTATAGGACTTTCACTGACCAAGTCCATAATTGAAGGTATGGACGGTCACATCCATGTCGACAGCAAAGTCGGCGAGGGAACCAGGTTCAGTATTACATTTTAAACTCAGGTCATGGCGTGCTTTAAAGCATGTCGTGACCTTTTTCTTATGTAACAGGAAATTCGCATTCAAGCGTGATATGCTTTCTTACAAATATGTAAGATTAATTGTCACGGAAATGTAAGGAGCAGGTTATAGAATTATAAATAGGATTTCTATACTATGATTCGAAGGGTAATGAATATGCTTACTTATAGTACACTTGCAAAAAAATATCTTATGATAAATAAAAGAAGAAGTGTTTTCACTATAGTCGGAGTGGCTTTTGTGACTGCATTTCTTTTTATTGTGTTAAACGGAATCATCAATATAACTCTTCAGGTAAGAGAACATACTCGACAGGATGAAGGGGATTATGAGGTGGTATTCTATGAGATGACTCCTGAAACCATGGAGGAGATGGTAAATGATCCGCGTATCGTAAGTGCATACATAGGAACGGAGTTTGATAGAAACTCAGAAACCGAATACCCGAATGCGCTTCATGTAAATGTAAGGCATCCATATTTCTTAAAGCTTGTTCTTAAGAGCCTGGAGAAAGATTACGGTGTTAAGGGTGAGATGAATGAACTGGTTTCGTGGACTTATCTTCAGGACTCGGATGGAGGAGTCTATATTGTTATCATGTTTATTATCCTGTTCACCTATATCTTCACTATCATTGGTGTAGGCGTTATCAAGAATTCTATAGAATTATCGAATCTGGAGCAGATCAGGGATTACGGTAATCTCAGATGCATAGGGGCAACGAAGAAGGAGATAGAAAGAATTATATTCTGCGAAGGGCTCTACCTGGAAGGTGCAGGTATCATCCTTGGCTCTGTCATAGGTTATCCTCTTTATATCATAGTGGCTCTTAATGTATCGCTTTCGGAAATCTTCAATGACACTACCACTAGACTGAGCCTTTCATTTCATATAGTTCCTGTGATAATCATATTTCTGGTTTTCCTGTTTGATCTCTATTTCACAATGAAGTCGAGTGCGAAGCATATAGCGAAGATTTCGCCGGTCAGCGCCATAAAGGGCGAGTTCAGGATAAAGAAAGAAAAGTATAAGAAGAGACATTCCGGTTTATTTGGACTTATATTTGGAGTGGAAGGTGATTATGCATATAAAAATGTAATGCGTAATAAAGGCCGTTTCATAAAGACTATATGTGCCATGGCACTTGGACTTGCTGCTATAACTTTTTTCGGTAGCTTTGTGGGAATGCTTTTTTCTTTAAAAAATGATTCTGAAAATTATTTCGGATATTATAGGTTTGGAATCGAGGTTGAGAATAGCCCGACTTTTACGGTTGAAGAGATGAAAGCATCATTGCCGGAGGCGGAAGTATTAAAAAGAATAAGTCTTTCTAAGGAAATACAGGATTACACCTATTCATATACGGCAGATGTTTATGCAGCGGAAGATATCTTTATGAAGGATCGTATGATTGATGGAAGCAAGTCATATGCCTATGGAGAATATATAAGAGCATGTGTCGATGAGGTTGATACGTCCGATCCGATACCGGAGTTTGATTCATTGGTTGAAGTAAGTGATAAGGGTACAGATAAGGATACAGAATATAAGAGATTCGGAATAGGTGATATAGAAGCAAATCATCTCGAATTCGTGGGATATTCCGGTGCTGAATATGCCAGATTGGAGGACAGACTTGTTGAAGGAAGCCTGTCGCTTTCAGAAGATGGAATTGCAGTTGTAAAAGGTGGTTATTCATTTCTCAATACTGAAATCGGTTTAGAATATGCTCATATGGATTTTGCGGATATAAAGATAGGAGATACTATAGAGGTGGTCGACCCTGTGCTTCTAAGGGAAAGATGTCTTGATAAGCTCGAAAAATCCATGCGGGATTATGAGGAAGGCGTAGCTAAGCTTACTTCTGAAGAAATTAAGGGTTTTGAAGAAGATATAGATGGGATGAGAGAAAAGGGACTTGGCTATTTCAATCCGGATTCCGAACCGAATGATTTTTCTCATAGAGCTATGATCATATCCGAAGCAAGACGGGAGCTTATGGCTGAAGGAAAAACCAGAAGTTTTAAGGTAGAGGGGATTCTGGATGGTGATCCTAATGTTGATGATAGCCTGGAATTCATACTCCCGCTTGATAGATATCTTGATTTCATGGGTTATACAAAGGAAGACTGGAATGGAATTAACTATGTGTTAAAGAATCATCTTTTCATTGATGATGAGATAGATGAAGAATTACAAAACTTAGAGGAGCAGTTCTATGGTATTGATTCCATCGATACATCAATGCCGAATTGTAGTATGAAGGGAATGATGTATATAGAAATATGCCGGATTATCAAACCTTTGTCGGAAGCTCTGATACTTATCGCCTTCATAATATTTGTAATCGTCATGATCAATTGTATTAATATAGCCAACACATCTGCTGCGAGTCTTCATATGAGACGTAAGGAATTCGCCCAACTCAAGGCTATGGGTATGACAGACAAGGGGCTTACCAAGGCGGTAATACTCGAAGGTATTCTGGCACTTATATTTGCAACGATTATAGGAGTTGTCGTGGGTATGGGATTGGTTATGTTATTGGACAAATTGTTATTCTCGATTTTTGTCATTGTCGAAGGAATGCTTAAGTTTCCCTGGTTTGCGGTGATACTGGGATTTGTCCTGTCCGGATTGGTCCTTGTTGGTTCACTGTATATACCACTAAGGAACATGAAGAAATCCCTTCAGGCAGAATTGACACTCTCGGGAGAATGATGATGCTTCTGAGCCGTATTACATGAGAGTATAGGTGCTTGATGCAGAAAAAGTTAGATTTCAAGGAGGAATCAGGTCGTGGATATTGTTAGACTTGAAAATGTAACGAAAATATATGGAGAAAATGAAAATAAGGTTATAGCGCTCCATAATGTAAATCTGAATATAGAGAAGGGAAGCATAGTTGCTATAGTAGGGGCGTCAGGTTCCGGTAAATCTACACTTCTTCATATCATGGGTGGAGTTGATACACCATCCGATGGAAGGGTATTTGTAGATGATAAAGAAATTACGAAGCTTAGAGATGAACAGCTGTCGGTATTCAGAAGAAGAAAGGTCGGATTCGTATTTCAGGCTTATCATCTGATTCCGGTCCTCACGGTAGAAGAAAATATAACCATGCCGATACTGCTTGATCACAGAAAGCCTGACAAAGAATATGTGAGGCACATCATGGATCTTCTTGGAATAGCTGACAGGCGTACGCATCTTCCGAATCAGCTTTCGGGTGGACAGCAGCAAAGATGTGCCATAGCGAGGGCACTTGCCAACAGGCCATCATTAATCCTTGCAGACGAACCGACGGGAGCTCTTGATACTGCAAACGGAAATGAAGTCATGGAGCTTCTCAAAAAGTCAGTACGTGAGCTGGGACAGACTCTGGTGCTAATAACCCATAACCTTGATCTGACCAGAGAAGCTGACAGAATCATTAAAATCAAAGATGGTGCTATAGTTGAATAAAAATGAGCTATGACTTAAATGGTCTCAACCGAAGATTAAAGATTTGATTATAGGGGAGCATGAGATGAAGAAGATTAAAATGGATTTTTTATTTGTCATATTGTTGGCTGCAGGTATCATCATCGGTACATTTTCCGGTAATGTAAGAAGCTATGCTGCAAGTCAGAGGGTGATGCTCAGTGATTATAAGCTGAGCAGTGAGAAGATATATCCGGGCGATACATTTAAGATTACATTTACCCTTAAGAATACTTCTAAATATGCAGTGAATAATATAAAGGTTACTGTTTCAAGTGAGGACGGCAGTATACTTCCGGATGGTAATGCCGGGACGATATTCATAGATAAGATAGACAAAGAAAGTGAGTCTACGCAGGATATAAGTCTAAAGGCGGGAGTGAATCTTACAGATAAATCCTACAAGCTGAACATTAAGACGGAATATGAGGGGAGTTACGGCACTCCGTATGAGGTGACGGATTCAGTGTATGTTCCCATCACACTTAAGCAGGGCATAATGATATCCGATCTTTATATCGCCGAAGAGGAGATAAGGCTCGGAGACAATATAGAAATCCTTGCGTCGGTAAATAATACAGGGGCTACAACTCTTTATAATGTAACGGCGACGGTGAGCGGCTCCAATATTTCTAAGCAGCAGTGCTTTGTAGGAAATGTAGCAGCGGGAAAAACCGGCTCTGTGGACATAATCACGAAAACAACTGCGCTTTATATGAAAACAAGAAATGATAATAAGATTGTTATCACCTATGAAGACAGAGAGGGCAATCGTTATGAGGAGAAGATGAAGATTACCTCCGGAGGCGAAGAGGGAACTATAAATGTAATGGAAGTGAATTATGCCGATATCATTGAAGTCAAGAAGGATGACAGAAATCCAAACAGAGCAGCTGTGAGTATAGTGCTGGGACTCGGAATTGTCATCGTTATAGTCGTGATAATCATAGAGAGAAGAAAGAAAAAGAAAGAACTTCTGGATGAGTTTTAGTGTTGTTTATATGTGATGAGGGAGAGTTATGAGCTGGATACTTAAAATGTCCTTTTCAAATATGAAGAAGAGAAGAACGAGAACTTTTCTGACCATACTGGGTGTTGTCATAGGGACTGTATCTATAGTATCCATGATATCGGTGGGCATGGGGTATTCCAGGTCCGTGATGGCTGAGATTGTGAAACAGGGCAATCCTACGGAGATAAGAGTCTATGATAATGCAGGAACAAACAGGGTTGAAAGAAAGGACAGAAAGATCACTGAAAAGACGATAGGGAAGATAGAAGAACTCGAGGGTGTAAAAAATGTATATCCGGTTATATCCGTTGAAGGTTCTCTTAAGCTTGGCAAATATGAAACCTATACGACTATCATGGGGGTGCCTCAGGAATATCTTGAAACAAAGATTCTTAAGGACGGAACCTATCCTGAATATGGTAAGAGTAAACCGGATCTCGTGACGGGACAGGGGATATCCTATATTCTTTTTAACAGCCATAGCGGAGTCAGTTATCATGACAGTAAGGTGGGCGACGATACATTTACAAATAAGAAAGTGGACTTTATATATTATAATGAACCGGATACCGAGACACTCTCTGAAGCAGAGGCGGAGACTGAAACTACCGGAAATGAACAGACACAGGATATGGAGACTGATGTGGAAGGCAGTCCATCATATGAGGATTATCTTAAAAATGTAAAGCTGAATATCGTTGGAACTACAGATAATGAATATGATTATTATATATATACGGAAATAGAGAGTCTCAAGAAATATGTCAGACGGAACAAGGCAGGGAACAGTATTCCCGGCCAGCCCCTCGATAAGGACGGAAAGGCGATAAATGAATGGATATACAGCGGCCTTATATTAGAGGCGGAGAGCGTCGATGACGTTGACAGGATATCCAAGGCCATATCCAATCTTGGATTCAGAGCTGAGAACAATAAGGAAGGTATAAAGAGCGCTGAGAAAACGGCGGCTTCTATAAAAGTGCTTCTGGGAATCGTGGGAATGATAGCGCTTGTCGTTGCGGTTATCGGTATAGTGAATACTATGTCTACTGCGGTTTACGACAGAATGCAGGAGATAGGAACCCTTAAACTCATAGGCTGTGACAGTGATGATATTCTGTTTATGTTTCTTTTTGAATCAGGACTTCTCGGAGCTATGGGTGGAACCATGGGCGTGATCATTTCCTTCCTGGTGAATCATTTTGTTATAGATAAAAAAGTTCCAGCAATGCTGGAACTTCCTAAAGAAATCTATGTGACTTATATGCCGTGGTGGCTTGTATGCGGAACTATTGTATTCGCAATCGTCATATCCGTCATTGCAGGACTGATCCCTGCCCGTTACGCTGCCGGGTTAAGGCCGCTGGAAGCTGCCACGACGACCTGATAGATTATACTATCTCGAGAATTGTATTAACCATGAGGTCATTCTGTTTAGGCTTCATAAATGAAAATCTTATATATTTGTTACTAAGCCCGCGGATGTCATTGCAGTCTCTGATGATGATGCCGCGGGTTCTGCAATGGTCTGCAACGTCCTTGGCAAAAATATCATCTTTCAAAAGCTTTGCAAGCATGAAGTTTGCTTCGGGCTTGAAGAGCTTTATGGTCTTGCATGTAGACATGGCAAGATATACCAGACTTCGCTCGGTATGTATCATGGACTTTGAAGCTTCGATATAGCTCTTATCCCCGAGCATCACGGTTCCTGCCACTGCGGAGAGTGAAGCAAGGTTGTTCTTCATACCTGTGATATTGATGATCTCGATATTCTCAGGATTGCTGTGGATGGCATAAGCAAGTCTGATGCCCGGTACGGCGAAGAACTTGGAAACACTTCTCATTACAGCAATATTCTGATAATAAGCCGTGAGAGGTATGGAATTCAGAACCTCTTCATTGTCCGTGAATTCGATGTACATTTCATCTATAAGAAGGAATATGCCCAGCTCCTGACATGTCTTTGCGAGTATCTCCATGGACTCTCTGTCTATGGACTTTGAAGTCGGATTGTTCGGGTTGCTGATTATTATCATATCAAATGAAGAATCAAGGGAATGACAAAGCTGCGCAAGGTCTATCTCATAATTATCTTCTTCTGAAAGATCAAAATATTCTATCTCGCTTCCATAGGATTTAAGAACATGTGAATACTCGATAGGACCGGGAGATATGAGAAGAGATTTCTTCGGCATCACAAGTGCTGCGAAGAGTCTCAGTATATCGGATGAACCGTTTCCGAGAACCACATTATCCTCAGGTGCTCTGGTATACATCGATATAGATCTCTTGAGATTGTCATAATAAACCTCAGGGTATGCCACGACAGCATCGATATTCTCCTGAATAGCTTTCTTAACGGAATCCGGAGTTCCCATAGGATTTACATTTGTATCAAAATGAACCGTCTGATATTGTTCTATTCTAAGTGTTGCTTTACTCATTAAAACCTCGATTTTATCTTTTAAAAATAATATGTTTTTGTTATAATATGCAGTGTATGTCCAAATGGACGTAACTCACGAACTATTTTACAACATCATACAGTGCATTAGCAAGTGTTTTTGCTATATTAGAAACTGCGGTATGATTTGTTTTTGTTCAGCCATGAACAGTTTACAGTACGGGGTGGTATATGAAGGCAATCGTTGAACAGTATGCAAAGGGCATCTTCGATATAGACAGACCTAAGGTGCATATTTCAGAAGAATTCATAAAGAGGAATATTGAAGCAGGAACCTTCTTTGAGGGTTCATTTGTTGTGGAGAGTGAAAATGATTATCCTATAAAGGGTATGGTCTATGACAGCAGATACATACTTCGTTTTGAGACGCACAGCTTCATAAGCAGGAAATTTGAAGTCAAGTTTTCTCTTGATGCTACCTGTCTTGAGGAAGGTCAGAATTTTGCCGGACATATCTGTGTCATAACAGACGGCGGTGAGTTCAATATACCATATGATATCGATATTGTTTCGCCTTGTATCAAGTACAACGGAAAGAGAATAGACGATCTCTTTAAGTTTGCATCTCTTGCAGAGAGAAACTGGAGTGAGGCTGCAAAGCTTTTCGTGGGTGAAGAGTTCAGACGTACATTTATAGATAAGGATCCTCTTTCCAAGCAGGTTTATGAAAGCCTTCTGGAAAGCCGTTCCATCAATCAGTCCATGGAAGAATTCCTTGTGCTGGTTCATAAGAAGAGGACAGTTACTCTATCTGTGGATAAACCTAAATTTGAACTTGAGATGCCTGCCGATACAGAGGCTATCACCGTTGAGATAAGCAAGAATACCTGGGGCCATACATTTTCCGAAGTGCGAAGTGACTGTGAATTCATCATTTCCTCGAAGAAGACCATAACGGAACAGGATTTTAACGGCAATATATGCCAGCTGAAAGTATACATTTCTCCGGAGCATGTTCCGGACGGTGAGAACAGCGGAAAGCTCACTATAGAGAATATTTATCAGACACTTTCTGTAGATATTCATCTCTCAAGGCCGAAGGCTGTGAGACCGAATACGGAGCAGAGAGCCAAGAAACAGGAATATAAACGAAACAGGATCAATATACTTCAGGCCTATCTTGATTTCAGGATGGACCGCATCGGACTTGATGAATATATAGGAGATACCGTTGAGGCTCTCCGCAATCTTAATGAGCTGGAGCCTGAAGAGGATCTCTACAGACTCGGTCTCATGCATATGAATATACTGAAGGGAGACCTTGCCAAGGTTGAGCAGGAATTCCTCAGGATTGAGGCTGATATCGACAAGAACCTTATGAGTTCGCAGCAGAAGTGCTATTACAATTATCTGAAGGCACTTATGCTGAAGGATGAGGAAACCATAGAGAAGGCGGCAACGCTTCTGAGGCGTGCCTTCCGTACGGAAGAACCTAAGATTTTCTATTTCTGGCTGCTTCTCTTCGTGGATCCTGTATATAACGATGACAAGAATGCGCTCTATCAGGAACTTGAGAAGATGTATTATGACGGGGAGAACAGCCCTATCATATACTTCGAACAGAGTGAGATATTCAATGCCAATCCTATGATGCTGAAAAAACTCGGAGCTTTCGAGATTTCCACTATCAAATGGGGCATCAGGCATAAGTATATAACTGATGACGTCTTAAATGAGTTCGTCAAGATTGCGGGAAAGAACAAGGATTTCAATAAACAGATATTTGATATATTAAGACAGATTTATGATAAGAATCTGGCTGAGCTGAAAAGGTACGGAAACCTTGATGATGACTTTGAATCCCATTCCGGATCGGACTCTTTACTCGGCGGCATGAGTGAGCGCCTGGGAGAGGATATCGTCAGTGACTTCGATGTGGACGATGAAATGTACACCGGCGATGAGGAACTCGACAGTCTTCTTAATGAGATAGAAGAAGACGATGAGGAAGAAGAGTCAGCCGGTGAGGCGGCTATATCCTTTGAAAAGAAGGAACGTACAGAGAAGATCGTCAAGAAGGAAAATGAAAATGATGAGGTTCTCCGCAGTATCTGCTCAATGCTCATATCCGCAAATATGCTGGATCAGCGTTATCACAGATTCTATAAAGCGGCAGTCCTTAAGAGCTTTAAGTTCATAGGACTCAACGAATGTTATATAAGAAGCATGAACCGCTCATCCTATGAGCTTATCCCGTCCTCCGTTCTCATGTATCTTAATTATAAGAATACTTTGAATGATGAGGAGCTTGCATATCTTTATGCAAATGTAATCTATAACAAAGCCGACAACATGAAGATATACCATGAATATTCCCCTTCAATGGAGGATTTCATGGAGAACATGATCATAAAGGGCGAGGTAAATGATGACCTGACCGTGATCTATGATGAGTTCCTCGAACCGGAATCCGTAAGCTCCATGTTTGCAGGCAAGCTCATAAATATCATTTTCAAGAGAAAACTTGTATGCTTCAACAAAAATGTAAGAGCGGTCATCATAAATCATGAGGAGCTTTCCGGCGAGCAGAGAGTTCCGCTTGTGAACGGAGAGGCTTACGTTGAGATTGTTTCAGAGAATGCTTCCGTAATCTTTGAAGATAATATGGGCAACCGCTATGCAGGGTCCATTCCATACAGATTTGAGAGGATAGTTGATGAGAAGGCATATATGCCTATCTGCCGTGAGTACAGTCCTAAGGACTACAGAGTCATACTTTTTGATTATCAGGCTATCAAGGAGTTTACCTACAAGAATGCGAGAGAGGTAAATGCGGCGAGAGAGGTGATCAACTGTGACAAGATATCCTATGATTATAAGCAGAAGGCCTGCCTTAATATCATAGAATACTATCACGAGAACCTTGACAGGGATGTTCTTATAAGATACCTTGACAGGCTGGATATAGAGTATATGACTCACGCCAATACCAGGACCATCATTTCATATCTTATCGATATGAATATGTTTGATAAGGCTTTCCAGGCGGTTAAACTGTATGGCTTTAACGAGCTGGATGTGGATGAGTTATACAGGCTTGCGGACTATGGTGTTAAGGCCTCCGAAGGTTTCCTGAATGAAGACCTTATGTCCATCTGCCTCAATATATATAAGACCGGTACGGTTAATTCAAATATACTCACATATATCATTATGAATTTCCATGGCGGGCTGACAGAGCTGGCTGAGCTTTTCAAGCTTGCGAAGGACAGGGTCAGTGATATATCCCTTCTTGCGGAGAATACACTGGCACAGATGATGTTTACCAAGGGTTTCATCGAGTATATTTATGATATTTTTGCAACATATTATAACGGCAGGAGCCGCGGTCTGGTTGTGAAGGCATTCCTCAGGCTCTCTGCATATAACTATCTCATTAAGGATACTGTTGTTCCGAGCAATATACTCGAGAGTCTCTACCTTGAGATAGAAAAGGGCAACATTGATGATGAGATAAGCAAGATGGCTCTGCTGCTTTACTTCAGTCACCTTGACAGGTTTACTGAAAGACAGAAGAACTGGATAGCCGGAACGGTAAGCCGTTTCATCGATGCCGGCAAGATACTTCCGTTCTACAAGAGCTTTGCATCATTCATCAGACTTCCTCAGGATGTATTCCTGAAGACATATCTTATATATAAGACTGAGAACAGGAGACAGGTATTCGCTTCATTTTCATTTGATGCGGGTACTAGAGCCAAGGCAGTCACAAAGACAAGACGTCTTGAAGAGGTTGTTACGGGACTCTACGTACTCGAGTTTGTGGTATTCCACGGCGAGAGGCTGGTTTACAACATCATCGATGACGAAGGCGGCAATGCCAAGATAGTAGAAAGTGATGTTCTGCAGACTAAATCCTGGACACGTAAGGAGAGGAACCGTTTCGAGATCATCAACAGCATGCTTGTTGATCAGGAGATGCGTAAGGATAATAAGCTTCTTCAGGACCTCGACAAATACATCAATACGGTTCATCTGTTTGAGGAGAATCTTGATATTTTATAAGGAGGCAACATGGCCGACAGCTTTTACATAGGTATGGATCTTTGCTCGGATTTTACCCAGCTTTCATACTACAATGATATAACAAGAGAGCCGGAATCAGTCAGCCAGCTTAACAATAAAGAAACCTACATGATGCCGAATATTCTTTTCTACAGTGTGAGTTCAAAGAGATGGTACGTAGGCGGCGAGGCATCCGAAGCCAGATTCTCTGAGCAGGGTGTTGTTATCGATGGGATATTCGAGAACCTGGGCAGCAGGACTCCGGTAAGAGTGGGAAATGAAGAGTATAGCTATAATCAGCTTTTCCTGATGATGGTGAAACTGCATATCGATTCATTTCTCTATAGATATGAAGATGCGGTAGTGAAGAAACTGGTAATATCCATTCCGGAATATAACAGTACAATTCATAGCATTCTGTCGCAGCTCTATAAGGAACTTGATGTTCCTGAAGAATGTATAGAGATAACCAGTCATCTGGACAGTGGTCTCTATTATATATTCAATCAGCAGCATGACCTGTGGATAAACAGCGTTGCTCTCTATGATTATAACGCTGACGGACTGAACTACTACAGGATAGATATTTCAAGAAACAGAAAGCCTGAGATCGTAACGGTTACTCACGAGGATTATTCCGAACAGATGAGTCTTTCCATTTATGGAAATGATACATATGCCATGGACAATGATTTCGCGAAGATCGCCGAGTACGAGAATAAAAAGGCATACATTTCTTCCGTATTCCTTACAGGTATAGGCTTCTCGGATAAATGGATGAAGAAGTCGACAAATGTACTCTGTCAGGGCCGAAGGGTATTCGTGGGACAGAATATCTATACTAAAGGCGCCTGCTTCAGGGCTGTCGGCGGTGATTATAAGAAGTTCTACGAAAGATTTTATGTAGAGACCAAAGAAAATGTGCTTTATGACGTGGGTATAAGAACGGGGAATCCTGTGGGAGAAGAGAAGGATGATTTTGTTCCTATAACCACCGGAGGAAAACAGTGGTATAATACCAGAGGTCATATCGAGGTCATTCTTGATGACACCGACAGGATCAGGCTTTCATATAAGAGCATCAGGGGCGGAGAAGAAAAGCAGGAAGTTGTCAAGATACACGGTATACCGAAGCGGCCGAACAAGACGACGAAGCTTTCCATAGAAGCCGAGTTTGACAGCCCTTCGGAGGGAGCTGTCATAATCAAGGATCTGGGATTCGGCAAGCTCTTTCCTACTACCAACAAGGTGTACAGGAAAGAATTCTCCCTGAATGATACACCGCTTCCGGATGAAGCAGAAGTGGAGGTGGAAGAAGATGTCTAAGATTATAGTTTGTACATCTAAGATAGCCGAGAATCCCTTTACCTTCCTTAATACAAAGGTAGAGATATACTCCTACGAGGAACTCTGCTTCTACATTTACAACAATACTGTACTTATCAGCAAGGCTTCTCTTTCGGATAAGCTCTTCAACTGGATAAGAGACGAACTGGGCATGACTCAGCTTTCGGACAGGCTTTTTGCCATAGCTAACAAATCTTATCATGCACAGGATCTTCTGGTTGAGATACTCTCTGCAGGGGACTATGTGGACGCTGATGAGATAAAGGAATATACGGAAGCGTGGCAGAAGTACAGAAAGCTTTCGGAGCATCAGAAACTGAAGCTTAAAGCTGACGGATACCTTGGTTACAGAAGGTATATCAAGGCAGCTACCATATATGACGGTATCATCGATGATGAGGCAAGGATTGATGACCTTATCTTCCTTGGAAATGTATATCATAACAGAGGTGTGGCAGCGGCAGGAAACTTCGAACTTGAAGAGGCCAAGAAGTATTTCCTTAAGGCATTTGAGATGAATAACAATTATTCTTCGCTGAAAGGATATTTCTACATAGTGGCTATCACAAGTGATACGGCTGATCTTCAGGAAGAGATAAGGCGTATGGATCTTTCGGAGGAATACTTCGAGGAGATAATGATGGATATAGGCGACGCAAGAGATGATGTGTCGGAGATGACAATCTTCGCAATGCTTCAGCGCGCAGTATACAATAAGATGCATAAAGATATAAATGAATATGACAGGAGAATGGATATTATCCTGTCTGAGTTAAAAGATGAATTCAGAGAACAGGCAATATAAGGAGCGTAAGTTAACATGAGTAAAGAACTGGGAAAGACATATAATCCGGCAGATATCGAGGGAAGGCTTTATCAGAAATGGCTTGATAAGAAGTATTTCCATGCTGAAGTGGACAGGAGCAAAAAACCATTTACAATCGTGATGCCGCCTCCGAATATAACGGGACAGCTTCATATGGGACATGCACTTGACAATACAATGCAGGATATACTTATCCGTATGAAGAGAATGCAGGGCTATAATGCACTGTGGCAGCCCGGAACTGATCATGCGGCTATATCAACAGAGGTTAAGATCATCAATGCTCTTAAGGAGCAGGGGATAGATAAGAAGGATCTCGGAAGAGAAGGATTCCTGAAGCGCGCATGGCAGTGGCGTGAGGAATACGGCGGACGTATAGTGACGCAGCTCAAGAGACTCGGTTCCTCTGCTGACTGGGACAGAGAACGCTTCACCATGGATGAAGGCAATAATAAGGCTGTAAATACAGTATTTAAGAAGCTCTATGACAAGGGCTGGATTTATAAGGGTTCACGTATAGTTAACTGGTGTCCTGTCTGCAAGACATCTATCTCAGATGCCGAGGTTATACATGAGGAGCAGAATGGTCATTTCTGGCATATCAATTATCCTGTAAAGGGTGAGGAAGGACGTTTTGTTGAGATAGCTACGACACGTCCGGAGACACTTCTGGGTGATACCGCAGTTGCGGTTAATCCTGAGGATGAGAGATATACTGATATAATCGGAAAGATGCTCATACTTCCTCTTGTAAACAGAGAGATTCCTGTAATAGCGGACAGCTATGTAGATAAAGAATTCGGAACAGGCTGCGTTAAGATTACTCCTTCTCATGACCCTAACGATTTCGAGGTAGGAAAGCGTCATGATCTGCCTGAGATCAATATCATGAATGACGACGCTACCATAACCTGCCCGGGAACACGTTACGACGGAATGGAAAGATATGAAGCGCGTAAGGCGGTACTCGAGGATCTTGAAGCCCAGGGTCTTCTGGTAAAGACTGTTCCACATACACATATGGTAGGAACTCATGACAGATGCGGTACAACAGTTGAACCGCTCGTAAAGCCTCAGTGGTTCGTTAAGATGAGTGACATGGCCGTTCCTGCAAAGAAAGCAGTTGAGGACGGAAAGATAAGACTTGTTCCGGAAAGAATGAACAAGGTTTATTATAACTGGCTTGATAATATCCGTGACTGGTGTATATCACGTCAGCTCTGGTGGGGCCACAGAATTCCTGCATGGTACTGTCAGGATTGCGGAGAGACTGTAGTTGATATGACGGCTCCTGCTGTATGCCCTAAGTGCGGCGGCACACACCTTAAGCAGGATGAGGATACACTTGATACCTGGTTTTCATCGGCACTCTGGCCATTTTCAACAGTGGGCTGGCCGGATACGGAGTCAGAGGATTATAAGTATTTCTTCCCTACTGATGTACTGGTTACAGGATATGATATTATATTCTTCTGGGTTATCCGTATGGTATTCTCATCACTTGAGCAGACAGGTGAGATACCGTTCCACACAGTTCTTTTCCATGGTCTGGTAAGAGACGATCAGGGAAGAAAGATGAGTAAATCCCTCGGAAACGGAATCGATCCGCTTGAGGTTATAGATAATTATGGCGCGGATGCACTCCGCTTCATGCTCATAACAGGAAATGCTCCCGGAAATGATATGAGATTTATCTGGGACAGACTTGATGCAAGCCGTAACTTTGCAAACAAGATATGGAATGCTTCAAGATTCATTATGATGAATATGGACAGCGCTAAGGAGAAAGGCATTACAGAGGAAACTATAGCTTCTGTTACCATGGATGACCTTACTCCTGCAGACAGATGGATAATCGCAAAGGCAAATGCACTCGTCAAGGACGCTACCGAGAATATGGAGAAGTATGAGCTGGGAATCGCAGCTGATAAGATTCATGATTTCCTGTGGGATGAATTCTGTGACTGGTATATCGAGATGGTTAAGCCAAGACTCTGGAGTGATACAGATACCACAAAGGCTGCAGCACTTTATACTCTGAAAGAGGTTCTTTCAATCGGTCTTAAGCTGCTTCATCCATACATGCCGTTTGTAACAGAAGAAATCTATTGCACACTCACAGGTGAGGAGTCCGTAATGATAGCTCCATGGCCGGTTTACGATCTCGCAAAGGAATTTGAGGCAGAGACAAAGGCTGTTGATATCATCAAGGATGCCGTAAGAGCCATCAGAAGCGTGCGTACAGATATGAATGTTCCGCCTTCAAGAAAGGCTGCTGTATATGTAGTTTCGGACAGAGAGGATATAAGGAATATCTTTGAAGAGAGTAAGGTATTCTTTGCAACTCTTGGTTACGCAAGTGAAGTTCATATAGCAGAAACGAAGGAAGGTATAGATGAAAATGCGGTTTCAGCAGTAATTCATAATGCGGTTATGTATATACCGCTTGCTGAACTGGTAGATATTGAAAAAGAGCTGGAAAGACTGGAGAAAGAGAAGAAGAGACTGGAAGGCGAGATAAAGCGTGGTGAAGGCATGCTTGGCAATCCTAACTTTACTTCCAAGGCTCCTGCCGAAAAGGTTGAAGCTGAGCGTGAGAAGCTTGCAAAGTATAAGGAAACTTATGCACAGGTTGAAGCCAGAATCGCCCAGATGAAGGCGTAATGAATCGCCCGGATGAAGGCGTAATGAATCGCCCGGATGAAGGCGAGATGAGCTGCTTCGTCGGGCAGATTAATGACAGATTTTAAGAGGATCGGATGCTTTGAAAGAAGAACGAGAACTAAGAGGAATAATCAAATATCTGGTTGCTGTATCTCTGATCGTAGGGTTGGCGGTATTTGTGTTTGTATTGCTGAAATTCAGAACGGATTCGGTATATGACATAGCTATGGCTGCATTTATCGTCATTTATCTTGTGACAGTCATAATAGCTTATTTTAGAGTTAAGCCTATATTGAATTCGTCTCTTCTGGATTATTCCGTAAAGAAGGGACAGATTCAGAGAGAACTCCTTTATGAGTTCTCTGTTCCTTATGCTCTTCTTGATACAGACGGAAAACTTATGTGGGGCAACCGAAAGTTCAGGGAACTTATCGGTGTTACCGAAAAGAAGAACCTTCGAAGAAGAGTGGATGATTATTTCAATAAGATCGACATGAGCTTTCTGGATATTCTCGAAAGAAAGGATGAAACCGACATCACTCTGGTTTATGAAGAAAGGAGCTACTCCGTACTTTTCAAGAGGGTGAATGTGGCTGAAGCCTGGAATGAAGGGGATGACGCGGTGGACGGCGACGATGATATACTTATCGCCATGTATATGTTCGATACCACCGAACTCAACCGTTACATAAGAGAGAATCATGACCAGAAGCTTATAGCAGGACTTCTTTACATCGATAACTATGATGAAGTAATGAACTCCATGGAGGACGTTAAGCAGACTGTTCTTACTGCCCTCATCGACAGAAAGATCAATATGTATCTTACAAATATTGATGCTATCACGAAGCGTCTTGAAAATGACAAGTATTTCTTCGTGTTCAGGCAGAAATATATGGATACACTTATGAAGGATAAGTTCTCCATATTGCAGGAGATCAAGAATATCAATGCCGGAAATGAGATAAGAGCAACCCTGAGTATAGGTATAGGACAGGGCTATGAGAAGTTCACGGACGCTTTTGAGGCGGCTAAGGTTGCCATAGGTCTTTCGCTTGGACGAGGCGGTGACCAGGTTGCCATAAAGAACGGTGACCTTATAAGTTATGTCGGCGGTAAGAGTGCCGGTACCGAGAAAACCACGAGAGTTAAAGCGAGAGTTAAGGCACAGGCCTTTGAGGAGCTTCTTGAGAACAAGGACAAGGTTCTCATCATGGCTCATCAGCGCCCCGATGCGGATGCCTTCGGTTCGGCAGTCGGTATATACAGACTCGTAACTACCCTCGGCAAAAAAGCATATATAATACTTAATCAGATTACCGACACTATAGAACCTATAGTCTCTACATTTACATCTAACAGCATATATGAGGATATGCTCATCAATAATGAGCAGGCTCTTCAGATGGTCACGAAGAGTACTCTGCTGGTTGTCTGCGACGTTAACAGGCCGAGCATGACAGAGTGTGAGGAACTTATCGGCAAAGTGTCCAATCTGGTTGTTTTCGATCATCACAGACAGTCAAATGAAGCTATCACGAATGCGACACTGTCTTATATCGAACCTTTTGCGTCATCAGCATGTGAGATGATCACGGAAATGTTCCAGTACATTTCTGTTAAGCCGAAGATAAGACCGGTCGAGGCAGATGCAATGTACATGGGAATACTTATAGATACAGATAATTTCCTGAACAAGACGGGCGTAAGGACATTTGAAGCAGCGTCTTACCTCAGGAACAGCGGCGCTGATATAACAAGAGTCAGAAAAATGATGAGAAGCCGTCTTTCTGACATGAAGGACAGGGCTCAGGGTATCAGCAATGCCGAGATTTACAGAGATGTTTATGCTCTGTCATATGTGGAAGCGGAACCTGATGAAAAGTCAGCACCTACGGTTGCAGCGGCAAAGGTTGCAAATGAACTGCTCGGTGTTGAAAATGTCAGAGCTTCATTTGTCGTAACAGAAAAAGACGGAATACTATACGTGTCTGCGCGTTCCATAGGTGATGTAAATGTACAGGTCATCATGGAGAGATGGAGCGGCGGCGGCCACGCGAATATAGCGGGAGCACAGCTTAAGGATAAGAGCAGAGAGGCTTTCTTTGCGGAACTTAAGGCAGTGCTTTCGGAAATGGAAATGGGAGGAGATATCTAAATGAAAGTAATATTACTGGCTGATGTTAAAAGCCTTGGCAAGAAAGGCGATATAGTAGAGGTGAATAACGGTTATGCACGTAACTTCGTGCTTCCCAAGAAACTGGGAGTGGAAGCTACAAGCAAAGCCATGAATGATCTTAAGCTTCAGAAGCAGAATGACGATAAGGTTGCTGCCGAGAAGCTGGCTGAGGCAAAGGACCTTGCGGGTAAGCTTGAAGCTACAAAGCTTGTGACTACCATTAAGGTCGGAGAAGGCGGACGTACCTTCGGATCCATCTCATCAAAGGAAATAGCAGAGCTTCTTAAGAAGAATTATGATATCACAGTAGATAAGAAGAAGATTGTAATGAAAGATCCTATCAAGGCAGTCGGCGAATATACCGTTCAGGTAAAGCTTCATCCAGAAGTTACAGCAGATCTGAGAGTAAGTGTAGAAGGTGAGAAATAGTATAGATGGAAGAAAATGCTATTACAAGAAAGCTTCCCCGGAGTGAAGAGGCGGAGAGGGCTGTTATAGGCTCCATGCTGATGGACAGGGAGGCTGTTATAGAGGTAAGTGATATCCTTCAGAGGGAAGATTTCTACAATCCTCAGTTTGGCATACTCTTCGAGACCATGGCAGAGCTTTATGCGGGAGGCAAGGCAGTTGATGTGCTTACCCTTTCCGACAGGCTCAAGGCTAAAAATGTGCCGGAGGATATAAGCAGCATTTCATTTATCAGTAGTATCGTGGCAAGTGTGCCAACGTCGGCAAATGCAAAACAGTATGCCGAGATAGTGAAAGATAACAGCATACTCAGGAAATTAATAAAGCTCACCGAGGATATTTCAAAGGATTGTTATATAGCAGCGGATGATGTGGGAAATATACTTGACCGCGCCGAGCAGGATGTATATAAGCTTTCCCAGGCAAGAAGCGGTGCAGGGGATTTTGTTCCCATGAAGGACATAGTTGTTGATGTTCTGAATGAGATAGAAGAGGCCAGCCGTAACAGGGGACGTATCAACGGACTTCCGACGGGATTTATCGATCTTGACAATATGCTTACGGGAATGCATGGAGGAGAACTGCTTCTGGTTGCGGCAAGACCGTCTATGGGTAAGACAGCATTTGTCCTTAATATAGCCCATAATGTATGTGTAAAGAAGAAGGTTCCTGCAGTTATATTCTCGCTCGAAATGGGCCGTGAGCAGCTGGTAAACAGAATGCTCGCCATAGATGCAATGGTTGATGCTCAGGCTCTCAAGACGGGAAGTCTTGAGGACTCCGATTGGGATAAGATCATTGAAAGTACAGAAAATATAGCAGGGGCTCCGCTCTTTATAGATGATGATTCTACGGTAACCCTGGGAGACCTTCGTTCCAAGTGCAGGAAGCTGAAACAGTCTCACAATATCGGACTTATCATAATCGATTACCTTCAGCTTATGACACCCGCCAAAGCAGTGGAGTCCAGACAGCAGTTTATATCAGATATGTCACGAGGACTCAAGAGTGTAGCCAGAGAACTGAATGTTCCCGTCATCGCTCTTTCGCAGCTTAACAGAGCGGTTGACTCCAGAGCGGATCACAGACCTGTTCTTGCCGATCTCCGTGAATCCGGAGCCATAGAGCAGGATGCGGACGTGGTAATGTTCATATACAGAGATGAATACTACAATAAAGATTCTGAGAAACCGGGAACGGCAGAAATCATAGTGGCTAAACAGCGTAATGGTGCTGTAGGCTCAGTTGATCTTGCATGGGTCAGCAAATACACTATGTTCAATAATCTTGAGCACTAAAAAACAGCTCCGCAATATTGCGGAGCTGCTTTTTGTAATATGAAACTGCGGTTTACGAACCCTGAATCCGGATAAGCTTTGACAGTAAAGCTTCATCGCTCATATTATAAACATCATCGATGACCCATATATGCATATCCTTGGCGCGCTGCTTGAAGAAGCTGGTGCCGGAAGGATTCTTGTCAACAGGGCAGGCCATGACGAGGGCGTTCTTCGCGTAATTTCCGCCGAATCGTCTTGTTATGGTCTGTAATTCATGAAGAGCATTACTGTTGGCACGCCCGCTCTTACAGGAGATAAATGTAGGAACAACGCCGCGCATCAATATGACATCTATCTCGTTTATCGTATCAACGGACTGATAGTAGGCATCGGATGAATAAGAATAACCTCTGTCACTTCCGCTGTAATTTACAAGTGATATATTCCCGGTTTCATCATAGGTATAGGTTTTGCCGTCCCAGTCTACAACGGCACCTATAACGGCATCGGTGAAGGTTTGGGATCTTGTGGCTACTTCATATACATGGAGTTCAAGAATATTTCCGGTTTTGGTGACAACGTGCCTTATCATTTCATTTTTAAATCTGAATGAAATGGTCTTCTTCATTACATTGTAATCCCGCAGCATGTTTATATTGTTAAGTCTGAAGAAGAGTTCGGCGGATTCTCCCAGAGCACCCCGGGGGAGAGTATAAAGGCCTGTGGAATCCGGGGGATTGGATTTTATGCATTCCTCTATGACTGAGCAGTATTTGGTCCATCTGTTCTTCAGTGAGCAGGAAACCTTCCAGATGGCACGTATGGCCATACGGAATTCGTCGGTGAAACGCCAGGTGGAGATACTGCCTGTGAGAGGAGTGAGTGCTCCTCCGTGAAGCATCATATTTTCTGCAACGGAAAGCTGGATAGGAGAATAAGTCCGGGTGGGTTTTCCGTCGGGGTTGATCCTTACCTCTACATTTGTAAAAGGATCTATACGGAGAGTCCTGAGTGGCCTGGTGGCAGATACAAAACCAAAGGCCATAAGAATCATCTCGCCGCCGCCTGAAAGCTCGAACTCAGCTTCCGGGTATGTATCGGCAAGACTGTTGATGGTTGCAACGATGGCATCGAAATCATCTCTCGGAACTTCTTTGAATTCGAGAATGGTATCAGGTGACATCTTTTCAGCAAAATTCCTGAGACTGACGATCTTTTTCGTGATCATATCATGCTTATGCCCGATGTAGACAATACGTTTGGGCTTGTATTTAAGAAGTACCATGACATTCTCGAGGGCTTCAGTTGAAAAAAACTCAATAAAGATTGTATCTTCCATGCTTTTTCTCCTTTAAACCTGCCATGCACCGTCCACTGAGATGATCTGGCCTGTCATATAGACGGGTGATTCGGCAAGTAATGCAATAACTTTGGCGACTTCCTCCGGAGTTGTGATTCTGTCAGCCGGTATTTCCTCTCTTAAGGCTTCGATATCTTCCCCGGAAAGGTGGGAATTCATATCGGTATCTACAAACCCGGGTGCAACTGCATTTACTGCTATACCGCTTGGTGCAAGCTCCTTTGCAAGGGCCTTTGTAAATGAATTGACAGCTCCTTTGGCGGCGGAATATGCTACCTCACAGGAAGCTCCCCTTTCACCCCAGACGGATGAAATGTTGATGATTCGACCGCTTCCTTCCCTGATCATATAAGGAATAACCAGCTTTGACATCAGGAATAAACTGTCCAGATCGGTATTCATTATATGTTTCCAATCTGTGAAGGTCATATCCTGTATAAGACCTGTATAGGAAACCCCGGCATTATTGATAAGGAGTGACGGGGTGAGTCCGGCTTTCGCTATATACTCTGAAAGCTGTCCGGAGAAAGCCTCATCGCCTGCGTCTCCTTTAAAGACTGTTACAGACACGCTGCATTTCTTCATCTCTTCGGCTACACTGTTCAGTGCATCAATATTCTTTCTGCAGGTGATAATAAAATTGTCATACAGACCTTTTTCTGCCAGGAGAAGAGCGGTCATACGGCCGATACCTCTTGAAGCGCCGGTTATAATTGCGGTTTTAGTCATCTTTCACACCTTGTTCTTGATTTTACATAGATTTTAGCATATTATATGAGAATTGAAAAGGAACTAAAAACACCAGAAAACATGAATATGGAAGGGTTTATATATGAATAATAAAAAATCAGCAGGAGCATTGTTTTTTTCTATGTTCCTGCGCGCGGTAGTTGTAATTCTTGCATTGGTTATAGTAGCCATGAGTGTATTTTTTGTTCGCGGATATCTTAAGAACAGAGCCAACAAAGATATAACAAATGTAGATGAATCGCTTCTTGTTGACAATCAGGAGGACGAACTTCTTACGGCTACACCGAATGAAAGTGCAACTGAGGCTTCAGATATACAGGATGACGGCGGCAGTGAGGTTAAGTCTTCAAAGGGACTCAGCATAGCTGTTCTTAATGCTACAGAGGTAGGCGGACTTGCAGGCAAATGGGCTGACAAGCTTAAGGCTGACGGATATACAAATGTTCAGGCGGCTAATTATTATGCAAAATCAGACATTACCGTAATATGCGTTGAGGAAGAAGGGCAGGGCGAAGATCTTAAGGCATATTTCCCGAATTCCTATATTCAGGTGCAGAGACTTGACTCCGGAGCTACCGATGCAGCCATCGACGGAACGAATATTTTCATAGTTATCGGCGCTACAGATACAGAAGTTAGGTAAGGTTATACAAAACATTATGTAAATTATGAGCGCAATCAATAATAAAATTGGTAAAATGTAATAGTTTTGATTTGTCACTATGCAATCTTAACAAAAGTTTTTGAAAAGATTTATGCAAATATAATATGGTTAAAAAAAACCATTTGGTTTACAATAACGCTAGTGTTTTGCGTAAAGAAAACTAATAGCTATACTATTTTAGGAGGAAATTCAAATGGCTAGTTTATCATTAAAGAATATCTACAAGATTTATCCAAACGGCTTCAATGCTGTTAAGGATTTCAATCTTGAGATTCAGGACAAAGAGTTCGTTATCTTCGTTGGACCTTCAGGTTGTGGTAAGTCAACAACACTTCGTATGATTGCAGGTCTTGAGGATATCAGTTCAGGTGAGCTTTGGATCGGTGACAAGCTTTGTAACGACATCGAGCCAAAGGACAGAGATATCGCGATGGTATTCCAGAACTACGCTCTTTATCCACATATGTCAGTTTATGACAATATGGCATTTGGTCTTAAACTTAGAAAGGTACCAAAGGAGAAGATTGACAAGCAGGTTCATGAAGCAGCTAAGATCCTTGAGATCGAGCATCTTCTTGATCGTAAGCCAAAGGCTCTTTCCGGTGGTCAGAGACAGAGAGTTGCTATGGGACGTGCTATAGTCCGTGAGCCAAAGGTATTCCTTATGGACGAGCCTCTTTCAAACCTTGATGCTAAGCTTCGTGTTCAGATGCGTGTTGAGATCTCAAAGCTTCATCAGAGACTTCAGACAACAATCATCTACGTTACACATGACCAGACAGAGGCTATGACTCTTGGTACAAGAATCGTAGTTATGAAGGATGGTATCATTCAGCAGGTTGATACACCTCAGAATCTTTATGATCATCCTACAAACCTCTTCGTTGCAGGTTTCATGGGTATGCCACCTATGAACTTCATCGATTGTACAGTTGTTAAGTCAGGCGCTGACGTACTTCTTATGTTCGGTTCACACTCTATTAAGGTTCCTGAGGTTAAGGCTCAGAAGCTTATAGCAGGTAACTTCATCGACAAGGAAGTTGTACTTGGTATCCGTCCTGAGGATATTCATGATGAGCAGCTCTTCATCGAGTCTTCACCGGAGTCAGTTATTGATGCTCGTATCAATATCTACGAAATGCTCGGTGCTGAAGTTTATCTGTACTTCACAATCGATCAGTTCGATATTACAGCCAGAGTTAATGCTCGTACAACAGCAAGACCTGGTGATACAGTACAGTTCGCATTTGATCTTTCAAAGATTCATATCTTCGATAAGGAGACAGAGGAGATCATCGCTAACTAGTCAAAAATGTGATAATTTATTGAGGAAATGCAAGTTATCTTGCATTTCCTCTTTTTTTTTCAGGTATTTTTTGTTACAATACCTAGGTATGTAAACAGAAACGACTTTGTTTTTCAGAGTATGGCCGGGGGAATCAATACAGTATAGAGTAAAGGGGTGACAGAATGATATCAAATCAGATACTTCAGGACACAATAGACGGGATCAGAACCATAAGCAAGGTCAACCTTGTTGTTATGGATGTTGAAGGAAGAGTACTTGCAAAAACCTTTGACGGAAGACTTGATGAGTATACCGAAGCGGTTGTGAATTTTGCTAATTCAGCTGCAGAGAGCCAGTCTCTTATGGGATATCAGTTTTTCAAGGTTAATGATGACAGGACCCTTGAATATATAATCATGGCGAAGGGCGACGATGACAGTACCTATATGGTAGGTAAGATGGCAACTTTCCAGATACAGAGTCTTCTCATTGCCTACAAAGAAAGATTTGATAAAGATAACTTCATTAAGAATCTGCTCCTTGATAACCTTCTTCTGGTTGATATCTACAATAAAGCCAAGAAGCTTCATATCGATACTGATGCAAAGAGAGTTGTATTCATAATTGAAACTAAAAATGAAAAGGATAACAATGCTCTTGAAACCGTCCATAATCTTTTTGCAACAAAAGTGAGAGATTTCATCACTGCAGTTGACGAGAAGAATATAATACTTGTAAAAGAAGTAAAACCTACAGATGATACCGAGGATCTGATGAAGACCGCAAGAGTCATAGTTGATATGCTTTCAAGTGAAGCAATGATCTCGGTACATGTCGCATTCGGAACCATTGTAAATGAGATTAAGGAAGTATCACGTTCCTACAAGGAAGCGAAGATGGCTCTCGATGTAGGAAAGATATTCTACAGCGACAAGAATATCATAGCATACAGCAATCTTGGAATCGGAAGACTTATATATCAGCTTCCTATACCGCTCTGCCGTATGTTCATCAAGGAGATTTTCGATGGAAAGTCCCCTGAAGAATTTGATGAAGAGACAATAACAACCATAAATAAATTCTTTGAGAACAGCCTGAATGTTTCCGAAACATCCAGACAGCTTTACATTCATCGAAATACCCTGGTTTACAGGCTGGATAAGATAGAGAAGTCGACCGGACTTGATCTTCGGGTGTTTGATGATGCCATAACATTCAAGATTGCCCTTATGGTTGTTAAATATATGCAATATATGGAAACCATAGACTTCTAAGAAAGGATTACATGTAATATGATTACCATGGAAAATGTTACCATGAGGTATCCTACTGGAACAGAGGCTCTCAAAAACGTGAGCCTTACTATCGAAGACGGAGAATTCGTTTTCATAGTTGGTTCCAGTGGCTCAGGTAAGACGACACTCATAGAACTGCTCTTAAAGGAACTTACACCTACTAAGGGCAAGATTACCGTTGCCGGATTTGATTATACCAAGATCAAGAGGCGACATGTACCTAAGCTCCGTAGGAAGATCGGAGTAGTATTCCAGAATTTCCGTCTCCTTAAAGACAGGACGGTATATGAAAATGTAGCGTTTGCCCAGCGGGTTATCGAAACTCCGGGCAGATATATAAGAAGACAGGTTCCTCAGATGCTCACGCTTGTTGGTCTTGCCGACAAGTATAAGTCATATCCGAGACAGCTTTCGGGTGGTGAGCAGCAGAGAGTTGCCCTTGCAAGAGCCCTGGTCAATAAACCTGAGATTATTCTCGCGGATGAGCCTACAGGTAACCTCGATCCTAAGAATTCATGGGAAATCATGAATCTTCTCGAGGAGATCAATCTAAAGGGAACTACCGTCGTAGTTGTTACACACAACAAAGAGATCGTAAATGCCATGAAGAAGAGAGTTATCACTATCAAGAAGGGCGAGATCATAAGCGACGAGGAGAAGGGAGGCTATATCGATGAGGATTAGTTCAGTATGGTATAGTTTCCGTCAGGGAATTAAAAACATCAGAAGAAATATACTTTTCTCGCTGGCTTCAATAGGTACAATAGTTGCATGTCTTTTCCTTTTCGGACTTTTCTATGCAATGATAGTAAACTTCAGTGCAGCGATGAAATCTATAGAAAGCAATGTAACTATCTCCGTATTCTTTGATGAGGGACTTGATTCCGAAAGAAAAGATCTTATCGGAGAACAGATAAAGACAAGACCTGAAGTAGACACATTGGATTTTATTTCAGCGGAAGATGCCTGGAAGACATTCTCGGAAGCTAACTATGATGATCCCGAGGCAGCAAGAGCAGCTTTTGGTGATGATAACCCGCTGAAGGATTCAGAGTCCTACTCAATATCACTTAATGACGTAAGCCGCCAGGCTGATTTCGTAAACTTTGTTCAGGGTATAGACGGTGTCAGAAAGGTTGTAAGCTCAGAATATACAGCAGATAACCTTAGTGCACTCAATACACTCTTCAACATAGTTTCAATCTGTATCATAGGTATTCTCTTCCTTGTATCTATCTTCCTTATCAGTAATACCATTACAATCGGTATTACAGTAAGACGTGAAGAGATTAAGATCATGAAGCTTATTGGTGCGACGAATGCATTTACAAGAGCGCCTTTCATAGTTGAAGGTATTGTAATAGGACTTATAGGTTCTATAATTCCTGTAATCATGCTGTATTATATATATAGGATGGCACTTGATTATGTAGTAGGACGTTTTGCAATACTTCAGAATGTTTTTGCATTTATACCGCCTCGTGACCTTTTCATGACTCTTATACCGATATCACTTGCAATCGGTGTTGGTATCGGTTTCATAGGAAGCTGGGCTACGACAAGGAAACATCTTAAAGTTTGACAGGGGGCCTTAATTTGGCACATAAAGCAAAAAAAAGAGCTATCGCTCTGCTTATCATAGCTTCGCTTATGGTTGGCAGCACGAGCTATGCATTTCCTGAAAACAAAATATTACGTGATATTACTGCCACTCCCGGAGATCCATCAACTGAGGATAAGACAGAAACTAAGACTGATGATACCACTGAGAACAAGACGGGAGATGAATCATCTACCGAAAAGGGTTCTGAGGATGGGTCTACATCCGAAGAAGGAGCAACTATCACAGTTCCCGGGCAGACTATAGCATATACGACGAGTCAGACTGTCATTCTTACCGAGGAACAGCTTCGAGCTATCTATGGTAAGGAATATGACACCAAGAAGTCCAATCTTGAAAATGCACTTATGTTCCTCAATAAACTCAAGGAAGGACAGAACTCATTTATGCAGGAGATGATCGAACTTGATGAGATGATCCTTGCATATAATGACAAGATTGAGGCACTTGATGCCCAGCAGGCTGAGATTTCTCAGCTTATTGCTGAAACACAGGCTTCGCTTGATACTGCCAGAGAAGTGGAAAATCATCAGAACGAAGTTATAAAAAGCCACATTAAGAATTCTTATGAAAATGGAAATTATGGGCTCATGGAAGTTCTCATCAACGCTGAAAGCTTTTCAGATTTCCTGAATAAGAGTGAGTATGTTAATGCGGTCAACATTTATGACAGAAGGCTTCTTGAGCAGTATGCAGAAACAAGAAAAACCGTGGCAAATAAATATGCTATGCTTACTACCATGCAGGAAGATACCACCAAACTGATGGATGAGTATACTGACTCACAGGCAGCGCTTCAGGTACTTGCTGATGCAAAAGAAGAGCAGGTTCTTACTTATGAAAGCGATATCAAGTATGCCAAGACAGAGTATGAGAAGCTTCAGACGGACCTTGAGGCAATGCTCGTAAAGGTTGAGACAAATACGACTTATGTATATGTCGGACCTGCATTTATAACAACAGGACTTACGGCAGGAAAATTCCAGTGGCCGTGTCCTTCAAGTACACGTATCACATCAGGCTTCGGTGGAAGAGCAGCACCTATGGCGGGTGCATCGACATATCACCGTGGTATTGATATAGGTGCAGAGATGGGAGCACCAGTAATCGCTGCGGCAGACGGTATGGTAATATCTGTCGGATATATGGGGTCCGGTGGCAATACCGTAATGATTGATCACGGTAATACCGTTGTTACGGTATATCATCACCTTTCCGGATATGCAACTGAGGAAGGAAAGGTAGTAAAAAAAGGTGAGGTTATAGGCTTTGTTGGAAGTACGGGAGTATCTACCGGTCCGCACCTTCATTTCGGTGTTAGAATCGGTGGTAACTATATCGATCCTCTGACATATTTCAAATAAAACTATGGGGAGTCAAAGAGTTTTTACTTTGACTCCTTTACCTATTGAAAGGACAGAAAAATGAGAAAGTTTAGAAAAGGGCTGATGGTATTCTCCATCTCAGCAGCTATGGTATTAACGCTCATCAGTTGTGGAAAAAAACAGGAAACTACAGAGGATGATGGCACATTTGATGCTAATTCGGAAAGAATACAGAAAAAGACAGATGAGATAAATGGAATCGTTGATAAATACTTCTATTTTGATACTGACAGCAAAAAACAGGAAGAGGACTATTATGACGGACTCATGGCAGGGCTCGATGATCCTTATTCGGTTTATTATACTCCCGAGCAGTATGCAGAGCAGCAGAAAGATGACGAGGGAAAATACGAAGGTATAGGCGCTGTAGTTTCAAAGAATTACGACACGGGTGAGATATATGTAGTAAACCCCATAGCCGGAAGCCCTGCTGAGGAAGCAGGGCTTCTGCCGGATGACGTATTTGTTCAGATAGATGACCTGGAACTTACTGTAGATTATACACTTGATGCGGCTGTAGCCCGTATAAGAGGTAAAGACGGAACGACAGTTCATTTGAAAATGTACAGACCTGGTGATAAGGAATTCTATGAATTTGATATACAGCGCAGGGAGATTGAAAATGTAACCGTTGAGCATGAAATGCTCGATGGAAATATAGGTTATATTAAAGTATCACAGTTTATCGTTCCTACAGCAGGACACTTTAAGGAAGCTGTTGATGATCTGACAGACCAGGGCATGAAAGGTCTGGTTATAGATCTTCGTGGTAACCCGGGAGGCCTCGTAGACTCAGCTGTAGAGATGTGTGACTATATAATAGCAGATGACAGCAGTGTACCTGGCGGTGCCGGAAAAGGAATGGTTGTATATACGGAAGATAAAAACGGAAATGTTATAGATGAGAACAAGTGCTCTGACGGGCACAGTGTAGATGTTCCTATAGTTCTTCTTGTAAATGGAAACAGCGCCAGCTCCTCTGAGATTTTCACAGGCTGTATGAAAGATTATGGTAAAGCAACCATAGTTGGTACCCAGACTTACGGAAAAGGAATAGTTCAGATAATTCATCCTTTATCTGACGGTTCAGCCATTAAACTTACTATAGCCAAGTACTTTACACCGGCCGGAAATGATATCCATGAAGTGGGAATCGCACCTGATGTTGAAGTAGAGCTTGACGAAAGTCTTAAGACCAAGGTAAGAATTGATCATGATGAAGATAATCAGCTTCAGGAAGCATTAAAGCAGTTTTAAGAAGACGGTCATACGCAGGTTTCAAAAAATGAAAGAGGTAGGTATGGAAAGAGAGATGATCATTGTCCTTGATTTTGGAGGACAATACAACCAGCTGATAGCAAGGCGTGTAAGAGAATGTAATGTATATGCAGAGGTACATCCTTACACAATGCCGCTCGATAAGATTAAGGAAATGAATCCCAAAGGTATAATCTTCACAGGTGGACCAAACAGTGTTTATGCGGAGGATTCACCTACATATTCAAAGGAAATCTTTGAACTTGGAATTCCGATTATGGGTATATGCTATGGTTCTCAGCTGGTAGCTCACCTCCTGGGAGGGCGGGTTGCTACGGCTCCGGTAAGTGAGTACGGCAGGACTGAAACGATTATTGACGCAAATATGGATACAGCTAAAGCATCCATAAATAATCCGGAGAAAACAAAATCAAAATTATTCCGTGGTATAAAGAATAAGATAACAACCTGGATGAGTCATACTGATTATATAGCGGAGGCTCCTGAAGGGTTTACTATTACTGCGCATACCAAAGATTGCCCTGTTGCAGCCATGGAGAATCCCGAGAGAAGGATATATGCAACCCAGTTCCATCCGGAAGTAATGCATACTGAACAGGGAAAAGAAATACTCCGTAATTTTGTATATAGTGTATGTGATTGTGTCGGTGACTGGAAGATGGACTCATTTGTAGAGTCAACAGTAAAGGCACTTCGTGAGAAGATAGGAAATGGCAGAGTTTTATGTGCGCTTTCAGGAGGGGTTGATTCATCAGTGGCAGCTGTACTACTGTCAAAAGCTGTAGGAAAGCAGCTTACCTGCGTTTTTGTTGACCATGGTCTTCTCAGGAAGAACGAAGGAGATGAAGTAGAAGCCGTATTCGGGCCTGACGGAAATTATGATCTCAACTTTATAAGAGTAAATGCCCAGGGCCGTTTCTATGAGAAGCTTTCGGGAGTGACAGATCCTGAGGCAAAGAGAAAGATTATAGGTGAGGAATTCATCAGGGTATTTGAAGAAGAATCAAAGAAGATAGGTGCAGTTGATTTCCTTGCACAGGGAACTATCTATCCTGATGTTATTGAATCGGGTCTCGGCAAGTCAGCGGTCATAAAATCACACCACAACGTAGGCGGACTTCCGGACTATGTTGATTTTAAGGAAATAGTAGAACCTCTCAGAATGCTCTTTAAGGATGAAGTAAGAAAGGCTGGACTTGAACTGGGAATTCCTGAATATCTGGTATTCAGACAGCCGTTCCCCGGACCGGGACTGGGAGTGCGTATAATAGATGAGATAACACCGGAAAAGGTGCGTATAGTTCAGGATGCGGATTATATATTCCGGGATGAGATGGATAAGGCACTTGCCGGTGGACGTATCAAACATCTCCCGAATCAGTATTTTGCAGCACTTTCCAATATGCGTTCTGTTGGAGTTATGGGAGACTTCAGAACCTTCGATTATGCTGTGGTACTCCGTGCAGTAAATACATCAGACTTTATGACTGCAGACTGCACAGACATTCCATTTGAGGTACTTCAAAGAACTATGAACAGAATCATAAATGAAGTAAAAGGAGTAAACCGAGTGCTTTATGATCTGACATCAAAGCCACCTGGTACTATTGAGCTGTTATAATACAAAAAACGTGGGAAGCCTTGTAAATAAAGGCTTCCCATTTTTTTCGTCTACAAAATGTCTACAATTTTAACTTTTTTACTATATGAATTATCATAGTCTATATCGGAAAGATCCATATGAGATTTTGGAGGATATAACAGAATGAGATTATTGGTTATACTTTCTCCGACAAATAAATGGGGAACAAAGACTGAATACACTAAGCTCAGAAAGTTCTTGATTAAGGACGGATACCTGCGTATTGCACCTGAGGTTTTTATGAGGGTTGTGACTAATAGAAAAGGCTGCGAAAAGCATTTCAGAAGAATTCAGGAATACGCTCCGAAGACCGGAGTCGTGAGGATGATTCGTTTGACAGAGAAGCAGTACTCTAACATTACATATGTCTCCGGAGAGCCTGATTTACAGGAAAAACCAGTTGGTAATAACTGCCTGATAATGCTATAATTACTGTTAGGAAAAGAGACTTTTATACTTAAATCATTACTTTGTGCATGGTGCATTTGAACAGTACTAAATGTAATACAAATACGATGCACCACTGCATCGTTCAACTAAATTTGTAAGGTTTGAATATACAAAGAAGGAGGAGTTTATGGGGAAAAACAGGAAGGTTAAAAAAAGGGTTATAGCTCTGATACTCGTCGGGGTTATGATGATCTCTATGGCGCGGGGACAGGTTTTTGCAGCAGAAACTATAGAGGACTTCGTGACTATAGGTGGCTATAATTATACTTCAAATGAAGGGAAGAATATCCAGACGGGGGATGCATGTTACTTCAGGGATGACTGCTTCATGCGGTCCTCATACCTTGGATGTCAGCATATTATGGAACTCTCCATCCAGGCGGCTCTTGCATCTGCTAGTATGTACGGTCAGAAAATCGACCCTCTTGAGGTGAACTTCGAAGCCAATCCGAACAACCTTATATCCATGCTGGAAAGCATCGGTTTCGAAGATGTTTCAGTGAATGATTATTACAGGAAGGAAAAACTCGAAAATTCAGCAGGTGTTGCTGTGGGGCATAGAGAGATAAAGGTAAATGGAAAAACTTATACTCTGCTTGCCATAATTCTGAGAAGCGCCGGTTATAAGCAGGAGTGGGCAGGGAATTTTACAGTAGGCGACGGAGATATCCATGAGGGCTTTAAGGCTGCCAGAGATGAGATTCTGCGCTATACGAAGCAGTATATAAAGAATAATGGTATCAGTGGAGATATAAAGGTTTGGATAGCAGGCCACAGCCGCGGCGCGGCCATATCCAATTCGCTTGGAGGGTTCTTCGCAGGCGGAGGTATTGACTATTTCGGTGGTACTGTCAGTATAACTCCGGAGGATGTTTACTGTTATACATTTGCAACTCCACGCACTGTTAAGGATGGACTGGATAAGAATACCGAGCTGTCCGTTGCAGCTGCTAGAGGTGGCGCTTATGCATATGATACGCCCGGGGATGCCTATACCTATACGGGTGGCGGCACCCTTGATACTAAGACTGATATTTATAAGGGTATCAGGAATTTCACTCCGCCTTATGATATCTTTACGGAGCTTCCTCCAAGTAGCTGGGGCTTTGTTCACTACGGAAATGATTTTTTGCTGGATGATGGCGGAACAATCTCGGTTGATGATATGAAAGCGGAGCTGTCAAGCCTTAATACGTATGCCTACGATGACTTTGTTAAAGGTGATTACAGAGATTTCACAAGATATACATTTGACCTTAAGACTATGCAGCTTACGCCGGATCCGGATCCTTCGGGACCTGACAATATGGGAGACTTTCTGAGGCAGCGGCTAAATGGCCTCACATATCCGGCTCCTACAAATAAAGATTATGTAGACGGAGGCTGGGAGGACACACTCAAAGGAATTGCCGGTCTGTACGGAATGGCTTCGACCAGTTTTGTTGACGGAGTTCCGGAAGGAAAGAGTAGTATCATAACACCTGTTTTCGCAGCATTTCTCGCGTATTCAAGTGAGAGACTTATAGCTGAAGGTCGTGCGGCAAATGAAGAAGAAGCTATATCGCTTACATTTATAGGTATACTTGAGTTCTTAGGTGAGGAAAAGATAGACACGAACGGCTTTACCGTAGACGATGCCATGTTGATCCTTTCCAAATATATAGATGAAAATCCGGATTCGGAACTGGTAAATACACTGATACATGCTATAACCGACGGAATGCAGGAAGGCTCCATGGAAAGAATGCTGCTGCAGAACCTCGCAACAATGTTCTGTGTCGTAAATGATGGAGAGGAGCCTACACTTGAAGAAGGACTTCTTGAGATGTTCAGAGCCTGCTACAAGGGGGCAGATCCGAACAGTGTGGCATATACCTATGGTTACAATACGCCTGAAAGTGTAAGGCAGGGTATGCTCTATCCGCTGCTTTCTATGGTTTTAACTGATGTACCGGATATAAGCAATCTTATCGGGGAAGATCCGGATACTTATAACCTTGACGGACGTGCTCCTTTTGCAGGGTTTATCAATGCCGTGATCAGAATGGTGAATACTGAAAAGGATGAAGACGGAAATGTGATCGCTCCATATACCAACATAAATGATGCGGCGGATCGCACGGTTGGATTTGTTATAGAGGATTACCTCAGAGATGCGGTAAATGTAACGAAGAGCCAGTATGGTGAAGCTTATTACCAGGATGCAAAGAGACATCTTGACACCCTTGAGGATCACATTCCGGAGTTTAGGAGGCTCATTACTTATGCTCTTTTCTATACGGAGGGAGTGCCTTTTGATGTGGAAAATGTGATAAAAACTGCAACAACATTCGTGGGGAATACCGCAATAATCCCACCTGCACACTATGCTGAGGTTTATCTTGCATGGGCAAGGGCGGCAGATGTTACCTCCTTTGGATTTTCCGACCACTATATAGAAAAGAAGGAAGGAACTCCTGCGAATTGTGCTTCGGAAGGGATTATAGATCAGTATATCCTTCATGATATGGGACAGTCGGTGGCCTACACTGATAAATACCTTACGGAGGAGGCTACAAGAAGCAATACAGTAGTACCGAAAACGGCCCATGAACCGGGTGAAAAGGTGATCCAGAATAGAGTAGAAGCGACCTATGAGAAGGACGGAAGCTATGACGAAGTGACGTATTGCAAGCACTGCCATACTGAACTGGAGAGAGTTAATGTGGTTATTCCGATGCTGAAAAAGGATACGGATCCGGGTGATGGGAAGAATGCTTCTACCACTGACAAGAATAATAATCAGAATGAGCAGAAACGAAACATAGTGAAAACAGGAGATACTTTCAATGTAGGAATTCTTATAATCCTGATGACAGTTTCAATGATCATGATAGTCGGCATCGTTATACTTAAACGAAGAGAAAAACGCTGAATTAAAGGAGACGAGCTGATAAGGAGGAAGAAATGAGAGAAGAGATACTTAATATACTTGGTAAGAATGAACATTGGTACCGTGTACCTTTAACTATTGAACTCCTTTAATACAAAAAACGTGGGAAGCCTTGTAAATAAAGGCTTCCCATTTTTTTCAACCCATAGCAAAGTTCTACCTTTCTGTAGTATCATGCTAACGATTGATAGTTTTGACAATCTCATAGCTATAGCGCACAGGGATATCCACCTTACCGGTTGTCCAGTAAAGAGGATTGTTCTTTCATGAATAGTAGATTTTTATACATTATTATAGTATAGTAACTTTATTATAGTATAGTAACTTTATATCTCGAAAAGACATATTCTGGAGGTTACGCGTATGAAAGCTAAAAAACTGATATCTATTCTTTTAGTCCTAATGGTTATTGCAACAACCGTTTTTGCTCCCTCTACGGCATATGGTTCCGAAGTGGCATCAGGAACAAGTGGGGATAACAGAACAGTTAGAAACGTCCCCTCAGATAGCACTGCGGATGCCGTAACATATGACACTGCAAAGTTTTCAAATGATTACATTAAGACTCCGAATACTGATGCCAGCTTTTTCGTCAATACTGCGTCACAGAAGGCCTATAGAGTTCCTGCTTCAACAGGTACCTTTACGGGCCAGACTTCAAGTGACATTTCAGCCGGGATGTTGAGAGATGTTTTTGGAATCAGTGAGACATTCGGCGCAGGATATAATTTTACTTATGATGATGCCGGATATCTTTCAATTTATAAGAATGTTGAAATTCAGAGTACAAAAGGCACAGTAGATCAGATTTACAGCCAGCTTGAAAAGTTTGCTGACGGAAATAACAATAAACTAATTCAAGCACTTGAGCCTTATAAAAATTCAAATTCACTTAATACTCTTGAGTATGAGTATACAAATGGACAGATTACTATAATGCAGCCCGGAATAGAGCCTGCTGACGGCAATAATTCATTTAACATGGATTTTACTCCTGATGATATAGGTGCATTTACCTCTCTTGCTGATGGTATAAAGCTCCCGACAAATCTTAACTGGGGTACAAATGATGCACTTGCTCTTTCATATGAGAAAATAAGCGATATCGCAAATGATAGTAATGGCACCTACACAGACAATGAAAAGGCTCTTGCGCAGAAAATTCTGGATCAGGTAGGTGCAATCTTTTCTGATAGAACAACTAATCTTCCGGGAATAACAAGTGATGATTTAGCTGATCTCAAGATAAGAGTTATTGATATTAACGGAACGCCGGGAATTGACATTATTTATCCTTCAACTAAGCCTATTAAGAAGCCGTTCCCTGATGCAAGTGCATCATCACCTACAATTTATGGGAATAAGCCTGTTGCGAAGGCACATTATAAGGACACAGATTATAAATCTGAGACACCTAAGTATGTATTCACCAGTTTGAACACATATGGACTTTCCTATTGTCTTCCCGAAAACAGTCTTGAATGGGTTGTAACGAAAAGCACTGTAAATACGGACCTCCTCAAAACCGTATTCCCTGCGGCGAATGAAGACATCTTAACGCTTCTTGCGGAGATGGATCTTAATCCGGACAGAACATACAAGATAACCATCAACTCATCCGGTTATCTTCAGATTACGCACAATGAACTGATCCGGGTATATGAAATCAAATGGGTTATGGATAACGGCAATCTGATCGAAACCACTTCCGTAAAGGAGGGTGAGGTACCCAAATATACCGGGAAAACGCCCGTAAAGGAAGCTGATCAGCAGTATACGTACACATTTGACGGTTGGACACCCAAAATAACCGCCGCTACAGATGACACGGAATACAAGGCTGTTTTCCTGGCAAAGAAAAATACATACAGCATAGTTTCCCCAAGCACAAATTCCGGCGGTTTAACGTGGAAGAAAGGCAGCGGCAAGGAAATAACAATCACTGTCAAACAGGACGGCGATATCGACAGATCGTTTGAGGACTTCACCGGTGTAAGAATGAACGGAAACTTGCTCGAAAGAGATAAGGATTATAAAGCGAGCAAGGGCAGTACCGTAATCACCGTTTCACCTAATGCACTTGAAAGGCTCCCGGTCGGCGAGAATACGCTTACGGTTCAATTCGCATACGGAGAAGTTTCCGTACAGATTAATATCCTGAAAGCGGATAAGACCGTTAACGATTCTCCTCGCACCGGCGATCCGGTATCACCGTTTACGTTGATGTTCATCATGACAATATCCACAGCATCAATCGCAATGATCATTGTCAGGAGAAAAAGAAAAGCAGTTCAGTAAAATGATGCGAATGACATCATAGAAAAAAGACTAAGTATCCAAAAAAGGCCTGATTCATAAATGAAATATGAATCAGGTTTTTTTATTCATTGACTTTGAATAGGTAATATGTTACCATTATAAAAAAGTAATATATTACCTTTATTTGGAGGGCGTTTTATGAATTTAGAAGATGTTATTAAAAATGGTAAAGTGGATTTTTCCGGGATTCCAGCCAATTATTATCTGATCGGGCTTCTCAGTGCTTTCGAAAATAGATTTCAGGCTATGGCGGATAGTACGATGCAGGAGATTAGCTGGAAGCAGTTCTTTGCAATCATCTGTATCAACATGTGTACCGAGCCACCAACACTGAAGGAACTTTCAGATATTCTTGGAAGCTCGCATCAGAATGTGAAACAAATTCTTCTAAAACTTGAGAAAAAGGAGTTTATAAAGTTTGAACAGGATGATACTGATAAGAGAAAGCAGAGGATTATATTAACAGATACATGTAGAGACTTCTGTAACAAAAATGACTCTATGAGTCAAGGTGTTATGATGAAGATGTTTGAAGGAATTCCAGAGAAGGACATTAATACAACTATCCAAACGATTATTGCAATTGAAAAGAATTTAAGAGGAGCGATTTAATGAGTGGGATAATTTTATATAAATCCAAATATGGTGCAACAAAACAGTATGCTGAGTGGATCGCAGAAGAAACGGGTTTTTCATGTTTCCAGATTGATAAAGTTGATATAAATGAGGTTGCACGGAAAGATGTGATCATACTTGGGGGCGGTGTATATGCATCTGGTATTGCATGTATTCCTTTTCTTAAAAAAAATATTGGTAAGTTAAAAGAAAAAAAGATAATCGTTTATGCATGTGGCGCTTCTCCATTTGAAGAGAGTGCAGTAGAAACTGTAAGACAGCACAATTTCAAGGGTAATCTCAATGGAATAGAATTCTTTTACTGCAGAGGATCATTTGATATGAAATCGATGACATTTGCGGACAGAACGCTCTGCAAGATGCTCAGAAAAGCTGTCGAGAAAAAGAATCCTTCAGAATATGAAATTTGGGAGCAGGCACTTATGGCTTGTAAGGAAGATGAGAGAGGCGATTGGGTAGATAGGTCATATATTGAGCCGATAGTAAAGGCGACTATGGCGGGTAATCTCTAATAAAAAATTTTGGTTCTGTTGACAGTGTAAAAAGGAGTATACTGAACCTGTATCGCGATGATATTATGAAGATTAATGCAAAATACAGATCATAGTGAATTGTGGAACAACAAGAAGGTTTTTATAATCGCAACGATGGGGCTTTTCAGCGGCGCTTACTCTTCTTGTGTAAATGATACTATAAAAATGTCGTAAAAGTGGAAAATAAAAATGTAGGTTTCCACTAAGAGTGATATCCTTTTCCGTGGAGGTAAAAAACCATGGAACAGACACTTATCACTCAACTAAAAATTCTTAAATTGAGCAAT
>JAFUVQ010000065.1 GCA_017477505.1 Eubacterium sp.
TCATACTCTGCCATGCGTGGCACAGCTGTTATGTAGAGGATGCGTGTGTGGTGCAGCTGCTCATAATCATTGCTTTTATTGGCATTTTCACTATCAGAGTGAAAATGTGTATAAATGTGAAAGTATGGTTCCGCCGTACATTTGATGCGGTATTCCGTAGAATTGCATGTGTAAGCAAGATGTGACGCAAGCCGGCAAGCCTGGCGTTGGTTTAGGAAGCAGAAGGTCGAGGGCATATTTATACAAAAGTTTAACTACAATTCTCAGCAGGATTGCCAAATGAAAGATCGGTCTCTTGATGGAATACCAATGGTTGGTATAATTAAGTAAGTGATGACATCATAAGCTGGTTGAGGGAGAATCCATGCGTTTCGTAGTACAGGTAGTATCAAAATCTGATGTAAAGATTCACGGGGAAATAAAAGGAAGTATCGGGAAAGGCTTTATGGTCCTCGTCGGGGTCGGACAGGAGGATGATGAAGCCATAGCCGATAAGATGGTCAATAAGCTCCTGGGGCTTAGGATATTCCCTGATGAGAATGGCAAGACAAACCTCTCTCTTGCGGATGTAGGCGGTGAACTACTCATGATCTCGCAGTTTACGCTGTATGCTGACTGTAGGAAAGGAAATAGGCCGTCGTTTATCAGAGCCGGAGCTCCGGAGGAGGCCAAGCGACTCTACGAGTATGTCGTGGACAAGTGCCGAGAAAGGGTTCCCGGGGTTGATACGGGAGAGTTCGGAGCAGACATGCAGGTCAGCCTTGTCAATGAAGGTCCTTTCACAATAATACTTGATTCGGATGATCTTAAATAGAGAAACAATGTCAGGATTCGTAAAGAAAAATAAAGACATAGAGAAGCCCCGTATTTATATAGATAATGAGGTTAAGTCGAGTGAAGAGGAAAGAAAATGAAGACTAAAAATACACAACGCACAAGCTCATGGACAATTGTATTATTCATCTCGCTCGTTATCCTTGTCGCGATGGGACTCATCAGCAATGCACTGGAGATAGGTGAAAGGCTTGGGAACGTACATATTGTCCTTGAAATCCTGTTTTACGTTTTAATAGCTGTTGTGGTGCTTGGTGGCATAGTCTATCCACTGGTAGGAGTATTCTTCGCACCTATTTTCTCGCTTGAGAAGCTGCATAATGCAGATGGTACCGCCCGGAGGAAGTGGTGCAAAAAGCTCGTCGACAATCTGCTTGAAAACGTAGAACTGACTCCGGAGGAACAGGAAGAGGTCAAGGGATACTTAACCCTTCAGGATGAAACAGATGACAAGCTGATAGAGTTTTTTGACCGGAAGATCACTCCGGAGCTGAACAAAGAGATATTCGACACAGCAAGAAAGATATTCATCATAACAGCAGTATCTCAGAATTCCGCATACGATATGCTGGGAATGGCATCCGCTAATTTCTCACTGATAAAGAGAATTGTTGAAATCTGCGGCTTCAGACCGAGTAATGCACAGGTGTTCCGGATTTATATCAGAGTTCTTTCTATGACGCTTCTTGCAGGAAGCTTAGAGGATATGGATATTGAGGAACTCATTCCAATGGTGACAGAAGGGGCACTGGGAAAAGCACTGGGGATAGTAGCAGCCTCTGCTGCACAGGGAACCGTAAATGCTCTCACAACACTTCGAATGGCTGCCATAACAAAGAATTATCTCTTAAATGCAGATGTGTCCATGACGCGGAAAGAGCTTCGAAAAAAATCGTATGCCGAAGCCATGAGCATTCTTAAAAATATAATAAAGCAGGGCATGGACGAAAAGGTCAAAGAGCCTGTAAAAAACTTCTTTAGCCGAAAGAAAAATATTGAAGTAGTGGACATTGAGCCACCGCATATGCTCCCGGACCACGAAAACTCCGAATAGGATAAGGTCAGTAACCCACCGCATCAGGAAGCAAAGACCTGTCATCAATATAGTAATCACAGGATATCTTTCTCGAATTATTGCCATACATTTCTACTATCTCCGGAAGATTATCATTGACAGCATCGAATTCCAGCTTCTGATCACGGCACCAGGCAACGGCATCCTCCAATGCCTTACCTGCCCGGCAAGTCCATAAGATAAGCTTATTACCCTGATCTCTCCAGCTTCTAAGGTATGATATAAGCCGTTCATTCGGATCCCCGAGGGCGGGCCAGTCACTGTAACAAAGCGTTCCATCAAAATCAACAGCAATTATCTTATATTCATCCATATTCCAGCTCCTTATTATCATCAAAATACATACAGAAAACAGATCTATTCCTGCTGATAAAAAATCCATGCACGTACTCGAAAACAAACGTTTGTTCGTATATAATGATAGAACAATCGTTCGATTAATGCAACCGCTAGATATACATCACAAGAGCAAAAACAACACAACAGATAGATTTGGGGGATGATACTATGAGAAAAGGACACGATCAGCATCTTGTAGATGTCATATGTCAGCACAATAAGGACGGCTCCATGATCCCCATGAGAGTCAGACTCACCGATGAAGACGGCGCAGTCCAGACCTATTTGTCGGGTTCAATACTGGTCGTCGATCAAATACTGACAGGATAGAACCGACACCGGAGAGAATACCGGAAAAGACAGAAGAGATTTCGGAAAAAGAAGATGCTTCGCAGGAAGAACTCAAATCTGATGCTAATGATGAGCTTTATCAAGACAATACAGATACCATTGATGAAGCAACGATTGCATATACATCCGGAAATGAGGAAGGATTTACTATAGGGGAGACATGCTGGTTCATCAGTGGATCATCTCCAGACGGATACGTGCATTATGGGGCTGTATTGGAGAACAGCAGTCAGAGCAAAAGTGTAAGATTCCCAGTTGTCAGAGTAACCTCGAAGGATAAAAAAGGAAATATTCTCGGAACGGATGAGATGACAGGCGGAGCCATAATGCCAAGGGATCACATAGTGCTTTCAAGCCTTTTTTCACTATCGGAATTCAATTCTGCATCTGATGTAAGCGTCGACTTCTCCGTGGCTTCTGGTGAAGTCTGGGGGGATACGGATCGCCCTAAAAGCACGGATTTTGAGATAGAGAAGATTTCTGAAAAAGAAGATGATTTGTTTCCAAGCGTAATGGGAGAGATTACGTCAAAATATAATGAGCCGGTATCAGTTGCAATAACAGTATTGCTGAGGCAAAAGGGGAAGCTCGTAGGCTGCAATACCACATATATGGACAATCTTAAGCCCGGAGTTCCCACAGCTTTTGAAGTGGATCTCAGTAACGGTAGTCCAAAGCATGATTTTGTAGATGTCATGGTACAGGAATGGTGACCAATGATGAGAGAA
>JAFUVQ010000067.1 GCA_017477505.1 Eubacterium sp.
ATTAATAGGACCTGAAAACACATAAAAGGACACTACGAAAAAATATGACGCAAAAGTCATTTTGGTGTTAAACACCCTGGAAAGTCTATGATTATAGAAATAATGACGGGGCTGTCACATGGGTAGGATTTATCATTTCCCTTCTTCTGAGGGATAAGGACGATACACTTGTCAGAAGGCACTTAAATCAGGCTCTTATCATAAACGTAATAGAAACCATAGGCGGAATCCTTATTAGAGTCGGCGGTCTATTTGGTATAGTTGGCGAAATCGTTGATATCGCATGTCTTGTTCTCTTCGTCATGGGTATTGTAAGAGCACTTAAAATGAGCGAGGAACCGCTTCCTCTCATTGGAGGCTTCAATATAATCACCTGAGCAGTTCTCTTCGGGTTATGCAGATTATTCAATCCAAATCAAATAGGTTGCCCACTATAACAGGGGCAACCTATTGTATTTTATATGCTCTTTCTTCTATCCTTAAGATGATGACTGAGTTTTTCCTCATACATCATTTTATCTATTGCTTCCATAAACTCCTTGGAATTCAGATTCTTTTCTTTGTCATAGACAAGTGCTCCAGTGCTGATAGAAAGATCCATCTCGCCTTTTCCCGCCCAAGCAAGATGAGAGACCGTGTCTTTTACAGAGGATAACTTCTTTGAAAGTTCATTCTCATCGCATGTGCTGGTTATTATGCAGAATTCGTCGCCTCCAAATCTCCCTACGGTGTCTTTACCGCCAAAGGTACTTCTGAGGACGTAAGCGATGCTCTCCAGAACCTCGTCTCCAACCTTATGTCCAAATTTGTCATTTATGGATTTAAAGTAATCTACATCAATCATTACTGCGGCGAAATCGTTGCCCTTGCTTTCAGATATGGCTTTTTTGAGTGCCATGTCTATTCCTCGTCTGTTTACTACACCAGTCAGATAGTCAGTGTTTATGTCTCTTCTCTGAACATAAATCAGGAGAATAAGGCACGCAGCAACAGTTGCAGCATATTCCATGCTTATCGGAATGACTGCTACCTGGAGAAATCCTCCAAAGGCGACAATGATTGGGAATAACGTGATTGGAAGCCTGTAATGCTTTGATATGTGTTTTCTGAAAACAAAGACATAGACCATTACAAGGACACAAAGGATCACATGAAAAAGGCCTCTTAACATGTACAGTGGTCCTCTGTAGTATTCTGAACCGATATAGTAATAGAATAGGTTAAGCTTCAGAATTTCTGATAGCGTTACCGCTACAAGGTTAACTGCGGAATATACATACAGTGGTATGAGGAAGGAGTCCCGTTTCTTTTTCTCAATGCCTATTGTGTAACAATCAATATAAGCAAGAGAGAAGGGGAATCCCAGCGGATCAAAAGCGAAAACAAAGAATGAACTAATCTTTCTTAGGACAAGTCCGTTCTCGATAATTGCGCCTATGTCTCCAATGGCGGACATTCCAACCAAAAGGGAAAGAATGCCTATCAGCTTCAAAAAAGCAACATTAGATTTTGATTTTCTATCGCTCTCCTGAAACAATAAAAGAAGTAGTGCGATAAAAAGGGAATATAAATTCAGGACGAGCCCTGCTGATTCTAAATCCATATTATAACCTGCCTTTGTTACAATTTGATTCTATAGTTATTTTTACTACCTCAGAATGGAAAGGTCAATGATTACGAAAGCCATATCCACAGATCTATAAGTGAATCATCCTATTGCGTTGGGTGCGAAATACTTTTTAATAGCTTTTTAATGGACTGGCTTCCTGTATGATGATAAAATGAAAATAGGTACGGATTCACCGATTATATCTATACGGAAAATAGACTATGGGAAAAGACAATAGACATTCAGAAAAGAGAATCCTTGAAAAGACGCTTGACGAACTCTACATAAAAAGTCGTGCTCCAATGAAGGGCTTCTTTGTTTTGGTCTTTTTTTACCTGGCATGCACTTTTTCCGTGTCTTTCGTGGCTAAATCCCAAAGCTCGGTTAATATTAAGGGAATAGAGATTGGTGTTTATACGTTCGCAGGAGTTATTTCGTCACTTGCAAATATATTAGCAATCTTTATGACCGTTTATTATGGAAAGAAAGGATTCTTTACAGCACTTTCAGTTTTGGTATTACAGTTACCCATGATATTTATGGGTATATTTGTAAGAAGAACTTATACGAGCATTCCGGGAGTATTTGGGAATCTTGTGGCAATTCTTGCAATCATAGCAATCTTTGCAAACAACTTGAGGATAGAGAAGTACCAGACGAAGCTTCGCGAGCAGGCTGTTACTGATATGCTTACAGGTATTCCTAATAGATTCGCTTGCTCTGAGCTTGTAATGGATTTCATAAAAAGAGGGACTCCATTTGCAGCAGTTTTCGTGAATCTCAATAAATTTAAAGGAATTAATGATACCATGGGCTTTGATGTTGGAAATGCGGTCCTGGTGGAAGTTGCTTCCCGCTGGAAAAAGATTGCGGATAACGGGAATTCGGGGACACTTGATTTTATCTGCCATCTTGCCGGAGATGAGTTTGCTATTGTGATAAGGCATTATCTTACTCAGGATGACATTTTAAAGACAATCAATTTATATGCCGATGCCCTAAATGAAAAAATCGTTGCGCAAGACTATAGTATAAGCATATCTGCAAGCTTTGGATATGCAATGTTTCCGGATGACGCAAAAGATGTAGACGAACTGTTTACTTATGCCAATATTGCCATGTTAAAGGCAAAAGAAAGCGCAGATCAAAAGCACGTTATGCGGTTTTCAAGGGATATGATGGATAACCTGCATACTGCCGAACTTGAGGCTAAAATAAGAGACGCAATCGAAAATGATACTATCTATTTTAACCTTCAGCCCCAGTTTGACATGAATCATAAACTCAGAGGATTTGAAGCTCTTGCTCGCATGAAGGATACAGATGGATCTTTTATCAGTCCGGGAGAGTTTATTCCGATTGCTGAGGAAACTGGTATCATTGACAAGATAGACAGTTCAGTATTTAATAAATCAGCGCGCTTCATAGGGAACCTTATAAAAGAAACTGGCGCTGACATCATGCTGAGCATAAATGTTTCGGTAAAACACATGATGAAGGCAGATTTTTTGGATGAACTGACCTCAATATTGGAAGAAAGCGGCATAAGGCCGGGGAACCTGGAGATAGAGATAACTGAATCCATAATGATTAAGTCTATGGAAAAAGCTTTTGAATGCATAGAATCAATCAAAAAGATGGGTATCCAGATTGCAATCGATGATTTTGGCACAGGGTATTCTTCTTTAAGCTATCTGAACAGTTTCCCTGCTAATCTGCTTAAAATAGATAAGTCTTTCATAGATAAGATGAACAGTAGTGATTCCTCAAAACAGTATGTAGCAGCGATAATATCTTTGGGACATATTATGGGAATAGATGTCATCTCAGAAGGAGTTGAGCAGGAAGACCAGCTCGATACATTGAAAGAAATTGGCTGCGATTATGTGCAGGGATTTATCTGGGGGCGCCCGTTACCTCAAGAAGATGCAAGGAAAGTCGTTCTGGATTCCTTGGAAATGGCGTGATCAAACTTAGTGTGTAAATTATGTCCATTTCGAGAGGGTTTTAGTCAAAAA
>JAFUVQ010000006.1 GCA_017477505.1 Eubacterium sp.
AACAGCAACAACAACAACACCGGCAACAACGATCAACCTGAACCCAACAAACCAGCCTCCCACCGACGGAATATGGTCCACATCAGAAAACCGCAGCGCGGCGACAAGGCTCATCTCATAAAGCTTGCATCCGATAATGCGAGACTGGTTCTTGAACAGGACATCGAAAGGATCAAGCGTGAAGAGAAAAGGACTACGGGTGCATGTGAAGACATCGCTGCTCTTGTGGGTATCGATAAGGCATACCGCATGGAAGCATTTGATATTTCTCATATATCCGGTATGCACAGCGTGGCATCAATGGTTGTCTTCGACCATGGTAAGCCCAAGCCGAATTCTTACAGGAAATTCAGGCTGCGTACTGTCACTCAGGCTGATGACTATGCTGCCATGAAGGAAGTTCTGTCAAGACGGTATACTGATGAGAAGCTGGGACCGTTTCCGGACGTTCTTATGATGGATGGTGGTAAAGGTCAGGTAAATGTGGCGGAAATGGTTTTGGACAGTCTCGGTATTGACATTCCTGTATGCGGTATGGTAAAAGATGATAGTCACCGTACCAGAGGACTCTACTACAAAAACAAAGAAGTGGAGTTTCCGCGAGGCAGCGAAGCCATGCATATGATAACGGCTTTGCAGGATGAAACTCACAGATTTGCCATTACTTATCACAGGCAACTCAGGAGCACTGAAGAAATTCGTTCGATACTTGATGACATCCCCGGAGTCGGCCCTAAACGAAGAAAGGCACTTCTGCTCCATTTCGGTGACACGGACAAGATCAAGGATGCATTAGTTGATGAGCTTATGGAAGTGGACGGCATAACCGAAACAGTGGCAGAAAATATCTATGAGTTCTTCCATGGCGAATAATAACCTGTATATGGCGAACGATAACCTGTATGGCGAATGATAATCTGTATACCATCCGGTATCAATCATAAAAAATACGAAGGAGACACTTTAAAATGGGACTTTTCCTTTTCCCTGATGAGTACTACTCATCTACCTATGACATAGACTTTAAAAGATATTACAGGCGCGGTTACCGTGCTGTATTCTTTGACATTGATAATACTCTGGTTGAGCACGATGCTCCGGCAGATGAAAGATCCATAAGACTTATAAAGAAGCTTAAGGCTATGGGTTTTAAAGTATGCTTTATCTCAAACAACAAGGAACCCAGAGTTGCTTCATTCAACAAGTTCATGGGTGCGGATTATGTATTTAAAGCCGGAAAGCCAAAGGCAGACGGATACATAGAAGGAATGAAGAAGGTTCACGTCGGCAGAAAACGCACACTCTTCGTAGGCGATCAGATATTTACAGATATCTGGGGTGCCAACAATGCCGGTCTTCACAGTATCCTGGTTAAGCAGATTGCTTTTAGAGAAGAGATACAGATATATCTGAAGAGAATCATCGAATGGCCTATCGTTCTTGTCTTCAAACTGACTCATCCATTTGATGTGCATGAATAAAGCATGTCGCGTGCGACATGCGCCGCGCCGAGCGCGGATTGCGAAGCAATCTACCATTCGCGCGAGTGCGCATCCCCCGGAGGGTTTTGTGTAATAGGAAACGCAGTTTCCTATTACATAAAAAACGTGGCGGAGTTTTAAACTCGCGCCACGTTCTTTTTTACAGGAGGACTAAATGATGTCCGCCCTAAGCTTCTTTAATACCTGGAAGCTCTTGTTGCGAAGCTCTTCTGCCTCGAAGAGCGGTATCATTGTCTCAGAATCGAACTTTGCTCTCATAACTGAATCAATCCAGTCATTTACGTATGCAGTAACATACTTAACGTTCTCTTCTGATTTATCTTTGAGTGAATTCTGTATGTTGTTGATGTTCTCGATTACTGTAGGTGTAGCCTGACGGGATGCTGTAGGTGCCTGGCTGCCTTCGTCAGAAAGCTCGATAACCTTACCGGTCTTTGTGATGATTACCTTCTTGTTAGGTGCTGCTTCAGCCTTTACTGCCACGCCGCCCTTCTTGTCAAGTAACTTCTCAACTGCCTTGATGAGGCAGATAACACTGTAGGTAGCTTCCTGCTCAGTCTGTACCTCTGCGCCCTTATCCTCGAACTGATGCCACAGCCATTCTGACTTAAGAAGCATCTCTTCGATCTTGCTGTCATCAAGAAGCTTTCTAAGATCAGGGTCCATAGTAGGTGTTGCTTTACGTCCGAAGAGACCGCCACCACTCTGTACACTTTCATGCTTCTTGTACTTAGCAGGAACTGAAACGTTCTCATAAGTTCTGATGAGATAATTCTCTGCCTTTCTAGGATCGTAATTACTGTTGATGATGGCAACTCTGCCGCCATTAAGTCCATTTACGATCATATCTTCAGCAGCCATAAATACGAGTGTCTTCTGACGATCATCGATCATCTGCTTAATCTCGTAGTTAGTCTTTGACTTCTCAACTATGGCATTCTTACGTACCTTGAAAGCCTTAATCTTCTCTTTGATGCTGAAGAACATCTTGAGAAGTGAAGGATTCGCATTTACATAATCGTTAATCCATGTAAGTTCAACATACTGATGCTCAATCTTGTTTGAAAGCTCATAAACATTGTAACCGTCAAATACGACATTAAGTGTTGTAAAGAGCTTATCGAGTATCTCATACTTCTCTTCCCACGGTCTTGAAGAGATATCAGAATTAACTATCTCCTTGATTCCGCACTCATAGAAAACGAGGTTATATTCATAGAGTCCCTCAAAGATATTTGTCTTGCCGGTAAGCTGGGAACCGGCACCCAGAATCTGAAGATTTCTCTTCATATCAGGCTCATTCTCTATATAGAGATAAACCTTCTTCACGAAAGCTGAAACTTCATTTATGAGGGTATCTATTCTCTTGTTGTATATCTCCTGCTTGGAAATGGCTGTAAGTACGTTTCTGCTGAGGACGTTTGTGTCCTGAGTTGTATTTACATTTCTTATGAGTTCCTTGAAGGACTCATAAACTGCCATATTGTCGATAGGGATATATTCAGCATTCAGTCCATAGAATTCGAAAGCTTTATTGTAATCTTTATTAGCGATAAATGTATTGAAGAGGCCTATCGAAAGCTGGGTCTTGTAATCATTACCAACATGCGGATCTTCAACTACATAATCATAAAGAACTTCGAGGTTACTGAGGTACGCCTCTGAGTTTGCCATGGATGTCGGAAGTCCCATCTCCATAACAACATTGATAAGATCGAGGTAACCGAGCAGAGCCTTGTCATAATTCTTAGGTCTCTCGTCATCTTCAAGAATCTGATAGCTTACATTTATAAGGAGAGGCGCAATGCACTCACCTATGAGTCTCATAGCATCGCCGAACTTCTCTCTCTGATAGAGATATATAAGCCAAATGCTGTATCTGTAGATACCTGTTGTATTGATCGGAGCATCTATATCAGACGGATCAATATTGCCATAAACGAAATTGAAGAGAGGTTCTATCCACTCATCGATCTCATATCTTTCCTTAGCCTTGATATTCTCTTCAACAAAATCATTCAGTTCATACAACTTAGCGCACTGACTCTTGACATCATCCTCAACAGTCATAGCATTAAGGTCGAAATTCTTGTCTTTAAGATAATCGATAACGAGCGCATAGAAACCATCCTCTACCTGCTCATTAAGGAATCTTATAAGAACGCTTTTGTTGTTTGATGCAGCTATGGAAAGAACATTGTCATTTCCAACTATGTTAGCCGGTAAAGCCATCCTAATTTCCCCCTTTGATGTTTCTTTTTGGCATACGATAGCCATACTATGTAAACTATTTTAACGAAAACATTGTTTTTAGTCAACGTCGTTTTGTACAATGTTTACAAATCTATTTGTTACATTTTCACAAAATGAATTTTTTAAGCTCATTTTTTCGTCAATATTCACGCATTTTTGTATCTTATTGTACATTTTGCACTATGAAAGTCCTGCCATTCGAAGAAGTGCCATGGCATTTCTGGTGGTACATCTTCCGTCTTTGATCTTGTAATCAAAGCGTATCTCATCGCCTTCATAATATTCTTCAAAATGATGATTGGTCACAATGTGACCCTCTGCATCCTTCAGGTCACAGAGTTCGAAATCGTGAGTTGATACCATGGTAAGTGCATTTCCTTCGGAAAGCTTAGTAAGCGCATTTTCCGCACCTACTATTCTGTCTGCAGAGTTGGTACCCTTGAAAATCTCATCTATGAAGCAGGCAGCCGGAAGCTCCTGTTCTTTCTTAATATATTCAGCCATCTCTTTGATACGGAGAATCTCAGCAAAAAATGTGGATATTCCGTTCACCGCATCATCACTTACACGCATGGATGTAAAGATTCGCATATAGGATGCCGAAAAGCTTTTGGCGCAGACATTCGCACCCGCAAATCCCAGAACCATATTGATGGCGATTGTACGAAGAAATGTAGTTTTTCCCGACATATTCGATCCGGTTATGACTGTAACCTTATCATTTATCTCAGCAGAATTTGCCACAACCTTTTCCGGTGTTATAAGAGGATGATAAGCTTCCACCGCTTTAACGAACGGCTTTGCGGATTCGGAAAGTTCAGGAGTAACCGTATTTCTTACAACCGAAAGAACTGCAAAGCTTGACAGTTCTTCAAATGAACCGATTATCTTCTTCGCCTTGATCAGAACATCGCTGTATCTTTCGTTCCATTTTGCTGCAAAAAATGCTGTAAGAAGGCTCCATCCCATAAATCCGTTAAGTATAAAATGGAAAAGAGGGTTAAATGAAATATTCTGCATTCCGCCTATAATCTTAAGTCCCTTGAAGCCGGAAAGTATTCCATCATTCTTTCTTATCTCATCAGTCATAGAAGCAAGCATAGCTGAATTAAAGTTTTCTTCTGCCAATGCTTTAAGAATCTTCTCATAGTCATCAGCACGTACGCCGTAACTGTAAATAACCTGTGCAAGCTGTCCTGCCTTACTTCCCATAGCTGCGGCAATAATATTTCCAAGTATAAGAGCCCCGCCTATAATAGCCATCGGGAATTTGAAGATTCCGAGAGCTGCCACTACTATCGCAGCTATATTGATGATCAGAATCAGTACCGATACCACGAGATAAACCGCCGGATTCTGACCTGAATGATTACCTGCCATATCTTCTATGTCATGTGTGCCTGATGCAGCTTTCGATAAGTCTGCTGACACCTGAGCCACATCTGCCCCGGATGTATCTGCAGAGTCCTGAGCCGAATTTGCCCTCTCCTTGGATGCATCCACGAAGTCTGCCTCTGTCAATGCCTCATCGAGTATATCATCCTCTTTGCTGCGGATCTTACGCTTAAACATTCGTATCAATACCGTTTCGAGATCTATCAGGAAGTCTTTCTTGGATGAAAGCTCTGTTATAGCAGCATTTCTGTCTTTAACTTTTGAGATATCTATCTTTCTCCTGGCAAGTCTTCCGGCAAGTCTCTTTCTGCCGTCAAATGTATGCGCAATACTTATCATCTGATAGAGTGAACCCTGTCCCATCAGGTCAAGATCCGTAACCACAGTATTTTCGGGTTTGATGAACTCAGCGCCGGTATCCTCAAATGCTGTCCATTTGCCTGTAATACGGCTTATAAATCTGGTTATAACCTCATCCTTTGCAGTAAGTGCCTCACGCTGCTCATCTATCTTTGAATGAAGCACTATGCAGACTACGAAGCATGCCACCAGTGCAGCTGAAATTATCAGTTCAACTGTATTCTTTTCACTGATACCGAGATAGATAAGGATTACAAATGCTATGAAGATTACAAGTCTGATATAGGAAATGATATCAAACTTCTTTCTGAGCTTCTCCTGCTCAACCATTATTTCTTTCTTCTTGTTTAACAGTTCTTCTACGGTCATTTTCTGGTACTCTTTCATTTTATTTTTAGCTGTTCCACGATTATTTGAAATCATTACTGAACAGCTCCTAAAGTTTATCATATTTTCTTGCCTTTTTCCACTTTGAGTATTAAAATTAGGTCATGTGATGCATTTGGCGGTCCATATGACCGCAAATGGCAAAAGACTATATCATGTAAAGGAGATTTTAAAATGGGAAAGAGTGTATTAGGCGGAATACTTACAGTTGGTGTTGCTATCGGTGCTGCAGCAGGTATCGCATATCTTTTCAAGGATGAGATCAGAAGCACAGATAAATATAAAGAACTCAATGCAAAGTATGATGTAGATGCCAAGATTAAGAAGGCAGCTGACAAAGCTAAGGATACTGCTTACGATCTGAAGGATAAGGCTAAGGACACAGCATTTGAGCTTAAGGGCAAGGCTATGGACAGAATCAGAGAGCTGAAGGCTAAGGAAGAGGACATCATCGACGAAGATGAGATCATCCTTGATGATGAGGACGCAGCTGACAGAGGATATGTTTCAATCGCTGATGCATTAGATGAAAAAGCTGAGGATGTTGCAGAGAAGGCTGAAGACATAGCTGAAGCTGTTGCCGACAAGGCTGAGGAAGTCGGCGAAGCTGTTGCTGATAAAGTAGATGAGATAAAAGATATCGTACTTGAGTAATCATGTTAATTTAAGGGACTGCCGACCGGCAGTCCCTTTTTTCGTCATTGATTCTATGTTCTGTTTCCCGGATTATCTCACTCATCTCCCCGGATATGACTGACTACCCTGTCAATCACATCCTCATTCGGAAAGTCAATCTCATAATACATTTTATTTACGTTTGAAGCGGTCAGTCTATAAACAGTTTCCTTTCTGCCCGGGAATCTTGTTATGGTTTCTCTATGTTTTGTAAGATAACGTATCTCATCAAGTTTTATGACATCTATATGTGAAATGTATATCGCAAGATAATAATTATCGGTTATATAGATGTTATCCCATTTATAGAGTATATTTTCTGTCATTTCATTGTCGATGTCATTTATCACATCTTTGGTTTTACCGAAACGTCTGAGATCCCTGGTCTCAAAATTGAGTTTTGGAAAGATTGCAGCAAATATGGTATAGAGAAGAAGCAGCGCAAGAAGCACTATGGATATTCTGTATATCAAATGTATAAGTATTATCCTCATATATGGAAAATCTATCTCGCTGAATATATACTCGCTTTCTATACCGTCTATACTCTTCTCCGGAAGGTTCATGGACTCTGCATATTTGCCGATAATATATTCAGCCGTTGCTCCGTCCTTTATAATGGTAAATCTCTTCTTTCCGGAGATACTGCCATTCCCGATATCCCTTGCCGTTTTATCAGACAGGATAAAAAATTCCATCTTCCCGTCCCTGAGCCGGTAATAATACTTTCCAAGAATATGATCCCCTGACTTTACATCAAATCCGGAGAAAAGCAGTCCCTCCGGTTCCATCTGTACATTATGATAACCGCTTTGGTAATAGAGTTCCGCACCGGCACTATCCTTAAATTCATATACAAGATTATCACTCTGCTGCATCAGACTGAAAGATACGAAAAATACAGCAACAAGTATCACCGCCGGCGGTATCATCATCATTATTAAATTCCTGGTGAGTAATCTTCTGAATTCACCCATTTACTTTGTCTTGCCTTTAAAATGAATTTATTGTACGGATGTAACCGTATAGTCCTTATCTTCCACTGCTTTCTTTAATACTGCATCGTCAACCTCGTGGGCAAGCTTTACGACTGCCTTATTCTCTTCATGACTTACAACAGCATCCTCAACACCGTCGATAGCCAAAAGAGCCTTCTTGACTGTCATCTCACAATGGCCGCACATCATTCCTTCAATATTCATAGTCTTTTCCATTTTAGTTTCCTCACTTTCGTGCTTTATATCTGTGTCTTTATTACTCTTTGAATCTGCACTTGCATTCGTATCGTCAGTATCTGCAGCATCTGCACCTGCTGTGACTGCATCTACTGCATTTGCGCCTGCTGTGACTGCAACATCATTTGCAGCAACATTGCCTGTGTCTTCTGCTTCCACACCTGCTGCACCTGCATCTACTACTTCCGAACCCGCATTAGCACCGGCAGATATCTTCCCACGTTTCAGCGGCCGCATCAGATTCAGCCTCAGGGCATTTGTCACTACCGAAAAACTTGACAGGCTCATGGCAGCTGCACCGATCATCGGACTCAGCAGAAGCCCCGTAAGATTGTACCACACTCCCGCTGCTATAGGAATACCGATAATATTATAAATGAATGCCCAGAAGAGATTCTGGTGTATATTTCTAATGGTCTTTTTGCTTATATGCAGCGCCTCTGCAACATCCATAAGGCTGTTTTTCATCAGTACTATATCAGCCGCATCGATGGCTATATCGGTACCGGCTCCTATGGCTATGCCTATGTCGGCGGAAACCAGAGCAGGCGCATCATTTATACCATCACCTACCATAGCAACCGTTCCGTACTGCTCCTTAAGATCGGATATGACTTTGGCTTTTCCATCCGGAAGCACCCCTGCGACCACGTCATCGACACCGACTGTACCGGCTATGGCCCGGGCGGTTTTCTCATTATCACCGGTAAGCATTATAACCTTGATGCCCATATTCTTGAGGGTGCTTATTGCTGCCGGACTATCTTCTTTTATCGTATCAGCCACCGCTATACATCCAAGGAGTTTCTCATCAGTGGAGAAATACAGAAGAGTTTTACCTTCGGAACGAAGATCATTTTCTTTATTAGAATTCTGACTTGAATCCGTCAGCGATATACCCAGAATCTTTTCGATATATTCCGACTTGCCTGCGTACAGCTTCACGGTCTGGGGTTCACGGGACTTCTCCCAATGTCCGAAGATTTCTCCGTTTACACCTTCTCCCGGAAGGTTAACGAAGTTATTAATCTCAAACTTATCGATTATCGCTTCCGGATCCGGCAAACCTGTTTCCGTTCCCTTCGACTTATACTTTGCATAAACCTTTTCCCTCACATGTATGCATACCGCCCCGGCAAGGGGATGCTCGCTGAGGATTTCAAGTGAGTATGCCACTCTTTCCAGTTCATCTTCCTTGACTCCTTCAGCCGGAAGTACATCCGTCACTACAGGAACACCCTTTGTAACAGTACCGGTTTTATCAAGGGCAACCGCCTTGATACGCCCTGCATTTTCCAGTGAGGTTGCATTCTTGAAGAGTATACCTCGTCTCGCCGCAACTCCGTTTCCTACCATTATTGCCACAGGAGTTGCAAGTCCCAGAGCACATGGGCAGCTTATAACAAGAACGGAAATAGCTCTCGTCAGCGCAAATCCCAGCTCGGCGCCTGTCATTTTCCAGACAACAAATGTAATGATAGCTATCCCTATCACAACCGGCACAAATACACCGGAAACTTTATCAGCTATGCGGGCGATGGGAGCCTTACTTCCCGAAGCATCACTCACCATTCGTATAATATTCGAAAGTGTCGTATCCTGACCGACTCTTGTTGCACGGAAGTTCACGCTGCCGGAAATATTCATGGTTGCAGCAGAAACCGTATCACCGACGTTTTTATCTACCGGGATGCTTTCACCCGTAAGCATTGATTCATCAATGGATGTTGTACCGGTTATGATTTCCCCATCCACAGGAATCTTTTCTCCCGGTCTAACGATTATCGTATCTCCGACCTTGACCTGTTCAGCCGGAATAACGGTTTCAACCCCGTCTCTTACTACTGTCGCCGTTTCCGGTGCGAGCATCATAAGTCCCCTTAAAGCGTCAGCAGTACGCCCCTTCGAGTACGATTCAAGTGTCTTTCCGACAGTTATAAGAACCAGTATCATGGCCGCTGATTCGAAATACATTTCATTCATATAATGCATTACAGCCACATCATCATACTTCACTACGGCGTCAGTCATGGCAAAGAGCATGACGATGCTGTAGACATATGACACGCCTGAACCCATAGCCACAAGAGTATCCATGTTTGGTGCACCATGAAGTACACTCTTTGTGCCGCTGATGAAGAACTGTTTATTTATAAAAATGATTATAGTTGCCAGAATAAACTGGACAAGTCCCATGGCAACATGATTTCCGTCGAAGAATGCCGGAAGTTTCCAGCCACACATCATATGCCCCATTGAGAAGTACATAAGTACCATCAGAAAAACAAATGAGAATAAAAGCCTCTTCACAAGTTTTGGAGTTTCTCTGTCTTTTAATGTATCACTGCCGGCAGTTCCGTTTATGGAATCCTCCGTCTTTTTTGTATCGCCTCCCTGAAGTGTTGCTCCGTAGCCTGCATCCTCAACCGCTTTAATTACGCAGGCACTGTCAGCATCACCTTCCACCTGCATGGAATTAGTAAGAAGGCTGACAGATACACTGCTAGCCCCCTCTACTTTTGAAACCGCTTTTTCAACTCTTGCCTGGCATGCCGCACAGCTCATGCCCGTAATGTTATATTTTGTCATAAATTCAGTTATATTTCCTCTTTAACACTTATCTTTAATCATAATCTGTATATCCACAGAATACCAGTAAACGAATACCTGTCATCGTATGCCTGTCATCATCACAATGATAGAATATCATAATCAATTAATATCAAAAAAACAACTCATTTATCTGAGAAAATTTCGCAATTAAAATGAGGACAGCCGTACTGTCCCCATTCACTTATCAATCACTCAGCCGAAGTTATGATAATCTTTCCGTCCTCCACTTCAACCTTGACGCGGCTGCTGTCGATTCCGACCGCTTCGCGCATTTCAGCGGAAAGTCTTACTCTGCCGGCCTTATCCATAATTGAGTATTCTTCATGGAAGGCTTCAGTCGCCGGAATATGCTCCGTGCCTTCGGAAAGCTGCTTTCCCGATTCCATAAGTTCTCTGAATTCTTCTCTTAAGATTCTCTCCGAACTGATCTTTCCGTCTGAGATCATAACCACTCTGTTAACTCTGTCTGCAAGTGAAATGTCATGCGTTACGATAACTATCGTAACTCCAAGTTCCCGGTTGATCTTACGGAAGAGATTCTGGAGCATGATGGATGTTTTCTTGTCTACCGCTCCCGTAGGCTCATCCATAAGTAAAAGGTCCGGTTCATTTACCAGCGCCGCAGCTATGGCAACTCTCTGCTGTTCACCGCCTGACAGCATCGTCGGAAAACGGTCCGCCTTTGCCTCAAGTCCCACAGCCTGAAGCATCTTCAAGGCACGTTCACGTTTCTCTGACTTTTTCATATTCGTAAACAGGAGCGGCAGCTCTACATTTTCCACTGCTGTAAGATAATTCATCAGATTATCCGTATTTTTCTGCCACACAAAACCGATGTGATCACGCCTGAATTCTGCCAGCTTTGATTCAGACATCTCAGCCATGCTCTCTTCACCGAAATATATATTTCCTGCGCTGGGTTTATCAAGTCCGCCCAGTAGATTCAGAAGCGTTGACTTTCCGCTTCCCGATTTACCGATTATGGCCATCAGCTCGCCCTTATGGATTTCCAGGTCCAGTCCTTGAAGAGCCATAACCTCAATGCCTTCGGATTTGTAAATGCGGACAAGGCTGTCACATCTAATATACGGTATATTTTCTTCATTTTTCTTTTCTGTATTGTCTATATCTTTCATACTTTTTTCCTAATCCGCCGCTGTTCCCTGAGCTACTGCCATGTATACCTGCTTTTCTTCCGGTTCTATGCCCATGCATGTCTGCATTTCATCCTATTCACGCCACATATACATTGGCATTTCTCCCTCTTCACTGCCCATGCATGTCTGCATTTCATCCTATTCACGCCACATATACGTTGGCATTTCCTTCGCATTACTGTCCCATACGTATGAGCATATCCGCCATTTCTTCCATACGTGGATCGTGTGTGGTCATGATGACTGTAATCCCCTCTTCCTCTGTAAGTGAGCGGAACAGTTCTGCCACCCCGATTCCGGTTGCCGTATCCAGAGCTCCGGTTGGTTCATCTGCAAAAAGTATCTCCGGATGGTGTGCTATGGCACGGGCGATGGCAATCCTCTGTCTTTCACCTCCTGAAAGCTCAGCCGGATAATGCTTCGCTCTGTCGGCAAGTCCCACTTTTTCCAGTACTTCCTTGATACGTTCATCCCGCTCCGACACATTTTTGACACCGGCTGTACGAAGGCCGAAATCCACATTTTCATAAGCTGTCATTACCGGTATCAGCGCAACCGACTGGAAAACGAATCCCATTCTGTAACGCCTGAGGTCATCCTTCTCGCTCTGGGACATTTTGCTGTAAACTCTTTCCTTAATTTCAGTTGAAGCAGTGAGTGACTCATCTTCATTTTTCTGTTTTGTATGCTGTCCCTGCTTTATGACTTTATCATACATAATGATATCACCGGAAGTGGCATCGTCCAGCGTACTCATCATATTGAGCAGCGTGGTCTTGCCGGAACCGGAACGTCCCATCATCATTATCACCTTTCCCCTTGGAAGGCTGTAGTTGATATGATCAAGTACTGTCAGAGAACTTCCGTCTCCAAGGGGATATGCTTTTGTAACATCTTTAATTTCCAGTATATATTCGCTCATTATTCATCCTTCTTACAACGTGCACCCATCACAATTCCCAATCTGCTTCACTCCCGGATTCAATTCCCGTATTTTAATGTCATCCCATTTCAATGACTGATCAATCATCCCCGAGCTTAAGTGCTTCGGTTATATTCAGTCCGCCGACTATCCTTCTCAGCTGCATGATACAGATCACTACTACTGCAGCCAGTACTGCGCCGAGTCTTATAAGGTCGGCTCCGTATGATACCACTACAAGGTCAAGGCTGTGTTTTTCCGGCATATATACTGCCGCAAAAAGGTTTGTGAAAAGTTTCGATGCAACCTCGCCTGCTATGACTCCCGCTGCAATGGACGTAACCGTCAGGAGCATCTGCTCAATCAAAAGCTGAACATTTATCTCTTTCTTTGAGATTCCCATTGCACGGTATATTCCGAATAGTAATTCTCTGTCTCTTATAGATGTTATCCAGTAGATAAGGTATCCGATTATGGCAAGCATAAGTGCCACAAGGAAGTCTGCCGAGAAGAGTCCATTGGTAATCTGTACGATGGCTGAGGATTTTTCTTTCTTTATCTCATCACGCCAGTTTCTGACGCTCTCCACTCTTCTGTCTGTTCCCGCAAAACTCTCCTCCAGAGCCGCCGTGATCTCTTCAGTGCTCTTTTCGGTCTTTGCCCAGACTTCATATGGTGTAATTCCAAATGTACTTACCAGCCCTGCATAATTCATGATAACCAGATAGTTATCTTCTTCGATTATCTTTCCGTCCTCATCTCTTTCATATGCAAATGCACTGTAGCCCGGCCATACATTTACGATTCCGACCACTTTAAGTGTCACGCTTGCATATATTTCGACCTTACCTGCACCGCCGGGAGATTTCATGCCTATTGTTACATTATCTCCCACCTTAAGTTTGGCTTCCTTAGCCATATTTTCGGATATGATAATTCCGTCCGGTTCATCTGCCAGCTTATTCAGATATTCGAACCAGTGCTTTCTGCCCCCGGCGTCCTGACCTTCACCGGTTCCAGACACTGCTATCTCCCCGTTTACAGAAGCCCCGTCACTCTCCAGCATTGCCGTCTCTCCGAATTCTCTGGTATGTATGCCCATAAGCTTTATATCAAGGGCTTCCCTTCCAGAAATCCTTGCAACCGCTCTGTCTGTATTTACGACTTTGGTGACGGATGAGAAGATTCCCTCATTATAAAGCTTCTTATAGATTTCAAAGTCCGGCTCGCCGTATTTCCATGTGGTTTCCTCGTTACCTTTTCTGGTATAGAGCTTCCACTCTTCATTTATCCTTACATCAGTGCCGCATTCATATTTGAGTCTTTTATCCTTATTCGTATTTATAGTTCTCGCTATATTTGCATTGAAAAGGCTCATGGCGATAGTCATAACCATAAATACCGAGATAACACTGGAGCTTTTGGCTGTACGGAGAACCTGCAGTATTCCCGAGTAAGCCGCCGGCGAGAACTTATTCTTTCCGGCCTTATAATAAAGCCTTGCAAGATACATAATAAGTCTCAGCATCAACATGCCGCAGGCAAAGAGGAAAAGCGTTGCATTTATAAAGACAAATGGATCGATGCCCTCTCCGTTTATAACGCTTTCTCTTAAGATATCCCGCTGCCTGTTATAATTGAAAAGAAGATAAAGCGATACTATGAGCAGTATGACGTCGATGAAGTATTTCTCCCATACAGGAAGTCCCGAGGTCCTCTTCTCCTTCTTCTTTCTGAAAAACAGAGCCACTGGCACCAGCATTATGATAATGTCCAGAAGTGCTCCAATGAATGCTGCAGGAATCATCATGATATCAAGTGAATAATCGCTGACTCCCGGCGCCGAGCTGCCCCAGCCAAAGCTCATGAAGCTGGTCGCCCTTGCCATGAGAAGCCCGAAGCCGTATCCCGCCGCAATACCTGCAGGTATGCATATTCCTGCCAATATCACAGCCTGAAGGAGATAGAGTCCCATTATCCTGATAATTCCGAGACCCCTTCCTCTCATGGTGGAAAGCTCGCCCCTTTCGGAGTCAATTATCCTGAAAGCGATCATGCCCGTAAAGATAACTATCAGAACCACCAACGGCAGAACGATCACATACAGCATCAGTCTTATGGATTTTCTTTCTTCTTTATATTTCTTCAGAACAGGAGTGATATTCTCTGTAATGAATTCATCCTTCTCTGCAAACTGCGAAAGAACACTTTCGGTCTTTTCGGCATTTACAGTATCTATATATCTATAGTCAAATGATTCAAAAATCTCGTAATATGTATTTCTCGGATATTTCTCAACTATCCCCTCAAATCCTTCTTTGCTGACGATAGCAAGAAACTCGCATTCAGCCAGAGATTTATGCCAGAAATAGCTCCCCTCCTTTTCTCTCACAATACCCTTTACGAAGAGAGCAGGCGGATTCTCGCTTTTATTATCATTTCCGTTTATACCTGAAAAATAAAGCAGTTCAGCCGGAACTATATCAAGTCTTTCAGCCGTATATGTACTGACATAACACGGAATCGCCCCTTCCGGCGCTTCCTCATCAATCCTGTCCGCAAATGAAAATATGCCCAGATCTTCCGCCGCAGGGTCAACGCTCCCGCTAAAATAGCCTATATCGATATATCCGTCTCCTCTATAGGAAAAATCGGTTTTTATTTCCTTGTAGCGGATCAGCCTCTCTTCGGCAACCACCGGAAGCTCCAGATATTTCTCCCAGGATCCGGAATAAGCATCTATGGCTGCTTCTATATCCGTACCTGTAATGTCCTGTCCGGTTATTCCGTCTTTTCTGGAAATCACAGCCGGAAATGTTCCGTTTTCCTCGTATTCCCTGACGAAACCTGTCTGTATCAACTTTCTCTCGGAACCGCCCCTGAACATCATGATCATGGCAAATATCATGATAACGGATATATTTCCTATCATGAGACAGAAATAGAGCTTATATTTATTTTTAATCTTTGTAAGTATGAACCTTATCATTTCAGTAATCTGTCTCCCGCTTCGATACCGCAGAGTACAAGTGTTTCCTCTACATTTGTCCTTGTCTTGTATATCTTCACATATTCCTTTACAACATCACCTTCAACCATCTTCCAGACGTAATTCTTCTCTGTTCCTGTCAGCTGGTCCGTTTCGGTTCTGATGACGCTGTTCGGTACCGAGATCACATCCCTTATCTCCATTCCGTTAAATGAAAGTCTGGCTCCCTCGAGATCTTCCCCACTTACTCTTCCATCTATTTCGACATAGAACTGCTTTTCTATATTTCTGGAAAAAGGTTTTGAAAATGTGGTGCAGGGCTTTCCGTCCCTGGTGAAAAGCATATACTTTCTCTCTTCTCCGTTTTTACCGATACAACGGCCCTTCCATTTCCTGCCGTTCTTCGTTATTACCACCTCATTGCCCGGTTTTGCGGACATGATAGGACTTACCGAAAGTCCTGCCTTTCCGGTAACGAGTGCCAGGATTCTTGTATTCTCCTCATCTGAGCCCGGCTTTTCGACAGTCATGACAAAACCGTTTTTCTCTACTCTCTCTTCATTTTTATATTTAAGATAACTTACCGTACCGCCTTCTTTTGCAGTAACAATATAATTTGAAAGCCCGTCAGCCTTGCCTGTTCCTTTCTTAAGGCGGTTATATTCATCCACCAGAAGCTTACGTTCTGCCGCATATTCCGCCGCATTAAAGACTTCTTCAGCTTCAAGCATCTTAAGGCTTGCGGCTGCTATCTCGGTGCTGTACATATATTCGTGAATCGCATCTGTATCGGATGCCATGGTTTCCGGATTGTACCTGTCACCACGGTTAATGATTTCCTGCAGCTCAGCCTTCCGAGCGTCATAATCCTTCACTTCTTTGTTTCGGGCATTATCCAGATTAGCTATCGCAAGCCTTGCTGCCTCAACATCGGAGCTTTTTACCGAAGATTCAACTCTGAAAAGTTCATCTCCCTTTTCCACATCTCCTTCTGCTCTGACCTTCTGGTATACTCCGTCACAGTCGGTTGTATAGATATCATAATATGGGTTCGCTATGCTGAGCATATCCGTTTCGCAGGCTTCGGTATAGGTAGCCTTTTTTGCCTCGAATATACTGTAATTCTTCGGCGTCACGGCTCTGTTGGTATAAATGACCTTATCACCCTTTGATATCCCCGAGAGTATCTCTGTATATAGTCCGTCGTTTCTTCCGGTTTCAACCTTGGTCTTAACATTTCCATTTTCATTTTCTATATATACAAATGCATCGCTGCCTTCTCTTATGATCGAGTCATTACCCACGGCAAGGCAGGGAATCTTCTCTTCTTCCATGAAATAAAGCACAAGGTCTGCGCCAGGTGTAAGTACCGCCCCTTTCACACTGAAGGCCATGGGCGGATTCTTCTCAACGGAAAGGGAAAAGGCTGTCTCTTCATTTGTATATTCATATTCTTTAAGTTCTGCTTCCCGTCCGCCTATGGTAGTCCATTTGCTCTTATAATCCTTATATTTATAGTCCTTCAGATTAACCTCATCAGTTTCGATATAAAGGTCATCATAATCGGATATAACGGCAACATTCTCGTATTGCCCGAGTATATTCTCCCTCGTAACATCTTTGACAAATGTAACGTAGCCGGAATGTGCAGCCGTGAGTTTTACGGTCCCCGATGAATCATTCAGGTTCTTTAGCCCGGTATTTGCGGAGCTTCTCTGAGAATCATTTAGCGCATTCTCATATCTCAGATTTTCTTCGGCTATACGGATCGCATTTGCTTTTTCAGCAGCTGCTCCTTCGTCTCCTGCAGCTTCCTCGACCTTCTGCTCATATTCCAGGCGTTCTATCTCTGCTTCCGTAACCGCATTATTCATGGTCTTTTCCCTGTCCAGAGAGGCAAGCTCAGCCCTTATACGGTTTCCTTCTTCAGTTCCGTTTCCAAGGGTAATGACAGCTATCGTATCCCCCTCTTCCACCCTGTCTCCGACTCCGACCAGGATTTCTTTCACGGAAGCATTCTTCCTGCTGTAGACCGGATAACTCTTTGGCACTACTGTTCCCATAAGAGTGGAAATGTTACCTACTATCCTTTCATCAGCCGTCCTGATGGATACAGTATCACTTAAGGGATCTTTTAGTTCAGGCACTGCCACCGCTGCATTCCCGCATCCGTTTAGTCCGAAAAGACTGCTTACCATGGTCGCAGCAATAAGAATGTGCGATATTCTGTTTTTAAATCTTTTTCTTCTCATCATGGCAGCTCCACCACATCGCCTTCTTCAAGTCCCGACTTTATCACTGTATATATTCCCGTCTTCTCACCGGTCTCTACTTTGACTGCACGGAAAACTTCACCGGTTTTCCTGTAAACATATGTATCATTGCCCGACTCGAAGAGCGCAATGGTTTCAACATAACATACATCATTTATCTGTGACAGATCCTGATGCAGCCGGAGCAGCTTCTCCTTAACCGGGATATCTTCCTTCAGCTTAAAGATCAGCTTTCCTGATTCCTGTTCTTCCTCTGCAACCACATCATATTCCGAAACACTGCCTCTTACCTTAAAGCTGTCTCCGGCTTTAATCGATATTCCTGTGGAGGCATCCGGTATATTCTTCATTTCATAATATCCACTGTCCGAAACGACCTTTAGTGCTGCTACTCCTGTGGAAAGAAATCCGTCTGCAAGAGATTGGTTGACATAACTCACAATTCCATCTTTCTCGGCTTTGATACGGAGCTTATCCATATCATTATTGATATCCCTGATTGCCATATCGGCAACCTTAATATCATTTGTAAGAGATGCTATGTCATCCGAATAATCCGGCCCTCCACCTATGGCTGCCAGATTCTGCAAATGTTCCTTTTTTATTACCGCCTTATTCTTAGCAGCAGTTGCTTCAACCAGCTTCTTTGAAAGACTTTCGGATTTAAATGAAAGGAGTGTTTCTCCGGCCTTCACAGAGTCACCTACATTTTTATAGACCGCATCAAAAATTACATCATCAGTTTCAAGAACCTGCTCCAGCCATTTGCCTTCTATCCTGTAGGTCACTTCGTCATAATCCTTAAGCAGCAGTTCACCCTCGAAGAAAGGCGTAAGGTCACCCTTCTTAACTGTTACTGTATTTCTCTCCACCTCATATTCCGATATATATCTTGCCGGGACCAGTGTATCCTTTACACCTCCGCCACAGCCGGTCAGAGAAAGCAGCAATGCCATTATAACTATATTCAATTTGGTTTTTTTACTTACCATCGCTACTCTCCTGTGCTGCCTGCATCTGTCACTTGCACCTTTCATCGATCTGTCTGACCATTTACCCTTCATAGACCTGTCTTTCATCAATAAGTCACATCAATTATCGATCCATCTATTGCGTTTATATAGGCGAGTACATAACCTTCATTATCACCGCTGAGCCATATCTGCCAAACGGGAACAAAAGTCGTCAGGTTTTCCCCGTCATTTTCTTCTTCGCCTAACGGATAATAATCAAGTCTTACAGTATCAAGTCTGATATTCTTCAGTTTGTCACCCGCATTGGTAGCTGTTGCATTTATGGCATTTCTGTATTTATCGATATTTGCTGTCATATCAGCTTTGAGGGCTTCCCTGACATTATCAAGCCCAAGAAGCTTTACATTTTCCACAACATCCAGAACCGTTGATGCATACATAATATCAGCATCAAAGATTCCCTTGTCGGTTACTGATATTCTGCCGTAATTAGAACCTGTACTAAGGGTAAAAGTATTCATATTCTGAGGCATTGTATATCCTGAAGAAAGATACATCACATAACCATTACGCTTTGCATTTACCACCTGATCAAGTGGCGGATTGTAAGAATTAATATATGAGTAATAATCAAATGAACCGCCTCTATCCTTCGCTTTCATCGGGATGTCATCCTGCTCTGCCAGTATCCTGTAATCGGTGAGGGATGTTGTGGATAAAACGCTTTTCTTGGAGGTAAGATAATCAGAATCAGTAAATGTAAGTACCGACATGGAGTCATTATAGAAGCTGTTATAGTAATAATTTCCGTACAGAGCATCAAAGTTACTGCCATTATTACTGAGGCATATATCATTTGCTCCGAAGCCGACTTTGTCCGTAAGAAAATCTGAAATGGATTTCTTCACATCATCCGGAGTCAGATTGGATTCATTCTCATAATCATATCTGACGCCACGGTCATTCTCCTCATTTTCTATAAGCATTGACTTAATTCCTTCACCCGGAAATATGTCTTCTACACTGACAGGTGAAAGATAAATGATACGGCTCAGGGATTCCTCCATATAACCGATTAAAAGAGAATATCTCTTTCCCTGAAATTCCCCTTCATACATATGAAGAAAAGAATCTTCCGAATCATACCATTTATATGATTCGTCAAATGAAGAATTAATGATGCTGAAACGTTTCATCTCCATTTCCTGATAAAAATTTTCATCAAAGGTTTCCTCACCATCGCCCATGTAAGCATTTCTAAGTTCTATCTCGAGATAGAATGCACGAAGCCTGTAGAGAAGCATCATATAATCAGTTGAATTTGTATAAGATACTTCTTCGAGCTTCTCAGCTGAATCTCCAAATATTCCTTTTACAACTTTATCTTCCCAGCTGTCGTTATTCAGAAGTATTTTCGCATTATATACATTCAGTGATTTCAGCTCCGGAACTTCTATCTTTCCTTTCAGTTTAACTTCGGTTCCATCTATAGCTGTTGTTTCATCCCACTTTACGGAATCGCCGAAATAATCTGCAAGGCTTTCCGAATTGCCAAGCTCATAATGAGCATCTGTTTTTGTGGATGAAGTATCCGCATCTCCTGCCGAACTGACTGTCTCCGAACTGCTTTCCGTAGTGCCATAGTCGGTAACTACTGTATTCTTCGTTCCACAGCCGACAGTCCCAAGGAGCATTCCGAGAGCAAGAACTGCTGAGATCAGCTGCTTCTTCATAAGTGTTTTTCTCATATAACCATCTCTCCTTTTTGATGTAATTCATGTAGCATAACTGAATAATAAAAAATGTTTGCATCTAAAATGCATCATTTCCGAAATTTTTTTCATTTTTTGTTTTTGTTACAATTCGGATGCATTTATATACTAATATGATATACTGTAATAGGTTTATAAATACTCTACTGATTAATAACAGTTTCAACGGAGGCTCCCATGCTGAAACTTCTTATAGTTGAAGATGAAAAAGCTATATCAGATCTGATGGTCATGAACCTGAAACGGGCCGGATATTCGTGCACTGCCCTCTATAATGGAAAGGATGCCGCGGATCTTCTTGAAGAAAACTCTTCATTTGATCTTATCCTTCTGGACATAATGCTCCCGGAGATTAACGGTTATGAGCTGATGGAATATATACGACCTATGGGCATACCGGTCATCTTCATCACCGCGATGTCATCTCTGGATAACAGGGTGAAAGGTCTCACTTCAGGCGCTGAGGATTATATCGTTAAGCCCTTTGAAATCGTTGAACTTCTGGCACGTATCAATATAGTGCTCCGTCGTTACAATAAGACAGACAGCATGCTCACATATAAGAATTATTCTATAGATGTAGATAACCGTGTCATAAAGAGGGAAGATGAAGAGATCAAACTCACTCCGAAGGAATTCGATCTTTTTGTTCTGTTTGTGAGAAATGTAAATATCACGTTGTTTAAGGACAAAATATTTGAAACAATATGGGAAGCTGAATGGCAGCCCGAATCAAGGACCGTCGATCTTCATGTCCAGAGACTTCGTAAAAAGCTGGGACTAAGAGACGAACTGGTAACCGTTTACAGTACAGGATACAGACTTTCATGAAATTCAGATATAAAGTTCTACTGATCAATATTGTCATAATCTCGCTTGCCATCTCCGTGGCAGGCACTGTTATGATGTCCAGAATGACCAATCTTATGATTGATGAAGAAATCCGCAATTCAGTAACTGAGAATAATCTGGTTCAGTCAGTTATTGAATATTCTCTTCTTGATCTCATCAACAATAACCCGACCCGTATCGGAGCAAACCTCCCTGAAATCGCAAATCAGGTTTCCGCCGGAATTCTGAATGAAAACTCCGAGCTCTATATCTCTTTTGAAGAAGACTATATCTTCACCACAGACAAGGAAACCGAACAGAATTCATATAAGAATATCCCTGATTTTACAAATACCGAAAATACTTCTTCCGTATCAAATGTAGATTATACCAAGAAGTATATCATTATCGAGGAGGGCAGGAATCTCTTCATCTACACCTCTTCTTTCGGGCTTATAAATGACTCTCCTCTCAGGATAGTCACCAGAAGAGACATCACCGGAGCGCGTGACATTTTAAATAAGAATTTAAATGAAATGCGTATCTTCATGATCTCCATGATCGCGCTCTCAGGTCTGCTAATCTATATAATCAGTTTTCTTCTTACGAAGCCTCTGGAAAAACTGAACCGTGTGACTGATGACTTTGCGGGCGGTGATTTCAGTATAAGAAGTGATATCAAAACCTCGGATGAGGTCGGTCTCCTCTCCGACAAATTCAATCACATGGCTGATTCGGTTGAGGATCATATTGATGAGTTAAATGATATGCTCCGCCGCAGGGACCAGTTCGTTGCTGACTTTACTCATGAGATAAAAACTCCTATGACTACCATCATAGGTTATGCCGATACTATTCGTTCAGTCGAGCTTCCGCGCGAGGATGAGGTGATGGCTGCCGATTATATATTCTCCGAGGGCAAACGACTGGAGCAGATGTCGTCACATCTTTTCGACCTGATATACCTTAAGGACGGACATGTGGAAAAATCCAAAGTTAATACTCTGGGATTAGGCGAAGCTGTAAAAGAGACTGTTATGCCAGCCATGTTAAAAAAGAAAATCAGACTGGAATCACATTTTGACAGTGCATCTATCATAGCAGACAGCGCACTCCTAAGGACTGCATTCATAAACCTTCTGGATAACGCCAGGAAAGCGTCTGCCGAAGGAAGCAGCATTTCATTTTATGGTGAAATGAATGAGAATTCTGCAGGCTACCGCTTTGTAGTTGAGGATCACGGAATAGGAATTGCTCCCGAGGATGTAAACAGGATATGTGATGAATTCTATATGGTAGATAAATCGCGTTCCCGTAAAGAAGGTGGAGCCGGACTCGGAATGTCACTGGTTGCTGCCATACTGAAGGAGCATGGTGCCACTCTTAAGATTGAAAGTAAGCTCGGTGTCGGAACAAAGATGATTGTTGAATTTACGACATGCAATGAAGAAAAAACCGATAACCCAACCGGAGAATGATATGACTAAATCTAATATCAAAAACTTAATACTGGTTCTTGGTGCACTTCTTGCTGTATGTGCCGCTGTATGGATTCCCGGTATGATGCAGAGCCGTATAATGAAGAAACGCTTTTCCGAAATCAAGGATGTTCCGCAGGAGTACTACGCCGGACCTTCTGAATCTGTTATAAGCAATGTATCCAAGCAGCTCACCGACGAACAGTGTCTTGAACTTATACTCGGAAGATGGGACAGTTCTGTTTCACCTGCCAGGAAAAGCGAATGCACTATGACAGACTTTGACATAAAGACCATGGCGGTGCTCAGGATAAGATCTCTGTATAATCACGGTATGTACCCTGTTGACCTCTCATCTGACTACAGAAACTGGTATTCCTGGTCTGCTACCCCGTACAAGGCTATCGATACCACCTTCAGAACATATGCGGCGATATACTGGTGCATTACATTTACAAGATATGATAATACAGAGCTTCATAAGATAGTCATATCAGAACGCGGTGACATACTGTATACGAGTATTATCTATAATCAAAAAGCTCTCGAAGCTTTCACTCCGGAGCTTTCCAACTCTGAATATATGTTAACCGATGACAGCAGCGTCGCAACGCTGAATCTTGAATCTGACGAAGAAGTATCCGTATTTGTCAGTATAACCGAATCAGATACATACTCCGCCAGAAAAGCAGGTGCCGAAGAGAAAAGAAATGTTGACACTTCGGAAGGAGCTTTCTACCTTGAGGATTTTGAAAGCTTTAAACCGGATGATACCTATATAATAACAGCAGGCACCGGGGACGCTGCACTCACCTACTCCGTTTCATATGTAAAGACTGACAACACATATGAACTCTTACTGCTGGCATTTTAGTTTTCTATTATGGAATAAAGCAGGTCTCGCGCGAGTGCGCTTCCCCCGGAGGGTTCAGTAATAGGAAACGCAGTTTCCTATTATAAATAAAGCATGTCGCCAGCGACATGCGCCGCGCCGAGCGCGGGATGCGAAGCATCCTACCTCTCGCGCGAGTGCGCTTCCCCCGGAGGGTTCAGTAATAGGAAACGCAGTTTCCTATTACTGAATATATACTATAGCGGTCTTGCGGCAGGCCGTAATGATACGGATCACCGCCGAACTTATAAGCTGCAATGAAAATACAAAAGCAGTCAGCATATCTGAATGAAATACCAATCCGCTGATAAGCACTGCTATGGCAAGTATTACCTCGATCAGTCCCTGAGCAGCCTTCAGCTTCCAATGGGGGCTTCCCGATGTACGCGCTTCATTTGCACGAAGTATGCTGATAGCGCCCATAATAAGGAAGAATACTGCCAGGTATATTATAAAATACTTCTCTGCAGTTCTGGAGCGGTCTGATATAAAAATACCTACAGCAAGAAAAAGCAGTCCTATAAAGAGTATGGTTTTTCCGCCAACCATAGATCTTGCCATATGCAGATAGAATACTATCTTCCTGAGTCCCCTGATAGTCAGCACAATTACAAGGATAGCCGACGCGGCTTTAATTCCGTTAACCGGTTCTATAAACATCAGTCCGGCAAGGCCTATCATAAAAAGAGCGATGATAATCTCAATTATCCTTTTTTTCTTCGTCATCTTTTACTCCTTTCAGCCTGTCTTCAACCAGATGCATAAAATCCCCGATTCCCTTTAGATCTTTAATTCCCGTAAAGTTCTTAAGATCAAAATCAATTGAATATCCGGCAAGAAGGCTCCCGGATTTATATATACGATTCGTAACCATACTCTTCTGCCTCATGGCAGCTATTACAAATTTTCCGAGGAAAGTCTCATCATGTTCATTTCCGGCATCCATATACTCCTGCTGGTATTTTGAAACATCAAAATCTTCAATCTCCTGTCCGGAAAGCTTCTCTCCGAAGGCTTTCCAGTCAGCCGATGCATCCAGCCTTCGTTTAAGGATTATTTCCATAATCTCATTTCCGTAAGGTGCAACTTTCTTAAAAGCATATGTATCAAGGGCGAATTCCTTTTCTTCTCTTATACATTCCAATGCATATATCATCTGACAAAATGCATGATAGTAATCATGAGGATTATCCTTAAGTATTTCCCTATACTCTCCCCATGCGGGAAGATACTTATATCGCGCAAAGCTGTAATCCGGAAGATGCCCTGCTCTTCCGTGACCGAGATTCATGATGGATGACTCATCCCACTGGAAAAGACTGTTTGTATAATAGCCTTTCTCGGGCACATCAGTGCTGGCAGGATTATTGTTGAACTTTACAGGTCTCTCACGGAGCACTCCCTGCTCATCAGGATATATCTCATAAAAATAATGATTTGTATTATTGATCACAAGTGACGGAGTCCCGGCAAAATATCTGTGAGCCCAGGTATCGGCAAGAACGTGCATGGCAAGTCCCGCAGCCTCAAGACCTCTTCCCATAGCAAGACCGACAGTCTCCTTGAGAAGCTCGCCGTTGGTATCACATACAAGTCTCATCTTTCTTATATATGCCTTGCTCGCATGTTTCCTGGTTCTTTTAAGATCCCCCGGAAGAAAATGAAATGAAGACCATATCCTGGTTATATCCTGCAGTCCTACAGGATCCGTTCTCGCATCCATCAACTCAAGCTGGAGCTGGGTTGTGGCCGCAGACAAAGGAGCCCCAACCATTTTAAGAAATGTCCTGGAACAGCAATCCACAAACTGGGCACTATATGCAATTATCTGACTTTCCTCGTGAGTATAACCCGCAAGAACAGCCGCACTATACGTGGCATAATAATGAAAATCTATTTGCATTGCATTTTCCTTCTGAGTATTTTAGACATTATAGATGCATAAACCAGTTCAGTAAGCAGAACTAATGAAATGATACAGATCAGCAGTGTGGATATGGATGCCGCTCCGTTGGTACTATCGGCAGCTGTGTTAAACAGAAGATCAAGCCTTACCGAATTATTCTCCGCATCCTTCAGAAACTCCAATCCATACATAATTGATTCAAATGTGGAAGCGATAAGAATAGCAGTAAAAACAAGATACAGGAAGCGAGGCTTCCCGCCCTTTCCTTCTTTTATGGCGTTCACTCCCACAAAAACCCTGACCGAAACCGTTAAAAAAAGAACAATCAGTGCAAATATCGCAAAAAGTAAAATCATAAAACCATCAGAAAAATCAGCAAAAAACTCAGGATTCATTTCACGAAAAAAATTTGCCACATATTCGCGGTCAAAAAGCATTAAACCAAGGAGTTCAAAAATATATTCAATCCCCATAGCAATAACACCTACGCCTACCACAACAAGCGTATTCTGATGTTTTCGAAGTTTTATTCTGTCAGGTGAATTATCTATAAATCTATCCATTTTTACCACCAAAAAAGACTAAAACGAAAGAATTCAAAAGTAGGTTGCCGGGTATATGATATACCATGGCAACCTAAAACTTTTGTGACAAATATCTATCTTGCAACTATATTTACGATCTTACCCGGAACGTAAATCTCTTTTACTACTGTCTTACCTTCAAGACGTGAACCCAAAGCTTCTCTTGCTGCTTTGAATATATCTTCCTTAGAAGCGTCAGCCGGAACATCGATTGTAAGTCTTGTCTTTCCGCTTTCCTGTACAGGAAGTGTGATTGTATCCTTCACAAGCTTATCAGCATCATATGTAGGCCATGCCTCGTGGAATACAGTACCTGTTCCGCCGAGAACCTCCCAGAGTTCTTCACCTATATGAGGTGCAAAAGGAGCGAGAAGCTTCACATAGGTCTTAAGTGTCTCAAGATCAACTCCTGTTGTCTTTGTCATATCAACGAGCTTGTTGTTATACTCCATGAATGCGGAGATGACTGTATTGAGACTGAAGTTTGTAAGTCTTTCAGTAACATCCTTGACAAGACCATGTCTGATTCTCAGTAATTCAGGTGTTTCGGCTATAGGAGCAGCTGAATTCTTCTCAACATTATCCATAACCATTGTATAGAATCTCTTGAGATATCTTGAGATTCCGTCTATTCCCGCATCATCCCAGATTGAATCAAGTTCAGGCGGACCTACGAAAAGTTCATAAAGCCTGAGTGTATCACATCCGTAATTCTCGACTATATCATCAGGAGATACGATATTTCCAAGAGATTTACTCATCTTGGTAGGCTTGCCGGTAACCTTGTCACGACCGCAGATCATACCCTGATTGAAAAGCTTTGTAAATGGCTCGTCAAAGCCTATAACACCTATATCATAAAGGAACTTGGTATAGAATCTTGAATAGAGAAGGTGAAGAACAGCATGTTCAACACCACCGATATACATATCTACAGGAAGATACTTATCAGCCTTGGCTCTGTCCACAAGTGCCTCTTTATTCTTATTATCTACATAACGGAGAAAATACCATGATGATCCTGCCCACTGAGGCATGGTATT
>JAFUVQ010000068.1 GCA_017477505.1 Eubacterium sp.
GTAGTAGTAATCCTTCGTTTAGGATATTGATAGCAGCGTTCTGGTCACGGCTTATTGTAAGACCGCAATCACATGTCATTTTACGGATAGCTAAATTCTTCATTTCAGGATGTAGCATACCACAACAATGACATATCTGTGATGACGGGAACCACTTGTCTACCTTGATGAGATACTTATTTCTATCGGATAGTTTATATTCAAGCATAGACAGGAACATACCGTAACCATTATCGAGAGTAGCTTTGCCGTTACCAAAGCCTTTGTTAGACATAGACTTTATGTTTAAGGATTCTACGCATACAACATCATACTGATTGGCTATCTCAGTAGATATCTTATGCAGGTTATCCAAACGCTGATTAGCGATATGCCTATGTATCTTATTCACTTTACGGAGTTGCTTTACATAATTATTGGACTTAACCTCGTGTTTCTTAGAACCTTGCATACGTGATAGCTTACGCTGAGCCTTAGCAAGCTTATTGTGGCTCTCACGATAATACTTATGATTAGTACCTGTATTGCCATTACTATCTACGTATAAGCCGTCAGAAGCATAATCTAACCCGATGGCATTAGTTTTATCGGCTACATAAGGATTTACAGTATTCTCAAACTCAAAGAGTACGGAGATATAATATTTGCCGTCTGATTCCTGTGATACGGTAGCTGATTTAATTGTCCAACTATCGTCAGGCACTCGATGGATAACAGCTTTTACCTTTCCGATCTTAGGGAGCTTAATACATTTATTGTCTATGATAGCAACTGTGCCTTTTTGATTGTTTGTAGTATAGGACTTACGACTATGCTTGGCAGACTTGAATTTAGGAAAACCGTTTTTCTTCTTACGAGATTTACTAAATGTATTACGAAAAGCCTCCTGTAAGTCCATCTGCTTATTGGCAAGAGCAAGGCTGTCTACTTCTCTAAGATAAGGATAATCGTTCTTATACTTAGCAGGTGTAACAGTAGGAAACTTGCCAGTAGCCTTGTAGCCTTCAATCTTATCCGAAAGCATGAGATTATAGACCTTACGACAACAGCCAAAGGTCTTAGCAAACATGACAGATTGTTTAGTTGTAGGATATGCTCTGTACTTAATTGCTCTGTTTGCCATCTTTCTTACCTTGAGATTGGATGTATTGCTTAATAATATCTACTGTAGCACCGCCCGTAGTTAACAGACAAAAGCTCTGCGACCAGAACATCTCTTTCCAAAGAGATTTACGTATCTGAGGATATTCTTTTTTGATAAGTCTACTGCTTGCAGATTTATAAGCATTGATAAATTTGCTTATTTCTGTATTGGGCTGTCCTCGAAATAGTATATGTACATGGTCTATGTCGTGATTCCATTCCTCTAATGTGATGTTATAGGACGGAGCTATCTTCTCAAATATCTCTTTGAGACGGTTTGAGATTATATCATCTATCACTTTATTACGATATTTAATGCACATAATAAGGTGATAATTGAGCATGAATACCGAATGATTATTATTATCTAATTTCATAGTATTTATATCCTTTACAATGTTTACGACTGATTACACTATGATTATAATACTATGAGATACAAAAGTCAATAAAACGCCGTGTTTATCGCAATTCATCCCACCACCTGTAGAGGTGGGGGATTTCTTGCTCACGGCGTGTTAAAGCTTACATTCACAACTGTAACTTCGCTGTCAGTTCCTATTCTCATCGGAGGCCCATAATAACCCACGCCTGCTGTAACTATGGTATCCATACCATAAAGCTTCTTAACTCCGTAAGCATTTTCATTGAAAAAGGGAACCACAAGATTGCCGGGGAACATCTGTCCATTATGAGTATGTCCGCAGAAAACAGCATCTGCGCCATTTTCCGCAAGATCTTTAAACTGAATAGGTTCATGCTGCATAACGAGCACAGGCTTTGATTTGTCAACATCAGCCAGAAGATCATGGGCATTCTTACGATTAGCAGTGCCATCTCCTGCTTTCTCACCATCTATACGGCCGGAAAGAACTATCTCACCTCCGGCAAGCTCTACACTTTCATCATAGAGAACCTTGAAACCGGAAGCTGCAAAGAATTCCTCCATGTCTTTCGTCCTGAAAGCTTTGGAAACAGGTGATATCGGAAATCCGCCGAAAAGATTCTCATCTACATCATGATTTCCACATACAGCATACACACCGTATTTCGATTTCATTTTAGCCAATTCCGCGGAATATTCTTCCGGATGTCTCAGTCCTTCATAATTACTTGTAAAGATATCACCGGCGATAAATATTACATCAGGATTTACGGAATTAACCTCTTCAACCATCCTCTTGGTTGCTTTAATATCGGAATTTACACTTAGATGCAGATCTGCGATAAGTACAATTTTCAGATTCTTAACAGATGAAGTTTCTTTATCTATACTGATATCATAATTCACAATCCTGGGTCTCTGGGCATGAAAAAGCCCGAAAGCCGTAACTATAGCAGCCAGAACAAATGAAACATGAAAAGCATGCCTTAAGGCAATCTGCTCCTCATCCTTTCTTATCTTACAAATGATATGGGTTATGATGGTTGCCAGTATTACAAAACCTGAATAGTACATAAAGAATCCAAGCCAGATATTTCCTGTCATCATTGAATAATATTTAATTGAAGATTTCGGCAGAAAAGCCCCGAGAACCGGTATAACCGCCAGAATGAAATAAACAGTTATTCTGATAGTCCTAGTCTTTCTTCCGATTTTTGCATAATAGGGATTTTTAACTATAACATATTCAGTAAGTATAGAGATTAGCGTCTGAATTATCACATAGATAATTAGAAAGACTATACCGAACATAAGTAACTCCTTTAGTTGTCAATATTAAACATAAGTATAGACAGAATAGTAAGTCCCGCTGTTTCTGTCCGCAGAATCCTGTTACCGAGTGATATAATCCTTGCTCCTATCTCTTTTGCCATATTTATCTCTGATGCAGCAAAACCTCCTTCGGGTCCTATGAAAACTGCAATCTTCTTTTTGGCAGCAGGACCTGTCCCCTCTCCTTCAGCACGGGACAGATTTACCCCATCACCAACTAATCCGGCTGTAAAGTCAATAGTTTCTCTGGCATATGACATTCCTCTTGCGTCTTCATAAGGAACTAATACCATATCATAGGAAGAAGCAAGTTGAATAGCTTCCTTAAAGCTTTTAAAGGATTGCACCTCAGGAATGATTCCTCTTCCGGACTGCTTCGAAGCTGCCTCGGCTATAAGCTGATACCTTGCTGTCTTCTTCTCCCGCTTCCTGTCCTCCAGTTTAACTATCGTTCTTTCCATCATAACAGGAACTATATCATGGACACCCAGTTCAACAGCCTTCTGAATTATGAACTCCATCTTGTCACCCTTGGGCATCCCCTGAAAAAGAGTAATATCCGCCGGAAGCTCAGCTGCTGAATCACATACATCAATTATATCAGCAATAACTTCATTTTCTCCAAAAGAAGAAATAGCAGAAATATAATCTCTCCCTCTGCCATCACTTACCGTAATCTCATCACCCACTGAAAGTCTCAGAACATTTTTAATGTGATTAACGTCCTCTCCGGTAATACTGATACTTTTATCATATTCATTTATTTCATCTTTGAAAAATTTATGCATATTTAATCCTTTTTAATATGATCATAACGCCCGTACACATTCAGGAGCGATTATTTCGCCACAAAACATACCCACTCATTTAGATGAACTGTATCTATAATATTAAATCCATTCTTTATGAGAGCCTGTCTTACTTCATCTTCTTTCTCATCTATGATTCCGGATGTGATAAAGAGACCATCCTCCTTCATATAAGGTCTTACCTTTGAAGAAAGAGGGATAATGACATCGGCAAGGATATTTGCAACAACAATATCAAATTTTTCATCTACTGAGGAAACACCGAAGCCACTGCCGGATTTTGCGTCATCCCCCTCAGCCAGAAGGTTGCCGACCTCAAAATCAATCCTGTCATCACTGAATCCATTTACGGCAGCATTCTCATGGCTGGATTTAATAGCCTGAGGATCTATATCAATTCCTTTGACATAACCTGCTCCGAGATATACACCGATCATTGACAGAATACCGCTTCCGCACCCTATATCAAAGATTGAATCCCCGTCCTTAAGATACTTCTTGATCTGACCGATACAGAGATTAGTGGTCTCGTGAGCACCGGTACCGAAAGCCATAACCGACTCAATCCTGACAACGGTATCAGTATCTTTGATTTCGTCCCAGGTCATCCAGTTAGGAAGAATTACTATATCATCATAAAGTCTGAAAGGTTTAAAGAACTCCTTCCAGTTATTCTGCCAGGTCGAATCATCCGTAGTAGGTTCGGTGCTGATCGCACCGCTTCCAACATTTATAAAGCCGGAAAGCTTTTTTAACTCCTCTGTTACGCTTCTTCTCAGATTGTCTATATCAAATCCTTCAGGGAGAAAGCAGGAAACCTTTGCTGTTCCGTCATCCTCACCAACAAGAGGAATATCTACAAACATCTCTGCGATTTCTTCTTCAGTAAGAGGAACGTTATCCTCTATCATAACACCTTCAACACCCATATCATTCAGAAAATCACTGACAAGATCTTCTGCTTCGGTTGTTGTATCGACAGTAAATTTAGTCCAGATCATAAATCATATCCTCATCATTCTTTACTAATCATCTATTTCTAATCGTTACTAATCTTCATATAGTAATCTATAATTACAATTCTTCAATAACTTCTCTTCACTAACTTCTATTCAATAAATGTCAAATATGCCTGATCCTTATAGAAATAGAACCTGTGTCCCGAACCATACTCAGTATTTTCTATAAAGCTGCCGTCATCATTAAAGCTTAAATTGCCTGAAACAAAATTCAGAGAATAAGCATAGGTCACTTTGTTCTGGAAGCTGATGACTATAACAGAACCATCTGAATCCTCTTGTTCAGTATTTTTTACCTTGATAACGCATTCCTTCTGTCCGTCAGAATTCAGATCATGGTAATCATACCCGACAACCCTGTAATTATAATAAGGACTGGCATAACCCTTAGTGAGATATGTATTAAAATCAACATTTCCTTTTGTTTCACCGAAATTATCGCCCGTCACACAGAAAACATTTCCACCATTATTAATCAAACTCTCAGACCTGGTCTTAACCTCATCATCCGAAAGCCCTTCAGATGTCGAAGGTATATATTTATAAATGATAAGAGGCAGGAAGATATTTGTCTCAACGAGACTGAGGTGTTCTGCCCCGGGAACCAGATCTTTCATTTTGGGATAATCAGCATCCGGGTCCTGATTAAAATCAGCATCATAAATGGTTTCACCACTTAGTTCATTACCATTCAAGCGAACCTTACTGGCGCCATAATATCCCATATGTGCCCATACAGAGATGTAGCCTTTTTCAGGCATAGAATAAAATGAAGTGTGACCGCAGCCGGTAGATGCTATTTCTACAGCTTTGCCACCTTCGAACTTATAAATCTTTAAAAAGTAGTCAGCTTCGCAGGTGCCGAATTTTATAAACAGTTCCGGAGTACCGTCATCATCCGCATCATAAACAAAATATCCATCGGAAGGAACCGAAAACGAACTGTCACCCATATTCTGAAGACTCTCACCCTGAACGCTTACAAGCTGATCGTAGAAAGCCTTCTGCCATCCTTCCATCTTTCCTGTATCATATGAAACAGAAACCGAATTGACATCTGTTTCAAATAATCCGGCCGGAGCAACTTCTTCCCCAAGTGTACCATCCGCAACTTTCACATCATTACCGTCAGCTTCTGTATTATTACCTTCGGCGTTATTACCAGCTGCATTATTATCGTCGGCATTATTACCGACCGTATTATTATTATCACCACTCACATCAATTGCTTCAGTGCCACCCTCAGCTCCTGCCACTGTGAATTCATTTTTCTTTTTTCCAAAATGCGGAGCATCACACGCCGAAAGAAGCATGGCAAAAATCAACCCCACGGAGAATACTTTCAGAGTACTTCTGCTGACAATCTTCATTTTTTTCTTTTCCTCTTATATTAACAAAGTCAGATATGAAAAATCATTCTGAATAAAGTCGTTGACAAAATCTCAAAAATACTCCGGCACAAGTCCGGAGTATTTTCATGTATTATATAGGAAAAATTATCAGAATCTCTTCTTTCTCTTCTTGTGATCTCCGAAGGAGAATCCGCCTGAAGATTCAGTTGCCGCTCTGGTCTGAACCTGAGAAATCTGCTCATACTGATTAAGTATATTCTTCTGTTCCTCAGTAAGATTATCAGGAACCTGAACGATAAGTGTTACATAGTGATCACCACGGACGTTCTTATTCTTGAGTGTTGGTACACCCTTGCCCTTAAGCTTAACCCTTGTATTGGTCTGAGTACCCGGCTGGATCTCATAATTGTAAGGTCCGTCGATGGTATTGATCGTAATCTTTCCACCAAGAGCTGCCTGTGTAAATGAAATAGGCTCTGATGAGAAGATATCATATTCTTTTCTTTCGAACTGTGGATGACGGTCAACAAGGATAGTTACGAGAAGATCACCTCTCTCACCTCCGTTGGTACCGGGCTCACCCATCTCACGAAGACGTATGCTCTGTCCGTTATCGATACCTGCAGGAACCTTGATCTGGATAGTCTTCTTACTCTTAACATATCCGGAACCTGCACAGTTTGAACACTTGAACTTTATGAGTTTACCACTACCCTGACAGTCAGGACATGTAGTAACTGTTCTTGCCATACCGAAGAGTGATTGCTGTGTATATACAACCTGACCTTTGCCGCCGCATTTTGTACAATTATCCGGCGGATGCCCGGGCTGTGCACCGGAGCCTTTACATACAGGACATTCATCCTTAAGCGGAAGCTCCATATCCTTCTGTGTACCGTAAACAGCCTCTTCGAAGGAAATACGAACAGTCGTTCTGATATCAGCACCTCTTATAGGGCCGTTTGATGGACCCTTTCTGGCACCTCCACCAAATATATCACCAAAGAGATCTCCGAAAATATCACTCATATCAGCGAAATCGAAGCCAGTACCACCCTGATTTGGATCAAATGCCGCATGACCGAACTGGTCATACTTGGCTCTCTTCTCAGGATCACTCAGGATAGCATATGCTTCAGCTGCTTCCTTGAACTTCTCTTCAGCGACTGCATCCCCCGGATTTGCATCCGGGTGATACTTCTTGGCAATTACTCTATAAGCTTTTTTTATCTCACTATCCGAAGCGCCTTTTGATACGCCAAGGACGTCATAATAATCTCTTTTTACATCTGCCACTTTGGTCACCTTTTTCCCGTAAAATCAGTGTTTACTAGATCTCCTTGAAATCACCGTCAACAACATCATCACCATAGTTAGGTGTACCTGCACCTGTACCGGCATTTGCTCCCGGACCATTCTGCTCATAAAGCTTAGCGAAAAGATTCTGAGCTGATGTCATAAGAGTCTCTCTTCCGGCCTTAAGTTTCTCGATATCATAATCAGAAAGGTTATCAATATCTGTATCCTCGATTATGGACTTAAGTGATGCAAGGTCAGCCTCAACCTTCTTCTTGTCAGCCTCAGGAAGCTTATCACCAACCTCATTAAGTGCCTTTTCTGTCTGGAAAACTATAGCATCAGCATCATTTCTGACTTCAACGCCTTCCTTACGCTTCTTATCAGCTTCCTCATATGCCTTAGCTTCCTTGATAGCTCTCTCGATATCATCATCTGAAAGTGATGTTCCGGATGTAATTGTGATGTGCTGTTCACGTCCTGTACCAAGATCCTGAGCAGATACATTAACAATACCATTTGCATCAATATCAAATGTAACTTCAATCTGAGGAACACCTCTTCTTGCAGGAGCGATACCATCAAGACGGAAACGTCCAAGTGATTTATTGTCCTTAGCGAACTCACGCTCACCCTGAACTATATTGATATCAACAGCATCCTGATTATCCTGAGCAGTTGAGAAGATCTGGCTCTTCTTTGTAGGAATAGTTGTATTTCTTTCGATAAGGTGAGTAGCTATACCACCCATTGTCTCAATTGAAAGTGTAAGAGGTGTAACATCGAGAAGAAGGATATCACCGGCACCTTCATCACCTGCAAGCTTACCACCCTGTACACAGGCACCGATAGCAACACATTCATCAGGATTGATACCCTTGAAAGGATCATGTCCTGTAAGATTCTTAACCTCGGCCTGAACAGCAGGTACACGAGTTGAACCACCAACCAGAAGAACCTTATCCAGATCTTCCTTTGTAAGACCTGCATCTGAAAGAGCTGTTCTTACAGGCTCACTTGTAGCTGCAACAAGGTCAGCTGTAAGTTCATCAAACTTAGCTCTTGTGAGGTCCATATCGAAGTGCTTAGGGCCTTCCTGTGTAGCTGTGATGAATGGAAGGTTGATATTTGTAACTGTCTGAGATGAAAGTTCCTTCTTAGCTTTCTCAGCAGCTTCCTTAAGTCTCTGCATAGCCATCTTATCTGTTGAAAGATCTACGCCTTCCTTCTTCTTAAAGTCATCAAGCATATACTGTGTAACTGCATTATCAAAGTCATCACCACCGAGCTGATTGTTACCTGCTGTAGCAAGAACCTCAATTACACCATCACCGATCTCAATGATAGAAACATCGAATGTACCACCACCAAGGTCGTATACCATGATTTTCTGCTCTTTCTCATTATCAAGACCATATGAAAGAGCTGCAGCTGTAGGCTCGTTGATGATACGCTTAACATCAAGACCTGCGATCTTACCGGCATTCTTTGTAGCCTGTCTCTGTGAATCTGTGAAGTAAGCAGGAACTGTGATAACTGCTTCTGTAACAGGCTCACCGAGATATGCCTCAGCATCTGCCTTAAGCTTCTGAAGAATCATGGCAGAAATCTCCTCAGGTGAGTACTTCTTGTCATCGATCTCAACCTTGTAATCAGAACCCATATGTCTCTTAATTGATGATATTGTCTTGTCTGCATTTGTAACTGCCTGACGCTTAGCTGCATCACCGACAACTCTTTCTCCTGACTTTAAGAAACCAACAACTGAAGGAGTTGTTCTCATACCTTCTGCATTTGCTATTACAACAGGCTTTCCACCTTCCATAACGGCAACGCATGAATTAGTTGTACCTAAATCAATACCAATAATCTTTCCCATTTTTAAAATTCCTCCTAAATAATAATACAAAGATTTAATCTACAATTTAGTTTGCCACTTTTACCATGCTGTGGCGAAGCACCTGGTCTTTATACATATAACCCTTCTGCATCTCTTCGATGACTTCATTCTCGCCATACTGCTCATCCTCAACGTGGATAACAGCATTGTGGAACTCAGGGTCAAACTGCTTTCCTACCGCATCCATAGGCTTAACACCTATAGCTGACAATGTATCCATAAGCTGCTTGTATATCATCTCAACACCTTCTGAGAAAGCATTCTTCTCTTCCTCCGGAATAGCATTGAGCGCTCTTTCGAAATTATCTACAACAGGCAGAAGCTTCTCAAGAGTATCCTTGGCTCCCATTCCGAACATCTTGGAATTCTCTTTTTCATTTCTTGCCCTTGCATTATCGAAATCAGCAAGAAGTCTCTTATACTTCTCTTTATTTGCCTCAGCAAGTTCCTTTGCAGCATCAAGTTCCTTCTGAATTGCCTTGGAACCGCGTCTGTCCTTCTTTGGTACAGGAACCGGCCTTTCCTTCTCTGCTTCTTCCGTGAGAACTTCCTTCTCTTCAGAAACAAATGCAACAGTTCCTTCCGCTATCTCTCCGGATTTAGCTTTAACATCCTGCTCATTTGCAGGTGTGGTGTTTTCCTTCTCTTCCTTGAGCTCCTTAAGCATTCTGTCCATGCCTCTTGCAGCCATTAATCTTCACCTCGCTTTTCATTTTTTCTAAATATTTGGTCCAATTCATCTGTAAGATTTTTAAGAGTGGAAACAACCTTCTTATAATCCATACGTTTTGGTCCTATAATACCTATGGTGCCCTTAGCACCTTCAGGCAGCTCATAGGTAGAGGTTATGATTGAATAATTCTTCATATCCTGAACAGGTGACTCATCTCCGATGTAAATCTTGATTCCATTTTTCTCATCAGAACTGAGTGCTTCATCTGCCAGCTGATTAAGTCCCTCTTTATCCTCAAAAGTTTCAAGGAGCGCCTGTGCTCTCGACACATCATTGAGCTCATTATATCTTAGGATATTCGAAGCTCCGCTGGTGTATATCTGCATCTCCTCCGCTTCTTTGACCGCATATACGATACCTTCAAATATCGATTCAAGGATATCGGCATATTCACCGGCCTGCTGCTTCATGGTCTGCATCATTTCGAGATTAATCTCTTCAACAGATACACCTTGTAAAAATGTATTGAGCAAAATATTAAATTTTAACACTTCCTCATTGCCCAGTGGTCTTGAAACATGTATGAGCTGGTTTCTGGCTACGTTATTACCTACAACTATGACTGCAACAAGCTCCTCTTCATCAACCTGTGAAAGCTGAATGAATTTCACCTGCTTGTTCAAGAGCCTCGGTGTCGTAACCATACTGGCATAGTTCGTATTGTATGCCAGAACCTTTGCAACCTGCTTCAGCAGAGACTCAAGTTTATCCACACGCTCCAGGAGCGCCCCCTGCTGTTTTTCCGTCTCAGACTTCTCTTCCATCATGATATCCACGTAGAATCGATAGCCCTTGTCGGTAGGAATTCTTCCTGCCGATGTATGAGGCTGTACCAGATAACCAAGTTCCTCAAGATCTGCCATAACATTCCTTATGGTAGCAGCACTGAGATTAAGATCAGTGTATTTGGAAATGGTACGTGAGCCTACAGGTTCTCCGGTTTCAAGATAATTAGCAATGATTGCTCTCAGAATCTTGACTTTGCGTTCGTCAAGCTCTTCATAAACTCCCAATCAATCACCGCCTTCTTGTTATCTGTTAGCACTCATCTAGTCTGAGTGCTAAACACTAGACTAAATCTAACACTTGAGCAGTCTCATGTCAAGGAATTTTTCGCTTATTTTAAAAGAAAATCAGCCAGAATAACATTGCTGACATCTATACCTTTATCTGTCAGCCTGACAGTATCTCCGAAGCTTTCCATATAGCCCTGATCGGTATAATAATTAATTACTTCGCCATATACTTCGTACATATCCTTACCGAAACGATTACGGAAATCCTTACGGCTTACGCCTTTGGTCATTCTGAGTCCCAGGAACATAAATTCCTCCATACGGCTGTCTATGTACATGGTCGTAACCGAATCACGTATCTCTCTTGATACCTTCTCATAGATGGAAACCTTATCATTTATCTGGGCAAGATCCATCTGTGCGGATTCTATATATTCTATATATCTCATCAGATTCCTGATATTTGTATATCTTTCGCCCTTAAAGAATGACGCCGCTCCTATTCCGAAGCCTATATATTCCTTGCCGCTCCAGTAAACGATATTATGACGGCATTCATATCCCGGCTTTGCGTAATTAGAGAATTCATATCTCTCATAACCGCCTGCCGAAAGTACCTTCTTCGTCATGGCATACATTCTTCTGTCAGTTTCCTCGTCCGGGATTCTGGCCAGAAGCTCCTTATTGGCCGCAAGAGGTGTACCCTCCTCGACCTGAAGAGAATAAGCCGATATGTGCTCCGGGGCGAGATCCATGACTCTGGTCAGTGTATCAACATAGGTATGTATATCCTGTCCCGGGATTCCGGACATAAGGTCGATATTAATATTCTTAAAGCCTGCTCTCCTCGCCATGGCATATCCATCTATAAATTCATCATAATCATGGATACGTCCCAATACGGAAAGCAGCGCAGGATCGGCACTCTGGAGCCCGAGTGAAATACGGTTAATGCCATATGAAAGGTATGACAAAAGATTCGTATATTTAAGTGTTCCCGGATTAGCCTCAATGGAGATCTCGGCAAACTCATCAATCTTAAATACATTTCTTATACCTGTCATAATACGCTCGATAAGCGCCTCATCGAGAATACTCGGAGTTCCTCCTCCTATGTAGATCGTACGCACCAGATATCTGTCACTAAAAGGCGCGTATAGACGCATCTCCTGACAGAGTGCGTCTACGTATCTGATTTTTTCTGCAAATGTAGCGTCTGAAAATGACAGGAAGTCACAGTAAACGCATTTCTGCATGCAGAAAGGAATATGTATATACAAACTAAGATCTTTTCTCATTGTAACCCTCAAACCGGGCAGCCATAAGAATCACGCCACCCTTATATCCAACTATTCCTCATCCAGCTTCAGAACGCTCATAAAGGCCTTCTGCGGAATCTCGACATTTCCTATCTGACGCATACGTTTCTTGCCTTCCTTCTGTTTCTCAAGAAGTTTCCTCTTACGGGTGATATCACCGCCGTAACACTTCGCAAGCACGTCCTTACGCATGGCTTTTACAGTCTCCCTGGCGATGACCTTGCCGCCGACTGCAGCCTGTATAGGAATCTCAAACAGATGTCTCGGTATTTCATCTTTAAGCTTTTCACACATTTTTCTGCCTCTTTCATAAGCAGAATCTGAAAATACGATGAATGAAAGTGCATCCACTTCTTCCCTGTTTATAAGAATATCGAGCTTAACAAGCTTGGAACGTTCATAACCCTTTAATTCATAATCAAATGAAGCGTAGCCCTTCGACCTTGACTTCAGCGCATCAAAGAAATCATATATGATTTCATTAAGAGGCAGATCGTATTTAAGGAGCACTCTTGTCTGCTCAATATATTCCATACTCTTATAAACGCCGCGTCTCTCCTGACAAAGCTTCATGATTGCACCTGTAAACTCAGACGTAACCATGATTTCTGCCGCAACTATAGGTTCTTCCATATAGTCAATTTCCGAAGGGTCCGGAAGGTTTGTTGGATTGGTGAGTTCTATCATCTCTCCATTTGTCTTATAAACCCTGTAAACAACACCGGGAGCTGTAGTAACAAGGTCGAGATTGTATTCTCTCTCAAGCCTTTCCTGTATTACTTCCAGGTGAAGAAGTCCGAGGAAACCGCATCTGAAACCAAAGCCCAGGGCAATCGAGGTCTCAGGTTCATAGAAGAGCGACGCGTCATTTAACTGAAGCTTTTCAAGAGCTTCCCTGAGTTCCGGATACTTCGCACCATCCGCAGGATACATACCGCAGAATACCATAGGTCTGGCCTTCTTATATCCCGGAAGTGCCTCCGTACACGGATTCTCAGCATCTGTAACCGTATCACCAACCTCCGTATCACGAACATTCTTAAGACTGGCCGTGATATATCCTACCATTCCGGCCGAGATTTCCTCAGTAGGGATGAACTGCCCGGCACCGAAGATTCCGACCTCAACAACGTCAGCCTCAGCACCGGTCTGCATCATTCTTATCCTGCTTCCTTTATGTATGAAACCGTCAAAAACTCTGCAGAATATAATAACACCCTTATATGAGTCATATAAGCTGTCAAATATGAGTGCCTTAAAAGGTGCATCGTTATCACCTGAAGGAGCAGGCAGTCCGCTCACTATCTTCTCAAGAACTTCCTCAATATTAATTCCATTCTTTGCGGAAATGAGAGGCGCATCCTCGGCTACTATTCCTATAACATCCTCAATCTCAGCCTTAACCCTGTCGGGTTCAGCCGAAGGAAGATCTATCTTGTTAATGACAGGAATCACCTCAAGGTTATGATCAACAGCAAGATAAACATTTGCAAGAGTCTGAGCCTCTATACCCTGAGCCGCATCAACAACAAGTATCGCGCCCTCGCATGCAGCAAGACTTCTTGAAACCTCATAATTAAAGTCTACATGTCCGGGAGTATCAATAAGATTGAATATATATTCCTCGCCGTCATTTGCTTTATAAATGATACGAACAGCCTGAGACTTTATGGTAATACCCCTCTCACGCTCTATATCCATATTATCGAGAACCTGAGCCTGCATCTCCCTCTCTGTAAGAGTTCCGGTTTTCTCGATAATCCTGTCGGCAAGGGTCGACTTGCCATGGTCTATATGTGCTATTATGCAGAAATTTCTGATTTTTTTCTGATCTAAATGCATCCTGATTCCTCGCTATAATTTGTCACTATCCAATATTATAGTAAATGGACCGTCATTCGTAAGCCTGACATCCATGTGAGCACCGAAATTTCCGGTTTCTACTCTTTCCACTTCTGCCCTGCATTTATCTACTATATAGTCATAGAGTTTCTCCGCATGCTCCGGTCCGCCTGCTTCTATAAATGAAGGTCTGTTGCCCTTCTTACAGTTCGCATACAGAGTAAACTGTGATATCAGAAGGAGTTCTCCTCCTACGTCCTTAAGAGAAAGATTGGTTTTGCCTTCACTGTCAGAAAAGATTCTGAGCCCGAGCATCTTTTTTACAACCTTGTCAGCAACCGCGGTATCATCCGCATCGGAAACGCCGATAAGTACCATAAAGCCTTTTCCGATCTTCCCAATCACATTTCCGTCAACGGTTACATCCGCCTCGCTTACCCTCTGAATAATAAATCTCATAAGAAGCCCCTTTACAAACAGTGAGCCACATCTCTGTGGCTCACTATAATCATTATTTAAATCTGATAAGCATGATCACCATCGATATGGAGAACTTTCTTGCCCGAGAGCTCACCATACGCCTGTGCCATATCTGAATATACCGCAAGCATGGATGCCGGCATATTGTAGATGATATCATCCTCGGTTATGGACAGTTCACCCGGTGTTATAGCTATGGAATTCTCCTTCTCATTATATGGTTCAGCTATAAGAAGACTCTTTACAACATTACTGAAGTGAGGCATACCCTCCGGAAGTGAGATATATTTTCTGCTGCTGTGTTTCTCGGTTACATTATCCTTGATAACACACATTTTCTTTCTGCTGATCTTCTCACGTGATCCCTGAACAAAGGCATTTGCAGCCTTGGAAAGAACCATATCTCTCTTTTCACTGTCCTGAGATACGAAGAGTGCATTCATCTCCTGGAGTGTCGGAGATTCCTTGGCAAATGACATATAGATAAACTTCTCGGCAGCATATACTCCAATGCCCGCAAAAAGATTCTTATATATCTTCTCCATATGCTCTCTGATCACAAGAGGACGTTCATTCTCTATATTATTCTTATTCTCATTATACATGCGGATTAGAGATGCCTTGAAGTCTTTAATCCTCTCATCTGTCACGTAATCTATAGGAAGAAGCTCACTCTGCTTGGAATGCTTAAGCATAAAGCTGAGAACATGTTTACTGTCAAGAGCAAGTCCTTCAATGGATGATTTAAGGTCTGATGAGAACTGTGAATAAAGATCATCCAAACGCTCAGCCACCTGTCTCAGCCATCTTATGGTATCTCCGAGAACATCTGTATTCTCAAGTCCCTCCATGAGTATATTTCTTTCGGAAGCAAGAGCCTCTTTGATACATGCGTCAAAGTAACCTCTCTCCATCTCCTTCTTTTTATTCGGAAATGTAAAGAACGGAAAACTCTTCGCTATCATATCCTTAATGGATTCTATAGTTCTCTCGTACTCTGCACTCGGAGTATAGTCTCTTGACTTTTCCGCAAGAAGCTGAACCTCTTTGATAAGTCCCTTATCTTCTGTTATGCCTGCAAAACCTTTGGCACCGATAACATGCAGTGTTCCGATAGGACCATACTGCTCGGTACATTTGTCTACAAGCTCATCTATGCTCTTCCAGAGCTTTGTCTCGATATTCTTTGCAATACCGGATACATTTGGTTTCATATTCTCAAGGTCTCTGGTAAGACTGCTTCTGAGAGTATCACGTCCCTTTCTTATATCCTTGAATGTAGGAGGCGTTGTAAATACAGTATTTATAAGTCCGTTGACCTTAAGCCTTATCTCATCTCCCGGCTTACCCTCTATAAAAGTCTTAAGCTCTCCCAGTGCATCTTCGATATATCCCTGAACCATAGGCTCATCAAGAGGTGACTTTATAAAGTCTTCATAAACCTTTGTGAAAATCTCATATTCACTAAGGTTCTCTATCTCACGGATGGGAATCTTGTAATCAGTCTCGCTGATAACCTTGAATGCATTTTCATCATTTTTTCTGAAGAAAATGTCTCGAAGATTCTTGTGACCGCCGCCGAATTCCTCGCCGCCTATATACTTGCCTGATGTAAGCTTATACATAAAATAAGCTATATCTCTGTAAATGCTTGCATCGGGAACATATCCCGCATCATCCTTTCTGCCGGAAACAAGCATACAGGATTCAAATATATCTTCCTTCATGGCAAGTCTGTGATTGCCGCTTTCAAATGTATATGACTCACCTCTGTGAGAGATTCCCATATAATAAGACACTTCAGCCAGAGTTGCCACAGCGTTGGCATTCAAAAGCTTTCTTGCAGGACCTGTGATGGTATTATCGGCAAAAAGCACATCCAGTGTGATAAGTATAGCTCCCATACGGAAGTTATTCATCTTCTGTGATCTTGCATAAGCTCTTATATTATATGCAATGTCAGAAAGCATTCCGCTTCCCGTTCCACCGCCTATACCGGAAACAAGGATAACGTCCAGTCTTCTGGATGCGGATTTCCTGTACATCTGATTCATCTTCTCAAAAAGAAGAATACGAACATCTTCATATGCATTTGAGAACATGAGTCTTCCAACCTGTCTTGAGCTGCCTGCACCAACGGTACCGATAATATCGGGCTCAAGTGACGGGCTCATCCATTTCGCAAGATTATCTACTACATTTGCCCTGTTGGAATCATCTGAAAGCATGTACTCAAGCCCCGGTCTGTACACGCTGATCACTTCCGTGGCATTAAAACCGAGACCTTCCTTACTGTCATTTATAGTCTGCTCCATATAAGGAATATCAGAATCCACCATTAGAAATTCAATATTATCTTCAGGTGAAATCTCATCCAGGAGCATACCCTTCAGATTAAGGACTGCTTTACTTCCGGAACCGCCCAAACCGATGACAAGAAGATGACCGTTCAGTTTCTGATCATCATCACCTTTATCAAATATACGTATATCTCTGAGCTTGTTAAACTCGCTCTTTTGAGTGTCAATGAGAATCATTTTGATATTTCCCCCAGATTAGTAACGATACTTATTTGATGCATATAATGCAAATGCAAATGCAATGCAAATAAGTGAATCAGGATCATTATCCACCTGGATAATGTATGTATCCGTAATATTAAGTGCCTGGCCAGGTATAAGGTAAGGCTGGTTACGAACACTCATGATCTTGAGGCGTCCCTTCCATATATTGTAATTCCAGGCAAATCCTTCACCCTCTATAAGCCAGTCATTGTAATCAATATCATATTCAGGTCTTCCGAAACGGTCATCTCTTTCAACTGTTCCGAATTCATCTCCTCTTGCACAGAACTCAAATTTATTTCTGAACATTCCGGCCTTCTCCTGAACATACGCAACCTCACTGATCGTGTCATGCAGGAAAATCTTTATTCTGTGACCTGCAGGAAGGAAATCATCTTTTGTGTAATACATAGGCTTGCCATTTGTATTAAAAATCTGAAATGAATCCTTCTCTTCTACGTCGCTTGCTTTAATGAAAAATCTTTGCATATTGTAACCCCCTAATTGCAACTAATGTTACTCTCTGCCGTTCCAACAGTAGGTACAGAGTTTGTCCTTATCTATACCGACAGCCTCAATCATATCATCTATACGATTGAAACTGAGTGACGTGAATCCCATACGTTCACGTATCTTATCAAGCATAAGATGATATCTGTCAGAATCAGGGTTTGCATAATCCTCGAGAATAACTCTCTCAACATTATCACCCTCTTCTTCTCTGATAACCTGTCTGGCGATAAGCTCCATCTCCGAAGTAGATCTGGAGAAATTGATATATTTACATCCGAAAAGGAGCGGTGGACATGCAGGTCTGACATGAACCTCTTTGGCCCCACTCTCATACAGAAATTCAGCTGTTTCACGAAGCTGGGTTCCTCTTACTATAGAGTCATCTATCATAAGGAGACTCTTTCCTTCTATTATTTCATGAATAGGAACAAGCTTCATCTTAGCTATGAGATTTCTCTTTTCCTGCATGGTTGGCATGAAACTTCTAGGCCATGTAGGAGTATATTTTATAAACGGTCTTGCAAACGGAATGCCCGATTCATTTGCATAACCTATAGCATGTGCAGTTCCCGAATCGGGCACCGGACATACATTATCTATCAAATAATCATTACCTGCATCACGTTTTGCCATAAGACGTCCGCAGTCATTTCTCATGCTCTCAACAGATTTGCCCTCATAAACAGATGATGGATATCCGTAATAAACCCAGAGGAAAGTACAGATACGCATCTTCTCGCCCGGTTTGGAAAGTGTCACAGCTCCTTCAGGAGTTATAACAACTATTTCGCCGGGTCCTAAATCCTTGTATGGTTCATATCCCAGTTTAAGAGCTGCAAATGATTCGAATGTAGCACAGTAGCCCTCTTCCTTACGTCCGAGTATAACAGGAGTCCTGCCATATTTATCTCTTGCAACATAGATTCCCTTCGGTGTAAGAAGAAGTATGGACATGGACCCTTCTATAAGTTCCTGTGCATACTGAATACCCTCAACCAGATTATCCTTCTGGTTGATGATTGCTGCAACGAGCTCTGTCGCATTAATATCCCCGCCACTCATCTCAAGGAAATGAGTCTGTCTGTTCTGGAAGATCATATCCACTATCGCGTCGGTATTATTAATCTTACCGACAGTAGTTATGGCATAGGTTCCATGATGAGAGCGCACGATAAGAGGCTGTGGCTCATAATCAGATATACATCCTATACCCAGATGTCCTTCCATACTGGATAATTCTTTTTCAAATTTTGTTCTGAATGGAGAATTCTCAATATTGTGGATAGCCCTGTTAAAGCCGTCCTTACCATAGGCAACCATGCCGCCTCTTCTGGTACCAAGGTGAGAGTGATAGTCTACTCCAAAGAAAAGATCGAATACGCAATCTTCTTTAGACGCTGATGCAAAAAATCCGCCCATAAAAGTAATTCCTTTTCTATAAAAATCTCCCCACGTTATAATTTCCCCAAAGTAAAAAGCACGCTGCCCCCCGGAGGGCTTCAATAATACGAAACTGCGTTTCCTATTACTAAACAAACATATGATAAGTATATACTAATCAAGATAAGAAAACAACCTTTTTTAAAAAAGGGAGGCTATCCGAAGATACCCTCCCTTTTGGCTAACTGTTCAGTTATTATAACCCAAGCTTTGGCTTTGCATTTTCTTTCTTTACATTTTTATCCACTTGAGTCTTCCTCTGCGGTGCTTTCTGTGGTTCTGTTTTAATATTCAGCTTTAAGTCAACATTCATATTTTTCAAAAAGTCTGAAAGTTGAGCTGATTTTTGCGGATTAACCTCAGCCAAATCTTCAACAAAAATATTTGCAAGCTTTTCACATGACTGCAGCATCACCTTAAACCTTCTCTCACTGGCACCGAATGGTTCAGAAGGCTTTCCCTTGTTGTTCTGATGCTCACCAAATGAAAAATTATATTCTTTCTGCTTATTCAGATACTGTGGCTTACGTGAATAGAGGTACTTATTCATCTTATCCAGCGTTATGCTTTCTAATTTGACTATAGTCTTCTTATCAACTCCGGCCTCCTTCTGCACATTAAGATCTTTAAGATCTCTTGTAACTTCTTCAAAATACTTTGAAGTTCCAACCTGTCTCTTATCCCGAACAGCATATTCCATTTCGTGAATGATGTCTCTCATAGATCTGTCAGGAGCGCCGTACTTTTTCTCGGCTGCCTTAACATCTTTGGTAAGACTATCCCTGACTTTCTCCATAAGTTCTCTTCTCTTTTTGGAATTTTCTCTCTCATATCCTTTGTTGGCATTTTTCTCATCATATTTTCTTGCTATATAATGATCCATATCCATGAGAACATCTCTTTTTCTGTTGATAATCTCCTGCCATGCCTTTTTATCTTCCTTGCCGCTAAGTTCAAGATTATCTTCAGATTTTTTAATCTTCTCAAGTTCCTTATAAATATTAGAATACTGCTCAGTACCACCCCAGACACCTTTTTCGCCACCTTTAAGAGACTTGATCATCTGTTGCATGGTCATTCGATTTAAATCATTATCCGGATCTTCGAAAACAAATTTACTGCTTCTATCAATGTCAGGGTTTTTACTCAGGAAACTGTCTTCTTCTCCTAAAATTATATTGTCCTGATTTTCCTCTTTATTCTTTGGTGCTTCCTCTTTCTTTGGTGCGCCCTCTTCCTTCTTAGGTCCTTCCTCTTCCTTCTTAGGTCCTTCCTCTTCCTTCTTTGGTCCTTCCTCTTCCTTCTTTGGTACCTCTTCTACCTTAGGTCCTTCCTCTTCTTTCTTTGGTACTTCCTCATTCTTAGGAACCTCTTCTACCTTAGGTGCTTCTTCTTTCTTAGGAGCTTCTTTCTTCATGAAATCAGGTTCAGGTACATTTCCATTACCATTTACCAGGCTCTTCATATAAGCATCCATCTGAAGTCCGGCTTCTTTGAGATCAGACCTGTCCGGCCTCTGGATTTCTCCGGACTGCTTATACTTGATACTCAGATCATTATTATATTTCAGATTATTCAGCTTCTTATTCCATTCAACTACATTAATCTTTCCTTGAGCCATTTGCTGAGTAGTTTCCAATATTTCTTTGCTGTACTCATCAGCACTAAGCTGGAAAATCTCTTTACGTTTTATGACTTCTTTGCCATTTACTTCTGTAACAGTATAATCCGGATTATTCTTTCTACGCTGAATCTCTCTCTGTTTTCTTTCAGCAAAGAATAACTCTCTTTCATGAGCATTTCCGTTTTTCTTTACATTTTCATAAGCTTTAATATCATTCTCGATTGTATTCTTCATTTTGCCGGCTATCTCAGGATCAGCCTCTCTTTCAAAGCTGTTATATCCGGCTTTTTTAGCCTGTTCCTCGATATATTTAGGATCTTTTCTTAATTCATCTTCCTTAACCAGGTCAGCAAATTTATCGTTGATCAGCTTAGTACTCTCACCGATCATTTTATCAATATCGGTTGTCTTTTTAATATTCTCTCTGATTTCCTCAGGAGACATTTTATGAGTAAACTCATTATCCCGAAGAGCCGTGTCTGTCTTCTCTTTTAGTTCTCTTAGTTGTACCAGTTTACTCTGTTCAGCCAGGTAACTCTCACGTCTTTCTCTGGCTTCCTCATTTTCATCCTTAACCTCAGGAGCCTCATCCATGGACTGTGGCTTGCCATAAATGTTAGCTCTGATCTTGATATCCATAGTATCGAAGACTATATCATCCTTAAGATCACCGGTCTTCTTGCCGGCCACACTCTTAAGAATAGCAGATGTTTTATCTATCTCATTTGCAACATTTTCAATTGTCTTCTTCTCTTCATCAGTCAGATTTGGCTTATCGTAATCATAGTAATGATCGTTATATTTTACCTGGGCATAATCATAAAGAGCCTCACCTATAACATCTCTGACTCTGTCAGCAAATGAATAGTCCTTTTCAGTACCATCAGAATGAAAACTGGTAACAAATGATTTATATGTCATATTCTTTGATAAATACTCATGAATATGCTTTCCCATAGGATCATTTTCAATGAATTTCTGAACATTCTCATCAAGATTGTCAGAATATAATTCATTGATTATGTCTTTTTTCCACTCATCATTATCAGCATGTCTGTATTCTTCTCCCAATTTACTAAGATAAGCAATTTTCATAGCATCGAATACAAATTCATCTTTACGCTTGTTATACTCATCTTCGGAATCTTTGGCAGATTTCTTATAATCTCCGGTTATCTTAATGCATCCATAAACGTTCTTTGCCAGGTTCTGAACTTCTAAATCAGTAAAGCCGCTGACAGCCATAGGTCTATATGTATTAAGTTTAGCTTCATTAAAGTTTACTTCATCCTCTTTACATTTTTCAACAACACTGCCATACGCCTGAAATACCGCCTCATAAGCAGCATCCTGATTTTTGGCGTGTTTCGAAATATAAGAGTTCATAAGACGACGAAGTTTTATATCCGTACCAAATACAGCCTGAGCTTTAATCGGTATTTCAACGTTGCTCTTAGAATTCTTAGCTACTTTTTTCTCCATGTCCAGAAGTGCTTCTTCTGCCTGCTGCATACCTTTGATTTCATTCTGAATTTCTTCCAATTCCGGGTTACCGGCAGAATTGATCTTCAAAAGCTTATTTGCAATTTCTTTTGTATACTTTGACTTTGGCATGTGTTAATCCTCCTCTTTATACAGAAAAATGTATATTACTCTTAATCTACTAAGCCATAATAACACTTAAATAACAACAAAAGCGCAACAGATTATCACTAATAAACTAAAAATGCATTTTTTATCTGACTGATATCCATATTTTTTGCAAGAGCAAGCCTGAGTAATACTGCAGCCTTCTGTGGAGGAAGATTATCCCCCGCGATAGTTTTTTTACAAATAAGGTTATCCCCGATAATAATGCCATCATTTACGCGCGAACTGATGACAACCGGAATCTCAAGTTTTTCAATAATACTCTTAAATTGCTCGCTGAATTCACCGGCCCCTGCTCCGGCAATAATAATTCCATCAGAAAGCTTTGCAGCATAATCCAGCAGTCCGGGATCGGCATCAACTGAAAAATAAACCACATTTACCTTAGGTAGCATATCAATATTCGAAATATCAAACTCGGTAGATACAGTATGACATTTCTCCGGTGTATTATAGAAATATACATTTCCATCTCTTACAACACCTAAAGCGCCGCTCTCTCCTCCTGATATAGCTGTCAAATGATATGTGCTGCTTTTGGAAACTGAACGCGCGGCATAAATCCGGTCAGCAAATACGACCAGTACACCTTTACCCGCTGCATTTTCCGAAGAAGCCACAGTCACAGCCTGGTAAAGATTTGCCGGTCCGTCAGCAGATATAGCAGTAGACGGCCGCATGGATCCGGTCACAACCACAGGCTTATCGGTCTTTATTGTAAGATTCAGAAAATAAGCTGTTTCCTCCAGAGTATCAGTTCCGTGAGTTATGACAAATCCATCTACTTCCGGATTCTTAGCCATATCATTTATATTCCGGGCAAGAGAAATCCAGATTTCTGAAGTGATATCATCTGAATTTACATTGCATATCTGCCTTGTTTCTATATCAGCCACTGAATCCAGTCCGGGAACAGTCTCTATGAGTTTTTCGGCACTGACAGCCCCCGGCTTATACCCTGCCATCTTTCCTTCGTCGCCGACTCCGGCTATCGTTCCACCGGTAGCAAGTATAATTATTTTTTTCTTTTTTATCTTTTTTTCCATTACACCAACTATTAATATGATAATTTATGCATTTTCAGCTATTGTCCCTGTTGCTTTATCTGCTTTTTCAACTACTTCATCAGCTCTGACGATAAACTTGCCCTTTTCAATCTTATTGAATAACATCGGGAAAAGTCCCAGTGCAAAAAATGCATCGATCGCATATCTGAAAAATCTTATAACAAACTGAAGTGTGGTAGCTGAATCAAGTATTGAATCAGGGAACGGAAGTTCGAGAAGGAAGTTCATAAGGAGGAAAGTTCCTAATCCACCTGCAAAACGCAGTATACATCTCCAGATCACTTTGGTATTTTCGAAATTAACAAATTTTCTTTCAAATGCATCAGCAAGGAAGAATCCACCCATGATGCCGAGTGCCGTGTAATAATCATTGGTTTTACAGTAAAACATTCCTGCCAGTGAAGTTACGAAAATAATAAGGTGAAGAACCCACATCTTCTTAATCTTTTTCTGAAGATATGAAAACAGGAACAGTACTATCACACCAACTCCCCATCCCACAAGTACATCTGTCGGATAATGAACTCCGATTATAACTCTGGAAAGGCCTATAAGAAGAGGAAGTATGACAGCCAGAGCCATCAGAATCTTATTACCCTTCTTATATTTTGCCAGAGAACCATACATGATAGCTGAATTCATCGCGTGACCGCTTGGAAATGAAAATCCCTGTGCAGCAATATCCATTATATCCGCATCACTGTGTACCGGTTTAAGACATTTTATCGTAGGATTATCAAAATAAGGTCGTCTTCTTAAGAAAACATTCTTTATAAGAGGATTCCAGACAATTCCGACAACCATATTGGTTCCTATATATTTACCGTATTCCTTGTCATAGCACCAGTAGAGGAATCCAAGCATCGCCGTCAGAGCCAGTTCCTCTCCGAACATAGTAAAGAATGACCCCAGGTATACACCAACAGTTCCAAGAAACTGCTGCAGCCATTCCATCAGTGTCACTTCCCAATCAAAATAAAAAGTATTACCCATTGTCCATTACGACCTTTCGCAAGTATTTTTTCAAAATAATGCATTTGAAATTAACTCGGTAATTATAACATATATAGAATCAGTTTTTCCATATTTAATTAAACCTGTCAACTTTCTCATTAAATCCGTCAGCTTTTCTTGTATGAACAAATATAATTCATGAAAATGAAAAATGGGGGCGTTATTTTCGCCCCTCATCTTCCATATCAATAAAACGAATGATTTATTCAGTTGCAAAGCCTTTGAAGAACCATATTACTTCTTTTTCACCTTAACCTTAACATTACTATTGGGAATTCTTCTCAAAGGAATCTCCTTGGGTTTTATGATCTCTTCCGGCTTCTTTCTGTCCGGATGAAGCTTACGCGCCTCTACACCGAAATGATCGATCATATAATTAACAGCATCTGTATCCGGTACACCGATTGTGCGAGTCTTCATTTCTATTCTTTCTTCTATAAAACCCTTATACTTATTATAGAAATTCTTAAACTCATCACTTTTGACAAGTTCATCCACTGCCTTAAGCGGCTTTTCAAGCTTTACATCCCTGAGGTTTTCCAATGCAATAAGTTCAGCATTTGAAGCAATGTCGTCTTTTTTCAACTTCAAAAGCCCAAGCTTTTTTTCAACCATAAGAGATGCCACAGATCTTTGGAGGAGTTCATCATCACCCGGCATTTCCTTCTCCGCATATGAAGTAATTCCTTTAATCTCTTTTTTGAATTTCTCCCTCTCCCCGGGTCTGATACTGTTAACGGCATATCCCAGCGCTATATCGAACTTCAGATTATCCAAAAATTCTTTCTCTTTATTACCATCATGCCGGTCTCCTACTGCCTCAAAATGAAGTTCATATAATTCATACTTAGCCCTTGATTCATGGTTTTTGAATAAATTCTCATTTCTTACTTTAATAAGTTCTTCAACATACTTAACACTTTTATGCGCATTGTCAACATTATTCTTAAGATAATTTCTTTTATTGGCATTAAATTCATTAATCTTAATGAGTGCCTTATCCATTTCTTCAAATGCTTCAAGCTGTTTCTTAAGAATTTCCCTTGCTTCTATAGCATTTTTGTAACGTCTTTCAGTCTTTCCCGGTACATGTTTCGGATCATCCTTACGCGGATCATTCCTCCATTCTTCACCGGTTGTCTTACTGTCTTTATATTCAATATAATTATTTACATCCAGAAGTGCCTGCCGAGTCATGGCTTTGATTATTTCATAATTCTTATGATGACCGTATATTCCATTTGCTTTTGTCGGAGCGCCCGAATATCCAAGCGAACCATCCCGTAAGCTCTTCATACTTCTAAGCATCAGATTATACGGATTATCTTTCCCCTGAAAAGCAACCGTATCATTTTCTATCTTACTGCAAAGCGCACTAAAATCAGGGTACATTTCAACCGTAGCCTTATAACTTAAATCGTTATAATCATTTTTGAACCTGTCCTCGAACCTGTCAAGATTAACATTTATATTCATAAGATCACTGACACGATTGAACAGATTCTCCTTTTTACCTTTAGCTCTAAGATCCTGAAAGGACATGGATTTAAGCTCATCATCTTCCACGACCTTAATTCTTCCGTTAATTACAGAGCCTTTTCCATACCCCTTTCCAAATTCCATATTATCATTATGAATCTTTTCTTTAAGGGCATTAAGACGAACTTCTGCATTTTTGACCTCTTCAGTGGTAAGTTCATAACCATAAAGCATCTCCTTCAAAGATTCAGGAGTAAGATTCATGATTTTATCAGCCATACTTCTGGTAATCACATTCATTGCACCAAGCTTAACGGCATTAAGTGTTACCTTCCTCTCAAAATCCTCTGAACCAAAGGAGAGATCGTTATCTATGCCCTGAATTGATTCCAGCACAACAGTCCCATCTTCCCTCTTCTTAAAATTAAACAGGAAATTACCTGAATGTCTGTCCGGATTCCCGCATAAGTAATCAAGCACCTGAAGATCTGCGATCTGCTTTTTCAGCTTAAGGTTCTCAACACTTTCACCGGTAACTTCCAGGAACATAGGTTCCTTATGCATCCTGTCTCTTTCACTACCGATTGCCTTTTTCATAAAGGTTCCCTTCATCGGCTTGCCATTTATATTTACCTTTACATTTTCAGAAGCAGCGATTAATTCAGAACATCCCAGCACATCAGCAACTAAGCTCATAGCTGAGTTTCTTCTGTTGTTTCTGGAGGTTCTCTTTATTCCGACATTATTCATAATACCCGAAGCATTATCAACTATAGCTGCCGCATGCATAGTATCAAGAAATATATTTAACTGTTGTTTATTCTTTATAGTCTCCCCAAGGTTATATGTATTATCAGGATCTAAAATTTCAAATACTTTTTGAGGTTCCTGCAGTGACAAATATTTATAGTCCCTGATAAACTTCTTAAAGTTATCATTAAAACCTGCGATTCTTTCATACATATCATCGGCATTATCCAGAGAAAGAAAACTCGCCTTCTTCCCATATTTTGCCATAGTTTTCTTGATAGCGTCCTTCGTAGTGTCAATATCCTTAGCCTGATTATCCTGTGTAAAGAAACCTTCAACCTCTTCTCCCTTTTCGTTAATTATCGTAAGCGGGATACGCTGATTCAGATTGCCGCCGGTTCCAACCTTTACCGAACCCGGTTTTACTGCATAGTTTTTAACACGTGATTCTTCAAATATACCACGCATATTTATTTCAGAATTATCCTTTAAAGCCTTATTAAACGAAGCAAGGTCTTTGGAAAGTGTTTTCGCAAGAAGGTCATTCTGCTCCGCCTCCCTTAAAAGCTTCTTTTGCATCTTGGTAGGTTCAGAATCTACCGGCCTTCCTTGTCCCAGATATAAGGCTTTTCTGTTAATTGCACGGTTAAGAATATCCAGTTTCTTAATGGTATCATTATAATACTCCTGCATTTTCTTCTTTCTGTCCTCAGAAAGAATCTCATCCGAATCAACTATATTGTTATTCAGGGTACGAAGTGAATCCAGAACAGCCTTCTTCTGTACATAGAATTCCTGACCTCTTTTTACCTTTTCAAACGCACGAATACTTAAGGCATAACCTTTCTTTCTTTTTTTAAGGCGCTGATTGGTGTAATTGATCTCTTCTACTTCACGCATGATGTATCATCCTCCATAACATATGTATAAATAGATTAATCTAAGCAGATTCATCTGACATTCAAGCTAAATCTATAACATTAAGTATTTTACAATAAAACAAGCAACAAAACAGCAACAAAAAGAAGGCCAAACAGCATTTTTTTTAAACACTGTTTAGCCCTCTTATCTTAGTAAAAACAACCTTTCGTCAATTAGTTCATCTCAGCGATAGCAGCCTGTCCAGCTTTAACTCTAAGGGAAGTCTTCTTGCTTTCATTCTGAGCAAGTGTAGCCATAATAGTAAGCCTGAGTTCTCCATCCTCATCATTAAGCGTCCAGATGTTATCCTCGGTAAAATACACCTCCACTCCGATTCTACGAAGTTTTCTCGTTTCTTGTAAAGTATCTACTGTATTTCTTGCGAATCGTGAGACTTCACGAGTCACTATCAAATCAAAGCAGCCATCATGAGCATCTTCTATCATTCTCATAAACTGCTTCCTCTTCTTTGTAGAAGTACCAGTAATTCCTTCATCAATATAACGATCATACAAAACCCAGTCAGGATGCATCGCCATGATGTTATCATAATACTGTACTTGATTATCAAGTGCCGATAACTGCGCCTCATGTTCAGTAGAAACTCTTGCATAGATTGCAACATTTCTTTTTGACATGATATCTCCTATCCTGTTTTTGTACCCAATAATATGTTAACATAACGTCGGTAAAGCATCAACCATTTTGTGTGCCTTATTCCTAATTTTATTTATGGCATCATCAGAAATAAGCCTATCCTCATATAGACTCTCTAATAAAGCCATAGATATGTTAATACATAGCTTTTCGTACATAACAGAATCCATTTCGGAAATATCCCTTTCAGAAACAAGCTCAAAGCTCTGTTTCATATATTCACGCTCCTTTCGCTGTATTTTGGAAGTTATAACTGCCGATATCAAGTCTCCAGCTTAAGACATATATATATAGAAGAAAACTTTCATCTGAAGAGCTCATATCGTAAGTTATAACAATTAAAAAGCCGGTGGTTATGGTTAATAACCCACACTGGACTTGCACCATCTTTATAGTTAGACCCTTACGGGGAGTATCATTATCAAGAGTAGCCGCAACCACGAGACCACCATAGTCTCTTTTTTGCAAGGATTTTATCGCTCCGGATGTGTCACATGAAGAATTATCTTCCAACCATCATGGCGAATCTGCGATACGGCGCAATGCGAAGCATACTCCGAACGTCCGACTTAGTAATATTTATTCAATTTTCAAATATCAAATTCAGCTTGTTAGCCTGATGAACACACGAATCAAATCTCAATGCTACTATCAAACCTGATTCATATGTCCAGCCAGGATAGCAAGAAATATCTGCAGAGGACTGCTAACAATCCTCTGCAGAACAATAGCAATGATTATTTAACCATTATATAAAACCCACCATACTCATCTTTGCTAAGTCTTCCATTTTCTACCTTTTTAGAAATCCATCCTGCTGCTACCATAAACTTGATATCCCGTATTATAGTACGCTCGCTGACATGATATTTTTTTGCGAGTTCCTCATATGTATATAAATCACTATGATTTCTAAAGTACTTATACATTTTAAATCTTCGTATCGTAGCACTATTCATCCTAAAGTCCTCTCATCATTTACACCATAACCCTATGGGTGACAGTGCTTGTCACCCATAGAAAAAAATAGTTGTGAAACGCTTGATTTATCGGACTTCGTTAGGAGGATTTCTGCTTGACAACCTTATAGGGGCACACCAAAATCCCACGATGTAACGCCACCTTCCCGCCTGTATTTATAAAATAGGAGTTCAATAGGAAATGATATTCATAACAAAAAAAGCCAAGGAAATAACACTTCCTTGACTTCACCAGAACCCCCGATATTACGATCTATTTTTATTCTCATAAATGTTTCATATATAATATGCTCTTTTCAAAATAAAAAATTTCGATAATAGAGCAGAAAATCCCCTTCATATGCTTCACTCTACCTTCATTGTACAAAAATTCGTGTTTCATAAGAATGCCAGCCCGTTAGGGCATAGCGTACATAAAAAAAGAGCAACAACCTCTTTAGGTCATCGCTCTCATAAATGCTATTATTATAATTCCGACACTAATCGGCTAATTATAATTCAATCTTTTCAAATAAAGTATTAACAGCTCTTATTACATCTTCCAAACTGAATATAGCAGCATAATCATAACTGTTTTGATATTCTTCCCAATGCTTTTGTATATCCAAATCTTTTCTAATCTGTTCAACTATTTCAACTCTTCTCTCAAGAATGGCTCTTGTTCCCCTTTTCTCTGATGTCGCCATTAGAGCGTCTTTCAGTAACCTGTAATCAGGCTCTATATATGCACCGGATGTAAGAATAGTGATGTCATAGAAATCTCTCATTCTGGTATTGGCAGTTCCGCGACTCACTATTGTTTCCAGCTTTTCTGCAAGTACAGTCTCAAGATTATACGAAAGGACTGAAATACTTCTATCCTCAAAGGAAAGTGGATAATTATATTCAAGTTCCTTCGGAGTTATAACATCATCAGTTGATATATCCATCTTTAAAGGCGTTATCATTTTATCAAGCATGGCAGCCATCATTATCCTGATTCCCGGATATTCAAAATCATCCATAATCGGGGTAACCTTTTTTATCGTAAAAACAATGCCATCATCTAATGGAATAGCTGCTATCTCAGTAATTATTTCCTTTAGTGTATCTTCATCAAGATCAAATCCCCTGATTGTTGTATCTATATCCATTGTGTCTCTGTTTTCAATACCGACCATTGATGAGACGAGGATTCCACCCTTGATTATAAATTGATTTTTATATTTCGAAATGGAAAGTCTTTCAAGAAAGCGCTCCATTATATACTTTCTGATAATAACAAGAGACTTGTTACTATCGCCTTGTGCCTTATTACGAACTAAAGCCTTTAGTTGTGTTGAAGTATGAATCATAATAACACCTCCAAATATTGCTTTAGAATTTTCTCAACCATAAAAATCCGAGCATATTCCATCAAAGTAGGAATATCCTTATCCTTTCTATGCACATACTCCTTTAATGCCGTTTGACGATTCTGTAAATCAACATTGGTATTAGGTCTCAATATATCACAAATTGTCCTTTCTGGTGAATATATTCTGACCTCGTGTCCCATTGTTGTCATTGCAACAGTTGCGCCTATATCAAACCACTCCCTTTTGACATTAAAAACCTTTACCCCTTGTTCTTTTAAAGCAGTTGAATTATACCCTCGCCTTACTGTTGCAGAGTATTTTTCCGGTTCTCTATCAGTCATCTCTAGTAAGAACAAAGCAACATTATGAGAATAAATAATTCCCGGAAATCTCTGTTGAATAATAAACAAATCGTCCTTCCAGGCATCTGGAGACAGATAGATACCTCTGGCAACCTTTTCAAAATCATTATCACGAACATATTCTAAAAAGTAAGTTTTCGAGATATTTAATTCCTTTGCATCACTTGTTTTAATGATGCCTCCATTCTTTTCAGATAATTCATCAAGTAACTTATATTTCATAAAGTTTACCTCCACGCTACATATATTATCACAGTGTAGCACAGAAGTAAACTATCATTTCATTCTTGAACAGTTTTAAATCACTCATCTGCCCTTCCGATTATGTTTTCAACATAGTATTCATTTACTACTACTCATATAAGTATTAAATATAATAAACGTAATTCTCTTTTCTTGGCACAGCCTCATTCTTAGGTCCATTTGCATAACCAAGAGCACAATGGCCTATCCCTTCATAGTCACCCTCAACTCCAAGACTCTTAAGTATATCTTTACCAAAATCAGACTCAAACTCTTCTTTAGCTCTATGAATCCATATACTGGCAACTCCAAGGCTTTCAGCTGCATTCATAAGATTGCCCATTACAAGAGAACCATCATATATATGGGTAACAATACTCTTATCTGCAAGAACTATAAGAATAACAGGAGCACCATAGAAAGGATCAAATCCTTCATTCCATCCACCTATCTTTCTATTTTCTTCAGCTATTTCATCACGAAGCTTCTTATCTGTAACAGCTATAATTATAGGACTCTGTTTTCCCATACCTGTCGCGGCATAAGTTCCTGCTTCTATTATTGTTTTTAGTTCTTCATCTTTTATCATATCTGGTTTAAAGCTTCTGCAGCTTCTTCTTGATTCAAGTACTTTAATTGTCTCGTTCATTTTAGTTACCTCCGCATTTCTTATATAACAACTTCGCCTAGATTCAGTATTTTACAGAAACTTCTCTGCTATCTTCTTAAACTCATCCTCAGAAGTAATACCATTCAGCATGGCTCCTTCTGTTATATGAGCACCTGGCGCACTTCCTTCAAGATCCTCTACTGAGCTTCCAAGACCGGTACTTCCTGAAGTTGCAAAAAGTACTATATCTTTTCCTGCCAGTTCATAGCTCTCAAGAAATGTATTTATCAGTACGGGGCTGGTATACCACCAGATAGGATAAAGAACAAATATCTTATCATACTGTTGTATATCCTCTACCGGAGCACCTCCAAGAGCAGGTCTTGAATTCTTCTTATCCTTCATTTCGACTGAACTACGGGACTGCTCATTTCTCCAGTCCAGATCATCATTTGTATATGGTACTTCCGGAACTATTTCATATATGTCAGCTCCAATAGCCTTTGCAAGACCGGTTGCAGCTACTCCCGTAGTACCTGTCGCTGAAAAGTATGCCACTAATATCTTAGTCATCTTATTTTCCTCCTTATCGATATAACCTTTGGACTTTTCGTCCAAAAGTATATTTCTAAATATTTATCGTATAATTACATTCCGGATATCCAGAGCATCCCCAGAACTCTCCATACTTTCCATTACGAAGTTTCATCTGCTTCCCACACTGTCTGCATAGTGGAACCCTTTTCTTCCCGGACTCGAACAGCTCCATCTCATCTTTAAGAAGCTCATACACTTGCTGTGTCATATAGCAATCTGCTAATGCTCTATGCGCACCTTCCGTAGATATCCCGTAATGCACAGCCAGATCTGTCATTCTGTGATGTGCCATTTCTGGTAAGCATCTCCGAGATAAAGTAAGCGTATCAATATAATTATTATCGGGAAATGCATTTAAAAATGCCTCGCAGTCTCGGTATATGAATCCCATATCAAAAGCATGGATATTATGACCTACAAGCGGTAAGTCCTCAATGAACTTAATAAATTCCGGGAGAACATCCTCAAATATCGGAGAATCCCCTACCATCTCATCATATATTCCGTTCACCGCACTTGCATCTTCCGGTATATGGCGTTCAGGATTAACAAGTGTGCTAAACTCATCTACCTTCTTATGATTCCTGACCTTAACCGCAGATATTTCAACCACCTTATCGGTGTAGGGGGAAATGCCCGTAGTCTCCAGGTCGAAAACCACATAGTCCGACGTGAAAATATCAAGTTTTGTTCCTGCTTTGTTACTTAACATTTTTGTTCCTTAAAACTAATAATAGAATCAATCTTTCGTAAGACCATTCTCTTTAAGATAATCAATGAATGCATCCATTATCTTATTATTTCTTTCTTTTATATCGGATTCTGTAAAATCCGTCTTACTATTAGCAAGCTCGAGTAATTCAACAATTTTCGTGCCATCTTTCTGTTGACCTCTCTTGTTGATATACCCTTTATAATATACAGCTTTATCCATGAACCTATAATCAGAAGCTCTTATATTTATTTTCTTTTCAAGCAACGCCTTATTACCAAGAAGCTCAACACTCTTTTCATTACTTAAAGATTTTTCTTTTTCATTTCGATTCTTGGCATATATATGTTCTATTTCCAATTTTGTTTCCAAAGATAATAATGGCTGTTCCTTAGATGTATATGCCCACCATGTAATCATTGATTTTGTTATAGGGCGCGCATTATAAAAAACAAAATTATTAAACATATTACGAACAGCGACCGTATCAAATCGAAAGTCATTGAACTCTACCGGACGATTATTCACTATATTTATCATTTCCGCAAAGACCGGAGTTCTTAATGCATTAACACCCGGATTTGTAACCGCATATGTCCAAACAAACGCAATTGTTTTATTTAAAAAGCCAAGAAATGCGTCATCTTCCAGCATTCCTTCATCATCCTTATTCTGCATGAAATATACTGATACAAAATAAGTCCACATTCCATTAGGCGCATAATTCAGTACAAACAATCTTCTCAGAATCTCCTCTGAAAATCTTTCATTATTCTGATTTGATATATCATTCCAGAAGTTCGCCAAAGTTATAAGGTTCTCAAAAACTCCGGGAGTCTTTAAAAGTTTATAACTGTCCTTCTCATAGAATTTTCTTAATGCCTCTGTTGTTGATGATTTAATACCAAACTTTGCTCTTTCATAATACATATATCTCGTAAAAAGTTCGTCCATCGGTGTACCGCTAATAGGATGAAACATCTTATCACACAAAGCTTCTAAATCCTTCCACTTATCTATAAAGGCATTTTTCTGCCCTAAATCAGAATAGTATTTATAGAACTGAGCTTTAAAAATATCAGAATCTGATAACGGAAGTCCTCTGTCATTCAATGTAGAAAAGATTCGTAGAGCCGTGTCCTGTGTTTCCGCTTCGATAGGTAACAAAATGCAATTATTCATTATTCTTGCAGGCAGATGTGCACAATACCCAGGATACTTTCCTATAAACTCATCTATCTTCCCCTGAAAGAACCTGAATACATTGGCATACTTGCTTGAGTATTCCTTCTTAACATCTCCATTTCTAAGTATGTCAAGGAATTCCTCTTTATCATCATCTGTAGAAACCTGAGAGTCTATCTTCAATTCGTCTGTAATCAGATTATCAAACTCATCTGTTTTCCATATGCACTTTGATATGGCATTTCTTATACTTACAGAGTTTCTATCCTGCATATTTAATAGTTTTGTATAAAAGGCTCTAAGTAATAACATCAATGTAGTTAATCGCTGCTGTCCATCAATTATCTCCTGCTTATCACCATTTTTATATGTCACTATAGGCCCCAGAAAATATTCATCATCCTTATTAAACTTGTCGCAATCTTCATCAGGAAATGCAAATACAAATATATCATCCCATAATGTCTGACACTCAACATCTCCCCACGCATATGGTCTCTGATAATCAGGGATAAGAAAATCCGATTTCTTATCAGAAAATAATCTGAATACCGTTTGCTGATCAATGTTTAACTTTGACATTAAAACACCTCCATTTTCTATTTGACATACTTTTTAAAGTTTTCTGCCTGTTCCAACACTTCCTTATATACATCATCTATAGTTACTGGTGGATATCCATACTTATCTAAAAGCAGGATCAAATCCACCTGAAGATTTGCTTTGATATCTTCTCTTGTAGACCAGTCAGTGTACTTTGCTTTATCATCTACAACCTTCTTAATATCCTTGGACAGCTCTAGCATCTTATCTTCCGGATATTCAAATTCATACTTCTTTGATACGGCATATAATATGTCATAGAAAGCTTTCTCTTCGTAGTCAATACCCTTATCTTTAAAAGAATCATGTTCTTTCTTTAATTCGTGAAGAAGTTCTGACAATTGATCTGCTACATCATCCAGAACCTCTTTTGCAAAGGCTTCATCTCTCCGTCTGTTATTATATAATTTAACAACCGACTTCATTCTATCCGAGAACTCAACACTTTTTATCTTATTCACTCGCTTAAATTCTTCTATTGCAAATTCAAGAAGTCTCTGAAGCGCTTTGATTTTGGTATTTGGTAGGGATATCATTTCAATCTTAGCCATATATTCATCGCTAAATAAATCAACATCCACATGTGTACCTGTCTCAAAAAGCTCCTCGATGCCATCTGACTCAATAGCCGACTCCAGCATCTTTCTCACTTTTGCATTCATACTTGAAGCATCCGGTGCATCACCCTTGGTAAGTTTAAATAGAATCGACCTAACCGCCTGATAAAAGTGAACCTTCTCAACATCTTCATCTGTAAACTCTTCACTTGAGCTGCATAGATTAAATGCAAGCTTAAGTCTTTTTGTATTCTGCATAAATCTCTGCTCAAATTCTTCTGTAATCTGAACATATTCAACCGCCTTATTTAAGCAGTCCAGCTGTGCAAGTGGATCTCCTTCAAAGAAAGGTCTGGAATTAAAATTACAGAAAATCTGATCAAGAACCTCTAACTGGTCTTTTGCAATAATTATAGCCTGCTCAACGCCCTCTAATTCACACTTCTCAAAGTTGGTATACTTTTTAAGGGCTATATTCATGTTTTTCTTTATTCCAATATAGTCTACAATAAGTCCTTTATCCTTACCTTCATAGACTCTGTTTACACGGGAAATTGTCTGTATCAACGTATGCTGCTGTATAGGCTTATCTATATAAATCGTATCAAGTGCAGGAACATCAAAACCTGTAAGCCACATATCAACAACAATCGCTATCTTAAAGTTTGACTTCTCATTTTTGAATTGCCTATCAAGCTCTTTTCTATATTCCTTATTCCCTAATAATTCATATAATTCCTTTTTATCATCTTTGTTCCTGGTCATAACCATACAGATTTTCTCTATTGGTTTAACCTTTTTCTTTTCATCTTCGGTTAATGTATAACCATCAGCACACTCTTTCTTTTCGCCCCACTGAGGTCTTAGTGCTAAAATTCTGCTATACATATCATAAGCTATAAATCTGTTAGCGCATACAAACATAGCTTTACCGGCAACAGTAGCGCCCTCATTCACTCTTGTTTCATAATGATTTACAAAATCCTTTGCGACCATATCAAGTCTGTCAGGATCGCCGATAATAACATCCAGCTTAGCAACTGCTTTTTTGCTTTCCTCAATCTGTTCCTCAGAGGAACCTAATTCTGCACACTGATCATAGTATTCTTCTATCTCCTGAAGCTTCTGTTCATTAAGAGTTACCTTGGCAGCTCTGCCTTCATAAACAAGGTTAACTGTAATACCATCCTTTACAGCTTCAGTCATTGTATAAGGATGCCCAACAATTTCTCCAAACACTTCGAGCGTCGCATCAATAGGTGTACCGGTAAAACCAACATAGGTAGCATTTGGAAGAGAATCATGTAAATACTTAGCAAATCCGTAGGTTTTACTTACTCCACTTTCGGTAACTCTCATTTTCATATCAAGATTAACTTGCGATCTGTGCGCTTCGTCAGATATGCAGATTACATTATCTCTATCAGTGAGAAGTTCCAAGTCTTCAGTAAACTTCTGAATTGTGGTCAAATACACACCGCCACTTGGTTTATCCTTTAATTCATTTCTTAATTGTTCCCTGGAATCAATACTGATAACCTGATCATCACCAATATACTTCTTCGACGCTACAAATTGCTTGGCGAGCTGATCATCCAAGTCTGTTCTGTCAGTTATAATAAGTATAGTTGGATTATTAAATTCTTTACTCTTCATAAGAAGTCTGGTAAGGAATAGCATGGTAAAACTCTTACCACATCCTGTTGTTCCAAAATATGTACCACCTTTTCCATCACCTTCGGGTTTCATATGTTGACGAATATTCTTATAAAGATTTGTTCGTAAATTGCAATAACAAGTTGGACATTTCTATCTAGGCTGCATCTTGTTGGTAGATGATATCCAGCTCTTCCTCAAATATCTCATCAGGAGTTCGATATCCTAGGATCTTACGAGGAAGACTGTTGCACCATGTTTCA
>JAFUVQ010000007.1 GCA_017477505.1 Eubacterium sp.
CACGGCGGCGGTCACTCGTTCTAATGTTACAGGAAACTTTATTTCAGGGTGGAACAAAGGGACAGTCCCCAATGTCACACGGAGATTAAAGGAGAATTGATGGAAGATTTCGATATCGCTAAGATAAAAAAATATGGAATAATCGCAGCGATAATACTTGTGGTGGCTTTGGGACTTGTCGCTTTAGGTGTATTTGTTATTGCACCCAAGCTTCAACCTAAGGGCGGCACAGTAAGTACGATCACTGAATCCAAACTGGAACGTATCCTTGAGATAAGTCAGCTTAATACGGTTGAATATACCTATAATGCTGTTGCGACCATCTACAATGAGGACTATACATATATTAAATATTATGTAGCGTATGACGGAACAGTAAAAGCAGGCATAGACTTTTCCAAGGTGGATGTTTCTGTGGATGAGACGACCAAGACTATATTTATCAATCTTCCCGACGTTGAGATCATGGATGTCCTGGTTGATGCCGGAAGTATGGAATATATCTTTCCGGATGAGTTTATGGAGTCGGAGACTATTGCCGAAGAGGCATACAGACTCTGTAATGAAAACCTTCGAATGAAGGCTGAAAATGAAGAAAAGATGTATACCATGGCCAGAAAGAATGCAGAGACGGCCGTAAGCGGGCTCATTAAACCCTGGGTAAAACAGGTGGATGAAGGATATCAGATAAAGATAGTCTGGAAGAATGCTGCATCGGTTACAGATGCCTCTGACAGGAACGGAGGTGATGACTCCGGTGAATAAGAAATATTATCTGATAGCGGTAATGCTGGCATTTTTGATAATCGGTACATTTTCAGGCTGTGAAGATAAGAATGCGGTTCAGACTGTAAATGCTACGCCTGAGGTTGAAGAACTCAGGAGTATCTGCGAGCTCGCGACACTAGAATGCTATTATCATAATGTAGCGAAGTCCGTAAAGACAAAAGGTGACGGAATAGCCCATATAGGTGAAAAGGAAAGGGTATTCTGGATTGAGTACAGCGGAGTTGCCAAAGTCGGAATAGATATGAGCAAGGTTAAGCTGGAACAGGCAGAGGAAGAAGGTAAGTATATAGTTACCATTCCGAAAGCTGAACTTCTGAGTATAAAGATTGATGAAACATCATTCACCAGAGATTCTTATTTTACTTCGCAGGATGGATTCTGGAACAAGAATCCGATTACCGCAGAAGATCAGACTGCAGCCCTTGATGCTGCACAGCAGCACATGACTGAGCAGGTTGAAGATAATACAGTTCTTCTTGCAAATGCCCAGGACAGAGCTAAAAAAATGATAGAGAATTATATAGATAATCTTGGCGAAGCAGCCGGGATAGAGTATACTATAGAGTGGCGTTATGAAGAATAAAGGGGTTAAAGGGTTATAAAGGAAGGAGATTCAAAGAGATGAACACTGAACATGGCGAAAGCGTAATCGAGAGACTCACTCGTGCATGTGAGACCCAGAAGGGCATGCTCATGCTTATCAATCTTGATAATTTTCAGATATTTAAATATGTATACGGCGCAGAGTTGGCAACAGAGCTTATTAAAAATGTATCAAAGGCTCTTGATGACAATACTGCGGATTATGACGTAAAGGGTTATGTAGGTGAGGATGAATTCGTTGTTTTCACTACAAGTATTGCTGACAGAGTTGCATTTAAGAGACTCTATGGAAATATGAAGAATAAGCTTGCCGAGCATGTGAAGAAGCTTGTCGGTGAGGATATGCGTATTTCACTGGGAGTTTCTGTCGGTGTAGTTATGGTACCTGAAGAGGGTACTGATTACCGTGAGCTCTTCCAGAAGGCTGACATGGCATTGGAGCATGTTAAGCAGTCAGGTATACAGGGATGTGCATTCTACGGCAATCAGGATTCACTTCCTGAAGAGGCTACAGATAAGGTTGAGAGTATAAGCCGTGGACTTGATGAGTCAAGTCTCGAGAAGGGTGCTCTCTGGCTTGAATATGATCATTTCAGTATTGTTTACAGATTCGTTAAGAGATATATTCAGACTTATAAGACTAAGGCTGTTAAGGTACTGCTCACAATCACTCCGCTTCAGCCGTTGGGTGATGATGAGATGGCAGAAATCATAAGAGAGTATGGAATGACGGTTAATGGGGCCCTCCGTAAGAGTGATGTCATGATGCAGAGCCGTCCTAATCAGCTGTTCCTTCTGCTTCCGGATATGGAAGAGCAGTATATCGCTAAAGCCTATAACCGAATCATGAACCGTTGGTCAAAGAATCCATACAGCAAGATGGTTCAGGTTAAGCTGGAGTATGATACTCTTAAGGCTGTTGAAGAATAAGGGGCGATGACTTGGCTAAGAAGAAATACTATGCCGTAAAAAAAGGAAAGACTCCGGGAATTTATGAGACCTGGGATGAATGCAGCAGGAATGTAACGGGAGTTCCGGGAGCACAGTTTAAAGGTTTCGCTACAATAGAAGAAGCAAGAGAGTATCTCGGAGCACCGCTTCCTGAAAAATCCGGTTACGGCCTTTCGGAGGACAGAAAGTCTGAACTGACAGCATATATGAAAAGGCTTATCGGCGACTCGGATGCTATCGCATTTGTCGACGGAAGCTATGACTCTTCGACCGGGGATTTCGCATACGGAATGCTCATCTATCATGATGGGGTATATGAGGAGTTTTCAGAAAAATTTACTAACGACGCACGTAATGGCATGCATAATGTGGCAGGAGAGATAGAAGGCTCGATGCATGCCATGAAGTATGCCCTTCAGCACGGACTTGGTTCTGTTACAATTCATTATGATTATGAAGGGATTGAGAAATGGTGCACGGGAGTCTGGAAGGCAACCAAAGAAGGTACCATTTCCTACAGAGATTATTATCTGTCTGTCAAAGACAGAGTAAAGGTGAAATTTGTAAAGGTTAAAGGACATTCAGGAAATCCGGGAAATGAAAGAGCGGATGAGCTTGCCAGGATGGCTCTCGGTAAGTAGAGGTTGAGAAGATCTGTTATGGATAATATGCAGGGAAATGTGATGAACACTGCAGGAGTAAATCCACAGGTAAATATGATGAACACTGCGGGAGGAAATCCTCAGGTAAATATGATGAACGGGCCGGTCAATAATATGGCCTTAAAACCTGCGAGGACAGAGATGGAGGATGTTACTCCGGTCGAAAAGGCGTATAGCAGGATGGGGTTCGCTCTCGCGATATGGACTGTTCTGTTTATGGGAACGGTGATCGGGCTTACTCTTTTATTGGGTAAGGTTTTTCCTGAACTGTCTAAGAACAATATATATACGCTGCTCAAGGGTACATTGCCTATATATCTGTTCATACCGGTGATATTGCTTGTGGCAAAGGGACTGCCTAAGACCATAAAACCTGAAGGGAATATCAAAAAATCTTTTTATCTGTCAATCATACCTATGTGTTATACATTTATGATCGCCGGAAATATGATAGGCCTGGTATTACAGACTATCGTGAAGATGATCACGGGGGGTGAAACCCGGAATACTACAGTGAATCTTGTATTATCTTCAAACCCTGTAATTATAATCACGCTTGTTGTGGTTATAGGTCCTTTCTTTGAGGAATTTGTGTTCAGAAAGATACTTCTTGACAAGCTCAGTGGTTATAATGAAATGATAGCCATACTGATGTCGGGACTTCTGTTCGGACTCTTTCATATGAATTTTTACCAGTTATTCTATGCTATGGCGATAGGAATCCTGTTTGCAGTAGTATATACAAAAACCGGTAAGATTGTTTATAACTGGATACTCCATATGATTTTTAATTTTATGGGAGGTATGATTCCGGCTCTTCTGTCTTCGAAGATGGAGATATCCCAGTTCCAGAGATTTTTGATAGAAATGTCGACTACAACTGACAGTGCTAAATCTGCTGAACTTTTGCAGGAATTCTTTTCCAATCCTATATATCTCTGTTATATGGGACTTTCGTTTTTCAATATGGGTATGGCAGTATTAGGACTGGTGCTGCTGGTAATTAACTTCAGGAAATTTATCATTCCATCAAGCGGTCCGGCAATACCGAAAGGAAAAAGACTTACAAGCACATTACTTACAGTTGGAATGATCGTATATATCATTTTACTCTTAGGTTTAACTGTTTTCGAGATGATGATGGGAACTAAATAATATAATAATTAATAAAGGAGATAGACAATATGGACATCAAGGAATTAAAGGATAAGGCTGAAGACCTTGCTGAAAAGGCATCAGATGTAAAAGAAAAAGTAGACAGCGTTCTTGAGAAGACAGATATAGACGACAAGATACTTGCCAATTCCGGAAATATCAAGGAAAAGGTAGAGGGACTTCTGAAGAAATAATCTGAGGAAAACTTAATATAGGCATTTGGTGCCGGTGCGGAATTGAACGCTGCAAAGTTGAACTTTGCTGTGTTGAGTTGTGCGGTTCAAACGTACCGGATAATAGGGAAGCAGGTGAAAATCCTGCACGAACCCGTCACTGTGATGGAAGAGTAGGAGGGCAGATAATGTCACTGGGAAACCGGGAAGACGCCTTCTTATGATGAGGCCTGAGTCAGGAGACCTGCCATATGCCTGATACAGAGTTACGTGGATTTGACTACTATCAAAATCTCATCGGGGAGAGTTTTCCGATGTTATTTTGTTGTGTACAGCCGCGGAAATCGCGGCTTTATTTTGTTGACAAGGCGGACGGAATTCTCTGTCCCGCCTTAAATTATATCCCACTATAACATATTTAAAAGGAGTGACTAAAAAATGAGAAAACCATTTTACAGAACAGCAGCAGTAGCTATGACGCTTATGATGTCTGTATCAATGATGACAGGCTGCGGTGCCAAGGAGGCGCCAACAACAGAGGCAACCACGGTTGCCGATGATGCAAAAGAAGAGGATGATGAAGAAAACTATAACACAGGTGATGCATCTCTTGATGATATCAGAAATGCAGATAATATCGGTGATTCCGAGCTTCTTGTTGTAAGCTTCGGAACAAGCTTCAATGATTCAAGAAGACTTACGATCGGTGCCATTGAGGGTGCGATAGATGATGCTCTTGGTAAAGATTACAGCGTTCGCCGTGCATTTACAAGCCAGATTATAATCGACCATGTACAGAAGAGAGACGGAGTTCTCATCGATAACATGGAGACAGCGCTTAAAAGAGCAGCTGATAATAATGTAAAGACTCTTGTCATTCAGCCGACACAGCTTATGGATGGCTTTGAATATCAGGAGATAGATCAGGCACTTGCCAATTATTCAGATGCATTTGAGAGTGTTTCAATCGGTGCTCCGCTTCTTACAAGTGATGAGGATTATGACAGAGTTGCAGAAGCAATGAGAGATGTTACCAAGGAATACGACGACGGTGAAACAGCCATAGTATTTATGGGACATGGTACGGAAGCTGACAGCAACGGGGTATATGCCGGGATGCAGTCAGTATTTGACAATAAAGGTTATTCGAATTATTTTATAGGTACTGTTGAAGCTACGCCTTCACTTGATGATGTGGTAGCAAAAGTTAAGGCGGGTAATTATAAGAAAGTAGTTCTTCGTCCTATGATGGTTGTTGCAGGTGATCATGCAAACAATGACATGGCCGGTGACGAGGATGATTCATGGAAATCCGTATTTGAAAAGGAAGGTTACGAAGTAACATGCGTTCTTGAAGGACTCGGTCAGGTTCCTGCTATTCAGCAGATATATGTTGATCATGCAAAGCAGGCTGTTGAAGGTGCTAAATAATACAGCCGCTTAAGGCAGGTATTGTTATCGGTCAGTCAGACAGGACTGACATGGAAAGGAAGTTTTAGATTAATGAAAACAGTCATAAAGAAATATTTGACATCACTGGCTCTTGGAACCATGCTTCTTTCATGCGCGGCATGCACCTCCGGAAAAACTGACACTGCAACTACACAGACAACAGAGGCAAATGATAAGCTTGCTACAGCGGGCGATATGGCAGAGGTTGAGTCAGTCGGATATGAGGGGATGGAAGCGGTTTACCCGGCGGATATCGAGGACGGAACTTATGACATAGATGTGGACTGCAGCTCTTCAATGTTTAAGATAACATCCTGCAGCCTGACGGTTAAGGATGGTGCGATGACTGCAGATCTTACCATGGGCGGCAAAGGATATCTGTACATTTTCATGGGAACCGGCGAAGAAGCGCTTGCGGCTCAGGAATCAGATTATATTAATTATGAGGAAGATAGCGAAGGCACGCATCATTTTAAGCTTCCGGTAGAAGCTCTTGATAAAGAGATAAAATGTACTGCGTTCAGCAAGAAAAAAGAAAAATGGTATGATCGTGCTCTCTGCTTCAGGGCGGATTCATTGCCTGACAGTGCATTTAAAGAAGGACGGAGTAAGGGAACACCGGTTTCCGAAACTGCCGACGGAACATATACCATAGGGGTAACTTTAGAAGGCGGATCCGGAAAGGCAAGCGTAACTTCTCCTGCAAAGATAGTCATTAAAGACGGAAAGGCAACGGCCACCATAGAATGGAGCAGTTCCAATTATGACTATATGATTGTCGGAGAGGAGAAATACCTTCCTATCAATACTGATGGAAATTCTGTTTTTGAGATACCTGTAGCATACTTCGATGCGAAGATACCTGTAAGAGCAGATACGACTGCTATGAGTAAACCTCATGAGATAGAATATACACTTTACTTTGATCTCTCCACCTTAACCGGTGGGGAGGCAGAGGCCGATATAAAAGACTGGGGAGAGGCTGTACTTCTCTCCGGTCTTGATTTATCTTATGCTAAAAATTTCAGCGTGGATTACTATGGTTCCGCGGGTAAAGATGTGGCGGACTACGCAGATAAAAAAACGGATGCTGAATCCGGTGGTTATGCACTCGTCACTATATCTACCGGAGAAAAGTTTCTGGTGATCCCGAAGGGATGCAGTGTTCCGGAAAAGCTGGATAAGGATATAGCTGTTATAAATGAGGGAGACAGCAATATCTATGCCGCAAGTTCTGCCTGTTACGATATATTCAGGGCGGCAGGGAGTCTGGGGAACATTTCATTTACATCCACAAAAGCAGACGAGTGGAGTATTCCCGAGGTAAAAGCTGCGGTGCAGGACGGGTCCATAAAATATGTAGGAAAATACAGCTCGCCTGATTTTGAAACACTGGTTTCCGGTGGCGTTAAACTTGCCATCGAGAACACAATGATATATCATAAACCGGAAATAAAAGAAGAACTTGAAAAACTCGGAATAGCAGTAATCGTTGATCAGTCAAGCCTTGAGAAAGATCCCCTCGGAAGAATGGAATGGATAAAGCTCTACGGAATAATCACAGGACACCTTAAAGAGGCGGAAGAGTTCTTTGACAGGGAAGTTGCCCGGGTAGACGGGATAAAAGAAAAGGCTGTCGAAGGTAAGGATTCGCCGACAATCGCATATTTTTACATTTCCACTAAAGGATATGCAGTGGTCCGTAAGACCGGAGACTATATACCGAAGATGATAAAAATGGGTGGTGGAAAGTATGTTTTCGACTCTATAAAAGGAGAAGATGAGGACGCGCTTTCAACTACAAACATGGATCTTGAAACCTTCTATGCAACGGCCAAGGATGCTGATATTATAATATATGATACAGCAATAGATTCAGGTATCGGGACTCTTGATGAACTGATTACGTCGCATACGATACTCTATGATTTTAAAGCAGTGGAAAACAGGCGGGTGTATCTGACGGGTGCTGATCTTTTCCAGCAGACATCTGCAGTTGCGGATCTTATTGAGGATATAAGCACTATCGTAAACGAAGATGAAAATGAACTGCATCTGCTTCATCCTGCGGAGTAGCTTTATTCTGATATATTATATGAGTGACAGGATATGGGAAATACAAGAACCAAAAAGTTCATATCGGTGTTTGTGGTGCTGACCATAACACTGGTGATAATGCTCATTCTCTCGGTAATGATGGGAAGTGTGAGGATTCTGCCTGCTGATATTTTTCGCATTATTCTGGGACGTGGTGAGACCGGTGGCGAAAAGTCTGTGGAATACAGTATCGTATGGGATATAAGGCTGCCAAGAACTATGGCAGTACTGATTCTCGGAGGGGCGCTTGCTGTAGCAGGTTACCTGCTTCAGACATTTTTTGTAAACCCCATAGCAGGTCCGTTTATTCTGGGAATATCTTCGGGTGCAAAACTGGTTGTTGCACTTACAATGGTTTTCTTTATCGGAAGAGGGATTACCGTTGGCTCATGGGGACTGGTCTTTGCCGCCTTCATAGGTGCCATGATATCAACATGTTTCATTTTGATGATATCCGGAAGGACCAGGAGCACGGCTACCCTTATCATCTGTGGAGTAATGATAGGATATATCTGCTCCGCGGTTACTGAGCTGGTTGTGACATTTGCGGACGATTCGAATATTGTGAATCTGCATAACTGGTCAATGGGAAGCTTTTCGGGAATGAACTGGGGCAACGTGCTTGCAATGGCTGTAACAGTATCGGCTGTCATGATCGCTCTCATTTTTCTGATGAAACCTATAAGCGCTTTTCTCCTGGGAGAAAGTCAGGCTATGGCTCTCGGAATAAATGTAAAGCTTTTCCGTGCATCACTGATAATAATCTCAAGCATATTATCGGCGTGTGTTACAGCATTTGCGGGACCTATCTCATTTGTCGGAGTTGCTGTTCCTCATGTTGTAAGAAGAATGATGGGAACCAATAATCCGCGAATAATCATTCCGGCAGCATTTCTCGGGGGTGCAGCATTCTGCCTTCTGGCAGATCTTCTGGCAAGAATGCTCTTTGCACCGGTTGAACTTAGTATAAGCACCGTTACAGCGGTGTTTGGCGCCCCGATCGTTATATGGATCATGCTGGGAAGAAGCAGAAATGCCGAAATGAGATAGCAGAGCTGCCGGCAGGTTTAACTCAAGTAGAACAATAAATGTACAGAATCAGTGACATTTATATAGTGTGAAGAAAGGGAGTTCATGGAGGAGATACTGAAAACTGAAAAACTGTCAGTCGGCTATGGCGGAAAAATCATAGTAGACGGAGTTGATATAGTTACATATCCCGGAGAGGTAGTAGCGGTTATAGGACCTAATGGCGCAGGAAAGTCAACTCTTCTCAAAACTCTGGCAGGAATCCTTAAACCCGTAAGCGGAAAGATCATAACCGGTGGCGTAGATTATGCTTCCTTAAACGGTGCCGAACTTTCCCAAAAAGTCACATCACTCCTTACAGAAAGACTGAAGGGAGAACTGATGACGGTTCGGGAAGTCGTAGCCATGGGCAGGTATCCCTATACGGGAATTATGGGCAGGCTTGAAAGTAAAGACATAGAGAGAATAAATGAGATTATTGACATTTTCAAACTGAAAGGACTTGAAAATGAGTTTTTTTCAAGGCTCAGTGACGGGCAGAAACAGAGAGTTATGCTTGCAAAAACCGTGTGTCAGGATACGCCGGTGATACTTCTTGATGAACCTACGTCTTTTCTTGACATAAGATATAAACTTGAATTATTATCTCTAATGTATGAGCTGTCGAGAAAACGGAAGCTTTCTATAATAATGACCGTACATGAACTGGAACTGGTGCGGAGTTTCTCAGACAGAATAATCGCTGTCAAGAACGGCAGGATAGACAAAACAGGAGATACAGCTTCGGTATTTACCGAGGAATATGTGGCAGAGCTTTTTGATATCAATTCGGAAGAATCGAGGAAGCTGCTTCATGAAGTTATCTCTGTGGGAGTTTAATACTCTCAAATACCTAAATAAAACAACGTGGCAGGGAATAATATAAAATGGCAGAAAAAAAGTACAAAACAAAACAGCGGGAGGAGCTGGAGAGTTATTTAAAAACCATTCCCGAAAAGCATTTTACAGTGCAGGACATATGTGCCCATTTCAGGGAAGAAGGCAGAAATATCGGAACTACCACCGTTTACAGGCAGCTTGAGAGACTTATGGAAGAGGGCCGTGTAAATAAGTATATTCTGGATGAATCCAGTTCGGCCTGCTTCGAATATATCAATACTGAGAGCAAGTGTCATCACCCCAGCTGCTACCACATGAAATGTGAGAAGTGCGGTAAACTGTATCATCTGGACTGCCATGAGATTGAAGATCTGACAAGTCATCTTAAGGAACATCATGGATTTACAGTCGATCCATTCCGGACAGTATTTTACGGCATCTGCGCCGAATGCAGCGGAGAAACAGATCATTGTGGCGAAGGATGTGCATGCCACGAGCATGGAACAGCACATGAGCATGGGGCACAGTAAGACAGTGGAACAGAACATGAGCATGAATGTGCCTGGTAAGACAGTGAAACACTACATGAGCATGAATGTGCCCGGGGAACAGCACATGAAGAGTAATAAAGAAAGGTTTTATAATGGCAAATAATGTAATAGGTAATTCAGATGGTAAGAAGAAACTGGTGTTCACTTATAATGCGCCGGTAACTCTTACGTTTGCGATAGTATCTCTGATCGCACTGGGAATCGGTGCATTTACAAATGGAGCAAGTACGAAGCTGCTGTTCTCTGTTTACAGATCTAACATGAACATTTTCTTTTTTATAAGACTGTTCGGTCATGTTCTGGGACATTCGGACATAGCGCACTATACGGGAAATATGATGTTGTTCCTTCTCCTCGGACCGGTAGTCGAAGAGAGATACGGCAGCAAGGACATGATTATAATGATCAGTGCGACTGCTCTTGTATCGGGAGTCATCAATATTATTTTCTTCCCGAAGGTAATGCTTCTGGGTGCCAGCGGAATAGTTTTTATGCTGATTGTACTTGTATCAGCCATTGACCTTAAGAAGGGTGAGATTCCGATCACAATGATACTTGTAATAGTCATTTATCTTGGGAAAGAAATCTGGAATATGGTTGCTGCTCATGACAATATATCTCAGCTTACACATATCATCGGCGGAATATGCGGTGCATTTTTCAGCCAGCTCAGTGCTTATGACAAGAGCAAAAAGTAGAAAAAGATAAGAAAATATCTAAAAAAATTTAACAAAATTAAAAAGACCTATTGTGAATTGTTACAAATGAAATATGAATATTATGTGAACTAATCTAGATTTTGTGCCCGACTTTTAGCCGGGCACAATTTGTTTTGGTAATTGTGACAAAAATGCGAAATCGCAAATGTACAACTTGTTTAAAAATGACGTATTTGTTAAAATCTGTATAAGTATATTTATGCGTAATGGGAGGACTGCGCCTATTATGCGTGAAAAGTTTATGTAACATTAGTAGTCAAAAATATCTAATCATTATTATGGTGATGCTTTCTAAGTTAGGTAGTTTTGGGGGAGTGTTACGGCAAAAAAGGAGGATTAGCATGAGAGCTAACAAAACATTCAGGAGAGCATGGGCGTTTCTCATGGCAACAGTGATGGCACTGTCACTGATGCTTGGAATAAGAATGCCTAATGTTCAGGCTGCGGTAGTCAATCAGTATAACGTGAAAATTCAATTCTTTGAATTTGACAAGATTACACCGAAAAATCCACAATTATCAACTTCGGGAGGTAATTCGTATCATGTACTTGCAACATTGACGGATAAGACTTCCGGAGAGGTGGTTGGATACGGTTATACGCAAAATATAACTGCGATAAATGATTCTGTCTATGGTGATAATGAGGAACTCAATATCAGGGATTTTTGGACAACTGCTGAGGAAGATCATGGTTGGTATAAATCTTCTAAACGGGAAAGAATGTATTATGATCCGGATATTCATGATATTTCATTGAGATTATATTATGGACAGAATCCATATGTTCAGTGGGGAAATTATTATCTTGCATATAGTGAGCTCATTAAACAGACTGACCATATAGATGGTTATCTGTTTATGCAGGGAACCACAGGAACGACAGAGGGTACTATCAATCTTTATGAAGGAACTCAGACATATGCTGTCAGGCTTAAGTTCGATCCATCGGCTATTGGCGTAAATGCCGATGATAACTATTATCTGTTGGTTCAGGCAGATCATCAGTCAACAGGAACATCATATTATTATCAACGACTGAATTTTGCTGCCAGCGAAGTAGTTAATAAGCAGTACGACGTTGAAGTCAAGAATGGTACAGTTACGGAAAACGGGGACTGGCTTGATGGAAATGGTAATCCAACTAAAGAAAAGTATTCAGGTAATTGGTCTCCGGTTAAAGTTAAGATTCTGAAAGGTGATCAGGGTAAAACTCCTAATCTCAATAATGCGCTTAGCGGTACAGATGTATCTGAACCGGGTGATATGAAAGGTTACACAATCGAGTATAAGGGCATTATCGAAAAGAAGGAAGATCCTGTAAATAAGATAGTTGAAAATATTGATGTAATTGAATTAAAGAAGATAAAAGCTACCCATGATTACAGTTTTCTTACTGTTTTGGGGGATGCTGTAAATTATGGAATAGTTTCTGATACTGCCTCAAATGGTGAACACAGTGAGACTAATTTTGCTGTCAATACATTGACAAAAGGAGATGTCGTAGAACCTGATCTTTCGGGTAATGGCGAAAACCCGGTTCCCGGAACATTTATTATAGGTGAGATATCAGAAGGAATGTCATTCAGACTTGGTGCTAAAACTCCTCCTACAGCATATGCACTTGTCGGAAGTGACTCTATTGACAGACTGGTAGTGGATTCAGGAGCCAGTGCTGTTAAGGTCGCATCAGATAAAGATGAGCTTAATGGTATAGTTAATGGCATGATAAACTATATGAAGGATGTATCAGCGGATATGGCAAGTAAGCCGGCAACTATTCATCCTTCTGTGTCAGGTGGCAATCTGGTATTTGATACTACAGATTTTGATGATGATGCAACTATATATGTAGATGCCGATGATTACCTTGATGCGATTGCAAAAGAGGTAGGTGTCAGAATCAAAAAGAAGCAGGATCAGGTTATAGTATTCAACTTCAAGAATACAACTGGCGATGTAACAATTGGTAAGATTCAGGTTGATTCAGGCGATGGATATTATGACACTGACACGAAAACAGGAGACTTTGGATGTGATAAGAATAATCAGGCTGATATTGTAAACAGGCAGATTGTTTGGAATCTTGCAAGTGTAAAGGGTACTGTTGATCTTAATACTGCTGGTGGTATGTTCCTTCTTCCTCAGAAAGAGAGCAATATTCTGGCAGGAAAAACTTCAACTGGATGGATTGTCAGTGCTGGTAACACTACAATCGGTAGTTCAGGCGAGTTCCATTTTGTATATCAGGGACTTCAGCCAAGTGGAAAGGTAACACTTCGAGCAACTAAAACTGTTGATGGAAAGACACCAGAAGATAATCAGGTATTTGAATTTGGTATTCAGAGATATAATGGTTCTGATTTTGATGATGTTAAGGTTAATGTAGCCGCATCAGGTGAACCTGAAGATATTCAGCCATTAGTGGTTAAAAATGAAAAAGATTCTGTAAAGATTCCTGTGACTGAGATGCAGGAAGGAACTAATATATTCAGAGTTTACGAAATAGGGAAGGCATCAGGTTCAGAGGGTGCATACAAAGAGAATAAACAGGAATACTTCGCTTCATTTACTGTTAAAGTAGTGAAGAATGGAGCTGTAGAAATCAAGCTTCCAAGTGTTGTAAGATACTATAAGTCATTCGAGGGTGGAGTTCTATCCGACGAAGTGACTGATACAAGCGTTGTATTTGAAAACGAAACAAAAGGTACAATCTTTACACTTACTAAGAAAGTAACCGGTGATGATAATGCACCTGATGAGGAATTTAATGTCACTCTTTCCGGTACAAAGCCTGGACCGGAAGGTAATACAGAGAAACTTAGGGGTGAATTTGATGTAACAGGTCTTGGTGATACAGTAACCAGGATAGTATTTTCACCGGAAGGTAAAGCAGGACTTAATATCAAGAAGGATGGAAAAGTTGTTATTTCAGGACTCCCTGAGGGTACTGTAATTACTGTTGAAGAGAAAAATATTCCGGAGGACTTTGAACTTGTTACGACCGAATTAAGTGCTACAACTACAAAAGATGCTACTAATTCAGCAAAGGTTGAGCTTGACAATAAGTATACAGCACCTACAGGAAACCTCGAATTCACAAAGACAGTAGAAGGACCTGTAACTAAGGAAGAAGCAGACGGAGCACTTACATTCCAGGTAACAAAGAAGGATGGAGACAAGACACTTTATCTTAAGGCAGACGGAACACTTACAGAAGATGAGACAACCCTTAAGGTAACAGATACATGCTTCGAAAGCAGTGTAAATGCAGA
>JAFUVQ010000008.1 GCA_017477505.1 Eubacterium sp.
AGGTGTTTTTATTGCGCTCTTTTTTCATCAAATAGTTCCTTTAGTTATTTATTATCCGAGGAATCTGACCATAGTCAGATTCCTTCCTTGTTTCTAATCATGATTGCGGAACTCGCGCAGCGAGTTTCGCAATTACCTATTTAATATTATTATGTGGAAGACTTTCCTTTAATTCTGCAGATAATCCATCAAATACTTCCTTGATCATATCAGCCGGTCCGTCTTCATATGGAACAAGTTTAAAACTATGTACAAGGCCTTTCTTCTTTTTGACCTCAACTGTATAAACAAAACCGCCAACCTCTTCACTGCCTAATTTATAAAGATCTATCTTGCCGTTTCCGTTTCTCGGCATCTCATAAACAATCTTTACTCTGACAGGAATATTATCTGCACCTAGTTTTTTCTCATCAATATATATCTGCTTCAGGATTCTAAGAAATGCATCCTTTGAGCATTCCATTTCGGTATTCATTTTCACACAGAGCATAGGAATATTGTCATGCGTAGTTTTGATATATACCGGAACTATGCAGCAGCTTTCAATATCAGGCATACCGGCGAATTCATTTTCTACACGTCCGGCATCGAAATTCTTACCATCTTCATTGATAAAGTAACGCCCGGCCCGTCCAAGGAAATTGATTTTTCCATCAGTATCAACATGCACCAGATCATTTGTACATATATATGGCACATCGTCAATGAATTCAGCTTTAACCACATCTTTTCCGTCCAGACTGAGAGTGGCTATAGCCGGTGAGTTAAGATAGAGAGCACCCTCTCCGGAAGTTCCGGGTGCAAGGAAGCATTTTCTTTCATCATCATAAAGCCTTACATTTACTCCCGGAATAGGATAACCTATAGCTCCGTCTTCTATATCTTTTGTAGAAAGGCAGCAGGCTCCTCCAAGCTCGGACACGCCATAACCATTCAGAATAGTAACATCGCCGGCTTTATTCCTTTGCATGAATTCAAGAAATGATTTTTTCTCTGATACGGAAACCGCCGCTCCTCCAAGCGCGACAAACTTAAGACTTGAAAAATCAAATTGCTGTTTATCAGTCAGTTTGAGCCATCTCAGGAACATCGCGCTGATTGTGAATAAAAATGTAATTTTATGTTTTGGAATTGCTTTATAGAAAAATGGATTCAGGATTCCACCGGGAGCAACAACAACCTTAGCGCCCATCGCAAAAGGAAGATGCACCTGATCGATGAATCCATATGCATTACTGAGATCGACACTGACTGCCGTGACCAGATTGTCCCAGGGGAGTTCAAGCCATGACATATCATAGAAAGCTGCCACAGCAGAATTAACGGCGCAGTCAGAAAGAGGCACAGGTTTTCCTGTACCGCCGGTTGTACCGGATGTATGAAGAATCAAGGAAAAATCAGAACCGGAATCTTCTGCATAATTTATAGGATAATATTCATAAATCTTAAGCAGTTCATCCATACATATGGGACGGAACTGTCCCTTGAGATATTGATATTTAGCTTCCTGAGCCGCTGTAAGCATCAGAGAAACAGTAACTCCTGTTACCGGAATATGAAGAATGATCACATTTTTTAGACCAAGCTTTTTGCTTTGCAGCAGGAGATCGCATATAAGATTCACCTGAGCAAAGTCATCGGTGATAATGAAATCCGTAATATTTTCATCTTCAATAGTTCTAAGTACCTTTCCGGGCATCAGCGCACTATAAGAAGGTATGATTGATACATCTGCACCTACCATATTGAGGCCGTAAACAGAGAATATAACTTCCGCACTTACAGAACCGAGAATCCCTACTCTTGAATTTTCACTCTGCCCTATTCCAAGTGCAGAAAACACGGCAGCATAACGCTCCCATTCATGAAACATTCTTTCGTAAGTATACTTACAGGCTCCATCTTCGATTGCAGTTTTCTTCAGATTGCCCGGAGTTTTTCCACAAACTTCGTATATGTATTTCCAGGACTTTTGATTCTTAGATACAAGTTTTCTTGATGCTATTTCCCCCCATGCATCAAAAGTTTCATTTACGTTGTTCCCCATTAAATGTCCCCCCCTAGTTGTAACAATACTGAAGAAGATTATAACATAAAAATGGCATTTTTGCACATTTTAATCTTATCCCCAACATCATTTTCTAATATCCACAGCCTGTATCAGCATTTCATAACGGATTCCTTCAATCGGATTAAAATCCCATATCAGGTGCTTTTCAACAGGATTCATACGATCCCTTACATCCAAAATGCATTGATAAGCTCCCTCTACAGGATTTTGCGTATTATATTCATTTCCAAATATTACAGTTTTACCGGTCATACTGAGAAGCGAATTGTTTATCACAGGAATGATACGGTCATTCATGCGACGGATTTCCATGTGAATCTCAGTCTCCGCTTCATGTATATCAGGAACAATTTCCTGAATACTGTTTATAAATGACCTCAGGAAAAATGAAAGTAATGAGAAAAGCTGACTGTGTACTCCAGAGCAGACAATAACATCAGCCAATGATTCCGGTCTATCAACCTTTTGAGGTAAAAGTATGTCCTGCAGAGCATACTCATTTTGTATCATCTTATCTTCCAGTTTCCGGATGCTTTTCAGTATATATTCCCGGATTGATTCATATGTCAGATTTTTTACACCTGCTCTTACGAACATAAGCATCTCGTTACAGAATCTTTCCATATTCTGTTCATTGATTCCTGTAAGGGATATAGCCTTTAATTCCAGTTTCTGTCTAAGATTCTGCGGTAGATTCACAGTTCCTGACAGCATGGACTCATAATCAACATCCATACAGATAACTCTTTCAGCCGTGTTCAGAATCCTCAGAAGATCTATATCATTACATCTTCCGGCACCGATGATGCAGATACTTTCCGGGTTCGTTTCAAGAATAATATCTGTCAGCTGAGCACGATACTCTTCCCAGTCTTTCCACGCATTCTTCATTATGAACTTTTCTTTTATCTGCTGATAAACACTCATCTCTGCGGTACAGTTCTTCCGTTCTTTTTAGTCACAAGATTCATCTACGAGCCATTTCATTTTCTCCTAAGTGACATAAGCCAGGCCATAACATGCATAGCCTGTTTAAAACCGCCATTTTGAATCATTTCTTCAATTTCAGACGCATCATATTTTTCAACATTCAGAAACTCCATGGCATCCAGATTCTGGCCGGAAACCTTTCTGCAGTTTCTGGCAACATATATGTATGCTAGATTGTCAGCAATCGTTGCATTTGAAGGAATTGTTATGAGATGCGTCCATTCATCCGAAACATAACCGGTTTCCTCTTCAAGTTCTCTTTTTGCAGCAGCGAGTGCATCATCCTCAGATGAACCGCTCTGTTTACCATCTTTCTTTTCTATTCCGCCTGCAGGAAATTCCGTGGTAACTTCTCTGATTCCCTGTCGGAACTGCTTGACACAGAGATACCTGCCATCTACATCCGACGCAACAATGACTACATAATCCCGTCTGCTGTATGTATAATATGGTTCAAATATATTTCCATCCGGGAATCTGAATGCATGTCTCCTGAAATCGATCCATTCATCCTGAACAATATGCTCAGTACTTACTTCTTCCCAAATGAGGTCTTTATCTTTATTATCCATTAAAACAATTCACTCAGCTTTCTCTATGCGCTCTTAAAACACCTTAGCTGACCCCGTAAGTCACTAAGATTTTTATTTTCCATCAGGAAAGCTTGTAAAAAAGTCTTTCTCAACAACGGGATAGCCATACTTCTCTCTGGCATCTGCAAATGCCCTTATCATAAAACTCATATTTCTGGCAAGGTTCTTCATGGTCTGAAGTCCTTCCAGATCTTTTAAAACATCCCCGGAAGTAAAACCATGAACCTGATTCCAATAAGTGGACGAGGCCACCGGCATACCGCTGATAGTGAAATACTTATTTAACACATCAAAACTTGCCGTATTGCCGCCTCTTCTGCAGCTTACCACAGCCGCACCTACTTTCATATGCTTTGAAAAATGTGTACTGTAAAACAGCCTGTCCATAAATGATAGAATATTTCCATTTGGTGATCCATAATAAACAGGGCTTCCTACTACCAGGCCATCAGCGGCTTCAAACTTCGGGGCAACCTCGTTTACAAGATCATCAAATACACATTTCCCCGTTTCACTGCATTTTCCACAGGAAATACAACCGCGTATATCCTTTACTCCAACCTGTATCAGTTCTGTCTCAATACCTTGTTCTTTGAACACCTTTATCATCTCATCAAATGCGGTTGCTATACAACCATGAATATGCGGACTTCCGTTCAATAATAGTACTTTACTCATAATCATCCTCCAATTCTTGTAATAACTTGCAATACCTTTACATAAAAATCTGTTCTGTAGTAATTCAACATTTTTAATACTCATCCAGAAAATGATGTCTGACTCCGTCTTTCTTATATGCTATTACTGTACTCAGATTTACATTTTCAACGCTCTTAAATATATTGGATTCGACAAATGGATTGTCTTTTTTTAGTTCAGCTATAAGCTTCTTGGTTTCCAGACGTTTGGATACTGTTGGCTCATCATCATGAAAGGCTGCACAGGTTTCTGTAAAATGGCATGCGCATTGAAGAAAATGCAGGTCGTTATAATCTCTCCATGCACAGATGTCACTTTCTCTTACAAGATAAAGCGGCCTTATGAGCTCCATCCCTTCAAAGTTCGTGCTGTGCAGCTTGGGCATCATGGTCTGAACCTGCGCTCCATACAGCATTGCCATAAGTATTGTCTCTATAACATCATCATAATGATGTCCCAATGCTATCTTATTGCATCCTAATTCCTTCGCATTACTGTACAGATACCCTCTGCGCATCCTGGCGCAGATATAGCACGGACTCTTTTCTATTGAATCCACTGATTCAAATATATCACTTTCAAATACTGTAATCGGAATTCCAAGAGCCTTTGCATTGCTTTCAATCAGCTCCCTGTTTGCTTTGTTATATCCGGGATCCATTACCAGAAAAGTCAGTTCGAAATTACAGTGTCTGTGTTTCTGTATCTCCTGAAAAAGCTTTGCCATAAGCATTGAGTCTTTTCCGCCGGATATACATACCGCAATATGGTCTCCTTCCTCTATAAGTTTATAAGTTTTGCAGGCTTTTGCAAATGGTGTAAACAGCTGCCTGTGAAACTTCTTCCGGATACTTACTTCAGCTTTCTGCTGCTTTTCTCCAACTTCTTCAATTGCTATTTCTTTCATTTTTGACTACCTTTATAACTCCACTTTATATCTTTAAAGTGATTGTTGTACATCCATTTTCATCCGATCATTTTCCGTAATTTTTCTGATAACATGGCATGGATTTCCAACTGCCAGGCTGTCAGGCGGTATATCATTTATTACTACACTTCCCGCACCTATGACTGAACCATTGCCTATTGTAACACCACCGCATATGGTAACATTGCCTGCAATCCATATATTATCACCTATTGTTACAGGTTTTCCGTACTCCTTATCGGTCAAAACGCCATCTTCTCTATAATAGGTATTCCTTTCCTGCCATCTTAACGGATGCAGAGGAGTAAGAATAGAAACATTGGGACCGATGAAAACATCATTCCCAATTTTCACAGGACAGGTATCAAGTATCGTCAGGTTAAAATTTGCATAAGTACGCTCGCCTATACTGGTAAAGCATCCATAATCGATCTGAATCGGACCCTGCAGATATGCACCTTTTCCAAGTTCACCAAATAAAGCCTCGAGAATTTCCTGTCTTTTCTTCTCCTCGGTTTCAGGTGTTGAATTATACTCAAATGACAGTTTATGTGCTTTTATTCTGAGTTCTAATAACTCAGAGTCATTAGGATCATATAACTTTCCAGATAACATTAAATCTCTCTGTTTCATTTAATCACTCCTCTATCTTTTTTTAGTTATATTTATTATGCAAGCGGAATCAAAAGTATCACTTCGAAGCCCTTTTTATCTGAAATACAGATGAGACGTCCCTGCATTTTCTTCATAAGCTCACTGGATATATAGAGTCCCAGACCGCTGCCCTCTTTTCCGGCAGTATTCTTCCTGCCTCTGTAAAATTTATTAGTAAGAAAGTCTATCTCACTTGAATCCACGCCTTCTCCATAATCTTTTATCTTCATCTCAAGAAAATCACCACTGAACTTATAACTTATATCAATTTTCGTATCGGCATATTTATATGAGTTATTGATTATATTCCCAATCACCTGTGATATACGATTCTTATCCACTTTTATTATACAGCCGGGTATCTCACCAATTGCAGCTTTATTATGAATATCATGTTCCTCTACAAGCGCTCTGAGAATATCTGAGGTCTCTTCTGTAGGATTCACATTCATCTCTCCCAGATCATCAAGTGCCGAGGACAGCAGATCACTTAGAAGAGTGTTTATCTCTTCTGTTTTCTGTTCTATATTCTCAATCTTCGCCTTCACATATTCATCCTGAACCTTTACAGAAAGGACTCCGCAAATGGCTCTTATACCCGTAACCGGTGTTTTGAGATCGTGGCTGAGGGATGCGACCAGTTCCTTCTCCTTCATCTTAAGCTCAGTCTCTCTCTTTTTCGAAGCCCTGAGTTCTTCTCTCATTATATCAAAACTCTCTGTGAAAGCGCCAAAAATATTGTTCCGGTCCATAATAAGAGGTTCATCCAGCCTTCCCTCGGCAATAAGACCTGCAAACTCTTTCATATGGTTGAAAGGTTTTATAACAGTTCGATTAATATAATAGATAAATAATATATAAGAGATTAACATTATAAGAATAATGAGAATCGTCGCCAGAATAAGCCGGTGAATTATTCTGCTGATGGCCACCTTCGATTGGTTCGGAAAGATCACATTACCTAAAAATTCTTCCCCATCATTTACAGGCATAATAATCATTCCTTCATTTACAGCATCAAGAGGAACCTTAATACCTTCAAAAGCTTTATCTGATGATGAATACAACTGTTCATTGCTGTTTCCCAGCACAAGAAAATCCATATCAAACGCGTACCCGTCTAAATCTTCCGGATTTTCCCAATTCTCCTTAACAGTCTGTACAACCGCATTCAGCTGAATAGTATCAATCTGAACATAATGAGTCGATCCCGCCACTATAATCAGTAGCGAGATCGACGCAAGTATAAGTAATGTTAAATATATAAAGAAGCGTTTAAATCCCTTCATCATTCAACTATATACCCCACACCCCAGATAGTTTTCAGTATCTTCGGATTGTCAGGATCCTCCTCCATCTTCATCCTGATACGCCTGGCATGTACCGGCAGCGTACCCTCTCCGATAAACTCATCCTCCCAGGCACATTTAAGAAGCTCATCCTTAGTGACGACTCTTCCTCTGTTATTCAGAATATATAGAAGCATGTTGTATTCCCTGATTTTCAGGTCTATCTCTTCTCCATTCTTTATCAGCTTATGTGCTAGTGTATCAAGGAAAATGTTATCGATTATCAGAATTCTTCCATTTGGGTATACTTTGTCATGTGATGAATCCGACATACTATCTAATGCCTTCCCAGCATTTTCCTTTGCAGCATTTGCCATACTTACAGCCTTCTCATAACGTCCCAGCACAGCCTTAACCTTTGCAAGAAGTATACTCATACTGAAGGGCTTGCTGATATAATCATCCCCGCCTATATTAAGAGCAGTAAGTATATCATCATCACTCTTTCTGGCACTGATAAACAGAATAGGCATATCGAATTCCTGTCGGATTTTCTTACAAAGTTCAAATCCGGATCTATCCCCAAGATTGATATCAAGCAGCACCAGTGAGGTTTCATTCTCCTCAAGGAAACATACAGCATCCTCATAGTTTGTGACAAATGCAGTTGATATATCGAATATATTAAAGTATTCTGCTGTATTTTCGGCGATAGTTATATCATCGTCGACTATTAAACATTTATATTCCATGGAATCCTCTTTTGCGTCAGTCTCTCAAAAAGTCAATCACCCTCAATTATCTTCCAATATTAATGGTTGAACCGGTTTCTCCTATGAATACTATCATACCATATTCAGGTAGTGGAATGCTATCCCCATATCCTGTCATTAAACTGGAATATTTTATATTCATATACTTGTCATACACATAAACTGATGCGCCTTCCGGTATATCCAGTTTAAGGGTTTCATTCTTTACTCCATCGATCCTGAACCAGCTTGCTACGCCGGACTTGAGTTCCACACTCTTCACATCATCAGTGAACACGGGTATATTCTTCTCAGAGATACATTTCCAGCCATAGTCATCAAGACAGAGATACTCTTTTCCATCTGTCTCTTCCATCCGAAGATCACTCAGATCTCTGGAACAGGTTCCCGGCATAACGAATTTTATACTTGCATGGTTTTCATCCTGCATTACATAACCATTTACAAAACCGGGAGCCTCCTCACTTGTCCTGATAATTATATGATTATTCTGAGTATAATTACAATCTGAAGCAGAGCCTGAAACAAGGTAATATGTAATACCACTCCGTTCATCCCATGCACTCTGAACACCGCTCTGAACTTCAGCAGCCGGATTCTTTTCCGATACCTTGTAAAGGCTGTACCCCCCATAAGAATCCATCAGGTAAACTTGTCCATTTTTTTCCTCGAAGCTATAAGCTTCCATAGGCTGAGCCACAATTGCATTACCTGATGCCACATCACCACTCATCTTCACAAATGTATTGTCTTTAGTACACATGAACTGCTCTTCAAATTCCTGCTCACCGGTAACAGAAACAACTCTCATATACTGCTTATCCGGAAAGCTTATACTAAGTGTCAGCCTTGTATTTGCGTATAATCCTTCATATTTTAGTATTTTTTCCGGCACTTCACTAAGGAGTTCCGGCTTGTCTTCCTCAGGATGTTCTATGCTGATTCCCCGCTCTGAAAGTGCCTCATCCATAATTGCCAGAGCCATCTTCTCATTTATACCACTTCCACCACCGGAAGAAAGCACAGCTACACTTATCTCTTCATCCGGAGCAACCACCAGGCCGGCATGTTGAAAATCTGTATCTCCACCTTTTGAAAGAACCGTAACACCTGCTTTTTTATAGTCTTCCTGTTCAACAGCGTCCCACCCGAGACCAAAGTTTTCTGTAGAGTCACCTGTCTTATTGTTTTCTGCCATTTCTTTCTTTGCGTCTTCAGAAAGCAGCACATCGTTTCCTGTGAAAAATGCAGAGCCAAAGACTGCGACTTCCTCGGCATTTGATACAACACCTCCCGCGCCGATTGCAAAAACATACTCAGGTTCCAGCTTTACATTTCCATTTATATATATGGGAGCCTGCCTGTCCATATCCATATCCCATACACTTCCTGTATTTGAAACAGAAAGAGGCGTGCAGATATTTTCTTCCATATATTCTGTAAAGGTCTTACCGCTTACACGTTCTACCATGATTTCAAGTAGTGTGAAGCCGTCATTGCAGTAACAGTTAAATGTGCCCGGATCTGCTTTTAAGTATTCTCCCTCAATATTCTTTAAAAATGTATCGTGGTATTTCTCACTCTTTTCACCTAAGAGAAAGATTCCGCCATATTGTGTTCCCATAAGACCTGAGGTATGATTCATCAGCATTCGTACTGTAATATCTTTATATCTCTCATCTGCCAGTTTGAAATCAGGAATGTAATCTGTCACAGGCGCATCAAGTTCAACCTTACCCTGATCAACCAGCTGCATTACAGCTACAGTTACATACATTTTGCTGACAGAGCCGATATTCAATATATAGCCACTCGAATCTTCGCTCGAGTCTGTATTTGTATCTGCATTTACAACAATACCACCAAGCGGAATTGTAAGAGCGAGTCCCATCACTATTCCGGCAAACATTTTCTTTATATTCTTCATATTAATTTACCTCAAATTCTTTAAAGGTTCTTATATCTATTCTGATATCAATTCATATACCGAAATCTTCTTTATTCTTCTGGCGCTTATATATGCACAGATAAAGCAGTAAAGAAGAATTGCTATGTCCATCAGTATTATTGAGAATGCAGATACTATAATCTTACAGACATACACATTAACAACCTGCATCAGGAGTATTGACAGTACCGTTCCAAGGATAACCGCCAGAACCGAAACAGGCATGATTCTAAATGCCAGCTGGAACTTAAGTTCTCTTGATGTGTATCCAAGTCCCTTCATTATTCCCAGTTCTCTATACTGTTTTCTGATTGTAGAAGCCATCAGAATTGAGAGTATCAGGACTACAACTATTGCTGATACAAGCATCAGTGCCACCGCAATACCTGCAAACGAAACAAGCAGCATATTTGCTATTTCTTCATTTTCCTGTCTTTCGAAAGTCAGAGTCTTTATCTTCATAAGGGATGTGCTTCCGGTAATCGTTTCATCTCCCACACGGATAGCATATTCCATATAACTTACACCGTGCTCTGTCATAGCTTCTGCCATCTTTCTTTCTGCTATGGTTCTGATTCTTTCTTCCAGGTTTTCACCCTTTACCCCGGCATCCTTATAATCTGCTATTTCTTTTCCATAACGATTTCTCAAAAGATCCGCAAATTCATTCCTGTCTACACCTTCATTCAGGTAGATATCAAAGGTTGATGGTTTATATGCCGGATACATAAGCTTAAATCCATCTGTTGTAAGATATGCAGTCACAGGATCCACAGCTGAGTTAACGGTACCTGTTATAACATAATCTTTCTTAACCTTTCCATACTCCAGGGTAATGGTTTTTCCTACTGCAGCCCCCACCTTTTTCTGCGCCTGAACTGTAAGGCTCACCTCATTTTCATGCTCCGGAAGCCTTCCTTCTGTGAGGATAATTGTTGATGTTTTTGAGTAATCATCATAAACTTCCAGACTGACAGCCTGGTCATCATCATTTATCTTTACTCCAAGACCGGTTGCAGGTGTCAGAACCTGTCTAATCTCTGTCATTTCCTCCAATTCTGCAGCAAAGCTTGCAGGTTCAATATCGCCTACGGCTTCTATTCTGATATCACACAGTTCATGTCCGCAGACAGAACCAAGTATTCTGTCAGGACTGGCAAAGAAGGTTCCCAGAATAAAGCCTAACAAGGTCAGTACAGTACAAGCCATAATACATACAGTCAGTCCTACATGATTTTTTGCATTCTGGAAGAGTTCTTTTACAGCAAGTCTGATATGAACACTACCCCTTGTCTTATCCAGCGGAAGGATTGTCTTCTTAAAGCTATGTGTTTCAATACCCTTACGAAATGCCATAACCGGAGGATACTTCCTTACAGCAACTGCTCGGCTGAGTGCTATAAGACCTACAAAGATCAGTATTGCTAATATACAGATTATCCCCGGAACTACAGGAACAGAAACGGGACCTCCATAGGAAATGGTGGAAGCCGCATTTTTAAGAAGCCCCTTTGCCATAAGGTTCGCAGGTACCAGACCGACTAAAGCACTGACGAGGGCAATCATCATATACTCTGCTATATAAGAAAATGCTATCTCTTTCGATGTATATCCCATTGCTTCAAGGACTCCGATGGATACGATCTGCTCCTGTATATCACTTACTATACGGAACCTGATTATTATCATAATAGCTATTACTATTACCGCTGACATGATCATTATGACAATACTGAGAAGAGACATATTAATGCCATTATCAGAAACCGTTTCCTCATATGTAGATGTAGATATAGCTCCTGAAAGATCATTTATCGAAGCCTCCTCCGCGAAGGCTTTGAACTCCCTTAGCAGTGATTTATTATCAACTCCGTCAACTGTGTTAATGCCGATCATTTCGAAGCGATTGTTCATGGAGTTTTCCAGATATGTGAAATCATCCTCGCTGACCACAGCCTTAGTTCCATAACCCCAGATACCGGTTTCGTAAAATCCTGCAATAGTAAATGTAAATTCCTTGTTGTCCCAGAGAATTGTAAATTCATCCCCTTCTGATACTTCATATTTTTCTCTGTTAGCAGAGGCAAGTACAATTGGATGCTTGGCCGAATTAAAATCAACATCTGCTTTGAAGTTCTCCATTCGGCGTTCACCGCTTTCCGGTACAAATGTTATATCAGCCAGGAGATCACCTTCATCCTTAGTCCTTACTTTGATATTGTCTGAAACAAAACCGGTATGGTTGAAGCTTTTTACCTGTTCGTTTTCTTTAAGGAATTCCAGATAGATATCTGAATAATTATCCTGCTTGATATATACAAAGTTTTTGAAGCATCCACTCTCTTCTACCATTTTCGGTGTGATCTGTTTGATACCAAATACTGATGAAACAGATGCTGCAAGAAGGATAATGCCAAATGTGATCAGAATCATAAACAGGATTGATTCTTTCCTATGTTTCTTTATATTTGCAAATGATAGTCTTAGTATTTTCATGTTTTCTCCTTTGGGAACCATCCAGCCTAGTCTACCAACCCATACCGTCCAAAAATTCCTGAAGTCCTCCGCGGCGTTCCTTCATATCATCTGTTCCATAATCCGGCATTCTGTATTCTCCTACAATTCCTCCATCTCTCAGATATATAACTCTGGAACCTCGAAGCGCAGTCTTTAAATCATGTGTTACCATCACAATACTCTGTCCTTTCTTGTGAAGTCCTGTAAACACATCCAGCACATCCTGTCCTGAGGATGAATTAAGTGCGCCGGTAGGTTCGTCAGCAAAGAGAATCCTGGGATTATTTATCACAGCCCTTACAATACCTACTCTTTGGCATTCCCCACCGGATAACTGGTTGGGATATTTCTTCCACATATCTTCAGCTATTCCCACCTGTTTCAGAAGAGTTTTCACACGCTCCACCAGCTCCGGAGAATTCTTCTGTACTACGAGTGCACCTGTCATTATATTGTCAAATACATTCATATTATCTAACAGATATATACTCTGGAATACGAAACCTGCATGGTTTCTTCGGAATATAGCAAGCTGATCATTACTGTAACCCGATATCTCATCATTTCCAAAAAAGACCTTTCCCATGGACGGCTTATCCATTCCGGAGAGTGCATATAACAGTGTACTCTTACCGGATCCCGATGAACCCATTATGACTGTAAAATCCCCCTCCATGATCTCAAGATCCATATTCTTAATAACATGCTGCTGAAGTCCAGCGTTTGAGAAAGATTTACAAAGTTTCTCAGTTCTCAATACTATATCCATATGATCATTCTCCTCTGCTTACTTTATCTATCTTATGAGCATACTATAACAGTTTTAATTCTAAACATCTTTACACAAGTATTATATGATTCTTACAGATTTCTTACAGGAGTTCTATAGATAATTGAATAAAGCATGGCACGCGCAAGTGCGCCGGCCAAATGCTAAAAGCATTCAGTCGACGCACTCTTGAACATCATCATCATTTCATTTGTAAGACTCAAGTTATTCGGCTGCAGCACGATATCTTCTCTCTTAACCCATTCCGCATACTTCAGCTCATTTTCATCCATCTGTATCTCTACATCACCGTCTGCTTCACAGTAAAATCCCACCAGTATATCCTGTGCCATTCCCCACGGCTGTGATTTATAATATCTTATGTTCTTAACCCTTACGCCGGTCTCTTCCATAACTTCACGGGCAACAGTTTCTTCCAGTGTTTCTCCGATTTCCGTAAAACCGGCAACCAGAGCATTGTGACGATAGCCCCTTCGGTACCTTGTAAGTAGAATGCTGTCTCCCTTAGTTACACCAACGATAACTGCAGGATTGATTCTCGGATAGATTACATTTTGGCAATCGGGGCAGGTAAGAGCACGCTCCGTTTCACTGTTGAGCAAAACTGTACCGCACTTACCGCAAAACTTATTATCCCTGTACCATTTCCACAAATGGAACGCCGTAAAAGCAACAAATATATTTACATCGTCTTCTCCGGAAAATCTGTCCCGAATTTCCCGGATTGTATAATACTCTCCTGCCGAATCGCGAACCAGATTCTGTGTATAACTATTCAAAAGAAAATATCTCTTATCGTCCACCGAGAAAAGATACACCACGGAAAACGGTTCCTCCGTTTTATCAGTCTTTAAATCTGCGTATGTGAGAAATCTCATTTTCCTTTCATCATCACCGGCATATATCTTGTCTTCTTCATTGAAGATTAAAATGAAATCCTCATCCTCCGGTTTAATATTCTTAAAACTATTGTCAATTTTACTAGGGTAGATATCCTGTATCATATTGTGTTCCTTTCATCTGTTCACATAAAATTAATACTGATCAAGTATTCAGCATTACAGATCAAGTATTCTCTTAAGTGCCAGAGCCAGACTATTACTTCACTTCAATCCCTACTTCTTTCATATGAGCCTTATCTGTATCGTCTGGCTCATATCCGGCATCCAGTGATTTTTGGAACCATTCCTTTGCCTTATCCAAGTCCTTCTCTCTGCCTTTTCCTTCAAAATAGCAGTCCCCACAAGCAAACATGGCAACAGGAATCCCCTGTTCTGCGGCGAGTGAGTATAATTCTGCAGCCTTATCATAATCTAAATCTACACCCTCACCTTTATAATAGCAGAATCCCAGGTCAAACTGTGCCAAAGCATAACCCTGATCTGCGGACTTTGTATAATACTCAACTGCCTTTTCGTTGCTCTGTTCAAAATGGTCTCCATGGCGGTAAAACTGTGCGATGGTATAAAGTGCATCAGGATTCCCCTGGTCTGCCGCACTCTGTATATACTCGAGTGCCTTATCAATATCCTTTTCTACTCCCTCACCATGATAATAACAGTATCCGATATTATACTGTGCTTCAGGAAGTCCCTGCTCGGCAGCCGGAAGATACCATTTTGCAGCCTCTTTCATATCTACGTCTCCGACCATACCGAACTGATAGAACTGACCGAGACGTTTCTCTGCCTCAGGATAATCCTGCTCAGCAGCAAGCTTATAGTATTTAAATGCATTCTCATAATCCTGCTTGACTCCTATTCCTGTATCGTAGCAATAACCGACATAATACTCAGCCGCAGAATCACCCTTGTCAGCAGCAGGGAGCAGGTATTCATTAAATGCTTTTTCAGCATCAGCCTCAACACCCACGCCATTGAGGTACCCAAAGCCTACCATAACCTGTCCGGGAAGATAGCCCTTATCAGCAGCCTGCTGGTAGTACTCAAATGCCTTTTTCTCATCAACTTCAACGCCAATGCCTCTCAGATAGCACTCACCCAATCCAAAAACTCCTACAGGCTCACCCTTATCTGCAATCTGCCGGAAAATCTGATAGGCTTCATCATTCTTCCCTGCATCAATCATATCCAGCGCCTGGTTCAATAATGCTTCAGCAGATCCATCTGCTGTTCCCTCTGTAGCTACAGCTGTCTCAGTTGTAGCCTGTGTATCTACTGTCTTCGTATTTCCACATCCTGAAAGCAGAACAAGTGCTACTGCAGGCAGAATTATCCACGTTTTCTTCATTTTCATTACCTTTTTTACCTTTCAATTATTTAGCTTTCTCGCCGATCCAATTATCCAGGATTGATATAATCTCTTTCTTCTTATCTTTCGGCATATTCGTGATGCAAGATGAGTGCGGCAAAGTCGGATGAACGAATATCTTTATATTATCACTCTCCTTCACCGGCATGGCAACACTATACCATGGATCAGTAGAACCATATATCATAAGATGCTTTGCGGTGGTAGTCTCCATGGAGGCAACCAGGTTGTCATGAAGTTCGCTGTCATATTTAAATGCATTCTTCTCTTCCGGTGTAAACACCATGTTCTGCATGAATTCAGCTTCCATATCCTCTGTAACGGATAATCTGTCGTCCAGACCCTCTTTTTCAAGAGCTTCCCTTAGATATGAGAAGTTATAATGATACTGACCATATTCGGTACATGCATTTACATAGAATGGCCATGGCAGGTAATTGGTGCTCCAGTCACGTGGATCCTGCACTTTAAGAAGAAGTTTGTATAATGCAGCTGCCTTCTTCTCCTTCTCTTTATCAGAGCCATCAGGCATATCCAGAACCTTCTTGATTTTCTTAAAATCATGACCAGTCTGCCAGAACTGCACTGAAAATTCCAGCACATTCATATCATAGAGACGTTCAGGCGTGGCATAATCCACATAATTTGTTGCAACCAGGTTAACTTTTTTCTCATACTTAGGCATAAGATCATTCTTATATCTCATGGCCTCAACCTGGAAGGCCAGAATCATATCTCTATAATTCTTCGCCTGTTCTTCTCCAAAGGCTTCATTTCCTATTGTATTATAAACATAGTCATAGAAACGCTCATCGTCCAAACCATCCGAACAAGGAGCAACATAAGCCAGATAAACAAGCATATCATCCGGATAATAATAACTGTATACGTTTGTTTCAAGGCCGCCGCGACTTGTACCGGTGGAAATCCATTTGTCCCCAAGCACAGATTTAAGAGTCGTGTAAATGTGATGATAATCAGCTGCCGTATTCTCGGACGTATAATAAGTCCAATATTTAAGAGCCTCGTTGCTCATATCATCCGGCCTTGACTTACCGCATAAACGGTGTTCAACATGAATATAATTACCATTGTAAAGCTTTGCCGACTCCGCTATATTTTCAAAAGAAAGCATACCCGGCATAATATTATCCATAAGTCCGTAGCCATCAGTTTCAAGAACACTTATCTTTGAATTTTTACGGACATTAACAACTACCCTTTGAGGGAATTTTCCTGCAGACGGGTTATTCCAATCCAGCGGTTGCTGATAAGTCACAACATATTTTTCTGATATAAATGAAAATGGAATGTGCCATATTTCTTTAACTTCACTAACGCCATCCATGGCAGAAAGTTCAGTGATTCTCTTCTTGTTTCGTTTAAATCCGAGGCAGTATACAAGGATAAGAATAATCACGATTGCTCCAAATACTATCAGAAAACGCTTAGGTATCCCCTTCTTTTTTTCTTCAATCTTATTATCTTCTTTCTTCATGTGTAACTCCCCTCCACTTATTTATCTGTTCCATCAACCATCGGATCATTCCCGGACAGATTCTCATACTCGTTTATGGGTTCACCATCCAAACCAGTAGATTCTGCTGATGGCTCATCCGTATTTTTACCCTTACATACTTTCTTCTTCCGCTCCTTTTTCTTAAGTTTAAATACAAGTATCGAAAGGAGTACCGGAATAACAAGGTGTAAAAGGAATAAAATCAGATAAAGCACTTCTCCATCGGAATAGAGAAGCTGTGCATAAGCGACGTCTGCAGTTACTCTCGGCGCAACCATAATTGCTATCTGGAACTGGAATCCGCCGAAATATGCGGTCTCATTAAAGAATACCGCTGCAGCGTATGCAAAAACTATATATACTATAGCCGGAATGACAGGAAATGCGAATATATACAGTGTCAAAAGAGCAATGCCATAACTTGTGATACTTGCCAGGCAGTCGATTCCGATACGAAGTGCAAGTATTCCTATCTGATCAGATGTGCTGTGAGCAGCGAAACAAAGTCCCAGGAGTAATGTAACGAGCAGCATCAGAATATGGCAGCATATAAGTATCATCGAACCGGCGCAGAATTTTGAAAGCACTCCCGCTGCTCTTGTCTTCCCTTTCTCCTCGACCATGATGATCGATGTCCGTGTGAACTTCCTGCAATATACACTTATGATAAGTGCAACCCCCGGCAGCCAACTGAATATGTTATATATATAATCATACATCCCAAAGAAGTAGGTTTCATCATTCCAGTATTCAAACTTAGTATATATCGTTATTGCCAGCGCTCCGAGGTATGTCAGGATGATCATCACTATGAATCTTTTCTTTTTAATTATATTCTTTATATCTTCTCTAAATAGTTCCATAGTGCTCCCCCTACCATATCTTAACCCTGTATTCAGGTTCGATATACATGCCATCACCCGGACCTATATCATATTCCTCATAAAACTCATCATACTGCATCAGAACATAATTAATTCTGAGATATGCGAGAGGATGAGGGTCCGTTTTGAGTCTTTCCATGATATCACGCTTTGATTCAAGCCTCTGCCAATGTACGGCATACTCTCTGAAGAATCTGTCATAATCAAAATCATCATAATCCTTTGAGAGAATCAGGCATACTCTAACCCCTTCTATATCCGCAATCGCTTCGCCTGTTATATCATTGGATGCTTCGTAATACCCCGATTGAGGAAACGTTTCAAATGAGGAAAGCTGACTGGTGATTCTGGTTGACATGGCTTTCCATTTCTTAAGATCTTCTGCACTGATAAAATCAACCAGATTTCCATTTGCATCATAATGAATTCCATGACTGTCAAATGCATGAGATAATTCATGGCCCAGTATAGTACCGATGAATGCAAGCTTCTTCTCAAACGGATCATCGAGTGAATAAGCAGGATCTTCAAGTATTCCTATATCGATGAATATTGAATTCATTGGTCTAAAATAATATGAATTAACATTAGTTGTCGAAGTGTCTGAATTATAAATATCCCAGAGAACTTTACCTTCAGCAATCTCAGTCATATCGCCAATATGCTCATATTTAAATTTATTCAGTACGCAGAGTGCATCAAGAAATGATCCGCCCTCCTCTGCGGAAACCAGTTCTACACCGGAATAATCAGCTGTATTCGAAGGTTTCATGACAAACTCTCTTATCTTATCGAGTTTGTCAGCAATCGCTTTCTTTCCATCCTCAGAAAGTGTTTCATTTTCATTTATTTCTATCTTGTATTTTTCCTTAAGCATATGGATGAGGTTCAGCATGTCATCGCAAACAGCCTGATCAAAATAGTAATCTATGTAAGCCTGATCCATAGCACCGCCAAGGTAGGATGACTTCAGGATTTCAAAGAAATACCATTCTTTATCTTTGTCAATCCTCTCTTCGAAAGGATTAGTCTTGTCCATGGATGTATTTCTAAGTAAATCAAATGCATCGCTGTCCAGATATTTGATTGCTTTCTCACAAAGACGTAACTTGAAATACGACTTGATGTCCTCAACATTATTTTCGGTATATATAGTCTCGAGCTTATCAAGATAAACGAGTGCGCCGGAGTAATTCTTACAATCATTAATGGAATAATTATCCAGCATTTCTCCGAGAGGATATGCACCGGCTTTCTCGAGCAGTTCTTCTCTGGTATGTGCGCCTGCAAAATCTGCAGAATCTGTTAAAGTCAGATGTATCATCTCTGATTCGAAGCGGAAGCCCTGACTGAGAGTCTTATCTATGTCGCCCTTCGTATATCCACAGCGGTCAAGAAGATACTCCACCTGCTTCTCCTTGGTCTGTTTCTTCTCGAAAGCATCCGTTGTCATTTCCACATAGTAGTCCGCCTTTTCAAGAGTCGGATCCGGCATATAGACCATAAGAGTAAAAGCATCTTCTATGCCCGCATTATTGTCATAATCAAGCTCCACAAGTGACATGGCAAATGGATTGGAAGCGTTATCGATCATATAAGCTGATACATCATCAAGAGAATTGATATCGTCGATATATTTTAAATACTTTTTGAGCGGCTCTACTCCAAGTGAATTACGATAGTCAACATCATAAAGACCGTCGGCGATTCGGACCAGTTCGATATTCTTGTTTTGGACGGATTCATCATTTATAAGTGCTCTTTTGTTGGCATCCACTTTCCTTGCCACGTCTCCAAATGGACCTATGGCATAACTGAAATCCCTCTCCCTTGTCGTAGTCCAATCATGATTCACGTAAGCTGCAAAATCGTCCTTCAGACTTACATTCGCAGTTTCATCAATAGTCTCGAAAATGTTCGAGTTTGTCCATTTATACGTAAACCCGTCAGTCGTTACATTTTCGCCACAACCAGCAGTGCCGAAAAGCATGGCTGCTGCAACGGTAAATGACATAAACTTCTTAAAAATCTTCACGCTTTTTACCCCCTACAAATTTCATCATAATTCATTTTCTTACAAACCTGAATACGCCTTGCTTCTCTTCATGGTCAGGATTTATGATATAGTCCAGATATTTATCAGTCACATAATCGCTATCCCCTGAAGCATTAATGCCCTGGAGTATATCAGCTGCTTTTTCTTTTTGCCCGTCTCTGAACATTCTGATAGCTTCACCAAGCATGTTGCTGTTATGATGCCTTCTTTTTCTTTCTTCCTCAGGAAGACAGTCAAGAACCTCATAGATTTCCTTAACCTCATTTACTCCCGCAACCTGAACAAAGCCGAGATATCTCAGATCAAGAGCATCCGGATCGGTAAGCTTATCAACCGTATCCTTAGATACGAGCACTGCTGTTTTATATTGTTTTGTAAGACTTTCAAATCTTGATGAAAGATTGACCACATCAGAAATAACTGTTCCCGAAAGGCGTTCTTCCTCTCCAACAATACCTATCTGTGCTATTCCGGTATGTATACCGATACCTATATTTATTTCATCTACACCTATTTTTTCAGCTATACCCGGATCCAGGACGATAGCTTTATATATGTCTATTCCACTCTTCAGAGCATCATCTGCCGATTCAAAGAGTGCCATGATGGCATCACCGATATACTTATCAATAAAACCATTATTCTTTCGTATTATCGGACCTGCCACTCCATAGATGACATTTACAAATTCAAAATTCTCCTTTGTTGTCATCTTTTCTGATATAAGAGAGAATTTTCGTATATCAAGGAAAAGCACTGTAAGTTCGCGACTGTACGAATCTCCAAGCTGAAGATCGGTAAATTCCTCTTTTCCAAGAAGAGTTCTGAACTGTTCGGGAACAAACTTATAATAGAATTTCTCTGTTCTGTCCTTCTCTTTAAAGAGCTTTTCAAGATTCTGGCCCATTGAGTTGACTTCATTACAGATTTCTCCCATCTCATCCTTTGACTTATACTCAATCCTGGCGGAGAGATCACCTTCTGAAATTTTTTTAACAACTCCGGTGGCTTTTTTAATCATTCTCCTGATATAGAGGGACATAAGCATATTTGTAGCCGCAAAGAAAATAATCACCAGACATACATATACAATTATCTCAACCCATAGCACTCCTCTGTCTAAATAAAAGGAATCATTCATTGTTGCGACCTTAAGATAAATATTCCCTGCAGAGCCGCCGTCATGTATAAGCGAATAAGCTGAGATACTGCTCTTCATAGACTCTGAGGACAGCCACTTGTTTATATCCTCATTAAAATACACATCATCAGTACCTTGTATATCCTCTAATTCTGTTTCTTCTTCTTTTGTAAAAAACGGCATGAAGGACTTTTTTTCATCTGCCAGGACTGCCGCTCTCGCAGTATCTGTACGCTGTACAATGGAGAATGTATAATCCTCGCTCCATTTTTCCTTATGGCCTGTACTGATTTCAACAATCTTTTTCTGAAGTTCACGATATGCATTGCCTGTAGACTCATTTGCTTCAAGAAGATCAGAAAAGTCATAGCCATCCAACTCATTTGCCCCGAAATGAGTTATGATACTAAGCTCATTTTTTACATTCTGTTTATTCTGTTCTATGCTTTTATCATATATATTTACGCCGATGGCGATTGCTATTATGGTAAATATCGGAACAGTAACCATTATCTGCTTATAGAATATAGTCTTTCTTCTTATAATGAGATTGATAATAACCCCATAGGTACACATATCCTGAAGGAAATAAGTCAATTTAAGCAGAAATACAAGATAATGTTTATCTATCTTAAGAAGAGTGTCCCTCTCAGAGATTTCCCCATCCTTATAGGTGACAAGGCCATCAGAAAGACATATTGCGAGTACCGGCCTGCCATTCTCATCCTTATAGGAGTCTATAAAGCTTATCTGCCTGTTTTCAAGTCCGGCCTCTCTGCTTAGATCAAGTAATTCTTCGGCTGTACCCTCACAGATTTTGTAAATCTTTTCCGGCCTGTTCTCATCAAAAACATACAGCTCATTATCAATTAGAACCGCTTCTGTAAAGTAGGGTGATTTCCCGGTATCAAAATGATAAATGACTTTTTCCAGGGGCTCATCAAACTCTGTCCTATAAACATTTCCGTCACTTCTGACAAAAAGAAATGAACCATCTATCGGAATAACACTTACCGTAAAGGTTCCATTTGCATCTGAAGGATAATCATGACTTATCTCAACTTTTCCGGTATTTGTATCTATTCGATAGAGTTTTATATTATCCCTGTATATAAAACCAAATGTTATATAACCGTCAAAGTAATGAAGACGGCTTATCCCGGATTTCAGCTGTTCCTCATTTTCGCCATACTCTATATCACATATCTTTTCTACAAATTTATAATTTTTACTGAGCTTAACGACGCCTTCTTTTGTAAAGGATTTACTTACACGGTCCTGAAAATATGACCTTACAGCATAGATATCTCCCTGATCGGTAATAACCAGATTGGATGGTGAAAACTTATCTTTGTTACCCTTATCTGCGAAGATATCATTGGTAAATGCATAGTCTTTTTCTTTTGTTTCTATGTCATATACTGCTGCATATCCGTAAAAGCCGATATCCGATATGGCTGCAACAGTTCCGTTATCATTAATGGAAAATGCCTGTACATCCTTAAACTCAGACTCTTTGACAGGTTTCTTAGTATCATCTGTAACTCCATTTATACGGATAGATATATAATTATCAGTCTGTGTACAGACTAAAAATACTAATGTAACCGCATAAATAAGCAGAAACCATCTGAGTTTCCCACATAAAGTAAATATGATTTTCTTAATGAACAATAAAATCTTTTTCATATGTATTAACTACTCTATAACAACAATTGCTGTTTTCCGGCAGGCTGTGACAATTCTCATTACAGCCGAATAGAAAACTCCTATACCAAAAATAATACCGGTTGTATTCAATTGCTTAATGAATACTATACAGAGAATCGCCAGCACAATATCTATAATGCCATGAGTCAGCTTCAGCTTCCAGCTGCTGGACCCTGTCCTTCTGGTCTCAAGTGTTCTCAGTACTCTGACAACCCCTGAGAAGCCATGTATTCCTATCAGATATAGCAGCACATAATAATGAGGGACACTTGTAAGTGACCCTGTCAGTACACCGAAATCAAACCAGATAACACCCATAAAGAGCGACTCTCTTCCACCCACCATAAAACGAGCCATAGTGATGTAGTACCAGATGGAGCTTATTCCTGTTGCGATAAAATAAAAGGCCAGAATGATAACAATAAGGGGATAGCTTTCCTTTGGATAAATCATCATAACCAGAGCCCCAAGAATCATGATAAGAGCAAGCGCTATTTCTTTTATTCGCTGTAATTTAGTCATTTCTTATCTCCCGTACAAATCCAACCAGTTTATTCCCTGACTGATATATCCTGTCACATACCAACCCTTTATGGGCTATTGCACCGTCTATAAATGAGCCATAAAATGTACCTGATTTTTTATCCTTCGGAGCATCTAAATATTCATTCTTATACTTATTTACATCGAAATCCTCTATCGTCTCTCCGGACAACTCCTCACCAAATGCTTTCCAGTCCAAAGATGCTGAAAGCTGGCGTTTCCTAAGAATCCCGTCAATTCTATCTTCGTAATCCTTTATGGCATCAAAGTCATAAACATCTGTCTCAAAGGAGTCGTTCTCACCACGAATAAACTTCATCGCATATATCATCTGACAGAAGGCGTGTCTGTAATCTGAAGGATTATCCTTTATCATTACCCTATAATCATCCCATGCAGGAAGGTACATATATTTGATAAAAGAATAGTCGGGAAGATGTCCTGCTCTACCATGTCCAAGATTCATGATAGTATTTTCATTTCTCTGATAAAGGCTGTTTGTATAAATACTTTTATCCAGATCATCCGGCGAAGAAAGGCTGTGCTGAAACTTTATCTTACGCTTTTTTTCTCCTTTCTCATCGGAAATCAATTCATAAAATTCATCATTTGTATTATTGATTACAAGTGACGGTGTTCCGGCGAAATACCGGTGTGCCCATGTATCAGCCAGAACATGCATGGCAATACCGACTGACTGAAGAGATTTACCTTTTGCAAGTACCACTATATCCTTTACAAGATCTCCATTGGGACCACAAATCAGACGGTACTTATCCAAATATTTTTTAGGACGCCACTTATCCTTAGTAGCATATAGATTTCCGGGTAAAAAATGAAAAGATGACCATATTCTCGTGATATTCTGAAGCCCTATGATATCTGTTCTGGCATCCATCATCTCCATCTGAAGCTGTGTAGTAGCTGCTTTTACAGGAGCTTTAATTCCCGTAAGGTAAGTTGCTGAACAAAGATCTACAAATTGAGCAGAATAACAGATATCAAGACATTCCGAGTGGGAATATCCGGCCAGGAATGCAGCGCAGTATGTTGCATAATAATGAAAATCCTCCTGCATATATTACGCCTCCTCTTCTGCAGACTTTTGCTTGATAAGTTTTTCAATCATTATCGCGGAATAAAAAAGATCGATCAGAATAAAAACCATGGATAAATCAACCATTAATGATGCTATAAATGTAAGATTTATAGTTGATTTTCCGGTTACAATACCGATAGGATATGCAGCAAGTCCTACAATATTGATAAGAGCAACAATTGATGTGTAAATATAAAACCTTTTCCTGTTATTCTGATTTTTTCCAAACCTGACTGCATTTTTTCCAACCATGAGATGGATATTAATTATAATGGCAAACAAAATGAAAAGGACAATAACTGTGCATACAATGGCAAATGACCTTTCTACTCCATTTTCCACAGATTCTTCTACCAAAATATCAAACTTTAGATCACCCATGATGAGCTCCAGTAAAAGTTTTACCACAATCCAGATTCCAAAAAAAATGTAGCCTCGCCCGCCTATGGCAAGATTATTCTTAAAACTTCTTAGTTTTATATCTTTTTCTGAATTCATATTCATACCTGCTCAAACGATTTTTAGTATTATTATTTACATTGTCATATATTCAATATACTTTGCCGTAACGCTGTCTTTCTTTGCTTTAGGAAGTGTGTATGTGCTTCCATCGGAAAGGGAAACTATTGCACCACTTATCTTTTCGATATGGTTTGGATTTACCAGAAGCCCTCTGCGGAGTTCAATGAACTTATCTCCAAAGAGTCCTGCCACATCGGAATAATTGATATGCACCCGTTCTTTATTCCTGTTCTGATATATAACTGTGTAATGTCTGTCGCTTTCCACTTTGATTACCTTCTCCGGGTGAAAAACATGAATTTCCTTACCGGCATTCAGCACAATAGGAACAGAGTACTGTGAATTGATCCTTAAGCTTACACGCGCAAAGGCTTTGACTATATCTGCCTCTTCACAAGGTTTTACCAGATAATCAACTGCCTGAACCTTGAATGCATCAATTGCGTGATCAAGACTTGTAGTACAAAAGATTATCTGCGAGTCCGGCGATAATTCTTTGACTGTCCTGGCTATATCCATACCATTTTCATTTTCAAGATAAATATCCTGAAATATAATGGAATATAAATTTCCTTTTTGTATACTTTCTATCAGCTTAGCTCCGGTACTGAAGTATTTCATCTCAAGGTCATCCGCTATGTCCATAAGAGAAAATCTTATTTTTTCAGCATCAGCATTAGTATCGTCACAAATCGCTATCTGCATAAGCAACTTCCTTTCCGCCCATTAGTCTTAATTTCCCTTAATTTTATATCACAATTATTTTATCAACTTCAATACTGTGCACCAAATGATTTAAATTATGCACGAATTGTTTTTGGTTTAACTTATCTCACTATTTATGTTAAAATGACTCTAAAATGACTATGTGGGAGTTGTTTATGTATAGCCATGTTTATGATTATAAAGTATGGGAAACTGTATTACATGCTTTTTTAAACTCGTTTCCCTATATGGTTCTTGCGCTTTATTCTTTCAGAGGACACTGGCGTTTCAGCAGAAAAGTTTCAATAACCATTCTGGCTTTCGCCGTAGTACTCCAAATGATCCTCATTCCTCTTATTCTTTTTTCCGAACATCCGGACAATCCTTTATTTGATCCAATTCTATCCGCAATACATATCATTTTTTTCTTTGCTGTAGTAAAGGATCATATAGGAAAGCTGGTATTCTCGGTTCTTGTACTGACCAATCTGGGAACTCTGGTGGTAGTATGTGCTAAATATCTTGAATATTTCTTTTTTCCGGAACTTGCCATGCAGCGATTCCACTATACTTATCAGATTTTTAAAATATTTATGCTTATAATTATCATTCCTATTGCTTACCTGTTTATATTTAAAGATATAACTTCTTCAGGAGATAATTCATCAAATGGTAATACTTCAAACACTGATATGAGTGGTTATATGTGGAATTATCTCTGGCTCGTTCCCGCCGTATTTTACCTGATATGGTTAAACTCTTACACCGGAGATGACGCATTTACCAATCGTATTGATCTCAGCAGCACTCTATACCTTTTACTGATAGATGCCGGTTCAGTACTTATATACGGAACTATCATAAATACAGTAAGGCTATATGAAAAGAACACAGCTCTCCTTGCGGAAAACCATGTTCTTTCAATACAACAAATGCAATATGACAGTTTGAATGAGCGACTTGAAAACATGCGTCGTACACGTCATGATCTCCGTCATCACACCGCCCTTCTCAAACAGATCAGAGAAAGCGGAAATTTATCCGAACTTGATGACCTGATAAAAATGTACACATAGAAGAATATTCTCGATCAACCGCTTATCAATTGTGAAAATGAAACAGTAAATGTAATTCTGGCACTATATTCTGAAACAACCTATAACAATAACATTTCATTTTCCATAAAAGCTAATATCCCTAAAGAAACTTTCGTTGATAAAAAGGACCTTTCAGTTTTATTTGGTAATATACTTGAAAATGCGTCAGATGCATGTAAAGATGTAGAAGGCGAACGGTTTATCAACCTGAACGCCTCATATAATACTCCAGCTGACGGTCACAAATCCCTTACACTGATAGTAAAGAACAACTATGCTACAGAACCTTCCGTCTCAAGCAAAGGGATATTCCGTTCAACCAAACATTCAGGTGACGGTATAGGAATCAGTTCTGTACGGAACATCACAGAAAAATACAACGGTGCCAGCACATTCACTCACCAGGACGGTATTTTTACAGTGTCAGTGATACTGTATGATAATTCTCTTTAATCTGACTCAAACTTAATTTAAGTATTATTTATGATAGAATAATGCTCGAGTGTTTCACTAAAGGAGGTGTTTAACTGTGGGGTTATTTGATTTTTCAAAAGCAAATGGAACGGGTTTTGCCAAGGTTCCCAACAAGCTTAATCTGACAAATGAGGATCTGCTCGAAAAGCTTTCGGAGGTTAAGGTTACTTTCGGAAATCCTGTTATGGGAAAGATAGAGAGCTATCAGGCTGTTCTCTATAAGAAGGTTACCAGGAAGTACAATCTGTTCGTTCGTACCAGCGGAAAGAGCATTATTATGGGCAAGATAGGCGGAAGCGGCGCATCAATGGCCTTTGATTATAGTTTCGGCATGGCGACAGGAAAGAAGGACGAAGAAACGTCTATAGCAGATCATGCTGTAGATGAGCTGGCGGAAGTTGTTGGAAAGATTGCAAAGGGTGAGGCTGTTACTGTTAGTACTGCTGCTGCATCCATGAAAACTGAATCCGGTGAGGCTGTATCCCTCTTCATGAAGCAGAAGATTCTTACGATCAGCCCGCAGTTCAACATCTTCGACGAAAAAGAAAAGCCCGTATATTATATAGACGGTGATTATACAAGCTTCTTCTATGACATTTATAAGAACGGCGATATGATAGCTGAGCTGAATCGGAAGATTATCGCTCTAATGCCGGAATACATAATCAAGTTTAATGGCGAAGAAGTCGGAAGAATCAAGAAGAAGGTCCGTCTCACCAATGCACAGTTCTTCGGTACATTTAAAGATAAAGAACTAATAGTCGAGGGTGATATGTATGGTTTCGACTTTGATATCCGCGTCGGGGACCTGATAGTCGGACACGTTGACACCGCCACACAGATATTCAGAGACAGCTATCGCATCCGGATTTTTGATGAAGAATATATGGATCTCGTTATCATGCTCGCAATAATCTGTGACAAAGAATCTGATGAATAAGCGCATAACTTGGAGGGGAATAATAGACTATGGCTAAACTTGAAATGATAAATGTATGTCCTAACTGCGGTGGAAAGCTTGAAAAACTTCGTAATATGTACCGCTGTGAATCCTGCAGGACCGAATTCAAATCCGAAAGGGTGAAAGATCCGAATCCCAAGATAGGAACCGCTGAGGACGGTTTCATCAAGACATCCTGGTTTGATTTTAAGACAGATATGAAGAAACTGTCGAAGGGTCCGGATTCAAAAACCACTCTGCATACATTTAATTATTGTATAAATGAACTGGGCACTTCGGATGCCATCATGGACTATATCAATTCCATGTTACTTCCGGACTGCGGAATATATGCTCCGGGCATAAAGGATGACAAGATTGCAGGTTTCGTGAAACGGCTTCACGGCAAGATTACCCCCAGCGACAATATCCTTTATTATGCTAATACGGGAATATTCTCAACCGGAAAGCAGGGCTTTATCATAACTGACGAAAAGATAGTATTCTCTGAGAAGAATACTCCGCAGCTTTATTTTACAGAGCTAAGTGAGATCGGTTTTGAGACAGATGATGACTTCGTCGGAGTACATCTTAATAATAGCTCTACTCTGCAGATCTACAATATCTCGGGAGGTTCCTTCAAACCGCACGGGGCATTTGCTGCTCTTATTGCTGCTCTTTCCTTCGAAGAGAGCCCTGACAGAGATAAGATAGTTATTTCCAGGTATAAATTAGATATATAAATAAACCGTAAAGACTATTTTTAAAAGCGAAAACGGGTGCCCGTCATTGATGTGGCACCCGTCATTTTTTATATTACCATCCGAATACAGGCTCGTAGTTATTATACTTGAACTGATTCTCAGGTGGTGTAGATGTAAAATAATCTTTGATCTTCTTCAGATCATTATACTCATCTTCAAATACTACACCGTAGTATTCCTTACCTTTAAAATTGTAATGAAGGATATAAGCATGTCTTCTTTCACTGGGATCTACAGGATCCTGGCATGCATGAGCCCAGTAATATAGTTCATATTCATCGAACTCTGCATCTGTTCTCTCAGGATAAGCCCTCATATATTCATCAGGTGATATCCAGCCGGCTCTGTCATAATATCCCTTGTTACTGTATTTAATAGCACATACACAACCCTTGATTACATTACCGTTTAAGTCTGCAACCTTAACATAGTATCTGGCATCCGATCCGCCATCTCCTTTGGCATCCTGAGAATCAAGGAACAGAACCTCTGCAACCTCTACTCTTCCTGCTGCAATTTCATCCACGAACTTATTCCACTCACCTGCGAAAAGCTTTGCCTTTAAGCCATTTGCTTTGCTTGCAGGAACAGGCTGGAAACTGAGACTTTTGATGTCAGGTCTTGCCTCATCAATCTTGGCCCACTCACTGATAACGTCTCTTATGTACTGCTCTTTTTCTGATGGCTTGAACCAGATTTCATAAGGATCGATACTGAGTTTAACTCTTTCCTCAAGCATTCTGAGCTTGGTCTGAGCGATTGACTTGACAAGTTCTCCAAGGCTTTCCTCTTCTGCCTCGTCGAGATCGCCGTGTGCATCAGCAAATTCTTCATAATTCCTATAATTTCCTGCTACCATTTTTTCCTCCTTCTCTTATTAAAAACATAACCTCCCGGGAAACATAAGTCTCCCAGGAGGAAATTATAGCATACCGAGATTGATAAAAAAACATTTTTATACTTATCTTAGTATTTCTTACTTTTTTCTAATTACTGTATTCACTCTGTCATTAGTGAATCCAACACCAAGCGCAGTATATTTTGAACCTTCATTTACTAAAGCATGAGCCCATACAGGCTTCTTCCCCTGAGATATTATCTCTCTGCACATTCTATCAGCAACTACTTTCGCCAGGCCTTGATGCCGGTAGTTTTCATCCGTCTCAACACCTATATCCACCTCATCTGAACTAACTGCAGCTGAAAATGCAACTGCTATAACTTTGTCTCCATCAAGTACAACAAATCCGAATCCATTTTTGAGGAACTGTTCTTTACTCGACCAGGAAAAGGCAGGAACAATATTTCCATGAATCCTGTCATAATTTGATTCCGATATTGGCTCTACTTTGTATTTACATTCCGGAGCACTCATTAGCAAATCTACGAAGCGATACTCCACTCTTTTGTCAATCACAATATCATCTTTATCGGAGAAGAATTCTATCGCCTTCGAATTATCTGTTATGAGAACAAATCTTCTCTCAGTATCCTTCACAAAATAATCCTGATATACTTTCTCAAGAAATGATTCCTTTACGCTGCCTGATAGATACGCAAAGCCACAGTAATGCCAGAACAACGCAGTCTTGGAGTCATCAGAAAAGATTATATTTCCATCCTGAAACCCTTCTGTTATCGAAAGAGGATAGACGACATTGCTAGTGCAATTTCTTGCAAATATTTCATCTTTATATTTCTCAAGCAATTCACGCGAATACTCTTTTGGCTTATCAGACTCTCTCACTATTTTCCATAGAGCCGCAGCAGCCTTAAGTCGTTCGTCAAAAATCAAAGTTGCTTCATCTGCACAGAAATCATGCACAAACTTATTCCACTGAAGCATTGATTTATCATACTTTGCATAGCTTTTCTTTCCGTAGTAAATATCCAGAAGATCACCTAATGTAAATGACTCATCGCTCGTTTCTTTAACCGCCTTTGCAGTTGCCACCATATCCACATTGAACTTGAATCTTTCTTCTCCTGTCTGCTTAGAGAAGAAATCCCTGAATCTCGGGCCGAATGTAAAACCACATTCAATAAGTCCGGTATCCAAAGTAAGTTCCGTTACAACCTTCTTTCGACCGGCTCCAGACTTCTTATTATTCTTACTCTGTGGCAGTATCTTCTCTCCGGCAAAATATGCTTCTATCACTTTGTATAATTCAAACTTGCTGCCATCAGCTTTAAGACCATGAGCCTTACATATCTTAATTAGTTCCTCGCGGTACCAGTAATATTTGCAAAATTCGTCGTAGTCTTTTATTTTGCTAAACTCCGGGCGTTCCATCTTTCTCCCCCTTTAGGAAATCCTATCAAAAAGCCAGGGGAAATCCCCCTGGCAACAATAAGTTTATTACATCAATTTCTTAAACATTTCTCTAAATTCTTCAAGACTTGCAGTTCTAGGATTACCTGGCGCACATGCATCTGCAGCTGCTGACTCACAAAGGAAATCAAGATCTTCTTCTTTAAGCTTATCAAGCTTTGTAGGTATACCCACGTCAACAGAAAGCTGTCTAACAGCATCTATAGCTGCTTTTCGATATGTAGCCTGATCCATTCCCTGTGTATCTATACCAAATGCTTCTGCTATATATTTAAACTTTTCTCCAGTTGCCTCAGCATTGAACTCCATAACTATCGGAAGCATCATCGCGCAGGCAACACCATGCGGTGTATCATAAACCGCTCCAAGTGTATGTGCCATAGAATGAGCTATACCAAGTCCAACATTTGAATATGCCATAGCCGTAACATATTGTGCAAGCGCCATACCTTCACGGCCTTCAGGATCATTTTCAACTGCTTTTCTAAGATTAGCGGCTATGAGCTTAATAGCTTCAAGATTCAAGCAATCCGAAAGTTCCCACGCTGCAGCTGTGGTGTAACCCTCGATGGCATGTGTCAGCGCGTCCATTCCTGTTGAAGCACTCAGGCCTTTAGGCATAGTAGACATCATATCCGGATCAACAACCGCTACATCAGGTATATCGTTAGGGTCTACACATACAAATTTACGTTTTTTCTCAACATCAGTGATTACATAATTGATTGTTGACTCAGCGCCAGTTCCTCCTGTTGTAGGAACTGCTATAGTAAATACTGTACGATTCTTTGTTGGTGCAACTCCTTCAAGAGAACGAACATCTGCATACTCTGGATTATTTACTATGATACCTATTCCTTTACCTGTATCCATAGATGAACCGCCACCTATAGTGATCATAAAATCTGCACCAGATGCCTTATAAGCTGCAACGCCACTCTGTACATTTTCAATGGTTGGGTTAGGCTTAATATCTGAATATATTTCATATTCAATTCCATTCTGTTCCAACAAATCAGTAACCTTTGTCGTAACCCCAAACTTAACCAGATCAGGATCTGAAGCTACAAAAGCCTTCTTAAATCCTTTTGACTTAATGATTCCTGGAATTTCATTTATAGCACCATGGCCATGATACGAAACCCCATTCAACACAAAACGATTTACACCCATTTTTTCTTACCTCCTTATAAATAATAAATTATAAAGTTCTTTATATCATGGTAATACATTTTCCTTTCATTACACATAATCTTTGGAAAGTGCATTTTTAATACTTCTTTTTATTAACGGAAAGAAAAATATAGTACAAATACTGCAGCTATTATAATAAATGCCCCTATAGTGAGGTATTTATAGTTGTTGACTTCACCAGGATTATCAGAATTAACAGTAAGCAACATTTGGTCGCCCTTTTCATAATGTGTGCTTGACCAGTGTGATACGTAGTTATATTTTTGCCCCCTAACCTCGTATTCATACGTCGCTCTATACCTGTATTGATCTTCATCCTTATCATATTTTTTTGACACACTCGTTACAACAGCCGTAACCTCCATGTCATATTCATTATTTACTGTGAATTGACGTGTTATATAATGAATACCTACGGCAATAAGAGCAATTGCTACTAGAACTCCAAAGAATATTCGGACCTTCTCACTCCCGGTATAAACATGGCGATACTTCTTCTTTTTAGTTTTCCCATGTTTCTTCTTAATATCAACTATATCATTTTCTGGCATGTTTTCACATCCTTTTTTTAATTACGCCACCATATATTAATACATATATTATTATGATTCAAAGCTACAGGATTTCCGTCAACTACATATTTATCCGGCTCTCTTGCTCTTTATATAGCTTTTCTGTCATATTACTCATATCAAGTATTCCAATTTAATCTACGTGATACATTATTCTCAATCTCTGAGCTTCATTAGCGGAAAAACCAAATTTTTCATAAAACGGTATTTTGTCCGGCATTGCACACAACTCAACAAAAATCTGAGTATCCGAAACACCATGTTCATTGATAAACTCAAGCAATTCATCAATCAATTTCCTGCCAATTCCTTTTCCCTGATATTCAGGCAACACAATAACATCTTTGATATAGTAACAAAGCCCCATATCACCAATAACTCTCGCCATAGCAACTATTCTTTCGCCATCAAATATAGAAACTCTAAACAAGGTATTATCCATTGCCAGTTTTGTCTGCTCTAAAGACGGGCCTTCTCCCCACACAGACTCCCACATATAAATAAACTCTTCTGCTGTTAATTCATCATATTTTATTATTAGCTCACTCATATAATTCTTCCCCTTCGAACGATATCCTGGAAAAGTCCTCCTAAGAATCATTATGCTTCTCCCGTTATCTCTTTTGCAAGTTCCAAAATCTCAAAAGCATATTTATCCTTACCATTCATTTTCTGTCTCCTTCTCACCTTAAGATCACGCAATCTTTCCAACTGCTTTGAGCCATCTGATCTCGTCACGTATGGTCTCTCTGTATGATCTTGTAGTATAACCAAGTTCCTTACTTGCTTTACTTGAATCAAAGCGGTTGTTCCTTGCAAGATTATA
>JAFUVQ010000009.1 GCA_017477505.1 Eubacterium sp.
CTGCAGGAGCTGTTCTCTTACCATTACGGCACTGAAGCATATAGAGCTTTCTGTTCTCAACTGTGAACTCCATATCCTGCATATCATGATAATGATTCTCGAGTGTCTCACAAACCTTAAGGAATTCAGCATATGCTTCAGGGAATTCCTTCTCCATCTGAGCGATAGGCATTGGTGTACGAACACCGGCAACAACGTCTTCACCCTGTGCGTTGATGAGGAACTCACCCATAAGCTTGTTCTCACCTGTAGCAGGATCTCTTGTGAAGGCAACACCTGTACCTGACTCATTGTTAAGGTTACCAAATACCATAGGCATTACGTTAACAGCTGTACCCCATGAATAAGGGATATCGTTGTCACGACGGTAAACGTTAGCACGTGGGTTGTCCCATGAACGGAAAACTGCTTCGATAGCAAGCTTAAGCTGCTCAACAGGGTCTGATGGGAAGTCTGTTCCAAGCTGATTCTTGTACTCAGCCTTGAACTGCTCTGCAAGAGTCTTAAGATCCTGTGCTGTAAGATCAACATCATACTTAACACCCTTCTCTTCCTTCATCTTGTCGATAAGCTGCTCAAAATACTTCTTACCAACTTCCATAACAACGTCTGAGAACATCTGAATGAAACGTCTGTATGAATCATATACGAATCTTTCGAAAGCAGGATCAGGATTTCCCTTGATCATTGCTGCAACAACCTCGTCATTAAGACCAAGGTTAAGGATAGTATCCATCATACCAGGCATTGAAGCTCTGGCACCTGAACGAACTGATACAAGAAGTGGATTCTGAAGATCACCGAATTTCTTTCCGTTGACTTCTTCCATCCAAGCTACACCTTCCATAGCCTGTGCCATGATCTCGTCATTAATCTTGCGACCATCCTCGTAGTACTGAGTACAAGCCTCTGTTGTGATAGTGAAGCCCTGTGGTACAGGAAGACCTATCTCTGTCATCTCAGCAAGGTTAGCACCCTTACCACCAAGCAGGTTACGCATAGACATATTACCTTCTTTGAAGGTGTACACCCATTTGTTTGCCATTTTGTTTTTTACCTCCTAAAAATGTATTATTTACTTTTAACCCCCATATGCATGCATAAAAAACAGCATTTTCAAATACAATACTGCCGCAAAAAACGCATGACAAAATAAGGGCTAGATAGCTAAAAAGGATTATAGCATAAATCATGCCATAAAAAAAGCAGAAATCAATCAAAATGTGCCAAATTAAAAAAGCTTTAATCTGGCACATCTGACACCTGAATTAATATTCAAATTTCTTCTCAAAGTAAGCCTTGAGATCTTCTATCCTGATTCTCTCCTGCTCCATTGAATCACGGTCACGGACAGTTACAGCACCATCAGTTTCGGAATCAAAATCATAAGTTACGCAGAACGGAGTTCCGATCTCGTCCTGACGACGATATCTCTTACCGATAGCTCCTCTGTCATCATATTCACAGTTATAGTACTTGCAGAGTTCTGTGTAAATCTTCTCAGCACCCTCACCGAGCTTCTTTGAAAGAGGGAGCACACCTATCTTTACAGGTGCTATTGCAGGATGGAAATGAAGCACTGTACGAACATCATTCTTCTCTGCATCAAGTACTTCTTCATCATAAGCTTCGCAAAGGAATGCAAGTGTAACTCTGTCAGCACCGAGTGACGGCTCGATAACATATGGGATATACTTCTCCTTTGTCTCATCATCAAAGTATTCCATAGGCTCGCCGGAAACATTCTGATGCTGTGTAAGGTCATAATCAGTTCTGTCTGCAATACCCCAGAGCTCGCCCCAGTCAGTGAATGGGAATGCATACTCTATATCTGTAGTAGCATTACTGTAGAATGAAAGCTCTTCCTTGTCATGGTCACGAAGACGAAGATTCTCATCTTTGATACCAAGCTCAAGAAGCCAGTTATAGCAGAAGTTTCTCCAGTACTCAAACCATTCAAGATCTGTACCCGGCTTGCAGAAGAACTCAAGCTCCATCTGCTCGAACTCTCTGGTTCTGAAAGTAAAGTTACCCGGTGTGATCTCATTTCTGAATGACTTGCCGACCTGACCTATTCCAAAAGGAACCTTCTTACGTGAGGTTCTCTGAACATTCTTAAAGTTTACGAAGATACCTTGAGCTGTTTCAGGACGAAGATATACAACATCCTTTGCATCCTCGGTAACGCCCTGAAAAGTCTTGAACATGAGGTTGAACTGTCTGATATTTGTGAAGTTATGCTTGCCGCAGACAGGACATGGAACACCGTTATCTTCTATGAAACCTTCCATTTTGGCATTGTCCCATCCGTCAACGGAACCATCAAGTGTAATACCCTTCTCAAGAGCAAAATCCTCGATAAGCTTATCTGCTCTGTGTCTTGAATGACATTCCTTACAATCCATAAGAGGATCTGAGAAACTTCCGAGATGGCCTGATGCAACCCATGTCTGAGGGTTCATAAGGATAGCGGAATCAAGTCCTACATTGAGAGGATTCTCCTGGATGAATTTCTTCCACCATGCCTTCTTTACATTATTCTTAAGTTCAACACCGATATTACCGTAGTCCCATGTATTGGCAAGTCCGCCGTATATCTCGGAGCCCGGGAATATAAAGCCTCTTGACTTCGCAAGTGCTACGATTTTGTCCATGTTCTTTTCCATGTTTTTTCTCCTCTAATTATATATTTTGAGACAGTACACATCTGATTTCAATCATCTGATATCAGCCATCCGATTTCATTCATATGATTCCACTGTCAGAATTCCTGTTTCATATCAATAACTCATGATGAAGACTACAATTGCCGTTCCGTTTCCGTCAGTCCTCACTGTTCCGTCCTCAAGAAATGCTGCATGGCTGTTCATATAAAGGAACTTACCGCCGTCAAGCTTGATATCTATAGCATTCGGAACCGTGAACATCATGGCATTCTTTCCGTTAACGACTGAAGCATCCACAATCTCGCCGTTTGCCGCATCTGTAAATGTAGCTGTAACCACCTCAGGAGCTTTTCCTTCTTCTTTCTCCTTACGCTGCTGCTCCTTACGTTCCTCATACTCTTCTCTTGTGAGTCCCGCTTCCGCAAGTTCAGCGTCAGTTACCTCTTCATCATCCTCTTCGTCTTTTTCCGCTTCCATCGCGGCATTCTTACGGGCAAACTCTTCATTTGCTATCTGATTACAATATTCCTCATTATAAAGAGTGAACTTCACATCCATATTGTTGAAGTCATTATATGAATCAAAATCATTATACTTAATGGCAGACTTAACTATCCCGTCACTCTGACCGTACTGAAGAAAGTTTATCTTATTCTTACCGATCTTCGCATTATAATCATCAACTTCCTTCTTGATATAATCGGACAGACCGGAATAATCAAAGGTTACATCTGTGTAATCATCTACGGAAATCTCAAGTATATCACCATTATTATCCATGATTATAGTATCTCTGTCGTATGCTGAAAGATAATCCTCTTTCACGGCATTGTACTCATACTTCTGCTTTCCGCAGCCTGTCAGGCCAAGAGCAAATGTAAGCAATATGAAACTAAAAACAGTTTTTCCTGCCTTCAAATGATTTTCATCTCCTTTCGCGTATACCATATGGCGGGTTGATTTCCGGACCATTCAGCATACCGAAGTATTTTACATTTATTCAAATGATTTTTCAATATAAAGTATCAAGAATTTCAAGGGATTTGAACTTTCTGTCCGTGTTCTTTCTTATGGAACTGTCGGCGATTCCGATTATCTCTCTCTTCTCTTCATCAGAAGGTATGAGCCCGTAGAGCTTTGTGAGAGGTGCGGTATCTATAAAATGTAAAATGTTCAGAATACTCTCCGGATACTTTCCTCTGTCCTTGACATAAGCAAAGTAGCTTTCACCTTCCATCGCCTGAATCCTCAGTTCAAAGGCTGCTTTGGCATAGACCGGATCGACATTTTCTGTAAGCAGATATTTAAATGAAACATATAAGAGATTCAGTTCATCCCTGGCATTTACATTTTCATGTGTATAATACCCTGCCAATTCACACATATACGAAGCATAACAGAATTTATCCATATCGACAGAAAGACCGTCGAAGGTCTCGGCTATATCCGCAGATATAAGGCTGTAGGCTGTTCTCCCCTGCCTTACGGTATAATCACCCATAGTGAATGCACGGCTTGCTGCGGCGAGATGACTCTTGGGACGTCTCGCTCCATTTGCAAAAACCGTTATCTTTCCGAAATCCGAGGACAGAAATATCAGCCGCCTGTCAGATTCACCCTGCGGCGATACACTGAGGACTATTCCTTTTGTTCTGATATCATCGGGTATACCCATAATCCTTAAGATCTCCCAAATTCTCTCTCCAATCGCGCCTTACCTTTACCCAGAGTTTAAGATTAACCTTCATTTCAAGAAGCTTCTCAATCTCTATTCTGGCTCCGGTTCCGATATTCTTAAGCATGGCCCCATGCTTACCGATTATGATACCCTTGTGTGAATCCCTCTCACAGATAATCGTAGCTTCAATATCTACTATACGTCCGTCAGGTCTCACCTTCATGGTATCTATGACAACAGCAATACCGTGCGGAACCTCCTTATCGAGTTTATGAAGAGCCGCTTCCCTGATCAGTTCCTTTACAATTTCCCTCTCCGTTTCATCAGTCACGGTTTCAGGATCATAGTACATAGGCCCTTCGGGAAGATTCCTGAAAATGATATCCACAAGCAGTTCCCGGTTCTTATTTCTAAGAGCCGATACCGGAACTATATCTATAAAGTCCAGAATATCCTTGTAAGCATCGATAGCTTTCGCCAGGTCTTCAGGAGTAAATGCGTCTATCTTATTAATAACAAGAATTACAGGAACATCCTTCTTACCTAACTTCTCGGCTATGGACTGCTCACCTTTACCGATATAAGTCGTGGGTTCAACAAGCCAGAGTATTACATCAGCCTCCTCCATGGAACCCATTGCCTCTTCAAGCATGAAGTCACCGAGCTTATTCTTGGCCTTATTGATACCGGGTGTATCCAGGAAGACAATCTGTCCCTTGTCATCTTCCGTATATACAGTTTTAATCTTATTTCTTGTTGTCTGGGCCTTGCTGCTCATGATAGCAATCTTCTGACCGATGATCATATTCATAAGAGTGGACTTGCCCACATTCGGCCTTCCTACTATCGAAACAAAACCTGACTTGAATGTTTTTCCCACTTATTTCTTACCTCTGCTGCCTTTAAAACATTTACACTGTTCTTAAAGGCCACTTTTAATACAGGTTTACAACCTTATCAAACATTGCTTCCTGTGCCGAAACCGCTTCTTCACCACCGATAACGCAGATTGTATTGCTGTCAGTGATACTCTTTATAAGCGGTGCAAGGGCACGTATATCAGCTGCTGTAGTTGAAAGCACTTCATCTCTTTCCTTCTGAGCCATCTCATCCGTAAGTCCTGCAAGATATGCGATAAATGAAATATCTCCAAGCGTGGAAGGAGCCAGCGGTGAATCAAGCTTACTGATGGTTCCTATTATGTATTTCAGCATATCTCTGTCATTTACATCAAAATCCCCGACATACTTATATGCATTCTTATATATCTCATAGGTTTCTTTAAGCTTCGGATCTCTGTAGGATGTGAAGTAGGAAATACCGCCTCTGCTGAAAGCACACATTGCACCGTATGCTCCGCCCTGTACTCTTACATTTATCCAGAGATAATCGTATGAGAAGATAATCTGAAGCACAGAAAGATGTCCTGTATAATCAAATCCTGCATCACGGAAGTTTCCTGCAGTTGCAACATACTGTACCTGCGAAGAAGCTCTGAAGCCTTCGTTCTTATCTTCCTGGAGCAGAGCCTGATATTCACCCACAGCATCATCATTAAGTAATGCGGCAAATCCCTTTATACTTTCACCCATTTCAGTAACTGGATTTTTTCCGGAAGTAACTGATGCGATAAAGCATGCCTTACGCTGAAGCTTTCTCAGAACCTTCATGATATCTTCGGCGAGATTATCATATACATCATCAAATTCCTTATCGAGTCTGTCGATGAATCTGTAGTACTCAACACCTTCAACGCAGTCCTTCTTGGCAGCGCCTACATTAATGTAGCTCTGGGCTCTTTGGGCGGAAGTAACATGTCCTGCTTCAAGCAGCTCCGCCTTCATTCCGGCCTTGGTCTCGGCTATTATCTCCTTCAGTCTCTTCCTGTCAGTCAAATGTGATCTGAAGAAAATCTCCTCTATAAGACGAAATGCATCCTTTACATTTTCATCAAAACATTTGAATCTTACACTGAAGCCTGTGATATAATCGCCGCTCCTGTCATTTCTGAAAGATGTAAGCCCGTAACCGGTACCTCCGGCAACAATATCAACCTCACTGGCAAGGTCACTGTATTTATAATTGTCTGTATCTACATACTCGAATATTTCGGAAATGAGCGCTGCAAGACTCAGTTCATCCTTTGTCAGATCACTCACATCAAAATGAAGCTTCACATAAGAAATACCGTTTGTAAAATAATCATGATGGATAAGCTTTATACCGTCAATGTCATATTCCTTATTGTTATATTTCTTTGCTTCTTTTCCTATATCAGATAATTCGAGAAGAGGCAGTGTCATAAGTTCTTCCGGTGTAGAAAGCTCCTCCTGATACTGCTTCAGATGTACAGTATCTGCAATGATCTTCTCAAGTTGCTCATCGGAAAGGCTCTTCTTGTACTCGGAAAGCTTCTCGGCAAGAGCATCATCCTTTGCCTTGTTAAGGCCATAGCGGGGCATAAATGTAACAAAGGCCTTATGAGGATTGTCTAAAATGAGTGTCTTTATCAGATTCTCAAAATATCCTGTTTCAACCTGCTCCTTAAGTTCTGTATAGAGATGATTCTTTGAGAAGATATCAAGAGCACGGTTATCATCATAGAGCCAGTCACCGAGTGCGCCCAGTCCCAAAAGAAGTCCCTTGGGGAAACGTCCCGCATTTGCTTCTTTATGCTTAAATTCATAATGAGATATAGCGGCCTTAAGAGCCTTTTTGTTTATACCCTCTTCTGCTATCTTTGCAAGGGTTTCCTCTATGATCTGATTGAATTTCTCCTTATGCTCCCTGTCAGAGTTCCTTGCTGTTATGGAGAAACAAGGATCCAGCAGTTCATTTTCAAATGAACCTTCTACATCCTGACAGATTCCCGAATCGATTATCGCCTCCTTAAGAGGAGCTCCCGGTATCTCAAGAAGCACATAGGTAAGTATATCCATGGCAAGCGAAATCCTGCTGTCCTCGGCAGCCTTCATGACTACATTGTAGGTTAAGAATGTATTTCCATCGAGGCTCTCTGAATCTGAAAGTGAATAATAATCCTCCGCATCCACAGGCTGAGTGAAATCCTGTACGGGCTTGATTTCCGACGGAACATAGAGATAGTCATAGCCCGAAAGATATTCGGCATCTATATCAAGAAGTTCATCAGCGAAATCCTTATCACCATAGAGATAGATATAGCTGTTTGAAGGATGATAATAATTTGCATGATAATCAAGATATTCCTCTCTTGAAAGAGTTGGAATATCCTCAGGGTCTCCGCCGCTGTCCAAACTGTATACAGAATCCGGATAAAGACGGCTCATCACTGCTCTCGAAAGGCATGAGTCCGGAGATGAATAAACGCCTCTCATTTCATTATAAACCACACCGTTTATGGTAAGCGGAGCATCCTTATCTTCCAGCTCATAATGCCAGCCTTCCTGCTTAAAAATCTCCTCATACTTGTAGATATTCGGATGAAAGACAGCATCAAGGTAAACTCCCATAAGATTATGGAAGTCCTTAAGATTGCAGCTGGCAACAGGATATACAGTCTTGTCCGGATAAGTCATTGCATTTAAAAATGTATTGAGGCTTCCCTTAGCAAGTTCTACAAAAGGATCCTTCACCGGATACTTGTCAGAACCGCAGAGCACCGTATGCTCAACGATATGCTGAATACCTTTGCTGTTTGTAGGCGGCGTCCTGAAGCCTATGCTGAAGACTTTGTTGTCATCATCATTTTCTATAACGCAGATACGCGCCTTAGTCTTATTATGAAAAAGAATGTATCCCTTACCGTTTACCTCCGGAAGAGATTCCTCCTTTACTACCGTGTAAATACCTGAAAGTTTCTCCTTATTCATATATTACTCCTGTTAATGTATTATTTTGTATATGCCTTATAAACTCCCACATGGTCAAATACAACACGCCATGAAGTAGCTCCGTTAGCTGTGACGCAGATATAATGCTTGCCGCCTTTTGCCATAAGATAGCTTGCGCAGCAGTTTCCGGATTCTGTAACAAAACCTGTTTTGGCGCATTTTACTCTTCCGTTTGTGCTGTAGTCCTTGATACGGCGGAGGAACCAGTTATTGATCTCGATACCGTAATCAAGTTCTGTATTGACACCATCTTCAGATGCTGTATCATAGACCTCTTCAAATGTACGGTTGAAGTTCTCCATGTACTCGGCATCAGTGTTTGTAGCAACGATATCGGTCCAGGTAGACATCGCCTCCATGCAGATATCATTCTGAATCGCAACACTGAGAAGGATTGCTATATCCTTAACTGTACAGTGAAGGTTCTCATCATGTATTCCCACAGGATTTGTGAAATGGGCATTTTCGGAAAGTCCAATCTCCTTCGCTTTGTCATTCATAAGATCAACAAAGGCTTCAGGTGAACCGGCAACATAGGTTGCAAGTCCCAGTGCGGCATCCGCTCCGGAACAGATCATGGTTCCCTGAAAAAGATCCCTGACCGTAACCGTATCGCCAAGTTTCCAGCCTACCGCGCTGCATTTGTGAATATATACATAATCAAGTATGTCCTGATTTATAACGAAGGTATCATCAAGATTCTTCACATAGTCAGATGCCGTAAGGACGGTCAGTATCTTCGTCATTGACGCCGGATAGATAACCTTGTCCGCATCTCTCTCGGCAACGACAGTATCATTATCCAGATCAACAAGTATCATGTAGGTACTTGCCAGAAGATGTGTTCTCTCAAACTTATCATCAGCCGTAGGAGGATCTGCAGCATCAGCAAACGGCGTCAGCTCTATAGAATAATCCAGAACAAACTGCTCATCATTTTCTTCAGCTTCTTTCATCTTCTCTGCTATTTCCTCGGGCGTAAGAACATTTGCTGCAGGAAGTATCACCGTTTCATCAGTCCTCTGAAAATTATGCCTGGTGTAAGTCTTTGTGGCATAAGGTCCTCTGTCATCCTCTTTGGCAGGCTCCTCCGTCAGCTCTTCTGTCGTGGTTTCCGAAACATCTGCCTCCTCGGTAATATCTAAATGTTCAGCCGTGGTAATTTCCTTTTTTGCCTTATATTTATTGGCATTAACAACCTTAACTACTATAAACCCTATCACAAGAAGAAGGGCTATACCTATTCCAAGCTCAAGCCTGAGAAGATACTTCACACGCTGTTTACGTCTATCACTCATATCTAAAACCTCTTTTATACAGCATGTCACTCACGACATGCGATGTCTTCTAGTATAAAAATATCTCCTGATATGCTGTGAATGGTCGCATCAAAAAGGCCAAACCACAACATAACAAGAGATATTTTAACACTATCGCTATATATAGTGCAACTAATAAATACTATAAGTTCACGATGTGCACCCACGTAGACGATGAATCATCCGCCTTCGGAGTCTGACGTCGCTTCGCGACTTTTGTTCATCGTTATAGGGTTGCACATCGTGTGCCACGTCAACAAAAACACGGGCCACGATTGGATGTAAACATCCATCGTGGCCCGCATTTTGTTGTCATGAACAGATATGCTTTTTAGTACATCCCGCCGCCCATGCCTGCGCCTGCCGGCATTGCAGGGGTATCTTCTTTGATGTCTGCAACTACTGACTCTGTTGTGAGGAGTGTTGATGCGATTGATGTAGCATTCTGAAGTGCTGTACGTGTAACTTTTACAGGATCGATGATTCCTGTAGCTATCATATCTACGAACTCTTCTGTATATGCATTGAAGCCTGTCTTGTCGTCTGCTTCTTTAACCTTGTTTACGATTACTGCGCCCTCAAGTCCTGCGTTCTCTACGATGTGGAACAGTGGAGCTTCGAGTGCCTTCATAACGATTGCGGCGCCTGTCTTCTCATCGCCTTCAAGTCCTGCAGCAAATTCTGCAACCGTCTTGATAGCATGTACATAAGCCGCGCCACCACCTGTGATGATTCCTTCCTCAACTGCTGCTCTAGTAGCATTGAGTGCATCTTCAAGACGAAGCTTTGCTTCCTTCATCTCTGTCTCTGTTGCAGCACCAACACGGATAACTGCTACGCCGCCTGCTAATTTAGCAAGTCTTTCCTGAAGCTTCTCTCTGTCAAAGTCAGATGTTGTTGTTTCGATCTGTGACTTGATGAGTGCTACTCTGTCAGCGATTGCTGTCTTGTCACCAAGGCCGTCAACGATTGTTGTATTGTCCTTTGTAACCTTAACTGACTTACACTGTCCGAGATCATCAAGTGTTGTATCCTTAAGCTCATATCCGAGTTCACTTGATATAACCTTACCACCTGTAAGGATCGCTATATCCTGAAGCATATCCTTACGTCTGTCACCGTAACCCGGTGCCTTAACACCAACTACTGAGAATGTACCACGGAGCTTGTTAACGATGAGTGTTGTAAGTGCTTCACCCTCGATATCCTCTGCGATTATGAGAAGGCTCTTGCCACCCTGAACGATCTGCTCAAGAAGTGGAAGTATATCCTGAATATTTGAAATCTTCTTATCTGTGATAAGTACATATGGATTTGAAAGTTCTGCAACCATCTTCTCCATATCTGTTGACATATAAGCTGATACATAACCTCTGTCAAACTGCATACCTTCAACAAGGTCAAGTTCTGTCTGCATTGTCTTGGACTCTTCTACTGTGATAACGCCATCTTTTGAAACCTTATCCATAGCGTCTGCAACAAGCTGTCCAACTTCTTCATCACCAGCTGATATAGCAGCAACCTTAGCTATCTGCTCCTTGCCGTTAACTGCCTGGCTCATAGCTGAAATAGCCTCGATAGCCTTTTCGGATGCTTTCTTCATTCCCTTACGGAGAACTATAGGATTAGCACCTGCTGCAAGGTTCTTCATACCTTCATTTATCATAGCCTGTGCAAGAACTGTAGCTGTTGTAGTACCATCACCTGCTACATCATTTGTCTTTGTAGCAACTTCTTTAACTACCTGTGCACCCATATTCTCAAATGCATCTTCAAGCTCGATCTCCTTAGCGATTGTAACACCATCGTTAGTGATGAGCGGTGCGCCGTATGATTTTGCAAGTACTACATTTCTTCCTTTAGGTCCGAGTGTAACTCTTACTGTATCTGCAAGCTGATTTACTCCTGATTCAAGTGCCTTTCTAGCTTCAGCACCGTACTTAATCTCTTTTGCCATTTTTAATATGCCTCCAAATTATTTATTAGTTATTCATTTACTCAACTACTGCAAGAACGTCATCCTGTCTTACGATTGTATATTCCTCATCCTCAAGCTTAACATCTGTGCCTGCGTATCTGGAATAGATAACCTTCTGACCAACTTCGATATTCATAGGTACTAACTTGCCATCCTCATCTACTTTTCCAGGACCTACTGCAACAACCTCTGAATATACAGGCTTCTCCTGGGAATTGCTTGTAAGGATGATACCTGACTTAGTTGTCTCTTCAGCCTTGGCAGCCTTAAGTACTACTCTGTCTCCAAGTGGTTTAATGTTCATTTTGAATTCCTCCTATCTTTAGAATCTTATATCAAAGATCCTTTTAGTATTTTTAGCACTCACTACTGTTGAGTGCTAACACATAAATCATATTGTAATCATTTCTCTCAAAAAATCAAGTCTTTTTTTATAATCTTTTTATAAATACAAATGAAATTCCAAATGAGCCCGGTCCGAATGACGCCGCAACTGACGGACTGGTCTCAACCAGGAATGTAGCTTTAAACTTATGGTGCTTTTCAACCTCAGCCCTGATCCAGTCAAGATCCTTCTTGGCAAGCCCCGCGTAACTTATAAAAACGACTGTACTGTCAGGTTTATATCCCCTGAATGTGAAGTCAATATACTTACGCCACACTCTCTTCTGGGAGCCCATCATCATGCCCTTGAGAGTGATCGAACCATCCTTGACTGTAGTAACCGGATGAAGCATAAGTGAATTAAGCACGCCCGCATAAGTAGCATTTACAGAACCATCTCTGGCAAGGAAAGTCATATTTTCTATCATATATGTCGCTCTTACGGTAGAAACAAGTCTCTTCATCTTTTCTTCGATGTCATTTACCGTCATGCCGGCTTCTGCCATACGACATGCCATAAGAGCGGCAATGCCCTGACCGGTGGAGAAGTTCCTGGAGTCAATAACGGTTACATTATCAAATGAATCCGCCGCTTCTTTTGCAACCTTGTACGCGCTGTTTTCTTCAGAACTTGTTGTAGCAATATGAACTATATTATTTGCGGAAAGTAACTGCTTTGCAAAGAATCTTTCATATTCTTCAACTGTAGGATATTCGACTTTTGCAGTATTTTCCGGATTTTCCATATAACGAAGAAGCCCCTGGGTATCGATTTCTTCGCCCTCAATAAATGAGCCTTCCTTTGTCCTTACTCTCTGAGTAAAGGTTCTGATATCATACTTCTGGCAGAGTGCCTTAGGTATATCAGATGACGCCTCAGCTGTGATAACAATCCTCTTCTTCCTTTCATTTTCCTTAATCCAGGAAACCGTATCTTCATCTATGGAGCTGTCACCGACAATATTGATAAGATTCTTCGGAAGCTGTCTATAGACCTCGTCCTCCAGGTCATTCCCGGTAACAGGCTTTACAAGATATCCGTTAAAACCTTCCTTGGCATACAGACTTCTGTTCTCTTCTCCTGCATTTGCCGTGAGAATAACTATCCTTGTGTCACAGTTCATACCACCCGCCTGATTTCTGATCGCACGGAAACATTCTATACCGTCCATTTCCGGCATAAGATGATCCATGAAAATGAGATTATATGGATTATCCTGTGTCAGTTTCAGTGCCTCATAACCATTCTTGGCCGTATCAACCTTTATCTTCGTATCACGAAGAAGTTTCGTAACAACGAGAAGGTTGGAATCATTATCATCCACCACCAGAAGTTTTGCCTCCGGAGCTTCAAATCTATGCTTATATCCGGATCTTCTGCCAAGCTTGCTGCCCTTGTTGTAATTATATTCACCTATCACCTGGTCCGTAGCAGCCTTCTGAGGTATTTCCACGATAAATGTAGAGCCTTTTGTATATACGCTGTTAACGGTAACCTTGCCACCCATCAAATCAAGGAACTGCTTAACTATAGATAGTCCGAGTCCCGTGCCCTCTATATGCTTTGTATTTCCTTCGTCCACTCTCTTGAATGCAGTAAAGAGGTATGGTATATCCTCTTTCTTAATACCCATACCCGTATCTTCAACGGAGTAGATCATATTAACGATACCGTCTTCCTTTTTCTCGCACTGAACCGAAAGTGAGACAGATCCTTCCTTTGTATACTTAATAGCATTATTAAGTATATTCATGAGTATCTGCTTGATACGGACTTCATCACCCCTCAGTTCCGAAGGAATATCCGGCGAAACATTTACATGAAACTCCAGATTCTTCTCCTTTGCCCTGAGCCATAGCATACCTACAAGATCGGACATCATATCCCCGGTCTTATATGTCTCGACAAGCAGCTTCATATCTCCCGCCTGGAACTTGGACATATCCAGTATATCGTTGATTGTATTAAGGAGCATCTTTCCTGCAGAACGGATATTGATGGCATCTTCAGCTATATCATCACTGATGTCCTCACGAAGGATCATTTCATTTAAACCGATAATAGTATTGATAGGTGTTCTGATCTCGTGACTCATACTCGAGAAGAAACGATTCTGGGACGCTACAAGATCTTCGATCTCCTTATTCTGTTTCTCAATTTTCTTCTTCTGATTTGAATAGATAGTATTCTCAATACCGACAAGTACCGCTATTGACATTGTTATAAGAAGTAAAGTTATAAATGAGAAAATATAAGCCGCAACACCATTTCTTTCAGAAATGAGTTCCGGATGTGTATATGAAAGTATATAACAGAGAAGTCCTATAATCTCTTCCACAAGTGAAAGGATCACTCTCAGCTTTCCTGTAAGGACCACAAGATTAAAAACAATATTGAAAATAAACCAGGCCGGTCCAGATCCTTTCAGTCCGCCTCCGAATATAAAAGTTGCCGGAAACAGAAAAAAGCATAATATAAATGAAATGATTATGGATTCAACTTTAACATGACGTTTTTTTCAGCTACCAGTCCTATGATGAAAATAAGAATCATGATAACAATCATGGCAATAAACTGCAGCCACGAAGCCCCGGTAATAATCATAGCAACCAGAGTAATGCTAAGAACGCCCAGAATATCGATAATACTAAGGAAAAACAGTCTTTCCTTAATATCCCTATTATCATCATATATATAATTATTTAATCTTTTGAAAAGCATAAAACGAGTCCTCCTATACCGGATCAAACTCTAAAACATCATCTTCCGGTTCCGCATTGTTATCCTGAGGAACATCTAATTTCTTCTCAATGCCAAGAGTATCCATCAGCTGATCACCGGTCACTCTGCAGGATTCCATACAATGCTCATGATTCGCATCTATGTACATAATATCACGCTTCTCAGCAGCCTCCTCCAGCAGCCTTGCTTCTTCGGAAAGCTCTATGGCTCCAATCATCTTGGCAGAACTTTTGGTACCATGGATCAGAATTTCATAATTCTTCCAATCCTTCTTATCGTAAAAGTCACGAAGCTTGGCAATTCTTTCATCCATTTCACCGGCAAACTGATTAACAACCTCCAGATAGAGTTCTGAATCATCCCTGGTAAAACTGAGTCCCGTATCCACATCAACTCCAAAACTTTCCAGCTTATGCTTGATGGCAATAAATGATTCCGAATGCCCCGACATTTCTTCAGTTTCTCCGAAATCAGCGTCAAATTCAAGTGCTTCAAATTCCAATGCACCGGTTTCGTCAGCAGATACACCGTTATCTGAATTATTCGAATCTGTGCTTACAGATGAAATCTCCGGGGCAGCCAGGTCCGCTCCGTTTCCGGTCTGATCATTATATTCTCCGGTCGATGCATCAAGCGCATCCTCATTTTCAATCACATATGTAATAAGATTTTTCGGCAGTATCTTCTTCAGAGTTCTTTCAAGTTCCTCTATCTCTATAGGTTTTGATACAAATCCATCGAAGCCTTCATTCATGAACATCTGCTTAGCGGAACTCATGGCATTTGCGGTAAGGGCTATGCAAGGAGTTTCCCTGTTCAATCCCTTAACGTCCGAACGAATCTTCTTCATGGCTTCAACACCGTCCATACCGCTCATCATATGATCCATAAAGATAAGATCGAATACCTGCTCTTTGCACATATTAACGGATTTATATCCGGAAGGTGCCGTAAATACTTTCATTCCGTATTTCTTGAAAATGCTCTTTGCAACAACCAGGTTCATAGGCTCATCATCAACAACGAGTACAGAAATACCTTCTACTCTCATGCTGCCTTCTGCCATATCTTCTTCATTTACCTTAACACCTGAATTAAGTAAAGAAACAAGTGGGAATGCATAGAACGGCTTCTCCATTAAACGTATACCGTTCTTTCTCTCTACATCATTCCCGGGTTCAGAAACGATTATAACCAGCACTTTTGACGCAATGCTGTCAATGAGATTTCTGTGTTCCTGATACTCTTTTTCACCGACCAGAAGGTGAGTAAGCTTAGTAGATGAAACAAGCTTACTGAGTCCTTCTGCATTTAAAGCCCTGTGCATCTCAAGCGCGAGGGATCTCGCCATCCTTGCAGACTGCCTGTTATAGTATTCTCTGACCATAGGATTTTCAAAACTTCCGAGATCAAGAAATGCACAGATTGAGAATTCCTTACTGTCATTAACTGATATGCATCTTGCAGGGTCTACAACCGCCTGAGGTATGCTTATCTTGACGGTAGTACCTTCACCTACAGTGCTGGTAATGGTCATGAATCCTCCCATAAGAGAAACGAATCCGGAAACAATCCCAAGACCGAGGCCAAGACCGTTTGTAGCTCTCGACCTTCCGGAATCGGATTGATAGAATCTTTCAGACACTTTCTCAATCTCTTCCTGAGTCATTCCACAACCGGTATCGGAAACTTCTATACAGAGGTTAATACCGTAATCACGCTTGTCAGCCTCAATAGAAAGATATACTCCTCCCTGACTTGTAAATTTAAAACTATTGGATATAAGAGCCCGGATCATTTTCTTGAGCTTTGAAATGTCACCATGAAGAACAGCCGGTATTTCGGGATCAATATCTATAACAAGCTCAATACCTTCCTTCTTAAGGACACGGAAATCATTTGCAAGATCGTTCATCATTGATGAGACCATATAATCCTCATCATTTCTTACGAGCCTGCCCCTGTCTATCTCGGAGAAATCAAGAATATCCCCTATCTGCTCGGCAATCTTATGGCCGGCAGTACTGACCTCCATGAGATTACGCTTCATCTCAGGACTTTTTTCCTTTTCGATGCAAATACCCGAAAGCCCTATTATAGCATTAACGGGAGTACGTATCTCATGCGAAACATTTGCAAGGAAATCATTAAGTCTCTCTGTAGATTCCGTCAATGTATCAATTTCAGATTGGGAAGCTTTCATGATATTGTCCCATTTGCTTATAGTGAGTTTTGAAAAATAAGCAAACATGGTGACAACAGAATAATTCATGACTATGCGGCAGATTGATGTCATATCAAACTCAAAATCAGTTCTTGCCAGCATAATAATGTCATAGGTATAGGTAATATAGAATGTAATCTGGCAGAACGTAATAAGCCCTTTCATCCTGACAAGGATGAAGAACATCATAAGAGCTGCCATGACTACAGCATTATCAAAAGTACTTGTCAGATGTGTGCCATATATGAAATAATTACACATCATAAAAGACGCTATGAGCCAGAATCTCTGCTCTACCTTAAAGGTACCTGATATATGCAGGTACCAGCTTGCTATAACCCCTGCGACAACAAGCAGAAGAATCCATTTATCCCACCCCAGGAGAAATGAAATGATTATATGCATCAACACAAAAATACTATAACCGACCAGCAATATCAGATGTGCAGACTTCCTGAAATCTATAGATTCTCTTTCTAAATCCATCTGTAACCCCTTAAGTAAAACATTTTATAGGCTTCTTCTATACTTTCTCCTGAGTACAACCAGCTCAAGGATATGGTTGACCCTTGCAGTAAGAATACTAGGTGCAAAAGGTTTACGGATAAAATCCACCGCCCCTCGTTCCAGGCCTTCAGCTTCATATTCTTCAGAAGAATCTGCTGTAAGAAGCATGACAGGTACTCTTGCAAGATCTCCACCGATCTTGTTAATCTCATCCATAACAGCAAAACCGTCCATCAAAGGCATCTTCACATCCAGAAGTATAAGGTCAGGAAGCGTCTCGGATGTAGAAGCATATTCAAGGAAATCCTCACCACTGTTGAAAGGTATGACATTTACACCATGCCTTGAAAGAATGCTCTTTGCGTAATCAATATTAATAGGATCATCATCTATCATGACAATGTCAGCCTGAACATCTTCACCGCTGATACCAACGTCATTTCTTATGAATTCAGTCTCGTAAGAGATATCCAGAACATCACCGTAGCCTATCTTCCAGTTTTCGACTATTTTGTCCATAACTCTCTCGACAAACTCTTCCCTGACATCGGTAATAAGTATGTAATACTGGTTGTATCTGCTTCTTGTAAGTATATCTGATTTTCTCAGTGATTCTCTTATATGATTACCGAACTCATCGGCATAGTTCATAAAATCAACATCCGTCTGCCCCTGAACCTTATTAAGTGTAAAGAGAATCCTGCTGGAATTAATATTATTTCTTATAAAGTAACGGATAGCATATCTGTATACGTAAGAGAATGCCTCCATATCAAGCTGGAGGGCAACATTCTGGATATTTCTCTCTCCAAGAATCTCGGACAGACTCTTGATATCCATAACAGCAGAACCTGCCTCTTCCTCAACCATGGCTTCCGATGAATACACGGAATACCCGTGTTTTCCGTTTTTCTTGACTTTATAAAGACACTTATCTGCAAGCTTAAGAAGGGATGAATAATCATTTCCATAAATAGGAACCATTATGGCACCGATAGAAACTCCCAACGGAATACTCATATCTTCACCCATCAGCTGTTTTGCGGAAGCCAGGAATTCTTCGTTCAGCTTCTTTGAAAGATTTGCAACGCCTTCCTCGTCCGTTATACCTTCGGAAAATGCAGTAAATTCGTCCCCTCCTATACGTCCGAACCATGCCTTTCCCGGAATTTCTTTTCTGATTATCTCAGCAAATGTAATGAGTACCTTATCACCCATCTCATGGCCGTAGATATCATTTACAAGCTTAAATGAATCAAGGTCGATCATCATAAGGCAGCCTTTTCTCTCCATACAGAGCTTGCTGAACTGATTGCTTGTCGCACCCTTGTTGAGAAGTCCGGTAAGCTTATCGATAGTCGCATCATTCTTAAGCGATATCATCTCATTCTGAACAGAGAGGACATTCTCAATTCGTCTTATAAGAACATCAGGGTTAAATGGTTTTCTGACATAATCGGAAACACCAATCTCAAAGCCCTTTGTCTCCGAACCGGTATTGGTATCGGCAGTAAGGAAAATGACAGGAATTTCCCTAAGCTCCATCCTCTGCTCAAGCTGTCTAAGCTGATCATATGCCTCAAAGCCATCCATCTCAGGCATCTTGATATCAAGAAGTATAAGATCCGGTGCCCCGTTCTTCTCTATATAATCAAGCATGGCCCTTCCGGACTTAAGAGCAGTTACCTTCATATGATTCTTACTGAGTATACTGCCTGCCATCTTAAGATTGGCCATATCATCATCGACTACCATAATCCACTTAACCATAACAAAATCCTCCCCATATGGTCTCGTTTTATCACTGAAAATTATAAAATCACACTAAACCGTTTTGACATATCCTACCGAATGAATTCCGGCAATTCTGCTCATCTGGCAACGCCTGCTTCTCTGGCGTACATAAAGAGGTACTGCTGGGCATAGCCTGCATTTTCACCGAAGAGATTTCCGGCAAATGCCTCAATCTCATCCTTCGGCGTATCCTTATGAAAATACATATGCTCCATGATTCTCTTCATCCAGACGTCAACAGGAAAAGTCTCTCTTCTTCCCAGTCCGAACAAAAGAACACAGTTTGCCACCTTCTCACCTACGCCCTTGATCTGCATAAGAGATTTCCTGGCTTCATCGGTAGGCATCTTCTTCAGATCCTGTTCAACAACCGCACCGGTGCTTACTTTATCGACGGCATCCAGAATGTAAGGCGCTCTGAAGCCCGCTTTACAGCTTCGTATGCCTTCATCCGTTGCCCTCAGAAGTTCCTCCTGAGTCGGGAACAGATGCGCCCCGGGCATTTCCCCTTTGGAAACAGGCGTTCCGTACATTTCAGAAAGATTTCTCACTACCTGTTTTATCTGTGGAATCTGCTTATTCTGAGAAATGATAAAAGATATCAGCGTCTCGAAAAAATCCTGATTCAGTATCCTGATTCCCGGATGTTTCTCTATAATATCCTCAAGTCTCGGATCAGCCTTCACTATGCTATCCTTAATTATCTCATAATCTCGCTCTAAATCAAAGTAAAGATTCCACTTTTTATTAAACTCATCCTCATTTGTATCATAAAAAACAAGAGAAGAGCCCTCCTGCTTAATGCGGAGGACGCTTCCCATAGCTGTTACAATATATTCATTACTGCCGATTTCAGTGAAATTAAAGCACTGACCACAAGTGAGGACCTCGTTAATATCAAAATTATTAACATTTTCCAGAATATAATTATCAATCATTTTTCCGGTCCCATCTTTATTGCGGTTTATATGAACTCTTAAGTCCGACAACACGGTTATATACAGGCTTTTCCGGTGTTGAATCCTTGGAATCCACACAGAAATATCCGTCACGGATGAACTGGAATGTATCACCCGGTTTTGCATCCTTAAGATACGCCTCAAGCTTTGCGTGAGGCAGAACTATAAGTGAGTTCGGATTAAGATTAAGGCTTCCGTCTTCATTGAGCTTGCCCTTCTCTTCATCTACTATATTTTCATATAGGCGAACTTCCGCGTCGACGGCTGTCCTTGCATCAACCCAGTGTATAGTTCCTTTTACTTTACGTCCCTCAAATCCGCTTCCAGAACGGGTTTCAGGATCGTATGTACAATGGATTACAGTTACATTTCCATCATCATCTTTCTCAAAGCCTACGCATTTGATAAAGTAAGCTCCCTTGAAACGGACTTCATTTCCCGGGAAGAGTCTGAAATACTTCTTCGGAGGTTCCTCCATGAAGTCGTCTCTTTCAACGTAAAGCTCTCTTGAAAATGTAACCTTTCTGGTTCCTGCCTCCGGATTATCGGGATTGTTCTCTATCTCAAACTCTTCCGTCATACCTTCCGGATAATTATCTATGATAACCTTAACAGGGTCGATAACTCCCATGACTCTGTCTGCCTTTGGCTTAAGGTCTTCTCTTACGCAGTATTCAAGCATTGCAGAATCAGATGAACTGTTTGCCTTAGAAACTCCGGAAAGTTCCATGAAAAGCTTGATGGCATCAGCCGTATATCCTCTTCTTCTGAGAGCGGAAAGAGTAACAAGTCTCGGATCATCCCAGCCATCAACTATTCCGTCATCAACAAGCTTCTTGATGTATCTCTTACCTGTAACCACATTTGTAAGATAAAGCTTTGCAAACTCAATCTGCTTTGGAGGATGAACATATTCAAGTTCTTTTACGACCCAGTCATAAAGCGGTCTGTGATCTTCAAATTCAAGAGTACAAATGGAATGCGTAACACCTTCTATGGCATCCTCGATAGGATGTGCGAAATCATACATAGGATAGATGCACCATTTATCGCCTGTATTGTGATGAGTCATTCTTGCTATTCTGTAAATGATAGGATCACGCATATTGATGTTAGGTGATGCCATATCGATCTTTGCACGAAGCACCTTTGCCCCATCCTCAAACCTGCCGTCCTTCATAGCCTCGAAAAGCTCAAGATTCTCTTCAATGCTTCTGTCTCTGTACGGGCTGTTCTTGCCGGGCTCAGTAAGTGTACCTCTGTACTCTCTACTCTCTTCAGGTGAAAGATCACACACGTATGCCTTACCTTTCTTGATAAGGAAGACTGCCGCTTCATACATTTTATCAAAATAATTTGATGCAAAGAGAATGTCATCCCTGAAGTCGGCACCGAGCCATTTAACATCTTCTACTATCGACTGAACAAATTCCTCTTTCTCTTTGGTCGGATTGGTATCATCAAATCGAAGGTTAAACTGTCCACCGTATTTTACAGCAAGTCCATAATTAAGAAGTATGGACTTGGCATGACCGATATGGAGATATCCATTCGGTTCCGGTGGGAATCTTGTAATGATTTTCTCATATTTACCTTCCGCAAGATCCCTATCAATGATCTGTTCTATAAAATTTCTGGAGATTACTTCTTCTGACATACGTCCTCCTAAATATCTTTATTTCTTATATTATCCTGATCAGTCTTCATCTTCGTCATCAAGTGAAGGAAGTTCAAGTTTTGTACCTTTTGATGTGGTAATTATCTTTTCAGGTTTTTTCTTACCCGGTTTTTCCACAGATGTCTTTGTTTCTGCGGGCGCTTTTGTATCTGCAGGCGTCTTTGTGTCTGCAGGTGCCTTTGTGTCTGCAGATGCCTTTGTATCCGCAGGTGCCTTTGTGTCTGCAGATGCCTTTGTATCCGCAGGTGTCTTTGTATCCGCAGGTGCCTTTGTATCCGCAGGTGCCTTTGTATCCTCAGGAATTTCATCATTTGGAGAAATCTCATCATACGCGAGTGTTTCTTCATCACCCGGTACAACATCGAAAGCTGAATCAATTCCGAAAGGCCTCTCTTCCATTGCTTTCTTTACTCTGTCCTGACGCTCCTCGTAAGTCTTTGGAAGTACTCCCACATTGGCATTATTAAGGAGTGCCTCTTCAACCACAATTCCACCTGTCTCTGTATTTACATCAGAGAAAAGTATCTTTGGCTTTGGAGTATCATCGGACTGACCGTCATCAGGCTGTTTTCCATCTGAGTGATCATTATCTGAGTTATCGTTTTCTGAGTGATCGTCATCTGTCTCTCTTCTGTCCGACTGACTTTCATCATCGGATTCATTCTGAGCTGCAGTGCCACCTCTCTTTACATTTCTTGGTGAATCATCATCTTCATCATCATATTCATCATATTCGTATTCTTCGTAGGAAGAACCGCCTTTGGAAAGTTTAATGAGAAGAACTATTATAGCTATTGCAGCCATAACAAAAAGTATTGAAACCATTATAAGCAGTCCCTTGAGGGTACCGTAACTTACGATATCTTCTTCACCTATAGGTTTATTTTCCTCAAACAGCGGATCGGAAGCTGTTGATTCTTCGGTAACAGCTTCAGTAATACTCTCTGCTGTATCACTATCCTTTGGATTAAAGAATTTTACAAAAACCTGTTCCTCAGGATCAAAATAATAAAGTGAAGCATCACTGCCAAGCTTTGCCGCTTTCACAAGATATATATTATCTCCGTTACCCTGTGTATATACGGGAAGCTTGCCTTCATTTACATTATAATCTGTCTTTTGATAACCGTATGGTATCTCTGACTCATCAGTTATCGGAAGCACAACTATGCGTGCACCTTTTTGTTCAAATTCATGATATGGAGCTATGACTTTTGTAAGCTCATCATATACAAAGTAGCTCATGGCCTTATCACCGGATCTGAGACAGAGTATCGTAACCCCGCCCTCTCCGTAAGAGAAGCCTCTTATAAGATCTCCGTCATAGCTTGACGGAACCGGCGAGAAGCCTTCAGGAAGATTTGTATAACTGTCGTCATTAACGACAGTATATTCCCTGCCGTCATAATTAAGCTTTACATTTGCAAAAATTCCGGCATCACCGGATGTTGCTTCAGCGGTTGTAGGCTGCTCTGTGGATGGATCGGCTTCACCGACGGTAAGTGGCATACTTGAACTGTCGATAGTAAGATTATCACCTTCCGCGGAAGTTGCGGAAACACCGGTTACAAGAAGCGTCAGCTTACCTTCACCGATAGCCGTGAAATCAAGATTCGGCTGAGTATTCGTCTTACCTGTGATAGTTATGATACTTCCGTCACGTGATGCATTTCCATTCCTGCAGGAATCAAACTGAAGAATCTTGGTATCATAGGAAACAGTGATCTTATATTCCGAATTCGGAGTACCGTTTACACTTATCACCACCGTCACCGCGTCCCCTTTGTTCGGCTTCTGCGGTACAGCATAAAGTGTCACCGTTACACTCTCAGCTCTTACTTCAAAGCTTTTGTCAATGCATATCACACCGATCAGTAATGCAATCGTAAGAAAAAAAACGACAATCTTTTTCATCCCAGTCTTCATGATCAACACTCCTAATTATATGAGACAGTGAGCTTAAATAGAGCTTAAATGCCCGTTCATGTTCATATCTCGCCTCTGAACTCACACTAACTACCGAATTATATCACAAAAAAACTTAATAAACAATTGACAAAGCCCCATTTTTTTATTATCATTCTTGTTGTTGCAAAAAGCACATGCTGTTATAGCTCAGTAGGTAGAGCGCAACATCGGTAATGTTGAGGTCACGGGTTCGACTCCCGTTAGCAGCTTTATCTATGACAAGACAAAACCCCGGATTTCCGGGGTTTTTGCTATTCACTGTCTTTCTTAAGTTTTGCTCTTGCTCTGGAAAGTGCATTCGTAACTGACTGTTCAGTCTTCCCAAGCCGCTCTGCTATGTCCGCGTAAGAAAGTCCTGATAGATAGAGTTCCGTCACCTTACGTTCCATGGACGAAAGCTCACTTTCCATCCTTTCACGGATCGTATCTGTACGTTCCTTAAAAAGCATTATATACTCCGGATCAGTCTCTTCATCCGAAACCAGAAGGTCTATAAGCTCTGTATCACTCTCTTCAGTTTCCCTGTTCATCACATCAGTATAAAGAGAAATATATGTATTCAATGGCTGATGTTTCATTCTGTTGGACTTCTTTATGGCGGTTCTTATCTCATTATCCACACAGGTTGTTGCATATGTAATAAATGTAGCGCCGCCTTCCGTATCGTAATCTCTTATGGCCTTGACAAGCCCTATCATGGCTTCCTGAGAGAGATCATCAGTTTCCGCTCCCGCAATATAAAGATATCTTATCTCTTTTTTAACAAGAGGAATGTATTTCTTCAGAAGAAATTCCTCGGCCATTTTGTCACCCTCTCTGTAACGGGTAACAAGTTCACTGTCCGAAAGTGATTCTAATTCTTCTTCCGGTCTGGACATTTTTTCATACCTCATCTAACGCCCCCGGGACGTATTATCTATCTGACACACTTATCATTTCTCCACCTGACTCATCATCGGTCAGGGCTGCTTCTCCACCTGACTCATCATCGGTCAAGGCTGCTTTTCCACCTGACTCATCATCGGTCAGGACTTCATCCTCTGTCTTACTATCTCATAAGCCAGGATGCCGGTCGCAACCGAAGCATTGAGAGAATCCACATTTCCCTTCATAGGTACAGCTACCACGTAATCACATTTCTCTCTTACAAGCCTGGAAACTCCGCTGCCCTCGCTTCCTATAACAAGGCCTATAGGTCCGGTAAGATTACAGTTATACATTATCTCGCCGTCCATATCGGCACAGGCAAACCAGAGTCCTCTGCCCTTAAGCTCTTCTATTGTACGTGAAATATTCGTAACCTTAACGACAGGTGTATAATTTACAGCACCTGCTGAAGTCTTTACCGCTGTACTGGTAAGTCCAACTGAACGGTTCTTCGGAATTATCACGCCATGAGCGCCGCATACATTTGCAGTTCTGATTATGGCACCGAGGTTATGAGGATCAACTATTTCATCAAGTATGAATACAAACGGATCCTCGTTCTTTTCTTTTGCAATGGTGAAAATATCCTCTATATCGGCATATTTATATGCTGAACACTGGGCTATGACACCCTGGTGTTTCTTCGTCTCGGACATAAAATCAAGCTTCTGCTTGGAAATGAATCTTACGTTCACATCACCCTTTTTTGCCATGCGGAGTATGGACGCGATAGTACTGTCACGGAGCCCCTCCTGCACGTAAAGGCGGTCTATAGTCTTTCCGGCACGGAATGCTTCCATGACAGCGTTCCTGCCCTCAACCAGACTTATCTCACCAGATTCCTTTTTCTCTTTCACGAGATTTTCGGTATTATCTTTTCCTGCTTTTAATTCAACCATTTTTTATCTTTCTGATACATAAATATCAAAGAGTGAACTGACCAAATAAACTTTGTCTAATTCAGATTTTCAAAGTCCGGCATCCTGAATGACCATACCGACTATCTCATCAAGTCTCTCGTAATTCTTCGTCATATAAAGATAGCCCAGCACCGCCTCAAAACCGGTTGCCTTCTTATATTCCGCCATCGAAGCATTCTTGGCCTTGGTATGTACCTCGGCATTCCTGCCTCTCTTAAAAACATCCATTTCTGTTTCAGTAAATGAGTCCATGAAACGGTCCGCGAAATCCGCCTGATATCTGGCACATACCACCTTCGAAACTATGGCATGATACTTCTCCACCTGCATATTGGTCTTATCCACGACATATGACTTTATCTTAAGGTCATATATGCTGTCACCTATATATGCAAGGGCGAGAGGCGAATACTGATAAAATCTCAGACTCTCTTCCATTTGACACCTTCCCTGGTATCCTTAAGCTCGATTCCCATTCCGAGAAGCTCGTCTCTTATGGCATCAGCTCTTGCGAAATCCTTAGCTTTTCTTGCCTCCTGTCTTTCGGCAATAAGCTTCTCTATATCAGCATCCAGAACATCATCCTTCTTCTCAATGATAATACCCAGAACATCAGTCAGTATTCGGAGCATATCGTAGTATTTATCTGCAACGTCGGATGAAACACTGTCAGCAACAGTATTGGAATACTTGACCATCTCGAATATTACGGAAATGGCATCTGCTGTATTAAGGTCATCATCCATAGCTTCTTCGAAACGTTTAACGAAACTGTTCAGCTCTTCTACTGCCTTCGCATCTGTTTCAGCATTCTCTGCCACGTTTCCTTTTGCCATAACATCACGGAGCTTCTCTGCAGCCGTAAGTATTCTCTCAAGGCTGTTCTTTGAAGCTTCGATAAGCTTTGGAGAGAAATTGAGCGGACTTCTGTACTGTGCCGAAAGCATGAAGAATCTCACTACCTGAGGATCATATTTGCCGCATATCTCACGGACTGTCTTGAAGTTTCCGAGAGACTTGCTCATCTTCTCAAACTCATCATTGTCATTTGCTATACGCAGGAAGCCGTTATGCATCCAGTAACGTGCGAATTCCGTACCGTTGGCAGCTTCACTCTGTGCTATCTCATTTTCATGATGAGGGAATATAAGATCCTCACCGCCGGCATGAATATCTATAGTTCCGCCTATATACTTCTTGGACATTACCGAGCATTCAAGGTGCCAGCCCGGACGTCCGTCGCCCCATGGTGACGGCCAGAACGGCTCCCCTTCCTTTTTCGGCTTCCAGAGCACAAAATCAAGTCCGTCTTCTTTCTCATCCTCACCGCTTACTTTAAGCTGATGAGCCTCGTCACGATGTCCTGCCTCAAGGTCATCGATATTCTTGTGAGAAAGCTTTCCATAGTTTTCAAAACTTCTTGTACGGAAATAAACCGTTCCGTTCTTCTCATAGGCATGCCCGTTCTCGATAAGAGTCTTTATCATCTCTATCATGTCGGGAATCTCTTTTGTCGCCTGGGGATGTGTTGTTGCAGGCCTTACATTTAAAGCCTCCATATCCTTCTTGCATTCTGCTATAAATCTCTCGGAAATGACTGAAGGATCCTCTCCCTCCTCATTTGCCCTTTTTATTATCTTATCATCTACATCGGTAAAATTAGAGACATAGTTAACTTCATAGCCCTTATATTCAAGATACCTTCTGAGAGTATCAAAAACTATCATAGGGCGTGCATTACCTATATGAATGAAATCATAAACCGTAGGTCCGCATACGTAGATGCCTGCCTTTCCAGGTGTTATTGGAACGAATTCCTCTTTACTTCTTGTAAGTGTATTAAAAACCTTCATCTAATAAAACTTCCTTCTGTTATTGTGAGTCTTTGCATTACATCTGTGAATTGAACAGGCTCTTGATCTTATATACGATATCATCGCTGTCCGCATTAATAGTAGCCGCCTCGTTAATGCCCGAAAGCTTCTTCATGGCATCTGTATCGGCATCACTTGTATAACTAATTGTATAAACAGGAATCTCCGAATCCTTAAGCGCCGGAGTAATATCTTTAAGCTTATAGCCCTGGTTCTGATATCCGTCACTGAGGAGGAATATCATAGCCTTGGCATCAGGATTCTGCTCCTTGGCCTTGTTGATCATGTCCATGGCAACAACTATGGCATCATAGCTTGCAGTACTTCCGCTTGCTGTAAGGCTGTTGATACCGCCCTGGAAATAAGCTCTCTGATTAAGATCGAACTTGGCTATAGGAACCTCTATGGCTACATTTGTGCTATAGCTGACCAGACCGACCATATTGTTCTCATTGATATACTGAGCACCGTTACTGAGGGACTGCTTAAGCTGATTGATAGGGTCACCTGACATACTGCCGCTGCAGTCAGCAACGAATACAGCGATAATATCCTGACCGTTATCCTTATTTGCCTTGTAGATAGCGAGTGCCCTGTTAACCTCGGCACCTGTTATCTCTCTGTCAGACTTGTAATCATCATTTGCATTGAAGCCCTTCTTCTTTGCAAGTGACTGGCTGTCGGAATTCATACAGTAATCATTGAATGCCTTACATGCTGCTATCTCCTCATCAGGCATAGTGCTCTCACCCACTATATAAAGCGGATTGTCATGTCTTATGCCGAAAGGAATGAAATCATAAAGCTTGTTAAGATTTGATTCATTTACATATGTCTGATACTCGAGGATCATGCCGTCGAGAGTTCCCTTGGAAGCTGAATCACGCATCTGCATGGTGTTATAGGCAACAAAAGGAATATTCTGGTTGAACTTCTTGTAATTCTCTATAGCCGCATCCGAATTGATATCTTCAGAACCGTCTTTAAGGATGGAAATGAGAAGATTCATACCTGTGGAACTTGTCTGCGGATTGGTATAACCGATATTGATCTTGCCATCCTGAACAGCCTTGATGATGGAATCATATGTATTATATTCACTGCCCTTGGATATAAGAAGTCCGGCTGTATTTCCTACCATCCTCTTATTAAGAGTCACATCACCGCCATTTGCAGTTATGTACTCACCCCAGAGATAGTTTGATGGAGTAAACAGCTGAGGAGTATGCTTTCTTGAAATGATATAGTCAGCTGCAAGTCCCGATGAAACGCTTCTTACAGAAACGCCGATGGTCCTGCCGCCCGGAGTCGTGACATTTGCCTTATTAAACTTTGTAGCAACATCGATAAGCCATGACTCATAATCCTTACCGGCCTTTTCCGGTGAAGTCATGATCTCTATATTTACATCGCCGTAACCGGTGACTGCAAGCGGATACTTTGCTATCTCCGGAAGCTCATCATAAAGAGATGAATCATCAAGAGAAACCGAAGCTTTGGTAGGAGTCTTCTCCTTGACCTTGATATGATTCATCATGGTATCAACACTTCGTCCACCGGACTGATTTCTGATGATAAGTCCGATACCGACTATGGAAATGAACAGAACCGCTATCGCTATACCGACAAAGACTATTTTGTTTGATTTCATAATTACCCTTTCCGGGGTATAACCCCATTATATGTATGACACATATTTATAAATCTTTTACATGGTTTTCATGGTCTCAAGTGACTCTATCAGGTCATCAACACGCCGTATATCCACATCTTTGATGTTGTCATCAAGAGAATAGGATAATTCCACCAGCTGATTCAGTTTGGTGACCAGTCCCTGCATTTCATCCATGGTTTTCTTTAAGTAAGCCGTATCTTTTCCGTAAACTCCGTATACATAGTCATAGGAATCGAAGAAGTCTGCAGCCTTGCCAAGATCATTTTCAGCCTGAAGCCTTATCATGGTATATGCCTCGACCATACGGCTGTCCGGTTCCATGGCACCGAAGTATTTCTCCCTAGTCATGATACTGTTATACATGGTAGCCATTTTCTTACGTTCCATGCTGAAAGCTCCTCTTTTTCCGGCTTCCATGAATCTTTTCAGAGGATCCGCCTTGGAAAAAGGATTATCTTCCGTATTCAGGATCGAATAATTGGAATACAGTGTAAAAATGAACCATATTACGCCGGCAAGTCCGGTAGCCCCGAGTGTCACAGGCAGGCCCAGTTCGATCACATTATTAAAGATAACATAGATAAGCACAACAAGAAGAAGCAGAGCTATATTGATAAGATTCACTTTTATTAAATTCTTTATATTTATAGCACTCACCTCCCCTGTACTATTTAACTGATTTATTATATCTCAAATATATGGATTTCGTCAACTGAGGCAGAGAAATATAGAATGTCGCTTGCGACATGCGCCTCGTCGGGCGCGAGATGCAAAGCAATCTACCTTACGAGCTGTGTACGCTCTATATTATATAACAAAGCAGATGCCGGGATATGATCCCGGCATCCGATTCATCATTCCATCTTTATATTATATCAGTTACCCGATAATAAGGCCGAGTATCTCATTGCTTCTTGCAACGAACCTCGTGAGTTCATCTGCCGTAAGCTGACGGTTTGCGATCACTGCAAGATCGTAAAGCTGCTGACATACCTTGTCGGTATTCTCTCCCTCAGGATTATCGAGCACATATTTAACGAGCTTATTGTTGGCATTGAGAACAAGTGTCTCTGCGTCCTTGCCGTAATCAATACCCGGCATTCCGCCCATGGCATACATTTTCATCATATCCGCCATACGTCTTGACTCTTCACTCTGTGTAAGCATGGATGAGATGTTCTCATCGGAAAGGCTCTCAACCTTTATGTTGATTTTCTCAACAGAAAGTGCCTTCTTGAAGGTTTCGGTAAGCTTATCAGTATATGCTTTTGCATCATCCTCGGAAAGGGAATCACCCTTAAGAGCCTCATTTACATCTGCATCTATCCTGAGGAACTTAACTCCCTCATTCTTCATTTCAAGATTTGTTATGTAAGGATTATCGATACTGTGTGTAAGATAGATAGCGTCCGTGCCTGTCTTCTTAAACATCTCGATGTACTGAGCCTGAAGCTCTTCATCCGTTATATAGAATACCTTATTCTCGTGCTTTTCCTTCGCAGCCTCAAGATACTCAGGAAGCGTGATATACTTGCCCTCGATATTCTTGAAGATCATATAATCTGTCATTCTGTCATTGAACTTGGTATCTCTGAGGCATCCGTATTTGATAAATGGAGAGATATCATCCCAGAACTTCTCGTAATCCTCTCTCTTCGTCTTATACATGCCGCTCAGCTTGTCAGCGACCTTCTTGGTTATATGGTCGGAAATCTTCTGAACGAAGCCATCATTCTGAAGGGCACTACGTGATACATTGAGCGGAAGGTCCGGACAGTCGATAACGCCCTTGAGAAGAAGCAGGAATTCAGGAATTACTTCTTTGATATTATCTGCTACAAAGACCTGGTTGTTATAGAGTTTTACCTTACCCTCAAGCTGCTCCATATTCGGATTGACTCTCGGGAAGTAAAGGATACCCTTAAGATTAAACGGATAGTCCATGTTAAGATGGATCCAGAACAGAGGCTCCTTAAAGTCAAGGAATACCTTCTGATAGAAGTCGATATAATCCTCATCCTTGCATTCGCCCGGTGTCCTCATCCAGAGCGGATTTGTATCATTAAGAGGCTTAGGTGCATCCTTATCTTCAGTATCAGCAGCATCTGTATCGACTGCATCGTCAGCAACTTCAGAGCCGCCGATAAGCTCATCCTCTTCCTTAGATGCCTTGGATTCCTTCTCCTGAACTATCTCTTCACTTGCTTTCTTCTTAGCCTCATCCTCATTTATGAAATATATCTCAACAGGCATGAATGAACAGTACTTATTGATGATCTCTTTAACTCTGTATTCATTTGCGAACTCAAGTGAATCATCCGAAAGGTAAAGAGTTATCCTTGTACCTCTCTTATCATAGTTGCCTTCTCTCATCTCGAAGGTTGTTCCGCCGTCACATTCCCAGTAAACCGGTGCAGCTCCGTCTGCAAATGAAAGGCTTTCGATGGTCACCTTGTCAGAAACCATGAACGCCGAATAAAAACCGAGTCCGAAATGACCGATGATCTGATCATTTTCATCTTTATCCTTGTATTTCTCAAGGAAATCAGTCGCTCCCGAAAATGCGATCTGGTTGATGTATTTATCAACCTCTTCCATCGTCATTCCTATACCGTTATCTACAAATGTAAGAGTCTTCTCGATAGGGCTTGCATAGACCGTAACCTTGTACTCCTCACCGGAAGGTATATCAGCCTCACCCATACTTGACAGTCTCTTAAGCTTTGTAATGGCATCCACACCGTTTGATATCAGCTCTCTGATGAAGATATCATGGTCCGAATAAAGCCATTTCTTGATGATAGGAAAAATGTTTTCGCTGTCAATCGTAAGATTACCCTTTGTTGTTGCCACTTTGAATCAACCTCTTTTCATTTATTATATTATTTGAATCCTCGTGCCCTTTATTATAGCACTGATGATTCATATTGACTGCTTTATTTGTTTAAATACATTACCAGTATATTATAGTCCCCGCCGCCATCATTTGAAAACTGGAAGGACTTGATTCCGCCGTAATCAAATATAAATTCAAGATCCGAGCCCGTAGGCGCCGAACTCTTGAAGGCGCATTCGACTACTCCGAACTTGTTCCGAATGACCTCGGACTGGATATTATTCTTAAAATCTCCGAAGCTGTCGAAATAAAGATTATTCATATTATAATAATTGAACGCCATGGAATCGCATGCTTCAAAATAATCCTCATTCCATGTATGGGACATCTTCATCTTTGCATCCGAAAGATTGAAATAAGCATGCAGTGTCGCACCCCCGATGATATCCAGCACAGGATCATCCCATGTTGCATCCACGTGATACCAGTTATCTCCCAGCTTTACAAGATTCCATGCATGGAGTTCATCTCCCGCCGAACCCGTGATATATTTATTCTCTATTCCCGCACAGGAAAGGAGAAGTGCCATAGCCTCTGCATAACCGTTGCAGACTGCCTTGCCTTCTACAAGAGCGCCATAGGCTCTGTATTCATTTTCATTATCCTTGCTTCCGTAGCTGTAATCGCAGTTCTCAATGATAAAATCATGTATCGCAAGTTCTTTTTCATAATCTGACATGGAACCTTTGATACGGAGTATCATGAAATCGCTCACTTTCTTATAAAGCTTCTTCGCGTTTTCCCTGTCATCCGGAATAGGTTCCTTATACTTATAACAGCGGTAAACATAGCTGTTATCGGAACGGACGATGTCAAAGTCAACTCTCATGACACCCATGATCTCACCGGTATATGCAACCGAGTTTACTGTTCCATCAATGGTTCCTATATAATAATTGATATTCAGAATATCATCTATGGGAACATCCTTTGCATAAAGTGTATCGGTTCCGTCAATTCCGCTTTCAATATCTCTCGTCAGCCTGGCTGCAAGTTCTTCAACACTTTCGCAGGCATCGAAACGGTGGATGACATTCTGACTGGGATTCTTGACCTTAAGACGGTCAAGTAAAACAAGCAGGATGATTACTCCTGCGATGATACCCAGATATATAAACAGTTTTTTACGATTTGTCATTCGTATACTCCGTATATATTAGTAAATCATGTCACGCACGAACGCGCATTCACCGAAGTGTATTGCCATCCGATAGGATATCATTTTTTTCTTCTTGAAGCAACCCGTGTTTTAGGATAAAATGAGGCGTGATGGCTAAATGCCACTAATATTAAGAAATAATGAGGTAAACAGATATGGCACAGCTCTGGGGTGGTCGTTTCACCAAAGAAACCGATCAGATGGTATATGATTTCAACGCTTCCATAAGCTTCGACAAGAGGCTTCTCAGCCAGGATATAGAGGGTTCCATCGCACATGCAACCATGCTGGGCGAGACAGGCATAATCACTTCCGATGAAAGAGATTCCATCCTTGAAGGACTCCGCGGAATCCTTATGGATGTATCAGAAGGACGTCTTGAGATTACAAATGAATATGAGGATGTTCACTCCTTTGTTGAAGCCAACCTTATAGACAGGATAGGCGATGCGGGCAAGAAGCTTCACACAGGAAGAAGCCGTAACGATCAGGTTGCTCTCGATATGAGAATGTATGTAAGAAGCGAAATCGGCGAAATAAAAGCTGACGTAAAGGCGCTTCTCTTTGAACTTCATGACCTTATGAAGAAGAATCTTGATACTTATATGCCGGGCTTCACACATATGCAGAAGGCTCAGCCCGTTACATTTGCACATCATATCGGCGCGTATATGGAAATGTTCAAGAGGGACTATACAAGACTGACTGACACATATGAGAGACTTAACTACTGTCCTCTCGGCGCAGGTGCTCTTGCGGGAACAACCTATCCTCTGGACAGAGAGCTTACCGCTTCACTGCTTCATTTCAAAGGACCGACTCTGAACAGTATGGATTCAGTTTCCGACAGAGATTACGTTATCGAACTTCTCTCGGACCTCTCTATCATAATGATGCACCTGTCAAGATTCTCGGAAGAGATAATAACCTGGAATTCAAATGAATACAGCTTCATCGAGCTTGACGACAGCTACAGCACCGGAAGCTCCATCATGCCTCAAAAGAAAAATCCTGATATCGCAGAGCTTGTAAGAGGTAAGACAGGCCGTGTTTACGGAGCCCTGATGTCAATGCTTACAACCATGAAAGGCATACCTCTTGCTTATAACAAGGATATGCAGGAAGATAAGGAATTTACATTTGATGCTATCGATACTGCAAAGGACTGCATCGTGCTCTTCACAGGAATGATCAGTACCATGCGCCTCCGCACAGATAAGATGGAACAGAGCACCATGCGCGGTTTTGCAAATGCAACGGATGCCGCTGACTACCTGGTTAAGCATGGAGTACCGTTCAGAGACGCTCACGGTATAATCGGAAGGCTCGTGCTCTATGCCATTGATAAGGGAGTAGCTATTGATGACCTCAGTCTGGAAGAGCTGAAGGAAATCTCCCCTGTCTTTGAAGAAGACATCTATCAGGCCATCAGTCTTAAGGAATGCGTTGAGAAACGTAACACTATCGGAGCACCGGGACCTGATGCAATGAAGAAAGTCATCGCAGAAAACGAAAGTTTTCTTGCTGCCCTGTAATACACAGGTCAATTTTTTATAATAAGATTATCCGGAATATACGAGGAATAAATATCATGGGAAATTACAATTTAGAAGAAGCCAGGGAACACTTTAAGAAGGATCGTTTTGCAACGGACAGCGGTATGGAGGTAGTCAGTATATCTGACGATGAAGCCGTTACCAGAGTTGTTCTTAATGACGGACATAAAAATGCCTACGGAGGCATCATGGGTGGAGCCATTTTCACACTGGCTGACCTGGCCTTCGCGGTTCTTTCCAACAACAGACATAATCTGACCGTGGCACAGCAGGTAAGTATCAATTATCTTTCCGCACCTAAGGGCAATGAACTTACTGCTACTGCTCATTTTATCAAAGACGGAAAAACGACCTGCGTCATACAGGTCGATGTAACCGATGACACAGGTCGTGATGTTGCGATGTTTACAGGGGTCGGATTTAAACTGTAAACTCATCAATAGTTCTCATCCGCCTTTTCATCCGTAGCATAATTATCATAAAGAATCTCACCGATATTGAGATTGGTATTATCAAGCCCCTGGAGTATTTTCGCCTCTCTTACTTCGGGGGCTACTTCTTCCTCAAGCTTCTTAAGGAAATCCATATCAAGTCCGGTCATCTGCTGAACTTCTTCCACCGGAAGCTTTCCCTTAAGCATCCTTCTTGCTACATCTACTTTTGCTCTTTCTGTATTATTCATGTCTCTTACTTAATGTCCTCTCTCCTACAATATATTCTCTTCATCTGTTTTATTCAAATCCTGCATCATTCAGAAAGCACAAACTTCATAACTACAGGATTATGATCCGTATATGCAAAGCCGGTATCAATATTCTGAACATAATTACATTCAACATTATCCGATATAATGAAGCCATCCAGTATCGAAGTGAAGCATTCCTCACTGTAAGGGATATTTGTATTTCGGTTAGAAGGAACCATTCCCTCATTATATTCGATACATTTGCTGAATCCCTCAGGTATTGCATCGTCAGGAAACGGCTGGCACCAGCTGTAATCTTCATCTGACCCCGGATTAAAGAATTCCTTTGAATCAAGAGTAAAATCATGATTGAAATCCCCGCCGCAGATCACGTAATTACCTTTGTCATACTCTGCCTTCATATCACCGAAAAGCATCTGAAGCTGTGCATTTCCCTGCGCAGCATCAGTAGCGTATGCCGAAAGATGTGTATTAAAAAGAACCAGTTCTTTTCCGTTTGAAACGGGGATTCTTGAAATACTGTAGCAGCGGTCAAGATCAATAATCTTCTTAAAACCTGTAGCTATAGGAAGGCTTCTGCGGAGGGCTGAATTAACATTGAAACGGCTTTCCGTAAGAAGTCCGGAATTTGAAGCTCCGTGAGGTTTAGTAACAGGATACATAAGATATGCGGAATGATAATTCAATGCAAATACATGGTCAAATGCGGCAACAGAATCATATCTATTGTCAATCAACTCAGTCTGATCAACGTGCCAGCTTCTGGTAGAATCGGTATCAACCTCCTGATAAACAGCAAAGTCAGGTTCAAATTCCAGAGCCTTATCAGCAACACCTGTAGTACAACGGATAACGCTTTCCCTGGATGCCGCTCTGCTCTCGGTACCGCCATCCATAAAGAATGAATAGTCAGGCGTATAAGCGCCAAATCCTATGTTATAGCTGACAATGGTATATTCAGTTCCGGCTTCAGCCACCTCAGTCGAGTTACCCTTAACCTCAAGAGGCTGATTATCCTCAATCCTTGAATAGGTAAGAAATACATATGCAAAATAACCTGCCACAACAACAACAGCAGCAACCAGCAGAAAAACCGGAATCTTCCACCATTTGAATTTCTTTTTTCCTTCTTTATCCATACTTTCCTCATATCACAAAATGGGACACCGGGGAGTGTCCCCGGTGTTCCGTTTTTTAATCTGCTTCGACTACTGAAGCATAATATCTTGCACCTTCACGACTTACGTGAGTATCTCTGATTTCCTGTATCTCATCATAGTTTGTAATGAGCATTTCAACCAGGTACCCGAACATGGCTCCACGCTCCACATTTTCAAGAAGAATCTTTATAACTTCTTCTTTTGAAAGTCCCTGACGGTATGGTCTTATCTCGGCAACGGCAGAGAAGGTATCCGCAAGTGCGAGTATACGTGCGCCCATAGGAATCTGATCTTTCTTAAGTCGGAACGGATATCCGAATCCGTTCAGCTTCTCATGATGAAGCGCTGCCCACTGGCTTATATCCTCGAAGCCTTCTATATCCTTCAGGAGAAGGTGCGTATAATATGCATATTCCTTAACTATATTAAACTCGGAATCAGTAAGTTTCTCACTCTTCTCAAGTATGCTTCTCGGTACCTTAAGCTTGCCTATATCATGAAGATATCCGGCTATCATCATCTTCTTACATTCATCCTGGGACATTCCCATTATCTCGGCAAGACGAACTGCTGTAGCTGCAACGCCTGAACTGTGCATTGCGGTATACTGACTTCTGAAGTCAATGATACGAGCCATGAACTTCGCAAAAGTTATGGCAGCATCAAGTGTTACTGTCCTGTCGTCTGAAATGGAATTAAGAATGATCTCCGGCTGATGAAGGAGTTCCATCCAGACATATTCTTTCTCAGAGAATCTGAGATATGCCTCTACAACATCATCTCCGATAACATCACCGGCCATATCCTGAACCGAATAGCTGATTTCTTCAACCTGGTTTAGAGCAGCATCCTTGGTATCGAGCATAAATGCTATCCTGTCTGCAAGGTCTATGATCTCTGCAAATGACTTATATTTATTATCCGCGAAGTCAACCTCTGACTCAGGGTCAGCGACACGAAGTACATTTGTAGCATAACGGAGAATCTTGACATCACCCAGGATTCCAAGTCCGGAACCGGCCAGATCCTTGAAATAATACCTCTCTTCATCTTCCTTCTTCTCAGGCATGAGAACAATTCCCACGTCATAAAGGAAGCTGGTAAATAGTATCTCTTCAAGGTCCTTTCCCTCGAAGCCCATCTCCTTTGCTATATTATATGCAATATAAGCAACTCTCTGGTGAAGATTCTCTGTTTCAGGGCGGAGCAGATTCATAGCTTCCGCATATACCCTGGTCAGGTCTCTCATATTAGTAAATTGTCTTTCCATAACTGTCCCCCGACTTTCCTTCTCTTTTTATACTCGGAAATATCAGCCATCCGATGCGATGGTTCCTACATAGGAATGACTAAACACACTCTCTATAATAACAGTAATAATCATATTTTTCAAGCAAAACGCCACCTGAGGCATCCCCACATATAACGCCATCTGAGGCATAACCGTATAGAGCCTCACTGTTTTACATAGTAGCGGAATGATGGATCAAGTTTCTTCTCAAAATTCATCACAGGAAGAGGTTTATCAAACAGGAATCCCTGTGCGAACTCACAATTATTGGAGCGAAGCAGCTCAACCTGTTTTTCAGTCTCAACGCCTTCTACAATACATTCAAGTCCCAGATCTCTTGCCATGGATATAACATGTCTGAACATGATATCAGCGGCTTTGTTCGTATCTTCCCCATCGGCAGGAAGAAAACTCCTGTCAACCTTCAGAACATTCCATGGCATATCTCTTATAAGATTCAGTGATGAGTATCCGACACCGAAATCATCCACTGAAGTATAGATACCGGTTTTCTGGAGACTGTTAACAATTCTCTTCAGATCACTGAACTCCACATCTGTAGTGGTTTCTGTAAGCTCTACTTCTATAAACTCGTGTGGAATCTCATATCTGTCAACTATCTTTATTATAGTTTCAATAAGATTAATATTGAGCATATGCTTACGGGAGAAATTAACTGATATACGGACAACTTTTCTGCCCATATCTATCCATCTTCTTATATCCCTGCATACATGGTCAAGCATATAAAAATCCAACTGACATATATCATCCGTCTCTTCAAGCATAGGAATGAAATCAGCAGGCGAAACGACCTGTCCATCATGTATCCACCTGCAGAGCGCCTCAGCGCCTGCTATCTCACCGTTATTGATGTTTACCTTCGGCTGATAATAAACGATAAATTCTTCATTTCTGAAGGCTTCCGGGAAAAGCTGCTGAACACGCATACTCTTCGCCTTACTCTCATCAAGAGTATCGTCGTAGAAAACCATTCTCTCCCTGCCGCCGCTCTGGGCAACATGATAAGCAGTATTGATCCTCTCCATGATATCACTTGGATCTTTCAGTATGAAAACATCAGGAATGCAGTAAATCCCTGCACTGGTTGAAATATTTACAGACTTTCCGTTATGTAAATCGTAGACTATCGGTGCCTCCGCAAGAAAATTAACTATCCTTCCCAGCTGTTCCCCTCCGCATATTGCAACAAAATTATCTCCACCGAGACGGCATATGGTACCTCTGTCACCTATCATCCTCTGGAGGGTCTCATAATGATTCCGGAGAGTAACATCCCCTACTTTCCTTCCAAGTTCCTGATTGACCAGGGTAAAATGTCTTAGATTGTAACGGAATGCCACTTTGCCGCCAAGGCGGTTAGCATTTTCCATTATATATTTGAAGAAGCTGCGGAAATTCTCAAATCCGCTATTATCATGAAATGTAAGTTCTTCAACTGCATCTCTCAGCCTGTTTCTGGTAAGATAGCTGAGTGTCATACGCATCAGGAGTTCTACCCTTGTGTATTCTATAGTAGAAAGCGGCTGTTCATCCTCCGCCATATATACCGAGATAGTTCCTATGGACATGACACTGGTTACAGATCTGAGATACATAACTCTCTTATCCTTCTTGCCGGAATCATAACAGCACAGAGTCTCTCCTGCACCCATAGCCTCTTCTTTAGGATTCTTATAGAGTCTGGCTACACCTTTACTCAGTCTGAAACTTACAGTTATCTCTGCTATGATACTTTCAATGAGCTTGTAATCAAGATGCTCCATATCCGTCATTGCAGAAACAAGTCTTTCGAAAAGACGATAATAATTAATGGTATCCTTATCAATCAGCTCGTAATCCTTTTCATACCCGTCATTTATATGTTTCATCCTCCGCTTATTGTCATACATGGCGGTGTCTGCACGTTCAAATACATCCTGTACAATATTATCTATAGAAGGATTAAAATCCGACATACCTACTGAAAGGGTAACCTTATTTTCTTTATGATGTTCCGAATTTAAATGATCAAATCTTCCAAGTATTACATTTCTGTCTTCAAAATCTTCACCGGTAAGGATTATAGCAAACTCATCACCTCCCACACGGAAGATGTCACTGTTTTTGTATAATGTGCGGAGCATCTCTCCCGCTTCTTTTATGTATTCATCACCGGCACTATGCCCCTTCGTATCATTTATGATCTTGAGACCGTTGATATCACAGATTACTATAGCAAACTGCTTATTGGTTTCTTCCTCAATATCCTTATTGATGATCATCTCAACCTGAGCATAGTTTCTCTTATTCTTAAGTCCGGTGAGTTCGTCATTATTTGCCACATCCAGCGCGGAGTCAAGAATATCCTCAAGCTTCTCTTCCATACGCTTGGATGTATCAATATTTGCAACTGCTATGATAATACGTCTGGAATCCTCCTCAGGAAGAACAGCAAAGAGTGTCACATACTGAGGCCGGCCATCAAGGAGCAGTCTGTAATTAAGAATAGCCTTACCGCTATCTTTAAGACTTTCAAGAAGATGTTCTTTCTGCATGGCATAAGCCATCATAGGATAATCATCTTTGTATATATCATTCTTCATATTCTTCTGGGTATCAGAGAAGAAATCCTTGCCTTTACTGCCAATGTCAAGCTTGGAATACTTATCACTGGTACTGAATTCCAGATATTCATTTGTATCAATATCAACCAGATAGATAACCTCATATCTTCTGGCAAGTGCCATAGCTATATCTCCGAATCGCCTGGATTCATCCTCCATGGACTTCTCCCTGACCATCTGGGAATCGACATTCAAAACACCCATAAGTATATGATTCTCATCATTTCCCGGATGAACGATAAACATATTTACATATTGGAATTTACTGCCCAGAAGCTGTCTGTAGGTGTAAGACAGTGAGCTCTTTTGGGAAAGGTTTTTGATAAGATTCTTCTTCTCAATCTCTCTAAGAAGCCAGCCGGCATCATCCTGATGAACATATCTTCCAACATCCTTAAAGGCCGATTTAAAGAAATCGTCACCTTTTTTTGTTGTGCCGAGCTTTTCATATTCAGAACTTGCACTGTACTGAATATAATTATTTGTAACCATGTCTATATAGTAGATAACCTCATAGCGACTTGCAAGTGCACCCGCAATATAGCTATACATATCAATATCATTATCACCCAATCTATCCGCCATAGTTTTTCCCCCGTTTGTCATAAGTCAGACACATTTATTATACCACCTAAATGCATATATTGCATTATTTTTTAAGCTTTATATTTTCTTGTAAAAACTGCTTTTTTTTGGTATAGTTGTAATATTCAGGAGGGTGTAACGTATGGGGGATAAATCACGTTATAAGGGCAAGTCAAACAGAAGGATTGCCCTCCTAACTGCACAGGCTGACGAAACCTATCAGACAGAGTTTATAAGAGGGGTGATGAAAACCGCCTTTTCCTACGGATATGATGTCTGTGTATTTTCTATGTTCATCAAGTACCAGAACAACAAAGACAGGGAAAAAGGCGAGTCTAATATCTATAATCTCATCAACTATGACATGTTTGATGCAGTCATTATCCATTCGGATATTATACAGACACCGGGTATCGTAGAAGAAATTGAGGAAAAGGTCCACAAAGTATTTGGCGGACCTGTTGTTTGCGTTGATAAAGACAGCAAATATTTCTATAGTTTCTGGACAGACGGATATCCTGCTGTTTATGCTACAATTTCCCATTTTATTGAAGTACACGGATATAAAGATATAGCATACCTTACCGGCAGACGTAATCATATACACTCCAGGATGCGTCTTGAAGCCTATAAGGATGCCATGAAAGATCACGGTCTCTCCGTCAGATCCGACAGGATATACTACGGGGATTTCTGGTATTACAGCGGTTCAAGCTGTGCCGAGGATATACTCCGAAGCGGTGATATTCCTGAAGCTATAGGATGTGCAAATGATCCTATGGCCATAGGTTTTGCAGTCAATATGACTAAACACGGCAAAAGCATTCCTCATGATATTGCCATAGCAGGCTATGGTACCTCCGAAGAAGGTCAGTCCAGTCCTAAATCTCTCACTTCCACCTATATTCCGGGTGAATACTACGGTTCATTTGCCGTTAAAGCTCTTATCAGACAAATGAACGGCGAAAAGCCTGAAAAACCTGAACCGGATGCCACACTCTACATAGGCGAAAGCTGTGGCTGTGAAGTGCAATACAGCATGGAGCGAAAAACCAGAGAGTCCTGGATCACCAAGGATTCTGATGAAAGCTTTGAATCAGTTCATAATTATATGATGGAGAATATGCTCCTTGCAAATAATCTTGATGAGTTCTTCAGAACAGTTTATGACTCAATTTTCTACATTCATGGAATAAAAAAGATGGAAATCTGTCTTGATCCAAACTGGATGAATGCCGAAACATTGACCGGCAATCCATTTTATACAAAGGGATATCCGGAAGTCATGGTAAATGTACTTTCGTATGATGCCGACAACCCCTCTCTTTGCATGATCGATTCCAAAAGATTATTCCGTACATCCGACTTACTTCCATACTCAAATGATGAGTCATGCAGGGGTTGGTTTTTCCTTCCACTCTTCTATGAAAATAAGTCCTATGGATATGTCATGCTCAGTTTTGGCACCGAACCAAGGTCTTACGAAAGTGTTGCACGTCTCTGGATGTATGCTGTTTCAAGGGGACTTGAGTCTTTCAGGCGTCATCTTCTTCTGAAATTCTATTCCGACAAACTGGAACAGATTGCAGCAAACAAGTACGAAGGCAGCGAAACAAAATCCGTTCGTGTTAATAACAATAACCTTTCTGAAGATGAACAGAAAGAACTGACAGAGGTTGAAAAGATACTTGACGGTAATCTTCTAAAATATCATTTCCAGCCAATAGTTAATGCTGTCAATGGCGATATTTTCTCATACGAAGCTCTTATGCGCTCCAACTCCGACATTCCGATTCCGCCTCTCAGCATAATCAAATATGCCTATATGCTGGGGAGACTTAATGACATTGAAACAGCCACATTTAAAAATGTACTTAAGATAGTCGGAGAAAGAGACGATATCTTTGATACAAGAAAAGTATTCATAAACAGTATTCCGGGCTGCAAACTGAGTACTTCGGACAATGAGTACATCAAAGAACAGCTGTTTCTCAAGGCCGGCAGTGTTGTTGTCGAACTGACAGAAGAAGCCGAACTTTCGGATGAGGATCTCGACAGGATCAAGACCAATTACAGAAGCATGGGCATCGACCTTGCAGTCGACGATTACGGCACCGGATATTCAAATGTCAGCAATCTTCTGAGATACATGCCTGAATATGTAAAGATAGACCGTTCTCTCCTTACTGAGATTCAAAACAGTGATCAGAAACAGCATTTTGTTCGTGAGATCATAGACTTCTGCCATGCCAACAATATCAAAGCACTGGCGGAGGGTGTTGAGACCAGAGATGAACTTGCTACGGTTATAAGACTGGGAGCAGACCTTATTCAGGGTTATTATATTGCCCATCCTGCAGAAAATATCATTACCAGTATAGATGCAAATGTAAGGATGGAGATCAATCGTTTCCATAAAGAACGTGAAGCCGGCACTACTGATGAAGTATTTATCGCCGGAAAATCCAGCAGGATTTCTCTTAACAGCATACTTAAAGATAACAAAAAGACTATCATCATAGGTGATTCCGGTTCTACATTCCGTGACATAACCATCACCGGTACTCCTAACCATGATACAGGTATTCACCTTGAAATTCTTGAGGGCTATGACGGTCATATTACCCTTGAAAATGTATGTCTTTCAAATGTTAAGAATCGTCCGTGTATCACCATTGCAGATAATGCAAAGGTGCTGATACGTCTTGAAGGCGAGAATCATTTCAAAGGAAACGGAATCATGGTTCCGAAATCATCTTCGCTTACAGTTGAAGGTGATGGTAATCTCAAGATAACTGTTTCCGGCTCTGACGGTTTCGGAATAGGAAATTCAAAGAAAGAAGCCCACGGTACTATAGACTTCTATCAGGATGGGGAGATATATATTGAAGCCAACGGACAGATCATGTCCGGTATCGGGTCAGGTCTCGGTGGCATTATAAGGATCAATAAAGGCAAATATATCATCCGTGTCAGCGGTGAAAAAGGTGTTGCCATAGGTTCCTTCGATTCCTATCATCCTCTTAAAATTCATGATTGTGATATTCTTATAAATAATAATGTTTATGAAGGCGTCTGCATCGGAAGCTTTGACGGCAACTCTGAAGTTGAGATATGGCGTTCACTTGTCAGATGTGAAGGCGGCGGCGGACGTACTGCCGTTATCGGAAGCCTTACAGGCAGCAAAGCCTCTGTTACCATGCATGATATGTCCTTCCATGTCTCTGTTCAATCAGATTATTCGACAGCTGTAGGAAGTCTGTATGGTGCCACTGACTTTACAGTAGAATCTGCTGCCATTACATATATCGGTCACGGTATGAATGCTTATGTTTACGGTGGAAATTCCAATACAAAGGTACGTATCGTTAATACCGATGTTAATATTGAGATGGATAATTCCAGGAATCTCATTACTCTTGCACCTGATGAAAATATTGAAGTGGTGAACGGTCGCAATAAAACTATTTTCATTGAGAAATAACACCGTCAGCGTGATGAGAAATAATATAAGCAGCACGATTCCGGTTTAATGTATGGAGTTTGTAAACATGTACATTCCTGATTTAAAATATACTTTCTATGGCCCGATAGTGCTTTCAGCAATCATCATAGGAATTGTTGTTGCATGTCTTCTGATGGCTAAAGCAGGTGCTGCAAAAGGCACCTGTTTTTATACTGCCCTGCTTACTTTTGTCATGATTATAATGGTTTCTTTCATGACCTCCATTGCTCTTAATAAAGATATACGGAATATAGGATTTGTGGGTGCCGGCGGAGCCCTGGGGCTGATACTCGGAGCTGTCACTTCGGCACTGATTCATAGAGATCATATCACAGAATCCATAGCAGCATGGATCACCTCTGCCCCGCTTATGTATGGGCTTTCCAAGATTGCATGCCATATAGCAGGATGCTGCAACGGTATTCCTTACGTTGGGACTCTGGCTGTTACATATGAGGCAAAAAATCATGGCAGCTACTTCCCTGTCCAGCTGACTGAAACCGTATGTTTCATTTTTATTTTTATAATCGGGCTTATACTTTATCTTAAGCTGGAAGATAAAACCAAAGCTGCCATTATCACTTTGTTTCTGTCCGGTATCACCAAAGTCGGTCTGGAATTTCTACGGGAGTCACACATCGGACAGACCATATCCAACTATCAGATACTTGTGTTATGCATCACTTTTGCCGGAGCCGCTGCCATACGATATATCAGCCGTATCTCCGCAGGTCAGACGCAATCTCAGGGATAAAGATTCAATCTTAACCAGGTCATGTACATTCTGCTTACTCAGTTCTTCAAAACTCTTAATTACCAATCCTCCGTAATGCTAACTGGGACGGCGCAAATGTTCATCAGTGGGAATATACCGGTAACCCGAGTCAGGAATGGAGCATACAGCCTTCAAGAGATAATACCTTCAAGATTATCAACAGAGGCAGTGGTAAACTGTTAAATGTTTCCTGGGGTTCTAAGGATTCAACTGCCAATATCGAACAGTATAAAGATGCTGACAGCAATGCAGAATTATGGTGGATTGATAAGGCTAATTAAGCGTTAATGCAGGTTAAATAAAAAACACGTCTGTGCGAGAGACATGTACACTCTCCATCAGACGTGTTTTTGCGCTTGTTACTATGGTTGGAATCCCATTTAGCTTAGGCAGAACCTCCTCTCCCGAAAGTCCGGGAAGCATGAGGTCCAAAAGAACCAGATTCGGTTTTTCCTTTTCGAGAAACATCAACGCTTCTGTTCCTGAATACGCACGGAGGACGCTGTACTTTTCCATTTCCAGCGCCTCCTGAAGCATATTTCCGATATTCACTTCATCTTCTATTATCATTATCTTATGTTCAGACATTTGATGCTCCTGTTTTTTGTAATTAATCTGTGAGATGAATCACTTCTGTTTTTAAAGTGCTCTTAAAACTGTCAGATATGCCGTCGGTAACGTAGAATGTTCCGTCATTTCCAAGTAATGCCATTTCAAAATCATATATTCCCGAGTGCCAGAAATCAATCGCTTTTTCACGCCCCATTATAAAAAGTGCAGTGTCGAGTGCATCAGCAAGCGCAGGGTCAGAGGCTATCACTGTTGATGATACTATATCTGAATCTGCAGGATAACCGGTTTTGGGATCTATTATAAAATGATATTTTCTTCCGTCCTGTTCGAAGAAACGTTTATAAGTACCTTCTGTGGAAACACATTTTGCATCAGAACTGCCCTCTATGGAAATAACAGCTATATAAGCTCCATCTTCTTTATCCGGATCCTGAATTGCAACCTTCCATGGTTTTCCGTCAGGCTTTGCACCTACGGTAATGATCGTACCGCCGATACTGACGATGGCGGAACTGACTTCATCGCTGCTTTTCTCATTTATCATTTCAGCTATCTTCAAGCCTGCAAGACCCTCCTGATAGTATGAAAGATCAAGCTGCATACCTTCTGTACTGTACTCGACGCCAAAATAAAGCGCAGTGCCATCTTCATAGTCGGCATCTGAGATATTGGGCCATTCATGTGCAGGGAGTTCTACAACTTTTGCGTCCTCCGGTTTCGCAAGCTTCAAAAGATCAGAAATCTCGGATTCCTCAGGGACACGGTAGTCTGCGTTATAAAATCCCCATGCTTTGGTAAGCGGCAAAAGTGCGATGTTGAAATCACCGTCTGTGTTCTTTCCTAACTCCTGCCCATACTGTATTGCCTCCAGGAGGCAGTCGGAGCAGGCCCATTTCCCGGATTCATTCATTTTAAACAATTCAGAATCACTACGGACAGACGAAAACGTGCAGTCCATTTCTTCTATCAGATCAGCTATCTGTCTTACAGTTTCTTCAGCGTCGGAGCCATTTACATTTATATTCACAGATGTATTCAAGGCGTTAAACGCGGCTGATGCGCTGTCATCACCCGTTTCAATTTTGATAGAATCAGAAAACGGAGGTTTCTTTGGCTCCTCCTTCTTTGCAGCCTCGGTGGCTTCCTCAGAATCCGCCTCCGTAACCGTTAATGACCCGGCACTTTCATCAGTTGAGATTTCTGCCAATTCCATTTCCTCTGTTGTATTTGCGCCCCCGGCATCCTTACCCGGAAAACTACAGCCTCCGAGAGACATAGTCATGACAGCCGATAGAACCAGAGCTGTAAGTCTATTATATTTTTTCATATAGCTGCTCACCTCATTTACTTATACTGTGACTGACTACATATCAGTAACAACTGAATTTTAACATATCGTGAGCACGTTATTCAATATCGGCCTTCGGCCTGGTGCCTGTCACTTAACAGTTTGTACATACTTATACTGTGGCCCGGTGACGGCCCGGTGACAGGCACTTAACAGTTTGTTCACTCATACACCGCGGTGTTATGCGGGGTTCCGCCACCGCGGTGACAGGCACTTAATAGTTTGTTCATATTTAGTGTGGTGCTGGCGGTGACAGGCACTTAACAGTTTGTTAAATTATGGTAGCGCATTATAAGTATTGCGCATTGCAGTCTGCCGGCGTTTCTGTTCGGGTAGATATATGTGAGGCCGTCTTTTGTGACTCCTGTCATTATGCCGTCTCCTATGATCCAACTGAGGCCCGCTTCTGTGTTTTCTCTGACTGTATCGTAGTCTGCGAAGCTGCTGAGGTCTGCTGTTGCTGATGTTTCGTAGCCGGCGATATCTGCATAACGCTGCAGCATTATTGCTATCTGTGCGCGGGTTATGTTTTTGGCAGGCTTAAATGTTCCATTTTCAAATCCGCTTATTATTCCTATGCCGGCAGCCCACTCTACTGCCTCGTATCCTGTATCACCTTCTGTTATATCTGAAAAATGTATTGTTTCTGTTTCAATTCCTTTTTCTAAAACTCCTTCTGCCTCTGCAAGTTTATATAGCATTATCGCAAACTGTGCTCTGGTCACGCTGTTCGACGGCTTGAACTTAACCTGTCCGTTTTCGTCAGGCTTTGTAACTCCGCTGACTACTCCCAGGTCATAAGCCTGTTTCAGTAGATCGGCTCCGGTTGAATCTTTCTCCACGTCGCTGAAAGGCCAGATCTCATCATCCGTATCATCGTCTTCATTTCCATAATCATTTGCAACAGAAGTAATCTTAGGAATAGTCTGTGTTTTTGTTGTGCCGCAGACAGTGCATGTGTATGTCATAACACCGGTGCTTTCAGCCGTGGCCGGAACTGTTACTGCAGATGTCCATGTATGGCTGTTACAGCCGCCGGTTCCACAGTCTGAAACTGCATTGTTTGTAAATGAACAGGATTTATCTGCCGGTATATAGAAAAGATAATTCACATTTTTAGGTGATGTCGCACTGTAAATTACATTTCCATTTCCATCTTTAACATATATAGGCGAACCTTTCTGATATGTTGATGTCGAGTAAATGTAACTTGAGTTTGTACTTACTTCATTATGGATGTAACCGTCAACACCTTTGGTGCCACCTGCAAATACATTTGCATTATTTATAGTAATTGTCCCGTCAAAATCCAGCGGTGAATTGTCTCCGCCTGCTCTCATGCCCCACACTTCCACATTTCCGCCGGAAATGTTTATATTTCCATTTGCATCAATACCATCACCCTCGACATTTATGTAAATATTACCTCCATAGATATTTATGTGATAATTTCCGCCACCTCCGGGTGTAAAACCTCCGCCTCCCGGGCCAGGTCTGAAGCTGTTTCCGCCACCCTGCATAGGATCGGTTCCGCTGGAACTTCCGCCTGCAGAGTTGATGCCATCATCATTTCCAACTATGATCATAGTTCCTGAATATGTATTGACAGTGCCGCCCTCAAGTCCTTCGTAGCAATACTTGATATCGATGTAAGGATCCATATCAAGACCGCCTTCCGACCCGATGTTCAAAGTTGTATCAGCATGCGCACCGTCATCACCGGTATAAATTGTAAATGTACCGCCTGTTATATCCGCATACGCGTCAGAATGTATTGCATCATCAGGTGTATTGATTGTAAATGTACCGCCTGATACAGTAAGTCTGCTTTCAATACCCTCAAGATTTCCGGCAGATGCCTTGAGACCTTTGCAGCTCATGGTATCGCTACTAAACTGCGTATCGTTGTAACCATTCATGGAAATGATATTAAAACTTCCATTTGTAATATTAAGATCCCTGGCAGCTGAAATACCGTCGCCCTGTGCATTTATATCAATAGAACCGCCATTGATATAGATAGCGCCTGCACTCTCAGTATCATCAGCATCAGGATCAGACTTCATGCCATCCCCGGATGATACAATATCAATATTTCCAGCATTAACAGTAAGCGTACCGTCGCAGGCAATGCCCGTATTGGCAGCATTTACATTTAAATGAGCCCCGTTGACATTAATACCCGACGTTGCTCCGCCTTTGATACCATTCTTACACGAGGACGCATCAATATTAAGCGTACCGCTGCCGCTTACGGTAAGATTCGAAGCGCTTTTTACCTTAATTGCAGCCCCCTCAAAAGCGTCAGCAATTTCCTCATCCGAACTGTTTTCATTTTCAGGATTTTCCGCACTTATAAGAGTACAGTCACCCTGGACCAGAAGCAACAGACTCGAACCCTTCTTTACCACAACAGGAGCGGTAAGCTCCGACTTAAGATAGAAATCACACATGTACAGAGTGACCGAAATTCCTTTGGCAATTTCAATATTACCTTCGCTGCAGCTTCCGGTCACAGTATAAGTACCGCTCTCCTTAATCGTAAGAGTTGTACCGTTTACAGAAAAACCACCCTCTTCGGAAAAAGAAATACCGGAATCCGAAAAAGAGATAACAACCCCTTCAGCCGCATAACATCTGCTGCCAAACAGCCCCACAACAAGCGCCGCAGAAAACAAAAACAAGATCAACAGTTTCAATCCTCTACCAAACATTAAAAAACCTCCTTAATAATCATCAGTAAACCGGTTACAGATACATTATTAAGGAGGAAGCTTAAAACAATATTAAAAAAACATTTGTATTATTATGATTTTAACATATAAATTTAGTATGCATATTACCGAGCATATTCACCTGGATTATGTGTCCAATATATAAAAGCTGATTACTGTATCTTCAATGTGGGGCTCCCCCCTTCATTCTCCACATAAATGATACTACCTGAGCCCTGCTGCATTGATTAAACGGCTTAAATTTATTGGCTGTTATGCCTTCGACCACCTGTGGTTCAGATTCATAGGCCCATACAACGGCATTCTACTTCTCTCCCAATTCCATAATATTACCCTTTATCATATCACAGTCGGGTGTGTAACACTCCCCAACATTAGAATTATATTTCACCGAGCATCTGAGTAGGATTCTCGGCAGCCTTTACATTTCCGAAGGCTTTCACAATAATTCCATTTTCATCAATAAGATAAGTAGTTCTGACCACACCCATAGATACCTTACCATAGTTCTTCTTCTCTTTCCATACGTCGTATGCTTCAATAACCGTGCGCTCGGTATCAGACAACAGAGTAAACGGGAGCCCGTATTTCTCCTCAAATTTCTTATGAGAAGCAACCGAATCCTTGCTTACGCCAAGAATTACAGCTCCCTTCTCCTTAAACTGAGGCATAAGTTCCCCAAAACTACACGCCTGCTTGGTACATCCCGGCGTATTGTCCTTCGGGTAAAAATACAGAACCACCTTCTGCCCTCTATAATCAGAGAGACTTCTCATCTCCCCATTCTGATCCGGAAGCGAAAACTCCGGAGCTTTAGAACCTACTTTCAGCATAAATACCTCCTTTAGTTTGATGCCTCTTGGCTTGGTGCCTGTCACTTAACTGATTGTTCATAATTACGAACGGTAATATTTCAGGACAGGTGACAGGCACTTAACAATTTGTTCATGACTATACCACGGTGATATGCGAGATTGCGTCACCGCGGTGACAGGCACTTAATAGTTTGTTCATATTTGGACGGGCCACGGGTGGCCGCGGCGGTGACAGGCACTTAATGGTTTGTTAACTTGTAGAAGCGCATGTCGAACATTGCGCACTGGAGTCGAGTGGCGCTTTGTGCCGGCGCGATGTAGGTTATGCCCTGGCGCTTGATGCCATACAGGATGCCGTTTGTTACGGCCCAACTGAGGGCGTCCTGTGTTTCAGGGCCGACGGTGTCGTGGTCCGGGAAGTTGTCGATTCCGGCTCCCGGATTTGTGGTCCTACCGGTGAGTTCGGCGTATTTTCTGAGCATTATGGCTATCTGTGCTCTTGTTACTTCTCTTGACGGCTTGAATGTTCCGTTGTCGAATCCATTTATAATTCCGACGCCGCTTGCCCACATGATTTCGTTATAGCCTGTTCCGCCTTGCTGTATATCATTATAAGTCTTGCTTTCATTTATCGTAAGATCCAGTCCCTCGGCCCTGGCCATGTTGTATACCATGATCGCGAACTGTGCCCTGGTTACTGCTCTTTCCGGTTTATATTTTACCTGTCCGTTTTCGTCAGGTTTTGTCACTCCGCTGACTATTCCGAGGTCGTATGCCTGCTTCAGCAGGTCTGAACCCGTGGAGCCTTTCGCAACATCGCTGAATGGCCATATCGGATCTCCGACCGTAAGCTTTCCATTTTCAAATGTTATTTCATAATTAGCAGCCGTGACTCCCTTCGGTATTATTTCATATTCACCGTCTGGATCTCCTTCGACGTAGGTATACGCAAAGCTGAGGGTTCCGCTCAGAACTCCTTCATCAGTTTCCGTTTCATCTCCGACAAATCCGGTATACTGAGCGCCGTCATTCTGAGGCGCGCTGCCGGAAGGTATCTTCAGGTCATTTGCTTTTATCGTGAGCTTTGCCTTCTCTATGGTGAAACCAATTTCTCCGTATACCGTGTAATCTCCGAACTTTATGTCCGTGATAATTACTTTTGCACTTCCCGCATTCAGGTTATTTTTATAGCTTACTGTATATTCTTCTGCAGGGATAAGTGTCTCGCCGTCATATACTCTTACGGATGGCGTTTTCCCGGTTCCGTCATAAATGAACCCATCCGCCTCAAGCTCTATAACAGGGTCTGTCACTATCCTGTTATCCGGCATCTCATTTTCATATGTTTCAGGTGTTCTGAATGTAAATGTGCCGATTTCGCTTTCGCTCAGGTAAATGCCTGTTTCCGTCGGTACATCCTTCACATAAAGTGTATATTCGGTATCCTCCGGCAGCATAAATTCATTACTATCGGAATAATTTTCACCGTCTATACTGTACATAAATCTATGATCTTTGGAGTCAATGCCGGCATTTCCGTCATAAACCATACCGATCACTCTGGTCATGCCCGTATCGTAAAACATAATATTTGACTCGAGAATCTCAGGTTTCGCCAGCTTCCAGTTTACTGTTACATCACAGTATTTAACCGTTTCTGTGGCATCATATGCAGTTGCAACAGCCTTTATCCTGGTCTGTCCCGGCTTTAATGCCTTGAAGGTTATAGTTTCTCCTTCTTTGGAAATGATATTCGCAATGCTGTCGTCCTCTGATTCAAAGCTAAATGTAATCTTTTCCTCGTCAGCACTGAGTACACTGTCCTCATGTACAGGCTTTACGGAAGCATCATATGGATTTAACTCCTCATGAGTTTCAATACCATCTCCCGAATTCATGATTACTTCATAAGTGCTTAGCTTAAAATCAACATTTACAGCAATATTTAATATCGAAATCTCAACAGTATCCGTCAGTTTATTTGAGCTTTCGGCTGTGATCTTCACACTACCCTTCTTTAATCCTGTAACGGTTCCATCTTCTGAAACGGTAGCGATTGTATCGTCCGATGAGGACCAGGTTACAGTCTTATCTGTAGCATTTTCCGGAAGGATAGCCGCCGACAGTTTAAGAGTCCTGCTCTTCTCAAGCTCCATTGTATCACAGGATATCTTTATGGAACTTACTTCTACAGGAAGTGTCTTTATAACAGTTCCTTCCGAAATATCACTCGCTCTATAGAAATCATGTGCTTTCTTTCTGACATAGAATGTGTAAGAGGTATTTGGTTCAAGATCCGTAAATACATTTGAATCCTGCCATGTCTCTTTATCCATAGAATACTCGCCATAAGTGATTTCATTCAATGTAACGCTGTCACTTGTAACACTTACCTTCTCCGGCGCATCCGGAACAGACTGAGACCCGTAAACCTTTACATTACATGTATCTTCGTAACCGCCGTCTTCTGTTGTTACCGTAACGGTATATTCACCCGGATAATAAGCATAAAATGTAGCGCTGTTTCCGTAGATAGCATACAGCCCGGAGTTATAAGAGCTGGCCCAGCTTACATTTTTATTCAGTGCATTTTTCGGCAATACCGAAGCTGTAAGTCTGAGTGAATCATCAATCCCGATCTCAGCCTCATTCTGATCGAGTTTAACTCCACTGGCCGGAATATCAAATACAATCATTTTCGGCCCTGTGATATAAAAATCAGTTTCTGAATAATACTTTCTCTGTGAAACAATAAAATAATATCCTTCATCGGTGCTTACTGCATTTTTGATTGTAAATGAATGCACCTTTGAACTTCCCGTCTCTGAGTCTTTAACGCCGTAATCCGATGAATCAGTATCCAGCATTTTCTCAGCAGCTTTATCCGCTTCATAACGGTACAGAACCGGTTTTTCCATAACTGATGATAATGTGGAAATGAATGATACATCATCACCATCGTTACATATTTCGGGTTCAATACTAATAATTGTATTTGAGGATGTATTGTATTTTAAAACTGTCAGCTTCGTCAGCACATTATTATCATCATTTACATATGGCGGAAGCTCTTTTATTTCATCAAGCGGAAGAATAAATGTAGCTGATTCTTTGTCATAGTACCAGTCTGCATCTATAGTTTTCCTGAACTCTGTATTATTCGCACAGATAATATTTACATCTTTAGGAAGTATACTTGCAATAGCATTCAGGTAATCATCCGTTACATTAGAATACGCTGTATAAATACAGTCAATATTATCAACAGTAGAAACTGACTTAATGCTGGTCTCTCCAACACGGATATTTCGATATGCTGAAATATATACTGATGTTTTCGCATTATTATAATATGCTATAAAATAATCACCTGTATCCTCTTCCTTAAGATCACCAAGCAGGAATTCATAATCATTGTAGTAATCACCTTCAGTAACCGTACACATGGACGAGTCGGCGTCAGCAACCTTATATATACCATCATCCGTCACTTTATAGAGTTCTATACCGGTATAACTATTTTTATTCACACTATAAGAAAGCGTAATATCACTGCCCGGAAAAACATCCGCCGCCGTAACAGACGGTGTACCGATATATGAAGTACTTAAGTTGATCTTAACCCCCTTAATCACCTCATTTGTATCATTAACATACTGCGGCAGATCCACATCATATGAATCCAAAACGAAGCATTTATTCTCGCTATCAGCAGTCCATTTCCCCTTTAACTCTATAGTGCTTTTTCCGCCATTTTCATATACCAGATCCACCTCATTTGAATCAGGGAGCAAAGCTATGATGCTATCAAGATACTTCTCATTTTTCTCAGAAGAGCTGACTGTCACATATCTGATTCCTTTCAATGTGGCACTCTTTACATCTGTTTCACCTACTCTCAGATTCTTGTAGGCTGTAACATACAGTATTTTTGAATAAATGTATGACAGATAGTAAGATCCTGAATCTTCCTCAGCAAGATCTGATAAAGTGAATTTATATTTAGTCCGGTAGCTGTCAACCTCTTCAGCTTCACAGATTTCTGAATTAATATCAGAAATCTTTAGAAATCCATCCTCTGTAACCTTATTCAGAGCTAAATCCTTTGTAGAATTATTTATATTTGCAGTAGTAAATGTAACTGTGCTTCCCGGGAACACATCGCTTCCTGAAAGTGTTAGAGCTGAAAGATAAGCAGTCTGATATGGAATCTCAACTCTGTTGAGTAATGCATCATTATCATTTACATACTGAGGCAAAGTTATATCACTTGCATCAATATAGAAACATTCATTTTCCGTATCAATCTTCCATTCCGACTCAGTCACCAGGTCGTAAGTAACACCATTAACAAGGCCTATGGTAAGCTCTTTGGGGAGCATCTTAACAACAGTGTCAAGATATGACTCTGAATCCTCGGACTGACTGATATAAACAGTATTTACACCATTCTGAAGCTTAACACTGTTTATGGATGATTCTCCAACATGGAGAGATGCAATATCTGAATAATACCATGTACTGCCGGTACGGTAATGTGCTATATAATCTCCTGTATCCGCCACGTCATAAGCATCAATAGAAAATGCATATTTTTTATAGTAATTTGATGTTGAATAATAATTATCAACCGTACAATTATCATTTAACGAATCTTCTTTTTTGATAAATGTATATTTACCATCTTCCGTCCTGTTAACTTTATCTATAATAATATTATTTTCCCCGTAACTCCTGGCAACCGACATGGTTCCACCTGTCCCCGGAAAGAGGTCATCAGGTGTAATAGTAAGATTAAAATCACTTAATTTCTGAACATTTACTCTGATGTCCGAAAGAATACCATCAGAATCAGTTACATATGTCGGCAGTTTTCCGGAATATGAAGTATAAACCGCCGGTTTTTCAGCCTCCGCGTCGTATCTCCAGTCCGTTGATGCGTCAACGGTAAATGTATATCCATTTTCACATGTAACTTTTAAGCCTTTAGGGAAGCCACCTGCGATTGAATCAAAAACATCTGCAGATAAAGAATTTGAGATATTAACCGAATAAACATCTGCAGGTCTTACACTTTTTACAGTAGTATTGGCAAATTCAGCAGCATCAAAAAGCTCGGTAGTATATACGATGGATGCATCTCCCCCTGCTTTTGTCTTAAGACCGGTTATCTCAACCTTAAAACGGCAATCTGCATTAGTACCTTCCGGTGGATTATAATAAACAATATTGCCATAGCCATCGGATCCATGTATCTCATTTCCACTTCTTGTAGTAACTGCACCTGTGTCAAGATTTGTAAGAGTTACAGTAACATTTGCAACTGTCGGTGCAGCGATAATAGAAGTATCCACTTCGAATGACCATGCAGCCCTTCCCGAACTATATATTGCTCTTGGACAGTATCCGGCATTTGGGAAAACAGAAGCCGGAAGATCCGAATCAAATTTGCTGGCCGTAGAGCCTCTTCCAAGACTACAGTTACCATAAGACATACCTGAAAATTCTGAATATGCAAGATAAAGATTGGTAACATAAGGAGAAATGACAAACCATCTGTGACCTATCACATTATTCTGCCCTTCATTTATCCAACCGGAAATAGAACCATAAGGCGTATAGCCCCAGGCAAGAATGTTATTATAAACTCCGACACCCTTATCAAGAATATCCTCATCCATATCAGGAACGGCACTGAGCACCTGATCCCTGGTTATACTATGACCACGCGCTATAACTCTCAGATAAGCTCCGGCCTGAAGCGTATCGTTGTTGGTACACTTAGGAAGTGCCTTAGTACCCTGCAGCCATCTGTAGAAATTGGCATAGGCGATCATACAGTCAAGAGTTTCCTGCTTTAACGTACCATAATAGTAAGGAGCAGAATTAGTTGCCTCACTACCCGAAACAAAATAACCGGCATTATCGAGAGCCGTACATCTATTCCTAAGTGCATAATACTTCTCGGCAATCACATGCTTATCGGCATTCAGCGCCTCAGTATTATAAGAATTCAGGTTATACACCGTAACACTTCCCGCCGCCAGAGCACCTGACCCAACCTTATCAGAGAACCCGAAAAGCCCCCCTATGATCAGGAAAAACGCTCCCAGAACAGCGACCACCCTACTTGCAAACTTCCTACTAGCAAAACCCAAAAAACGATTCATATGCCAACTCCTCCTGAATATTAACAATGCATGAAGTGCCTGTCACCGCCGCGGCCACCCGCGGTCCGTCAAAATATGAACAAACTGTTAAGTGCCTGTCACCGCAGTGACGGAACCCCGCATATCACCGTGGTATAGTTATGAAAAAACTGTAAGGTGCCTGTCACCTGTCCTGGCATGGTACCGTTCGTAAATATGAACAATCAGTTAAGTGACAGGCACTTTACAGGGTTCTTTAATACCCTTTCATGCATCGTTTGCAGGGCTCATAGCCCTTATCAAGCAATTCCTCCAATGTTCCATAATAATACCATTTATTATGCTCTGCCATGTCGCTGACACTGGAACAATATGGTCTGTGTATCTTAAATGATTTTGTATTGACGATGAAATCCGGTTCTTCTTTTTCGTCATCTACTCCTCTACTGACTTCCGTGTCTGATTCGGTTTCCGGTTCCGTGGCAGCTTCGGTAGTCCGCTCCGTAGTTTTCTCCGTCACCGTTTCTGTACTCTTATCCGTAGCCCTCTCCGTCGACGTCTCTGTGGTCTTATCAGTCGACGTCTCAGTGGTCTTCCCCTCTGTACCGCCACCGTTTCTTTCAGTCTCCTTTGCCACCGCCTCTTCGTCTACATGACTGTCCCCAGTCGCATAGTCGATTATTATAAATGGCTGGACATTGTAACAGTATACGTTGAAACAGATTCCTTTCCCCTTATCTTCAACCGACCAGCCTTCCATCAGCACGCCGGACGCCACAAGATTCTCGCCCTCAAAAACCGGTGTAACTCTGTACAGCACATGATTTCCCGTATTGCTTATATAATCACTCACCATGCATTCAAAAGGCAGCATGCCTTTTGTGTTTAGAAATCTCGTCCCGGTTATGAGATTCAGTTCATTTGAACTCTGCCCGGAAAGGCAAAACGCGATCAAATGACATCTATTGAACAGGTAATTCCCGTCTATAAGGTCATTGTACTTAACGGTATGCCATCCCGAAGGCCTTATATATCCCGTTTCGCTCCTGTCCTCCTCCGGCATCATTTCCTTCGAAAGATATGCAAATGCAACGCCGCACCTGCCAAGCTCATCCAACTCGCTGTAAAGTTCAAAATCCTTCGACTGCTTCTCTTCGTCCGTAAAGAAAGGTATATTTTTATTAATTTTTACAAATGGATCTTCATGGAATTCCGGAATACCGCCCGGATCAAACAATGATTCTTCTTTTACTGGCAGTTCAGTGACAGTTTCCGCCTCAGTCTTTTCAGCCTCCGTACTTGCTTCAGTAGGAGACGCCACTTTTTCCTCCTCGGTGGGGACCTCCCGTGACACAGAACTGTCTTCAAGTTCAGTGCAAGAAACTAAAAATAAAGCCAGACAGATAAAAAGAACAGATAAAAAAGATTTTCTAGCATACATAGAACTTCATCCCCTATTATGAACAAACTGTTAAGTGACAGGCACTTTTACGCTTAATGGGAATAAAACTCTGTTTTGGTCTTATTTTCCTGTATGAGGATTGAGCTCTGGTTGAATTCTTTGATCAGGTCATCTGCTGTTGCATGTACTGTATCTATATCTGTGTCACTAAGATAGATAACGACTGTATACTCATGGTCTATTGTCCCATTTTCATTGGTCCACCCGCCATTTGCGTCCTGTATCGTAAATCCTTCCACATGTTTCGATAATACTTCATCCACCTTTGCCTTAGCCTCTTCAGGTGTGCCAAATGGCTCGTATGTATCTTTATCATTAGTTCCGAGGTACAGCACATATTGTACATCAGTTTCGGCCTCATCTGTAATCTGTACTTCAGATGTATTAGCCGCATCCTGCTTTATTCTTGACATATTGAAAATGGAAATACCAAGTGCAGTTATCGATATAACAAGTGAAATGATAATGACCGCTATACTTACTTTTTTCATAACTTACTTACCCCTCCGAAGAATAAATACGGTAGAATCATCAATATATAAAAGTACTGGTAATGACAGGCGACATCGCGCTAGTGGAAAATTATGAACAAACTGTTAAGTGACAGGCACTTTATCGAAGTGACAGGCACTTTATCGCGGATGCTTCATTCTTTCTTTTCGTTCGTCTATTTAGTTTGTTGTCTTTCCCCAAGGTCATTCTCCTTTAGACCATCCATTACCGAACTGCATCGTTCTGCCGCAGCTAATTCATTATAACATATATGTGACTTAGCATAAATAATAATAGTATCCATAAAATACATTTTTACTTTACCGCTCTATATCGTTAAAGCGCCATATAGTAAGACAAGGAGACCGATTTATCAGTCTCCTTTGCCTTATCTCTCATAAAAAAACTGACCGTTCTCTTTGCCGTTATTTTCATCAAAATCCCTCCAAGCCACTTATCATAACCACTATAATGACTGCCTGTCGTACCTTAGATAAGCCTCAGAAACTTCTTTGGTCAGTCTGGAAAGCTCTTTTTCCGGAACCAGATCCGAAAAGGTGATTCCTGCTATAGACCTGATCAGCGCATAATGTCTAAGTTTTCTTTCATATTCTCTCATTTCTCCGTCATCAGTGATTCCCGTATAACTGCGAATGAAAATATTCCACAAGCGCATCAGCAGTTCATTTGGAATTCCCGTATAGCGGATCCCACCTTCAGGTCTTTTCATAGCTATAAGCCTCATGATCTGATATGACCCCAGAAGATCGATCAGAGGATCACCCACCGAGGCATCTGTCATATCTATCAAAACCAGCTCACCATCCACTACCATCAGGTTTCCCGGGTGGAAATCACCATGTATGAAAGTGCTTCTCTCAGGTATTGCCTCAACCTCTTCTCTCATAGCTGAAATCAGTTCATTGGTATAAAACCCACTTTTTTCGGCAATGTCCACCCATGTGAAAAGCCCCTCTCTCGCATCCGGAAGAATGCCGGGTTCAAATTCGGTGGAATGCAGCTTCTTCAGAAGGTCTGCCATTTTGACGGCATATTTGTCAATGCGATCTATAACACTCTCACCTGCATTATCAGATCCCGCCATTATATACTGCCCAAGGGTAGAAGCATTTATCATCTCATATATTATTCCATATCTACCATCAGAACTGTCACTGCTTTTATCCTTTACTCTCACTACATCATATGAGATTGCAGTAGGAATATCATGGATAAATGCCTGCTTCGCCGCTTCCTTCTCCCGGTTTATACGATTTAATGAACCGGTCACCGGATTATATACCTTTATTATTCTCTCTTCATCAAGCCGATATACGCTTCCATTCGCTCCCTTTCCCAGAAGCTGTAGCCCATCAATTATTTCAGATTTTACCTCTCTCAGCTTTTTCTCGACATCCAGAATATCAGTAAAGCCTGTGACCTGAAAGATATCATAAACTTCCGGCGATACATTGATCACTTTGACCGGACTTTCTCCCAAAGAGCCTTGATATTTCTTTGCAATTCTGAGAATCACACGAAGTCCCGCGCTGGAAATGTATTCAAGGTTCGATGCATCAAATACCAATTCTTCACCAAAAGTATCACTTCCAGAAAGAGCCGCATTTATGCTTTCCTCAACAGCTGCAGCATTTTCAGCATTTATTTTCCCTTTTAATGCATAAGTCTTCATTATATTCAGTCCCTCATCCACACAAACTTTCCTATACTGTATATTTTACAGATCAGATCATTCAGAATCCCACCTCCGCTTTTTCGTACTCCGTCATCTATCTTATCTCCTTTACTCATGTATAAACTCATCTCCGGATTGGGCTCATCCTGAATGAGCCTGTACAGGAGATGGTCAAGCACCGTACCGCCTATGAAGAACGCGTATCTGGATCAAACGGTGCTGTCCTGAGGCTTGCTCATATCCTATAGAGTCCTCTTAAAGGTACACGGTACGCGATGTGGTGTACCCAAAATGTGCCCATCACACATTCTTTATATAACAGGCAAACTAAGAATTATCAGCAGGCACCTTTAGATTACTCAAATCGACAGTGTCTACAATCTTTTGTTCATTATTCAGCTCAATCAGACCTATTGCGTATAAAGGTAATGTAACGAATCCTTCTCCACCACCAACATTAGTATCAGCAAATTTGACTGCAGGATGTTTCCCATACTTTTTCTGATTTGCTATAACAAATTTCATGCTTGTAGCTCTGCCATTGGTAGCTTTGCATTCAATAATATTTGCCTCTCCGTTTTTTTCAAAGAGGAAGTCTAATTCAGGCGAACCGCTCGGTGCATGGAAGTAATAAGGGGCGATCCCATTAGCTGCAAAGGCAGAAGCGACCATATTTTCGGCAATAGCGCCTTTGTATGAACTGATATTTCCTTTGAGTATTTCTTGAGGAACTTCATCTCCAAGCTGAGAGATCAACAGTCCGGTATCAATGTAAAAGACTTTAAATTCCGTAGGTATCTTAACACCTTCCAACGGGAAAGATATCTCTCTTGTGTTGTATGCTTTTACTACGATTCCAACATCTTCAATATACTGCAGCCCGTCTGCTTTCTCCGGAGAATGACCTTTCGCATTTACCAGACTGTATTGGAATTTCTTATAATTCTTAGCCAGCTGGGTCGGCAGCGAATCAAGACATGCTTCAGCCCTTAGTTTTAACACCTCATTTACAGCATCATTGCCCTTTGCATCCTTATATCTGCCAAAATCATCTTTTATAGAGCTTAATACTCTTCTTTGTATTGATCTCACTGCATTCAGGTCATGAGTTTCAAAAAATGCATTCACGACCTCAGGCATACCGCCGACAATAAGGTATTGTAGATATAAAGATCGCATACTCTCATGGATTGTTTTCTCTATTGGCTTACAATCATTGAGTGTATTTCTAACATACTCAATCACATCGCTATTTAGACCAGAATTAATAATGAATTCTTTAAACGTTAATGGGAACATTGTAATCTGTTCCTCATACCCTACGGGAATTCCTCGTATATATGGTGCCCGAAATCCTTTTACACTTAGAAAACTGCCAGTTGCTATGACGTCATACCTTCCATCTATATCCCAATATTTGAGCGAGCTCCTTGCATTGGGACAATCCTGTATCTCATCCAGGATAATCAACGTCTTCCCCGGAACAAATCTGGCATCTCTAATGACAGCTGAAATAGATAAAACCATTTGGTCAACATTGAAATCACCATCAAAAGCATAATGAACATTGGTATTGGCTCGTAAATCTATATAGACACAATTCTCGTAAAATTCTTCTCCGAAACGACGGACAATATACGTTTTTCCAATCTGCCTTAAACCCTTGATGACAATTGGGTGATGATTTCGTCTTTTCCAGTTTATTAAGCTATCCCAAATAGTTCTTTTAAGCATTCAGCACCTCCATCTATACCCATTATACAGGATTATTGTCATTTTTCAAAGGTTAAATATAATTACAATGTCATTTTTCAAAGGTTCAAGGTGCCGATTCTTGTCAGAATTAGAATTAATTCAAAAAAATTATGAACAAACTGTTAAGTGACAGGCACTTTTTACTTAGCATTCCTATATCTGCCTGTATCCAGTGTGCAGCCTGTAAACTTGATGCTATCTGCTTCTACATGGCAACTGTTATAGATTATCTCCACGCCTGCTTTTGCAGCAGCCACAAGCGCCCGTCCAAACTCCGGCTGTGTCTCGTTATTCGGAAATACCAAATGAATCCCATTCATCTGTATCACAAACTCTACAGAGCAATGATACCCCTCTTTTGCTGCCTTCGCCAGCTCATTCAGATGCTTTACTCCTCGTTCTGTCGGTGCATCAGGGAAATATCCTATCCCGGTCTTTTTATCATAGGCGAGAGTGCATCCCTTTACTTCCGTCAGATACTTCTCTCCATCACGTTCCATATAGAAATCGAATCGTGAATTTCCGTAGGTATATTCCGGTTTCACTACATCGTTTAACAGCTCCAATTTCTGATGTATCAACTTATTTGGAGCAAGACTATCCACATTTATCCATTTGAACCCCGGACGATATACTGATATCAGATCATACTCCGTCTTTCTCTCAGGATTATCTGATTTCTGCAAAGTCACTTTTGACTTGGGTATTAACAATTCTTCAAGGCGCCCTGTATTCTTGATATGGACAGTTCTGGACTCGCCTCCGACCATTACTTCCGCCGTAAAGCGGTTGTTCCTCTTTACAAATATGGCGGGTACTGTATTTTCATATATTATTTCAGGTTTTGGTCTGGCCATAATACTCCTTTATTTCCTGCATCCTGCTCATCTGATCCACTGAAAATGGGCATCTGCTGTTACAATGCCCGCAGCTGATACAGTCAGATGCATTTTTCTCCAATGTAAGATAATGCTCACTCGCCATATCATCACCGATACGGGCAAGGTCATAGAACTTATTCACCGAGCCTATATCTATTCCTGCCGGGCACGGCTCACAATGATTGCAGTATACACATTTACCACTTGCCTCCGGCGGAGCAAATGTTCCGATGATACTATAATCAAGCTCTTCTTCAGACTTCTCATAATATTCCAAAAGAGTGTCTATCTCTGCCTCACTTGTCGCTCCGGGCAATACAGTAAGGATTCCGGGCTTATCTAACGCATATTTTATGCACTGATACAATGTAAGTGCCTTTCCAAAAGGAGATGTCTTATCACTTAGAAGCTGTCCTCCGGAGAAGGGCTTCATAACTGATATGCCTACTCCCATTTTTTCACATCTTTTATATATATCTGCTCTCTCATCCACGCCACCATAAGCATATTCGCCATGGTTATAGTCATATGCAGGATTAACCGAGAACATCAGCATATCTATGAGATCTGTATCTAAAATCTCCTGTATCACGGATGGCGTATGGGATGATGCCCCTATATGCTTTACCACACCTTGATTTCTCATGTCCAAAAGGTACTGAAGAATTCCGTTTTTCTGATACTTCTCCCAGTCCTTGGACTCATCCTGGCAATGGATAAAACCATAATCTATATAGTCGGTCTTTAATTCTTTCAGCTGCCTATCAACTGATCTCTTCACGGTATCCAGGTTAAGTGTCCATCCATAAGTTCCTTTGGAATAATCAGCGCCGAAATGAATCTGATACATCACCTCATTTCTCACATCAGACAGTGCCTCTCCAAAAATAGCAAAGGCAGATCCGTCTCCTGCCGCAAGATCATAATAGTTAATTCCGCTATCATATGCGTGACGGACAGTCTTTACTGCTTCTGACCTTTTAGCCTCTACAATATAAGCCGTTCCCATGCCTATCTCACTGATTTTATCTCCGGTTCTTCGGTTCTCTCTGTATTTCATTCGTCATTCCCTATCCATTTCCTAATTGAGCGTTATCTCAACATCACCTTTCCCTGGTTATTCTACCAGCTCTAATACGTACTATTAATGATAACTTAATAATATGCCAAGAACATGACGAGTCAAGCGAAAAATAGTCCTATTAAAGTAAATATCTGCAGTGCCAATATATTCATATTTGTAAATGAGCAGCACCAACTATACTTTAGCGATTTAAATCATTAAAGCAGCTGTCTGATAATCACGGGAAGCGCTATAAGCCCTTCCCTTGAAATGTTAGCTTGTTTTTTCTTGTTTTTATAAGAATTATAGCATTTTAAGCATTCCCCATGTTCTTCTTCAATCTGCTCATAATAAGGACATACGCCGTGATAAGGAATATATCCGCCATGACCCATGCAAGCGGGCTGGCAAGGCAGGCAGCGATATAGCCGTATCTCGGCACCAGGAAAAGGCCGGCGAAGCCTCTGGCAATCATTTCAAACACTCCTGCTGCTATGGCAAGCATGGAATATCCCATTCCCTGTATCAGGAAACGCACCGTGTTCACAAGGCAGAGGCACATGTAAAATGAAGCGTTGCAGGTCAGATACATCGCTGTATTCTTTATAAGCAGTTCACTTGGTTCCTTGAGGAATATAAATGCTAGATTCTTTCCGAATACAAGCATTACCAGGAGTGCCGCCAATGAATATACCGCACCTATAAGTACGCAGCACTTGAGTCCCTGGCTTATTCTGTCAGGTTTTTTCGCTCCCATATTTTGTCCTCCGTAGGTTGCCGCAGTTGAACCCAGGGCATCATACGGGCACGAGAAAAACATGCTTATCTTAATCGCCGTTGCCGACGAAGCAACATATGTACTTCCGAGTACATTTACGGCCGACTGAAGAAGGACGCTTCCTATGGCCGTTATGGAATACTGAAGTCCCATCGGGATTCCTATATACATCAGTGCCCCTGAGTATTTCATGTCAAATGGAAGGTCTTCTCTCCTGAGTCTCAGTATATCGAATCTGCTTCTCATATATACGATGCAGAGAACACCCGATACCAGCTGTGAGATTACTGTTGCCCACGCCGGTCCTGCTATCCCCATTTTTCCTACCATCAGAATATCCAGGATAATATTAAGTCCCGATGACAGAAGCAGGAAATAAACCGGTGTCCTGCTGTCTCCAAGGCTCCTCATGATACCCGAAGCCATGTTATACATTATAGTGACAGGAATCCCGAGAAAGATTATAAAAATGTATACATTTGCCTCATCTATTATATTTGAAGGTGTACGGAGCAGTCTCAGGATATCCATACTGAAAATGCATACTATGACAGTCAGGATTATCCCTATCCCCGCAGCAGTCCATATACAGTTCGCCACAAAGCGTCTCATGGACGTATAATCCTTCGCGCCGAATTTCTGTGCGATAGGTATGGCGAAACCGGAGCATAGTCCCATACAGAAACCTATGATCATAAAATTGATCGGGCCCGTGGAACCCACTGCTGCAAGACTGTCCTCTCCCAGATATCTTCCTATGATTATCGTATCCACAACGCTGTAAAACTGCTGGAAAAGATATCCTACCAGCGTCGGAAACATAAATCCCAGAATATGTTTCATCGGCGAACCGACGGTCATATCAACGATCTTTTTATCAGACATAGCTAAACCCTCTCTGTGTCTTCTGGAGCAGCACTTCTGCCCCATCCGTATTCCATCGGCGCATATTATACCACGGAAAATATTAAAATGCTTGAAATTCTTACTCTCTTTACATCTTTCACAATTAACTGTTATAATAAATTAGTTTATTAACTGGCAGGAGAAGAAACTCATACCATGCAGGACAAATCATTTGATATTGAAGAAGAACTGAAGAAGCTACCCAAGTCTCCCGGTGTCTATATTATGCACAGCGATACCGGGGCTATTCTTTACGTGGGAAAAGCCATATCGCTGCATAACCGGGTAAGGCAGTATTTCCGTGCCGGCCACGGGCACAATGATTCGCCGAAGATTCTCCGCATGGTGTCACAGATCGCATATTTCGAATATATCGTTACGAAGTCCGAGCTTGAGGCTCTGGTACTCGAATGTAATCTTATAAAAGAGCACCGCCCGAAGTACAATACGATGATGACTGATGATAAGGGCTATCCTTATATCAGGATTTCTATAAATGAGGATTATCCCCGTATCATGTCCAGTCACCGGATGAAAAGGGACGGTTCGCTGTATTTCGGTCCATTTACCGACAGGAAGGCTGTAAAGGATACCATCATGCTTGCCCGCAAGCTTTTCAGGATTCGTACCTGCAACAGAAACCTTCCGAAGGACATCGGCAAGGAACGCCCCTGCCTCTATTATCAGATCGGTCAGTGCAGTGGGCCCTGCAATTCATATATAAGTAAAACCGACTACGGCAAATCCATAGAATCAGTGATCAGCTTCCTTGAAGGCAATCACTCTTCTATCGTAAATAAACTTAAAAATGAAATGATGGAGCTTTCAGAAAATCTGGAATTTGAAGAAGCCGCCAAAAAGCGCGACCTTATTGAAAGCATTGAACGCATCATGGAACGCCAGCGAGTTGCTGAAGGCTCTGACGATGACAGAGATATCATCGCTCTGGCACGAAATGAACGTGATGCGGTTATTGCTATCTTCTTTGAGAGGGACGGCAAACTCATCGGGCGTGAAAATCATCATATGAAAGCGGATGTTGCCGATTCCGATTCACTGATAGTAAGCGAATTCATAAAACAATACTATACCGGAACCCCTTACATACCGAAGGAAGTTCTGTGCGAGGTAGATGTAGATGACCGAGAAGTGCTCGAGGAATATCTTTCATCCAAACTTAGTGGTACGAACAACTCCACATCTTCCAACAGCAGTAACAACTACGACAACGTCAATAGCAACGACAACGTCAATAGCAGCAACAACAGCAACAACAGCAACAA
>JAFUVQ010000010.1 GCA_017477505.1 Eubacterium sp.
GCCCCGCTTTTGGTCCCGCCATCGTAAATCAGCAGTATTAACGAACTCTTCAAGGCTTATCCCCAGACAATCCCTCACTTCATCGTCGAGATCATAGAACGCAATACCCAGTTGATCAGCCAACAGCTTTCCGGTCGTGCTCTTTCCAACATTTGATACGCCAAACAGAAGGATCCTCATTCTTCAGTCTCTCCCTTTATAAACGCCATGATCTCCGTATAAGAATGCTCACTTTTCAGAACTGCCTCCATCAGTTCATCCTTCCGCATCTCATTGCGGAGTTTGATCAGATCGGCCAGTACTTCTTTTTCCGCTTCGTACTTCGCCTTTGCCTTCTCAAGGACTGCCTTCTGCTGTTCGATCTTCGCATCCATTGTATCTGTATTTACCTTGCGTCTTCCGCGTGCCATAGTGGTAATCCTCCTATATCCTGACCTTCAAAATCTTTGGATTCAGCTGGTCGCTGATCTCTCTTGCCTTCTTTTTTACGTAATTCGCGTCGATTCCAAACGCTTTCAGTATGGTTTTCTGTGTTGCCGTGACTGCATGATCAAGACGATAAACGCCGTCTGCCTGACGGATCAGCTCTATCTTTTCCAGCTCCCGTATGGATGCCGGCACGTTCATGTAGTTCGGTTTTTCCAGAAGTTCCTCTTCCGCATCTTTCAGCTTCGTGTACATCCGGTTCCGGATGATCAGTGCCACGAACGCGATCAGCATCTTTCCTTCCAGAGATTCTCCCGTATAGACTCTCAGGCTCCGGTTTCCAAGGAAGCTCTTATCCGCTTTAAACAGCTTTTCCGAAGCATCCCTGCTCTTATAGAGATCCAACGCTTCTTTTGCCGTCATCTCCGCCGAAGTGATGATGCAGAAGTACCCGCACATCTTGAGTTCTTCCTCTATGACGGAAGTCTTTTCGACACCGCATACAAAGCACTGGTCTTCTTTTCCTTCGTGATAATACTCAAGGCTGAAGTACTTCTCGTAACTCTTATCAATGATGACCGGCTGCCCTTCCTGTTTTTTCAGGTATGCCGCGATCCGGTCGATCCTTGACTCCAGATCCTCCCGTTCAGATGCCGCCTTGCTGTAGCTGTAATAGATGTGCAGGTACCGGTCCTTTTCATCCGAATAGAAGACCTTTGTCTTCACAGTCGTGCCGTTCACCTGATACCGTCGGATCGTATACTGTCTTTTTTCTTCGAAGCTCCCCTGGACTTCCCGGATCTTCTCATGCACGAAGGCCTTCATCCCTTTGACCATGATCACGAAATCATAGCCCAGATGGTCCATGTACCGGATGTTCTCCCTGGAAAAATATCCCCGGTCCAGGATGAATCCCGCGTTCTTATAACCATAAGAAGCGGCTTTTTTCAGCATGAGCTGCAGCTGGGATATATCGACGATGCTCCCCGGATAGGTCTCATAGAACAGCGGCTCCCGATTGTTACAGTCGTATGCGATGGAGTAATTGAAGATCGGAAGTCCTTTGTCTTCCTTGGCGTGTCCGAATTCAACGATCTCGATATCGCCGGCCTGACAGTTCTTATTGGTAGAGTCATAAGAAATATAGATCTTGTCCTGCTTTTTCTTGATCGCGTTCCATTCATTCTGGAATGAAACACTGTCCTCTACGGAGATCTGGCTGATAAAAGTTGATACTGTAGAGTCACTGTAGATCTTATATTCTGGCGTAAAAAGCGGATGGTTATAGGCGTAATCCGGATAGTACTGGCCGGCATTATTCTCTGTTGTCAGATAGTACGCCGCCAGATCAAGGAACAGCCCTGTGCCCCGGTCATCACCGTAAAGGCCACTGATGATCTTGTCAAGCAGACTTTCCATCATCAGTTTTTCTATCACTATCCACGTCCCGATGCGCAGACAGCTGCTCCGTGCATCCCTTCCCCGGTCATCCGGAAGCTCAACGTCCGGGAAGTAAGTCAGGAAGTTCGGGTTCGGGTACATCATCTCCGGATCATCCTCGCACTTCTTGCCGATCGTCGTCCGTTTCGGGATGTTATACTTTTTGTCCGGCTTATAGACCCGATCATACTCGTAGTTGATGTAGACCACGCCTTTGATCGTGCGCTCGTAAATTTTCCCCTTTACCGCGGGTATTTTTACCTTAAAATCGTAATACATTTGACTGTTTTAACTCTCTAAAAATAAGTGTATATACCTACTCAATAATTATACTAAAGACAGCCCGAAAAATCAAGCGAAATGTTGATTTTTCGGGCTTTGTAGGCAGCTATTTTTGTTTGAGTGTTAATCCTTACTGGAAGTTAAGAATATTGAGCAACACGGAATGTCAAATGAATTTATCAACTACTGATCCCCGTGACCGGCTTCAAGCTGATTAATAGAACGCTCAAGAACCTCATAATGATTAATGAATATAAATTATCGATAAACGATAAATTATTGTTGACAAATGTAAATTAAGGTGTTATCATCCAATCATCAGCTGAGATAATTATAATCAAACAATACGGAGGATATTACCATGAATGAAGAGAATGCAAAAATAAAAAAGATTCAGAAAAGCTGCAAGGCAGCGAATATAGTATCAAAGATTTTTATGATCATAGCTATTATAGGATGTACTATCTGCCTCATCACAGGTATTGTAATCCTGACTCATACTGAGAAGTATGACAAAGAGATCACAGAATCTCTGAAGAAAAGCCAAAAAGACAGGAGCCTTGGTGTAGGAGGGTTCAGGATTGCTGAGATAAGGGATGGCGAACTGGTAGTCACAGAGAAGATGACATCATCAGTTCCTTCAATTCAGAAGTACTTTGATGAACATCAGAATTCGGCAGCACTTCCGATCGGATTCTATCTTCTCATGGCAGCGGCTATGTGTGGCATGCTTGCATTTGCCCTCAGCATGCTTTCGGGTATATTCGGAATCATCGTAAAGGAAGGCAATCCATTTGTTGATAAAGTGAAGAAGAAAGTGTTCATCGCCATGATCATCATAAGTGCTTTAGTGACATTCACAGCAGGAACCGGATTCGGAGCGCTTCTTGCCCTTCTTACCTGGGTGGTTTACACGATCATCGATTATGGCTGCACTCTGAAGACTCTGTCAGATGAAACGCTTTAAGGAGGTGCCTTATGGGAAGAATCATATTACGCCTCGACCGGGTCATGGCAGACCGCAAGATGTCACTTAACGATCTCTCGGAGAAAGTAGGGGTTTCAAATGTAAATCTCTCCAAGATGAAAAATGGCCATATATCTGCCATCCGCTTCTCTACACTGGAAGCTATATGCGAAGCCCTGGACTGCCAGCCGGGGGATATACTTGAATACGAACGCTAAAAAAATCCATTTTTTTCCACACAGTCATTTTAAAGTCACTTTGAAATGCTACACTACAACCATCACAAGAAAAAAACAGGAACTTTTCCTAAACCTCCGCTGACGAACCGCCCCTAAAAAGGACGGTTCCAAGCATGTTAAGAGAAATATCGGAAGGAGCACAAAGTGGAAATTTTAAGAGTTGAGAATCTGTCGAAGGTTTACGGTAGTGGAGAAAATGAAGTCAGGGCGGTTGACAACGTCAGCTTCAGCGTTGAGAAAGGTGACTTTCTGGCAATCATTGGAGCCAGCGGTAGTGGAAAGTCCACACTGCTTCATCTTCTGGGCGGTGTGGACAGACCGACAGGAGGCAAGGTATTCATAGATGGTGAGGACATTTATAATCTGAACGATGACAGCCTTGCCATTTTCAGAAGAAGACAGGTCGGACTTATATATCAGTTCTACAATCTCCTGCCGGTTCTTACGGCTGAAGAGAATATAACACTTCCGCTTGATCTGGACGGACAGACAGTCCCGAAGGAACAGGTGCAGAACATAATAGATATGCTCGGTCTTACAGGAAGAGAGAATCACCTTCCAAGTCAGATGTCGGGCGGACAGCAGCAGAGAGTTGCCATAGGAAGGGCACTCATCAACAATCCTGCAATCATCCTTGCAGACGAGCTTACAGGTAACCTGGACAAGAAGTCCAGCGATGAAATCGTTGAGCTCCTGAAAGTTGCAAATAAAGAGAAAGGTCAGACGATCATAGTTATAACCCACGACCTTGAAATCGCCAAGCAGGCAGACCGCGTCATAACCATCGAGGATGGACGCATAAAGTGGGACACCGGGGACGACAGTTCCCGTGACCTGGAAGAGAGCAACTAAAAGGAGATCAAAATGTCATTCATTAAGAGTTTTACCAAACGTAATATAGGACGCAACAAGCGTCGAACCATCGCTACCATCATCGGTGTCATGCTGTCGGCGGCACTTATCTGTACGGTGGCGGGCATGGCTATGACCTTCAGGTCGAGCCTTATTCAGAACGAGATTGAGTATACCGGTCTGATGCATGCGCAGTTCGGTAATGTTCCCGTCGATCACTTCGATGTCATAGACGGAAATGTGCATGTTGAGAAGTACGGCGTGCTTTCAACGGTAGGATACGCGAAGCTTCCGCATATAGAGAAGAAGAATGCGCCATACTTCAGAGTAAAGGCGATGAACAGCGATGCATTTGACATCGTATCCGTACATCTTTCCGAAGGACGTCTTCCGGAAAATGCAAATGAGCTTGTTATTCCTGATTCACTCAAAACACTGGGCGGCGTCGACCTCAAGATAGGCGATACCGTTACGATGGATATCGGAAGAAGAAAATGGAATGATATGGACCTCGACGAAACATTTTCATATATTAATGAAGAAGACGCTGAGGATTATATAGAGAGCCTTCAGTACGATGAAACCATTACTGAAGAAGAGAGGGCGGCGTTTCGTCCTGAGGCAGAGAGACTTGAAGTTAAGGACAGCATAACCTACACGGTAGTCGGAATTTCAGATTATTACAGTGCTTACCTGAGTGTACTGGATTCGAGAACATTCTTCACCTGTATCACAATGGCGTCCGGAGACCCTGCCATCGACTATATGGGCAAGGACACAGTGGACATACCTGTCGTATATGATGAACCGTCGAGAACCGGAACATTCTCGGAAGATATAAAATCACATTTTCAGAAAATGTATGAGGATGGAATAATCGACCATTCTGTAGGTTACAACAGGACCGAGCTTTCCAGATACCTCGGTTCCGTGGGCGGATCGGTAGTTCAGGTGCTGTATTCATTTGCAATCATAGTTACATTTATAATACTTGTTACCAGCGTATTTGTTATCAGCAACAGCTTCCGCATATCAGTTTCCGATAAGGTTACCCAGTACGGAATGCTCGCATCGGTAGGTGCCACCAGGAAGCAGATAAGAAAGACAGTACTGAGGGAAGGCTTCTATATAGGAAGCATAGGAACAGTGCTGGGTATCATTCTCGGCGTTGGTGTGATAGCAATTCTGACGCGTGTAGTAAATATAATACTTCCGGAAGATGTATTCGACCTTAAGCTGGTATTTACTTTCCCGGTTTGGGCAATCCTCATAACGGTATTGCTTTCCGCAGTGACGGTGTACTTCTCGTGCATCATCCCGGCAATCAAAGCATCCCGTATCCCTCCTGTAGAAGCTATAAGAGGTCACGATTTCGTAAAGCAGAACCTTAAGGGTAAGAAGCTCCGTGTAAACGGACTCACAAGAAAGCTTTTCGGCATCGGTGGCGTCATAGCTGCAAAGAACTTAAAGAGAAGCAAGAAACAGTACAGAACAACAACAGTTTCGCTGGTGATCGGAACAGCCATTTTCATAGGACTTTCCTACTTCATGAACATGGGCTTCAGACTTGTAAGTCTGCAGTATTCAGATATCAAGTATAACGTTGAGATCTATAGAGGAGTAGATGTTGAAAATGATGTGGATGCCGAAATAAAGAAGCAGTATGAGCAGCTTGAAAGTCTTGAAAGTGTTGACAAAGTTTATTATTATAAAGAAGGTTTTCTGCTCACATCCCTGAGCGAGTACGCTACAGATGATATTAAAGAGTATTACGAAGTGAGCCGGGGCAATACAGAAGCTGTGGATGAATTCGTAGTGGATGTCATAATGATAAATCCGGAGGATTTCAAAGAGTACCTTGACAGGTGCGGCAGGAAGTCTCAGGACCCGTCCAAAGAGGCAGTCCTCATCAATAATACCGTTGTAGCCGGCAACAAGTCAGCCTTCGCAAATGTGGATGTGATGAGAATCAAGGAAGGCGATACATTTGAATGCTATTCAAAGAATTATGACGAGGAAGGAAATGTAACCGGTACGGAAAACTTCTCATTTCCTATTACATGCATAACGGACGAGAAGCCGGTCGGATATGAAAATGTTTATAATGACGCGGCCTACCTCATAGTCGAAGATGATTTCGATATAGATACCACGGATTTCGTCATGAGAAGGGCATTTATTGTGAGCCCGGATCACGAGAAATGCGTGAAGGAAATCGATGAAGTAAAGGAAAATGATGCGTCTTTCGGCTCATTTTTCGTAAATGATGTTACTTACGAGGCTGAGAATATGCACAGGATACTGCTTCTGCTGGCGATATTCCTGTATGGCTTCATTACAGTCATAGTGCTGATAAGTGTGACAAATATCTTCAATACGATCACTACAAATATGAATATCAGAGCGCGTGAGTTCGCGATGCTGAAGTCCATCGGAATGACGAAGAGAGAATTCGCCAGGATGGTAAGACTCGAGAGTATCATGTGCGGCAGCAAGGCACTTCTCATCGGAATCCCGGTAGGAATACTGCTTTCGGTACTATTCAATCAGGCGGCCAAGGGTGAGCTTGATATAGCTTACAGGGTGCCGGTGGTGCCGATAATCGTTTCAATAGTTGCAGTTTTCATAGTTGTAGGATTTACAATGAAGTATTCTATGAGTAGAATAAATAAGCAGAACATCATAGAGACAATACGTAGACAGAATTATTAGAAGGGATTTATCAGAAGGAGAAGGTGTATGAAATTAAAAGTAATGTTAGTTGAAGACAGTCCGATGATCATAAAGGGACTTCAGTATACCATAGAGCAGGCGGGTTACGATCTGGATGTATTCATGTCTTATGAGCATGCCATGCGCCATGTGTATGACGGCGGATATGATATGTGCGTGCTGGATGTGACGCTTCCGGACGGCAGCGGCTACGATATCTGCAAGGCTGTCAAAGAAGATCTCGGAATCCCGGTAATCTTCCTTACAGCAAGAGATACGGAAAATGACGTTGTAAAGGGCTTCGACATGGGAGCTGATGATTACATCGTAAAGCCGTTCAGAAACCGCGAGCTTGTTTCAAGAATGGAAAATGCATTGAAGAAGAGCGGCAAGAACCAGAAGCTCATCAAGATAGGCGAGGTGGAGATAAATGCGGACGAAGATACTGTAAAGGTAGCCGGGGAAGACGTTACATTTACACCACTTGAATTCAAGATACTCCTTATGCTCTGTCAGAACGCAGGGCGCATCGTATCCAGAGAGATGCTCCTCCAGAATATCTGGGATATGGCAGGAAATTTCGTAAACGACAACACACTTACGGTTTATATCAAGCGCATCCGCGAGAAGCTGGGCGAGAATGATATCATAACCACCGTGAAGGGTGTTGGATATAAAGTGGAAAAGGGTGAGTAGAGAAGCGGAGTTAAGCCGGGGACTTCGGGAAGGTGAATAAGTAGACGGAGTTAAGCCAGGGACTTCGGGAAGGTGAATAAGTAGACGGTCTGAGCGAATGGGTAAGAATCGGAGTGGCGCTTGGGCTCGGATAGGATAATGGCATGAAAGTTGCAAGAAGAAAAGAATTTATCAAGAGTATACTGCTGCCGGGAGTTTTAATACTCCTGGCTGTATGTATACTCATTTGCATTATAGGGGCAAAAGCCAGAGTGCGTCTGAGAGACGACCAGAGAACATCAGATTACGAGCTGGCCGGGCTTGTACATGAAGAATATCCCGAGGTTTCGGGCTACGATCTGATACGAATCGTAAAGTACAGAAATTACGGACAGACGGCAGATACAGACTACTATGAACAGGGCAGAGAACTCCTGGAAGAATACGGTTACGATGATTTGTACGTATCAAAGGAAGTGAAGGCTATCACAAGAAACAGTATCTTCTATGGCATACTCGTTGCGGTTTGCGGAATGGGACTTTACGCACTGATAGTGTTAAGAGTAATGAAGAAAAAGTCAGACGAGGTGGCAGAAGTCACGGGCTATATCCATAACCTGAACGACAGGAAGTATGATCTCATGATGTCGGATAACACCGAAGACGAATTATCATTACTCAGAAACGAAATATATAAGACAACCGTCATCCTCAAAGAAATCGCAGAGGATAAAGTCAAAGAAACCGAGAGACTCAGCGAGTCCCTTGCGGATATCTCACATCAGCTGAGAACCCCGCTCACATCCATGAGCCTTATGATCGACAACATCTGCGATGATGAGGAAATGCCGGAGGAATTAAGACGAGAGTTCCTCACAGACATACAGAGCGAAGTCACGTGGATGAGCTCATTGGTAAACTCCCTGCTCATATTGGCTAAGTTCGACGCCGGAACCATAGTGATGAAAGAAGAAGAGATAGACGCAGACGAACTTCTGCAGGAATCAGTAAAGAGACTTGGAGTACTGCTGGAACTCCACGGAGTCAGCGTAGTCTGGGGAGACGGCACGAAACTTGGGGAGAAGGCAGGAACTGGCGCCGAGCCTGGAGCTGGCGCTGAGAAGGCCGAAGGTGTCGCAGGGACCGGAGGCGGCATCGGAAAGGCGGAGAGCGGCATCAGATTCAAGGGCGATAAGAAGTGGCAGTTAGAGGCAGTATCAAACATCATCAAAAACTGCGCCGAGCATACGCCTGAAGGCGGTCATATACACCTCTCGGTAGAGCAGAACAGCATCTACACCAAAATAACAGTAAGAGACGAGGGCGAAGGCATGAACCCGGACGACATGCGCCACATCTTCGAAAGATTCTACAAGGCCCAGAACGCCCGTCCGGAGAGCATAGGCATCGGCCTCTCCCTCGCCAAGAGCATCGTCGAAACTCAGAAAGGCTACATCACCGTCGACTCCGAGCCTGGCAAAGGCAGCACCTTCGAAATCCGCTACATGACCGCCCGAATATGAACAAACCATTAAGTGCCTGTCACCTGCGGCACCCCCACTACGTATGAACAAAGTGTTAAGTGCCTGTCACCTGCCGTAACACCACCATAGCACCAACCCGCGTAAATGCGTGGAAAACCACAATCCCGAAATATGAACAAACTATTAAGTGCCTGTCACCAACGGTAGTTACACACATGTGAACAAACCGTTAAGTGACAGGCACTTTTTAGAAATTGAAGTATATAAACGGATTATACGCCGAACTGATTACAGCAATCAGCGACAGCACGAATATAAATGCACACCAGGTCATCTTCACCATGGATGCGACGGTGTCGCCGAACTTCGTTCGGATGTGTTTCAGGAACTTTGTGGCCAGTGGTGTGGCGGCGATTATACCGACCAGGAACAGCCACTTGGCATTCCAGAGTATGAAGGATGCACTGCTGTCCCATACACCTGTGGTTTTATACCCGACCATCTTCCCGAGGTAACGTATAGCACTTCCTATCGAGTCGGAGCGGAAGACTGTTACGGCCAGCACGAAGGACAGGAATGCCATGATCGTGCCGGGAATGCGGCGGAGTCCGGTGTGGGTGGCGGCACGTTTTGCGTAGCCGGTGAGTTTCTCTGCGTAAACAAATACGAAGAGGAGCATGCCCCATACGAGATAGGTCCAGTTGGCTCCGTGCCAGATACCGGTGAGAAGCCAGACCATGAAGATATTGAACATCGTGCGGGCTTTCCCATGACGATTGCCCCCGAGAGGAATATATACGTAGTCCTTAAACCAGGAACCGAGCGTCATATGCCAGCGGTGCCAGAACTCCGTGCAGGAATGCGATACGAAAGGATGGTCAAAGTTCTTCGGGAACTTAAACCCGAATATACGACCCAGACCGATGGCCATATCAGAATATCCGCAGAAGTCAAAGTATAACTGGAAGTCGTAAGCGATAGTCCCGATCCACGCGCTGCCGACGCTCAGGACAGTGTTCGGCCCGAAAGCATAATCGGCGATAACGGCGAAAAAATTCGCAAGAAGTACCTTCTTCGCTAGGCCTATGATGAAACACGACAAACCTTCGGCTACCCCGTCAAGCGATTCCCGGCGTTCCCGTATCTCCCTGCTGATATCAGTAAACCTCACTATAGGCCCCGCGATAAGCTGCGGGAAGAAAGACACATACAGCGCCAGCACGAAGAGACTCTTCTCGGCCTTGACCTTCCCGTAGTACACGTCGAAAAGGTATGACATGATCTGAAAAGTATAGAAAGAAATGCCGATAGGAAGCATGATGTTGACCGGACTCCTTCCCTCGAGTCCAAACAGCCCGAAACGGTATATTTCTTTCATTATAAATGTAAGGTATTTGAATATGAAGAAAATGCCCAAATGAATGCCGATCGCCAGGACCAGTATCAGCTTTTTTCTGCCCGGTGAATCCACGGAGCCCAGCAGCCGTCCGAAGACGTAGCAGACAAGTATTGATCCGACCATCAGCAGAACCAGAGTCGGTTCGCCATATGCATAGAAAGCAAGGCTTGCGATAAGTAAAATGAGATTTTTATAGACAGTCAGCCTGCCATTTGAAATCTGTGCAGATTCTCCAAAATTTTTCTTCCCGGAAAAGAGCGTGACAAGAATATGCGGTATAAAGTATAATGCCAAAACCGCAGGAAAAAATATAAAGAGAAATGTTGTGGACGAAAAGACCATAGATTCTGTAACCACCATCTTGTGTTTTAGATAAGGTGGATTATACTACACTTATGTATTTTTATCCACCCTGCATATTTTTGTTGTGTGTAGGGCTTTTTTCAGTTTTTTTGGATGAAAATGCACCGTGTATGGTCAAAATTACCAAAATCCACCAAGAACCATTATATAACTTGACATATCGCTTTTGAAAGTTTATCATACTATGGTAGTACTTTGTAAAAAAGAATCTTATATATAAGTGAGGAGGAATATTTCATGAAGAAGAGATTCGCAGTAGTTGCTCTTGCAGGAGCAATGGCCGTTTCCAGCTTCGCAGCTTTTGCAGCTGCACCGGAATCACCATATTCTGATGTAGAAACAGGTATCGGCGTAGGTTACTCAGCAACTTTCCTTAACAAGGAAGGCTTTATGTACGGATTTGCAAATAATCTGTTCAAGGCAGACAAGGATGTTACAAGAGCTCAGGTTATTATGACACTTTACAGACTTCAGAATGAGCCTGAATATGATGCAGGCCAGGTAACAGATTTCTCAGATGTTACTGAGGATGCTGGTTACTATGATGCTGTAGAATGGGGTTCAGCAAACGGAATCGTTGCAGGTTTCTCTAACGGAACATTTAAGCCAAAGAACACAGTAACAAGAGAACAGCTCAGTATGTACATCCAGAGATATGTTAAGAAGTTTGGTCAGTATCAGGCTCCTACAATATCTATAGATGATTACAAGGATGCTGCTGATATCTCAGCTAACGCTAAGGAAGCTATGACATGGGCAGTTGAGAACATGATTCTTGCAGGTGACAAGAATTCAACTGATAAGTCTGAAGTTTCACTTGGACCTACAAAGAATACAGACAGAGGACAGTATGCAATCATCCTCGCACGTCTTGTAACAGTAGTTGGTGCTCCGGCAAGCGTTAATGTTACAGTAGGTGATTATGTAGATATAAATGCTCAGGTTAATATCGATTATCCAAACCTTTATGATGGATATGAGATGATTTCACCTGAAGAAGATCTTGGTGCTGATGGTTACGGATTTATCTTCCGTTCAGAAGATCCAAGTATTGCTACAGTTGATAAGACAGGTAGAGTAACAGGTGTTGCGGCCGGTGAGACAAACATCATCGTTCGTTCAAAGCTTTCATATGAGTATACATCTGTTAAGGTTAAGGTTGCTGCAACATATACAAAGCTTGATTATGTTCTTAGTGATAGAGAAGATAATATAGTATTCCTTGAAAAGGAGTTCTCATGGTCAAGCACAAAGACAGCTATCGACAATATTGAAAAGCTTGCTGTGCAGTATCCAAAGTATAACGGAGTTAAATTCACTTTCGCATTTAAAGATGGTTCGAAATATAGATTCTATGAAGCATGTGTTGATCCTGATACAAAGAAGGTTGTAATTACGGATATTGACGATAACGATGTTACAGAGCAGTTCTACCAGGATCAGACCAGAGAGTTCGACCAGGTTGTAATCAAGTTTGGTCCTGATTATACAATCGACAAGCTTCTTCAGGGTCTTGCTGATGTATCACTTATAAGTGGTGAGTCATTTGATGGTGAGTACACATACGGCGGAACAACTATTACTAACGTAACAGTTGACGGTGATATCATCAAGGCTACTATCGACGGCGATGATTACGAATTCTTCCATGATGGAACAAACGTATTCGCAATCGGTGATGTAACTGAGAAGGCAGCTATCAAGAAGTGGGTTGAGAATGGTGTTATCGAAGCAACACATCCTGCAATGCCACAGGTTGAGCCAAACGCTGAACAGGATTAATTTTTAACACAGTTACATAAACAAATAAATAGATGGGGTAAGTGCATCTGGTTTCAGATGCACTTATTCTCTGTAATGTGCTTGAAGTTTTTTGGACTCTGAACCGGACAAGGCAGTGACTAAAAATGCACCGCTCCGGCCGACTGCCGCATAGGATTTCGAGTATGTTACAGAGGGTAAGTGAAATGAAACAGACCAATCGTACAAATATAAAAGCCGTTAGGGCTATCTCTGTCCTTATTGCCGCGTGCCTTATAGCATGCGCGGTTTTGCTTGGTTTTGAGGCAAGAGATAAGTCGGAGCATTATGGTGGATTAAATAATATAGCAGAAGTATTTGCAGCATCCGGTATCAATGGAAATGAAGCGAGGGTTCTCGCGGTATGCCGCAGTACATTTAAGTACAGGGGCAAGTACTACAGAGCCAAGGCTGAGTATATCGCGCAGGCAACTGCGAAGATGAATGAGGATGATGTCAATCTCACACCGGAGCAGGCCAACAAAGCTATCAACCGTATCTACGGAAGTATACTTCGTGGTATCAATGAAGGTTATCTCTATGAAGTAAAGACAGAACCTGTTACCGAGAAGCCTACAACCGAGGCGACTACAGAGTCTACTACAGAGAAGACAGAGGCCACAACAGAGACTACGACCGAAGCCACTACAGAGAAGACCACGGAAGAAACCGGCGGCAATAACGGCGGTGACACCGGAAAAGGCAAGGATATATACGGAGTAGATATCCCTGTTGATGAGACAGGTGCCATAATTCTTGATCAGATACCGAAGTCAGATATAGAAGTAGGCGGAAATGACGAGGACGAGCTCTTCACATTTGAAGACAGAAAGACAGATGACATTTCCGAGAGACCTGACGAAGACAAATCCAACGGCAAGGTCGTTTATGATGAAGATGAAGGCGCTCTTTATGTCGGTGATAAAAATACAGATACACTGAAGAAGCTGGACAGATTTATACCTGTATGGCTTTCAAGAACACTTCTCATACTCGGAATCGTATGCAGCGTTATAACAATATATGTATTCCTGCATGCGCTCATTTCCAGCTGCTTTATCTGGAGCAACAGAGGTCGTAAGGGCAAGAGAAAAGGTCATACTAAGAGACGTAAGTTACGTAAATTCTTCAGAAAGCTTCTGATGCTGGATATAGCTTTGGAACTGATCATCATAATGGTACTTGCGGTAGCATATCTCGGAATCTTCAGAACAGATTCCGTTATGGCAAACCTCAACACCAGCGGATATTTCAGATATGAGTACGCTCTGTATCTGACCAGCACGGAAAATATCGTAGAATCAGATGCTTCCGGTATTCTCAATTACGAAGAGTTCCTCTTTAAGGCTCGTAAGGAAGTGACAACCGTCCTTTCCGATCCGACAGCGAAAGTTAAGGACAGCGTACTTAATGTATCGGTTGCTGATTATATATCAAAACTTAAGGCAGAACTGATGACAGTCCTTAGGTCACTGCTCCCGGCAGTTCTGATAGGACTTATCATAAATATCGTGCTTATAATATTTGTTGACGGAATACGTCACAGAGGAGTAAGATTCATAGCCATAGGATTCGCAGTGGCAGGTTTTGCAAATCTTATCGCTGCAATCGTATGCACCATCATAAGGCCGTATGCAAAGCTTTATGTTGAACCGGATTACCTCTATCTCTTTATAAAAGATATGGGTGCATATATGAACCATCTGGGAATCATAATCTCTTCATTTGCGGTTGCCATCGGCATCATACTTTTCGGTGTATATATAAGCATGAAGAAGGCACTTGAAAGTAAATAAGAAGGTAATGAATAACATGTCCTACTATATCGACATGCATGATCATCTGCTCCCCGGAGTGGATGACGGGTCACAGACTATGGAAGAGACACTGGATCTGATAGAGATCGAGTATCAGCAGGGTGTCCGGAAGATAATCTTTACCCCGCATTATATGTTGCATAAGAACAGTTATACATACGAGGAACTGGATAAGAAGCTCGAAGAGGTGCGCGCGAGAGTAGCAGCCGTTCATCCCGATATGGAATTTTATCTTGGAAATGAAATTCTTTATGAGAACGGCATCGAAGCTGACCTCAGGGCAGGAAATCTCATACACACAATGGCAGGCAGCCGTTATGTACTCGTAGAGTTCAATATCAAGATATCCTGGCAGGAATTCTACAATGCCATGAAGACAGTGACCGAGCTCCGGTACAGGCCTATCATAGCTCATGTTGAGCGTTACAGATGCATAACAGGCCATGAAGACAGAGTCAGGGAGCTGAGGCGCCTCGGGGTATATCTCCAGATGAATGCCGAGTCCCTGGACGGAGGATTCTTCGATGAGGAAGTCCGCTGGTGCAGAAGGCTTGTGAAAGATGGCTATATAGATTTTATAAGCTCCGACGCTCACGATATGGAGACAAGAACGCCGGATATGGGCGACGCCATAAAGTGGGTTACGAAGAAATGTGGAGAAGATATGGTAGATGCACTGTTCCGTGAAAATGCGGAGCTGGTGATCGCCAACAAATACATCGATATTTAATTAGGACAATTGGGAAAGCCCCAGTGTCCTACAAAAAATACTATAAAGAGGAATCAAGATGGAAGAAAGAAATATTCGGGATGACGAGATGGAGATAGATCTCAAAGAACTGTTCTTCGTTCTCCTGCATAAGATTTGGATACTCATTCTTGCGACCGTTATCGGCGCAGGTCTTGTGGGTGGATATACAGTTCTTTTCATGAAGCCTGTATATCAGTCGACTTCAGAAGTATATATCATCGGTGACAGCATGGACCTCAGTGCTCTTGCAAATCTGCAGGTGGGTTCACAGCTTACACTGGACTATATGGAGCTCATAAAGTCCAGACCTGTTGTAGATAAGGTAATCGATGAGCTGAAGCTGGATATGGAATACAAGACATTTGTATCAAATATGAAGATATCCAATCCGACCAATACACGTATCCTGTACATAACAGTATCAAATCATGATGCATATATGGCAAAGACAATAGTAGATAAGCTTACAGACGTTTCTATCGCATTCATTGCTGACAAGATGGAGACAGACGAGCCTAACGTTGTAGATTACGGTCATATCGCAGAGAACAAGTCAAGCCCGAGCACAACCAAGAATACACTTATCGGTGCAGTGATAGGTTTCGTACTTGCTGCAGGTATCATCATAGTTCTTCACCTTATGAATGATACAGTTAAGACAAGTGATGACGTTGAGAAGTACCTCGGTATTGAGACACTCGGCGTAATCCCGCTTGACGGTAAGATATCCAAGAGGAAGACACGCGGTACTGAGAAGAAATCAAAGAAGAGCGCGGCGTAAACGTAGGAGATAAATCGGAATGAAGGTAAACTTTGAAAACCTCAAAGAATTAGAATTCAAGACTGAAGAAGCATATAAGGCACTTCGTACCAACATCAGCTTCTGCGGTGACGATATCAAAGTTATCGCAGTAACCAGCAGTGTTCCGAACGAAGGAAAATCAGAAGTGACATTCCATCTCGCCAAGAGCATGGCAGAGGATGGCAAGAAGACACTCTTTATCGATGCAGACATCAGAAAATCCGTAACAGTATCACGTTACGGAGTAGATATAGAGACCAAGGGACTCAGCCATTACCTCACAGGTAAGTCAAAGCTTGAGGAAGTTATATATGAGTCCAATATCGGCAACATGGATGTGATCTTTACAGGCCAGGTAGCGCCGAATCCATCAGAGCTTCTGGGCAATACCAAATTTACGAAGCTTCTCGAATATGCCAGAGCAAATTATGATTATGTACTTATCGATTGTCCGCCTCTCGGATCGGTTATCGATGCTGCTGTAGTTTCAAAGCAGAGCGACGGTGCAGTACTTGTCATCGATTCAGACAGAGTAAGCTACAAGGCACTTCAGAGTGTTAAGAAACAGCTTGAACAGAGTGGTGTAAGGATACTTGGTGCCATACTCAACAAGGTTGAAGCAGGCGGCAAAGGCTATGGCTACGGATATGGCTATGGTTATGGCTACGGTTACGGCTATGGATACGGCTACGGATACGGCGACGCCAAGGGTAAGAAGTAGAAGGGTACAGACGCGTTGTTATGAAGACTGTTATCAGCAAACACGCATACAGACTGATATGTGCTATGGTCCAAGTGGCCATAGCAGTTTTAATATTCATTAGTTTTTACAAATGGCATGTTGCGGATACGGCAGCCATCCTTTCAGACAAGGGTCCTGCCGCGCTTCTTATCGCCATTTATCTACTCATGTATGTCTTCATCGGCAGGACCATACATGCCTTCATGATCGGAGTGGAGCAGACAGAGAAAGTGGCTGCATCCCATGTCATTGCATTTTTCATTAACTGGATCATAGAAGTTTTCGCAACTGTCACGATCATAGATAATCTCAAAAGCTTCTGGTACATCATGGGAGTTTATCTTCTGATGACATTCATCCAGAGTATCATTTCCCTTGTTTTCGTTTTTTCACTTACAAAGCTTTATCACCATCTCTATCCGCCGCTCAGGCTCCTTATGATATATGGTGATTATGAAAATGAAGTTGAGGACAAGATGAATTCCCTCACGGCAAAATTTCATATAGAAGACAGCATGAGCTACAGAGAAGGCCTGAAAGCCATCAAGAGGAGTATCGTAAATTACGATGCGGTTCTTATAAATGACATTCCGGCGAAGGCCAGAAATAAAGTTCTCAAGATATGTTTCGACATGGATAAGAGAGTATATTTCGTCCCTACTATAAGCGATGTTATCATCAGATCCGCTGAGGATATGAACCTTCTGGACACGCCTCTCTATCTCTGCAGAAATTCGGGAATTACAGCCATCGAAGCGATCATCAAGAGATTCTTTGATATATTAATCTCGGTTATTGCACTCATAGTACTGAGCCCGCTAATGCTGGTCGTGGCAGTTGCGGTTAAGCTTGAGGACAAAGGACCGGTATTCTTCTGTCAGGAGAGAGTCACCATAGGCGGCCGCGTCTTCAAGATGATCAAATTCCGTTCCATGTATGAAAATGTAGAGGAGAGCGGAGTTGCAAGACCTGCAGGTGAAAATGATGACAGGATTACCAAAGTCGGCAGGATAATCCGTACAACCCGAATAGACGAACTCCCGCAGTTAATAAATATCATCAAAGGCGATATGTCCATCGTTGGACCGCGCCCGGACTGCAAGGAAAATATAGATCTTTTCACAAGAGAGATACCGGAATTCGTACTCCGTACCAAAGTCAAGGCCGGCCTTACAGGCTACGCCCAGGTATACGGAAAGTACAGCACCTACCCTCTGGACAAACTCAAGATGGATGTGTACTACATAATGAACTATTCACTACTGTTGGATTTCAGAATCATAGTAGAGACCTTGAAGATAGTATTCCAGAAAGACAGCGCCCAGGGACTGAGCGAGAAGAGGATAGAGAAGTTTAGGTAGGAGAGTGATAAGCGGCAGCCCTCCGGCGACAGTCGGAGGGCTCATTCTTAACTTCCAGTAAGGATTAACACTCAAACAAAAATAGCTGCCTACAAAGCCCGAAAAATCAACATTTCGCTTGATTTTTCGGGCTGTCTTTAGTATAATTATTGAGTAGGTATATACACTTATTTTTAGAGAGTTA
>JAFUVQ010000011.1 GCA_017477505.1 Eubacterium sp.
AGCATTATTTCAATCAAGGGTCCGTCATACCGAACAAAAGATATCCGGTCCTTGTTGGAAGTTCAAACTGCGGAGGAATAAGTGGAAAAACCTACATTTTTATATTCCATTTTTCCTACATTTTTATATTGACTTTTACATCAAATACTGTATTCCTTTTTCTAACGATTTCCCTCATCCGATTTTTGATATCGTCACAATAAAAAACTTCTTTTCTTTCACTTTCTAAAACCTTGTTTATTTCCTTTATCCTGTTTTTTATCTCTACCTTCTCAACATTGCCCGCCTTTTTCATACGGTTCCTAAGTCTTAACCTCTCTGTACGGAGTTTTCTCTGAACAGCTTTCTTACCTGCGGCTACCAATTCAATGTCTGGTAGTCCTGAAATACTGAAGCAGTCCTATCTGCTTTGCTTCGTCAATCTTACTTGCAGGAATCCACACCTTGCCTGATCCGTATATCTTTATCTCGTCCAAGTCAGCACCTCCCTCCTGATGTTTTAAAAAAATGACAGGAACTGCTGATTGCGGTCCCTGTCGATTAATGTGTTATTCAATTATCCGAGATAAATTACTATCAACTTATCCCGACAAACTATAAGTGCAATAATAATACTTGCATATGCGCGGATAAAATTATTCACTGAACTCCTTGTATTCCTCCTCAGAAATGTATTTTACTATTTCATCAGGATGCCCTACGCATTCAAATCCTAATTCGTACGCCTTATCCACATCCATAGGATTCAATATTTTCACAAGTGGCCCATCATTCTCTGCCATATATGATTTATATAGAGCACACTTTATTCCTTTGTATTCAACGGTTTTAACTTTCATTTCAAGCTCTGTATAAATTAATAAATTCCTTTTGTCATTACGTATTTAATTAGTTCCTCATTCATCTTGTCATAGTCCATATAGAATTGCTTTTTTTGCCTTCCCGAGACATCCTCATTAAGATAAGGCTGATGAATTAGGGTACGAGAAATAGGCGCTTTAATAACAGTATTTTAAATTTCATATGGTTCTTGAAATTCAATTAAGTTAGGCCGAAATCCGCCATAGTTTTTATACCACGCTAAATCGCATATAAAAAGATACATTTAGCGCATTATACCATTTTAACAAATATTTCTTCCTATGACAGCAACGCAACAAATAATCCCACAACAGCACATGCCGGTATACCTATAAGAGTTCCTATGCAGCTTTGTTTGATATGGAAGAGATAATCCTGATACTCTTTCATATCTTCAGTACCAGGTATACGCATACGTTTGGAATGACAAAACCATATGCAGTCAAGAACAATTGCGTCAAACCATGTGATAGCAAGCCAGACAATAAACGCATTTAAAAATCCCTGCCAAAATGTTTCTGCATGATTTATTTTGATCATCACAAGTACTGCAACAACAACCAGAACGATGATAGCCAGCATCTTCCGTAAGAGGTCTTTTGCAGAAAATCTCTTCTCGCTTTTTTCTACAAGGCCAAGTTCTTCACTTTTTTTTCGAATTGCAGGTGGATAGTCGCTTATCATACCGAGTGGGTCTTTTAACCCCATCGGTACCACAATAAGCGCAAATAATATAATTCCTATCAGGCACTCGAAAAGCAGTATCATGTTCATCCCTCATTATTCTTATATCAAAACCAATGTTTTACTTCATCCGTGGAACATGGAATGCTTGCAATAACAATCAATGTCATTCTTCAAAATTCAATTGCAACATTTATTATATCATTGCCGTTCATTTATTTATACAAGAATATGCTTCAATACATTTCAGCAACCTGGCTATATTTCTATTTTTTCTAGCGTATCCTTAAGGATTTCCTGCCGAAGTTCCTTCAACCATTCTGAATGATCAACCACATTAAATGCATAAGTCTTATTTAATTCATATTCATTCTCAGACCAGGTGTCTATAGGTGATTCATTATGTTGAATAAGAGCCTCGAGTTTATCCAAAGCTTTATACAGCTTCGCCTCAAGAGTTTCCTGTTTCTCCATTTCATCGTATAGTTCCGCCATAGACTTTGACACTTCTTCAGGAAGGCTCTTCACCCACTCGCCAAGCAGCTCATCTTCAGTTTTTCTGTCGCTATCTGTTTTAACGAATGTTGGAATATCTCCCGTAAAGCATTCTCCAAGATCATGAATTAAACACATACAAACTACTTTGTCAGTATCGACCTCAGGGAATTCATCCTTAAGAAGAAATGCCATAAGCGACACTCTCCAACTATGCTCAGCAACACTCTCAATCCTTCTTTTGCTCGTGGTGCAGTGACGTGGAGTATCTTTCAATCTTTCAGCCACATGTAATATTTCCAAAAATTCTCTTGCATTCATATTATCTTTCCTTTTACTATAAAGTCAGAAAATTCATAACCAATGCAACCATTATATCTTTTTCTTCCGGTCTTGATTCTGCTATCATAAGCGTTATTGCTACAAGTGCACCATCACTGATTACTTTTTTACCATTTCTGATAAGAGCATTATTTTTTCCCAAAAATTCAAGGAACAGTGATGCAGCTATTCTTTTACATCCATCTGCATATGGATGATCCTTTATCATGAAATAAAGAAGATTTGCAGCATTCTTCAAATGCAATTCTGTAAATTGGTTCTGAACCATCCGGTTTGGGAACTACTTGATGATCATATTGATCGAGTAATAATAATGCATCTGTATATTGATTTACTGCTTTCAGGATATCTGCCTCTTCAACATCTAAAGCATCTGCAAGCATTTTAGTTTGAATTTCAACTGTCTTCTCAAGAGCCAGGAGTCTTTTTTCGTTGATTGCATATCCATCAATTATGTATTGCTTTAAGACCTTATTTGCCCAGCGTCTGAACTCAACCCCACGTTGCGATTTAACACGATATCCAACGGAAATTATCATTTCTAAATTATAGTATTCAATGTTTCTTTCAATTTCTCTTCCACCTTCATTTTGAACTGTCGCAAAATTTGCGACAGTTGAATTATCCATTTCTTCCTTTAAAGCATTATTTATATGTTTGCCTATTGTTTTAACATCTCTACCGAATAAATCAGCCATTTGATTTCTATTTAACCAAACAGTATCTTGATCCACTTTTACATTAAGTTTTATCTCTTTATCTTTCGTCTCAAATAATATAATTTCATTATTCAAATCAAGCCCCCTTTACTAAAGCCTTGATGAATTGTGATTATTTAACGCGAATGGACCTCTCGCAAAAGGTATATGCAAGGTATAAAATCCCCTGTTTTTTCTTCATTAATATACTATCTGTGCGGCTTCTAGGACTTTCGGCAAATGTTGCCCCAGCAAACGAATAGTACTTTTATCATAACTCGTACCTCATATTTCTGTATCTGGCTTCTACCTCTTTAAAACCTACCTTCTCATAAATCGGATATCCGTCATCTGTTGCTTTTAAATCTATTCGTCCTAGTCTAAGTTTTTTACTATGTTCAATAAGATTCTTCATTAGAGTAGTACATAGTCCTTTACCACGATATTCAGGCACTGTATAAACACTGAGTACATCTCCGTAAAGCCCGTTCAGAAGAACAGAATTAGCAGGCATTTCTATAATATGCAGATATGCTACTGAAACTATCCTGTCGTTATCTCTTGCAACAAACGCGATAAGTTCAGTTCCAAGTTTTCTTTCAAAATAACCAGGAAGCTGTTTCTCCATTCCATCCTTTTCTACTTCAGATACACTGCCGAAATCATCTATCATATAAGCTATTCGGAGTTGTATTAACTCTTCTATATCATCTTTTGTAGCTAATCCGTATTCTAGCATTAGAATTCATGCCTCCCATTAATTCATATACAAAGCGTATAAATAATAACATTCTTCGTTATAAACAAAATGTCATATACGCGGGTATACACACTATATTATCTTTTATAATCAAATTTTTCGGATGAATAATATAACTCTCTCCTATTCTTGATTTGTATTTTTCCATAAATCTATTCAATGAAGTTGTAGTATATTTTTTCCCTGACTTAACTTCAATCGGGTACATCTTATATTTTAGCTTACTGTTATTGGATATAATGAAATCTATTTCTATATCATTACGATGCTTTTCTATAGAGTAATGAGTATAAAAATACAATTTGTGTCCATTCGCCACAAGCATCTGTGCAATTACATTCTCATATAACATTCCCTCATTAACAGAAAGCTTGTCATTAAGTATCTGCGCGTATACCTCACTCTCGAGTAACTCATTCTCATCAAAAGCATGGCTAAGCAAGAGTCCGGTATCACCAAGATAGCATTTAACGTAAGTACGTTCCTCGTTTATTGAAAGACCTACATTTGGATCATTGCACAGGAAGCATTCGTTTGAAATCATAGAATCAGCCAGCCAAAAGAATGTATCGCTGTATTGATCCGCATAACTACCTTCTTGTATATCTTTGAAAACCACACGTTTCTCATGTTGTGACAACAAACCTGGAATTTGATCAAAAATCGTCAACACCTTACTACGGTACTGTGCTTTAATCTTCATGATATCATTACGATATGATCATACGCACATTAGGCAATCGCCTAATCTTTGATTATGCGCAACATAATCTCAGCTATTTTTTTGATTATACGCACATTTTGTCAAAAAGCAACAAAAGCGCTACAAACGAAATATATTGTTCACCCATTGCATGACATCATCTTCCTTCTAAACAAACCTACGGTTATTACTCTGTCTAAAATGGAAGGTCATCCACATCAGCTCACCTTTGATATTTTTCTTTTCTGTGGCTGTATAATAATATGCCAGTATTAAATGAAAGTTAGAAAAAAGATTCTTTTGAAAAAGAAATAGGACAATACGAATATCTCATCGTATTGCCCTATTAATTCATGTGACTTATTCAGTTACTTTGACATTTTCTTAGAACTGGTAGGTTTCTTCTCTTTCTCATCAACCTTCATCTTATTAAGATCCAGCTTCTGATTATTTGAAATTATCTTTATTACTTCATCCTTTAATTCTTTTGATCTAACCAGTTCTTCAACCCTGTTCCTTACCTCTTTAAGATCAGCAGGGTCCTTATAATAGTTTTCTGCTATATCATCTATAACCGATCCATTACGGCTCTTCTTCAATGCATTTATAGTATCCTTAAGGAAACCATTTCTGCAGGAAGGTGTTGTGAGCAGACCCTGAACAACATACTTGTTATCAACACATATCTGAGCAAGAACCACTTCACCGAGCTTTTTGTACATCTTCTCAGCATCAGCTTTCTCATAAGTTTCCTGAACAGGAATTATACTGTCCACCATCTTAATCTCTTTGTTGTAAGCTCCCAGAATAGCAAGCCTGTTTTTATTTTCCTTCATAAGCTTTTCAGCATTCTTGCTGGCAAAGCTCCATGTATCATAGTCAACCTTACCATTCTTCTCAGCTATTGATTTGAATACAGGATTAGCAGCCAGCTCTTCTATTCTGGAATTAAGCATATCCTTTGATCTTATGACATTATTAGCGTCACGAAGCATATCAACTGTAGTATCCGGATTAAGGATCATATTTGCAAAGTCCCTAATGATATATTCCTTCGCACACTGTTTCACAGACTTCTTCTTGTCTGAATCAGGAAGCTTAAGGAATTTATCGGATGAATATTTGGAAGCAAAGTTTACATTTATTTTCTCCTTCGTATAGCTTTCAACTGCACGTCTCAGATTTACTTTTTCTTCTGCAAGAGCAGCTGTTTTATTATAAATGGCATCACATTCGTGATTACGTATTATTTCATCCGGACGCATCTTAAAGGTTGCTTCGATAACCTTACACTTATCAGCTATGAGCGAATCTCTTTCATATCTAAATGTCCTCTTAGACTTCGCCTTCGGAACATACATTTGTGAAGAATAATAAGGATCAAAAACACATATTACACTTTCATTATTGGCCATTTTTCTTCTGAGGTCGCCATATATTTCAGCCAGCTCAAATGCTTTATCTTTTCCAACCTCTGCTACACCAAGTCTTATGGCACCGTCGCCCTCCTTCTTTCCAAAGGTTGGCTTACGCTTCCCATAATAATCAGCACAAGCCTTGCCATAATCCTTCAGAGATGATTCCAGGGTTCCTGGATTTGCATTCGGATCTTCATATGCTTTTATACATTCACCCAGTGCTTTAGCCATATTACGATAGATTTCCGTACCTGACTTCTTGTCACCCAGAGGAAGTCCTTTCTGTGCATCTACTTCCATCAGATTCTTACGGGCATCTGTCAGATAGGCATGAATCATATTCTTTGCATAAGTATAGCTTTCAAAATCATTGTAGAACTTCAGAGAATCTTTACGTAACTGTGATTTTGCCTCATTATCTTCTGGAAGTTTTATTTCGAGGTCAAATCCATTCTTCTTGTTCCTTTCAATAATATCTGCCATTTCAGAGTTAATATTATCTTCCGGTTCATCCTCTTCTTCTATGATTACATTCTCTTCTTCTACAACCTTCTCTTCTACAGCCTTTTCTTCCTCTACGGCGTTCTGAGGTTCCTGCTCCTTCCCGGCTTCTTCTGAATAATTGCTGATTCTGTTAATATCATAAAATTCAGTTTGAGCCTTATTTTCCTCAACGACCTTCTCTTCTGCAAGTCGCTTCTCTTCCGCAAGTCGCTTCTCTTCCGCAAGTCGCTTCTCTTCTGCAAGTCGGATTGCTTCACGGCGAGCCTTGATGTCTTCTCCGACTTCGTCCATACTCTTCTTATGGGCTTCTACGTTATCCTCACCAAATTCAGGATATTCAGCCTTATGATTTATATGTCCGTCAGCATCACGTCCAACGTCTTTTCCTTCGAATTCATCCATAAGTGGATATTCTTCAAAAGCTTCTTCCTTGTTCGGATCATTCTCATCAAAGAACTGATATTCTTCAGGATTATTTATCATATTGATATCGTCAGCTAACGCTTCAAACTCTGCATCATGCTGAATATTATCATTCTTGTTCTCAGATACTACCTGATCATTTTCATTCTGAAGGTTATCTTCCTCGAAAGCTCCGAAGACATCTTCCTGCTCCTCCTCAAGACCATCCTGATCACCCTGATTATTCACTGAATCATCAACCATTTCAGGTTCATCCTTAAGGAATTCTTCCAGATCCTTCTCTTCCTCAGCAAGCTTTGCCTTCTCTTTCTTCTCCTCTTCCTCTTTCTGTCTGTCTTCCTCAGCCTTCTTATTTAACTCTTCAGCCTTCCTCTTTTCTTCTTCGGCCTTCAGAAGATTCTCAAGTTCCTCAACATTTTCCTTTATAAGCTCTCTCTGCTTACCTATATAACCCTTGATGATATCAGCTGCCTCATTTCCGCTGACATTATCCATGCTGTTTGATACGTTCTGAAGGATAGCGTCTGCTTCCATGTCATCTTTTACTTTCACACCTGTAAGAACGCCAACCTGTCCATCAAGAATTGTTAATACCTTATCATCAACCACAGGAGCACCCATAGCATGAACATCATAGATAAGACGAAGCAGATTATCAACAGTCGGGTCGTCTATACTCCAGCCATTTGCAGCCATCTTGTTTCTGGCGTCGTCAAATGTCATTCCTCCTACTGTCTCTTCCGGATTACGCATTGCGATAAGCTGCATATTATCGAAGCTGTCCATTACATTTTTCCTGTAATCCGCATCGATATGAGCCTTTTCCGGAATCGAATTATCTTCCACATTTGGCTGATTTTCTGCATTAGGCTGCTCTTCTACTTTTACCTGTCCTTCTACACTTGGCTGAACTCCTACATTCGGCTGAGCTGATCCCCGATTCTGCAGTTCATCCCATGTCGGAAGATCCTCTACGATTTTCGTCATTTCCTCGGCATGCAATCTCATAGGATCAGTCTCCGGACGGTGATAGATTGCATCCTCACTTGGGAGTGCCTCTCCGCTAAGAATCTCGTTAATTTCCTGAACATGCTCTTCATACATCTCAGCGGTATTTCTTCTCGCTCCATCTGTCAGCTGAGCAAGGTACCAGTCTCTCTCAGCCTTAGATGACACACTGAGTCCTGCTCCATCTCTCTTCTTGGAGAGATTCAGATGCCCTTTTATGGCATCAGTTCTGTCATACTGTCTTATATCAATACTTCCGTCTTTATCCAGAGCTTTATAATAAGGCTCATAGAATACACTTGTGCCATCATCCTGGGTAAGCGCCTTAAGTATGCACACCTTCTTGAAGTCATTTATAACCTTTTCATATTCACCCTTATTGTCGTTTCCAAAGGAGTATTCATATATACCTGCACGATGTGCCAATGTCTCGAAATCTGAACCTTTGAATTCCTTTCCTTCAGGGAATACTATCTTCATATTGCTAAGGAACTCGGTTTCAAACTCCTCCATCGTATGTTCTGCACGCTTGTCCGGATCATACTTCTGAAGCCAGGTTTCGTACTGCTGCATCTTAAGATTTCCAAATATATAATCAAATGTATTTACAGCATCCTTGTAATTCTGGGTATCTCTCTTCGGATCGTATCTGTCACCAAGGAATGTATAATATCTATATGGAGGATTAATATTGGAACGATCAGATATAGCTTCCGGATCACTGAACAAATGAAGCTCCGAAGCCATCTCTGTTTTAGTTAACTGCATAAGTCTCAATGCTTCATATGCCATATCATACTGAAGACCAAGCTTATCATCATGAGGCTTCATATTGCTAAGGTAAGCATTTCTTGCTTTCTCCGCAGCCACCGCAGGGTCTTCCACCTCTCTAACCGGTTCCTGTCTTACTTCTTCCTGCTCTTTCTCGGCTTCTTTTGAATAATTGCTGATTCTGTTAATATCATAATATTCATTTTGAGCCTTATTTCCCTCAACGACCTTCTCTTCTTCTACAACCTTCTCTTCTTCTACAACCTTCTCTTCTACAGGCTTCTCTTCCTCTACAACCTTTTCTTCTTCAACCTTTTCTTCTACAGCCTTTTCTTCCGCTTTCTCCTTAGGCTCTTCATCAAGATCAGGGTATGATACCTTCTCTTCTTCTACAACCTTCTCTTCTACAGCATTTTCTTCTACTTTCTCCTTAGGCTCTTCGTCAAGATCAGGGTATGATACCTTCTCTTCCTCTACAACCTTCTCTTCTACAGCCTTTTCTTCTGCTTTCTCCTTAGGCTCTTCGTCAAGATCAGGGTATGATACCTTCTCTTCCTCTACTACCTTCTCTTCCTCTACTACATTCTCTTCTTTAACTTCTTCTTCAGCTGCTTCTTTAACTTCTTCTTTAACTTCTTCCTTAACTTCTTCGCCATTAGGAGCGATAAGCTTCTCTAATTCTGAAAGTCTCTTTTCTTTATCCTGAACTTCTATATTTATATCCGGATTAATATGATTAAGATCAAAAAGCTGAACTACATTGTCACCATACTCATACTGTCCGCATCCAACTGCGCCGTTTTTACCGACCCCTTTATAATATGGCTGAAGAAATACTCTTGCATTATCATCTGCAAGTGCTCTCATTATACAAACCTTATGATAATCATTAATCGTATTATAATACTCATCATTATTTCTTCCCAAAAAGCTTGCTTCGGTAATACCGCTTCTTGCAGCCATATATATAATATTCTTTCTGGTCAGTTCCTTGTCATTTCCGCCGGGAGCTATAAATACTTTGAAGCTGTCAAGAAATACTCTTTCAAAATCCTCCTCTGATCTATTCTTGTATGTTAACTTATATGTTTCATACTGCTGCTTCTTGAGAGCTGCAAATGTTTTATCAAAGCTTTCAACACATGCCTTATACTCCGGAGTTCCCGTTGTTCGTCTATAAGTATTCGCTCCCAAAAGCGCATAATTCTCAAAGCCTTCAAGACGTAAATAACTTGCATCCTTGCTGTTCTGAAGCGCTGCGAAATTAAGCTTCTTTGCATCATCCCTGTTTATCCTTCCAATCAGGGCAGCTGCCTCAAAAGCATCATTATACTGCTGCTTAGTTTCATCATTAATTACAATTTTGGTCTCAGGTGCTGCTTCTGCTTTCTTTTCAGAAACAACTACAAAATCATCAGCTTCAGAGAATTCGAATTCATTATCTGCATTCTTCTTGTTACCTGCAGCAAGTTCTGCCATTATTCCCTCATCTCTTATCGGGCTGGCATTATTTCTTTCGGTTTCCCATTTAGTTTTATAATTCTCCCATTCCTTCTTCTTTGCTGTAGCGAGATCATCAAGTGCAAATTCCTTATATCTGTTTGCCATAAGATCCACAGTATCAGCTAATTCTGTGATATTCTTAAGAACAGTCTTATCCTTTTCATTATGAGTTCTGAGATACTCTGAGATATCCTGTCTCCACTTGTCGAATACTTGATAAAGACCCTTTTCATCATATTCTCCATCAAGAGAAGCACGAAGTCTCTTGAAATTCTCTTCAAGAACTTCCTTATTAAAATCATGATTATCTGCCACCCTGAATGTCTGACGGAGCAGCACATCTCCACCCGGTCTTGTTATAAACTCATTATAACCAGAATGAAATTCCATATTGTTGATATCCTGATATGACTTATAATCAGTACGGCCTATTCTCTTTATTCCTCTACCCATATTCACATTTCTGAGAGTACACATCTGATGTGTCAGTCTCATGTCTGCAAGTGGAATAGTGAAATCATCTCGAGTTCTGTCAATAATATCCAGAAGTGCCCTGCTTGATTTCTCCAAACGGTGAGCATTTATTATATTTCTTAATTCGCCAAATATTTCCGCCTTTGCCGTAAAGCCCGCATCACCAACCATCTTGGTACGCTCGAAATTTCCGACATATTCTTTTATATCAACACGGGATGTTGTAAGCTTATTTATCATAGCGGAAAGCGCCGCACTGTTATTCTTTTCCGGTTCATAGACATCAAATATGGCATTTACTACATTTGTAACCTTATCATCAATATTCCAGCCATTTTTCTTCATCTTATCTATAACCTTGGCCGGAGTCATCTTGGAAATGGTTTTATTTGCAGGAGCTGCTACCGGTTTTCCACCGTTAAAAACAGCTGTATATCTGTCATAGTATGATAAATCCTTTCTTTCATCACGGAGTTTTCCACCATTTCTTATCTTCCCGGCATCATATTCCAGAAGTGCCGGTGGAAAATCATTCGCAGCTATATTCATCTTCTTATTTATATTAAGATATTTTGCAGCCGGATCCTTCCTGTCATATTTGGACTTGGTTCCATTTACATATGGCTCAAAGAAGAGATCTGATGAAAGATCTGTCATATTATGCATGATGTATGCAGCTGCGAAAGCATCAAGATAGCGTGCCTCTTCCTCTTTGGTAGGCTTCATATTCTTGTTCTGCTTTTTGATATTCGCATATGAATTCTTGACAAAGCCTTCAATGTCAACTGAATGCTTAGCTCCCGGTCTTACCAGCTTGAAATGATGGCTCACGAAATCAAGGACACTCTTCTCTCCTCCAATGGCATTCTGTGAATCCATAAGAGGACCGAATTTTGACCTGAACTGACTCAGAATATTACTGATGTTGTCGGACTCCAGCTTTATACTTCCGAACTTCAGCTCCTGTCTGCCCTTTACATCCTCAGTTGCGAATTTTGGAAATCCTGCTGTATCTATCCCCTGTATATTCTCGATGATATCCTTGACATTACCTACATGTCTCTGGGTTCTCATCTCAGCTTCTTCTTTATCTTTTGTTCTTGAAACAGCTGTTTCAAGATAGTATCCGAAGTCAGATGCTGAATTTATTGAGTATTCTGTCTCTCCATTCTTCTTTGAATACTGCTTACGGAGGAATCCTCCAAGATCACGATATACTTCATTTTTATCATGCAGGTTATATACTCTCTTATTCATAAGCTCAAGGAACTTGGCTCTTGCAGCAGAATTTGGAACCACAGCCAGATTAAACAGTCTCTTCATAATGTTATTTTCAACAACATTATTATCCAGATCCCAGCCATTATTTATAAAGACATTCTTGAATCTGTCATATGAGATTCCATTTATCTTGGAAGTTGGTGTCTTCTCCTCTTTTTTAGATGTATACTTCTTGATTTCGTTCTCTTTAGACATATCGTTTCCTCCCTGGATTACTCTCTAACAATAATACTAGCTCATTATATAATTATAAGGATAACAAAAGAGCAACAAAAAAATTTTTTTCAAAGCAGAACCTTGAATACTGTTTCCCCGTTTTCAGAAAATGCCCTGATACTTCCTCCATGGTTCTCGGCTATTCCTTTAGCTATGGCAAGCCCGAGCCCGTAGCGGTTATCCGTAGTCATCAAAATACATTGTTATGTATTTTAGTAAGTACTTTGGAATACTGCCATATGTATACTGACAGTACTTTTAGCATAACTTTTATTTATGCGTTTAATCGTTCCCAAACCTCTACCCACTGCATTTAAAGGTATAAATAGATTTTAGAAATCCCTGGAGACTACTGTTTATGCGGCTTCTGAGCATTTCTATAAAGGTTGCCCCAGCAGACGAATAGTACATTTATCATTTTTTTCCTCGATTTTTAATTCTTTATTTCGGATTTCCATACATCCACAAGTCTTTCCAAACTCCACGCTGCATTTGCCGGACTAGTGGATGGAAGCACCACTGCTTTTATCCCCGTCAACGGTTCAATATACTTGATATACAGTCGTTCAGCCGTTTTCCCATTTACGATTATCTTCTGAATCTTTGAATTTTTTATGATTTCACTTAAATCATTAGCTTTTGCATTTTTAATGCTTGCATCAGATGAACCCGATATTTCACATTCAGCAATCACATCCCAAAGTGCAAGATTATTAACGAGAATCAATTTCTTCTTTTCTTCAATTGAAGTCGGATTCTCCTGATCAAAAACACTTGCGATTACCTTCCAGAATCTGTTTTGCGGATGGCCATAGAAAAACTTCATTTCTCTGGATTTAACAGATGGAAAACTCCCTAGTATCAACACCTTGGAATCCTTATTATAAAGTGGGGGAAACGGATGATGCTGGACACTCTGCTTATCCGTCTGTCCCATTATTTTCATTTTTGTTTGCGTGTTATATTGGTTGATATTGACTTTCTTTTTTATCTTTCTCATTCCATCAAACACCACATGTTCAACCTTTTTCTTACCCATTTTAAATCACTTCAATCTATTATAAACCAAATAGCTTTTTTACTTTCTCAAACATTTCATCCTTACTTATAAGTCCGTCATTGATTATGCACGGTATATCATTTTCTCGCACTCTGATCTTACATATTCACGTTCTTTATAGTGTGATATCTGGAATTCAGGTGTCGGTATTATCGTAATATATTCCTGTATCCCATATTTTTTTATTATCTTTGGTGTGTATGCCGCACTTTCAGTTATGATAAAATCAGAATCTATTTTATCATAGATACTACCGGTTGTATTGTATCATCAGAGTCCTGATAGCTTTCAATCATCGTTTGAAAACCTGTTCCACCACGCTCCATAAGATTGGCAACAACAAGGCAAGCTACAATAATTGAATTTCTTCTTATTGATGGAATTGACCCCAAAGGATACTCTTCATAACCCTTAGGGAGTAGCCACGATCCCAGTGATACTATTTCAATTCTATCTATATATATCAACATCAATCTGGGGTTCCAGCAATAGATTAATCTCTATGCGATAACATTGCTAAACATTACCATGATCGAAATGTCAAGTATATTGTAAATGGCTACACAATCTTCATATACCGCATAAATAAAGGCTTAATTTACCTCAAGTATAATCCACAAATACATTTTGACAACATTACTAGACATTACTAAATCGAAATGTATTATATTTACAAAATAAATAACATATATCGGCAATATATTATCTTATTGCCAATATATGTTACTCACTTAAGTCTGGACTCATATTTAATTCTTCCACATCTGTATTATAACACAAAACGCGCATTGTTTTGGTGCATCGTAATGGTCATGCCAGACTGTATTTGTCCTGATATTTTTCCTTGGCTTTTTTAGAGATATCTTTAACGAAAGAAAGCTTTGCATTTGAGTAGCCGTTAGGCTGACCATTGGGCATTCTTTCCATTTTACCTTCACTGATGTCTTTTAATATCTTTTCTTTTAGAGAACTGTATTCTGCTGCCACATCCGGATTATCAAGCAGATAATCTCTGAAATACAATTCATCCCAATTACCGGCATATCTCACATGAAGCAGAAAAACCTTTTCGTCAAATCCTTTAACCGTCATTCCCTTTGCTAACAGGTACTCAAAAGGATTATTTTTCTTAATACTGACTTCTGTTCCAAACCCAGTGTTTTTCAAAGCTTCGACAACATTATCAACATTACATGTACCATCTAACTCAAGCAGAATATCCACAACAGGTTTTGCTTTTATGTTTGGAATGGCACTGCTTCCAATATGATTTATCCTGACTATATCTTTGTGATCTATAACGTCAATAATAGAAGTCTTCTCTTCCTGATACCAATCCGCATACACCGGCGAAACATCTTTAAGAATAATAGGAAATGTCTTTTGGAACTCCTGTGGAGTTAATTCAGATACGTGCTGCTTTTTACTGCTCATACATTCTTCCTTCTGTAAATTCAGGATTTATAGTTGAACGATGCACTGGTTCTGGTGCATCATATTGGTGAACAAGTTCTTTAATTGCATCTTCATCATCCATAATCTCATAATCACTTAATGCTGCAAGACACTCCTGATACAATACATTGTTTAACAGCTTTTGTTGTTTTTTCTTTTCTAGCATTTGATTCTTAAATAGTTCCAGTTTAATCTTTTGATCTTCATTCATATATTTTTCCCATATAAAGTATTTTCGCAAGTTCCTTGAAATCAAGTTGTTCAAATTCTTCATTTCCATGCAAATCTGTCCAATCATCTATCCAAGCAGCTATACTCTTTAAGTAATCATCAATACTCAAATTCTTCCACTCATTATGATTGTCTTTATAATCCTGAGCCAGATTATTTAAGAACTGTACAAAGGATTCCATATCTGTAACATTTTTAATCTGATTAAAAACATCCATTTCCAGTCCCCTATTTCTTTTTAAGTCTTTCTATTTCATCAAGCAATTTAGGTATATCTTGTCTTGCATTAGCTATAAAATCGTAATCAGCTTCCGTAGCTCCTGTTAGTTCGATATCCTCTCCCTGAGTTTGAATAAAGCTCGAACCACATTGAAAATCCCTATCTTCAATATATGCTTTCCATGGTCCTTTTGTTGCACTTTCTGTTCTTTTTTTTATTTCAGCCAATTCATTATCACTTAACATTGTATAAATCCTAAATCATTTTATCTTCCTGGCATTGTTGAACGATGCACTGGTTCTGGTGCATCGTATTGGTGACACTCTAGCTTCTAATAGTTCATAGCATGACAGGACAAAACTAAGCATATAATGCTTTTAGTAAATCACTTCTCCATCACATATTGCCTTAACCGGAATTTGATGATAATTCACTTCAAACAGACCCCCGTCAGATATCCTCTTGAAAGCTATACACTGATATTCTTCATAGCCTTCCTCATCTTCATCAAGACCGTTATCAGATTCATAATCTGTATCATATACTGCTTCAACACTTTTTCCTTCATTGTCATAAAGCGTATACTTGCCATTAATGTGAGAATGCGTAAATTTTAATAAGGTTTCAAACCTTTCTAAATTGATATTTGCCATTTTTACTCCTCCTTAGGTCTTGCAGGAACAATGTGTATTCCATTTTTTGAATAATGAATGATACCTATTGTGGTTGGATCGGGTAACTGCCAGTAACTAAGTGGTCAAAATGAATTTGTGAAAAAATCTTGACACTATCCTTTAATTTAGAGGTACACGAGTGGTTAACCACTTACGTATTGTCGCTGGAAATCCACATTTTTCACATATACCACTTGACATATCGCCACCACACCTCGGACATTTCATATTGTTCACCCCATAATATAGAATCCAACAATTCCATCAACTATTGTTTTTGATTTTATCCACTAACTGTTCTAGTCTCTCTATTTGGTTATATCCTGATCACTCTACAAATGTATTTGCAACCAGTTTCTGCATTTCTTCCTTTACCCATTCCGGACCTGATACCTTCACTTTTCCTCCGAGTGCCACCACCCATCCGAGGAACTGATCACTCACTGCTACATCTACTCTTACGGTGAAATATCCTTCACCTGCAGGTCTGAGGCGTACGTCCCTGCCGAACTGATCGATGATCACGTTTGCCATCTCATCTTTACATTTAAGTGTTACTGTATGAACATCTCCTCCATACATTCTAAAACACTGTGCGTTAAGCTTTGTCTTATCATGCTTGTTTGCTTCTGTCTTACCCATACGCTTCTTTTCCAATACAGAGACATTACGCATCTTATCTACGCGGTAATGACGAATTTCTTTCTTATCATGGTCATAAGCTATGAGATAATATCTTTCATCATCAAAATGGAGTGCCCACGGGCTAACTGTATAAAATGCACCGTCACGCCGAAACTCTTCTTCACCCTTTACGTTCCAGCTGAAATATCGGAACTCTATAGCCTTATTCTCACTCATAGCTGTATGGATTGCATCTATCGTGTAATAGATACTTTCATTCATATTTTTGACACGCCCCATAACCTTTACCTCTCGGTTAATAAGCTTGGCATCGTATGAACTGATGGACTTCTCCAGCTTCTGGATGAGTTCCCTTGTCTTCTTTTCTGAAATGAACTTTGAAGACTGCACTGTATCCACCAGGAATTTTAGTTCTGCTATCTCAAAATCCCTGTTGGCACAGTAATAATATGTCTTCGGCCCTACACGTTTACTTTGTATTTCTATCCCAAAATCATCAAGAGCAGCCAGATCATCATAAACACTCTTCCTCTGCGCATCGATATCATGCCTGGCCAGTTCAGCTATGATTTCGGGCATGGAAAGAGCATGAGTTTCATCTGTCTGCTCTTGCATTATCCTTGCGAGATATAATAGTTTTAGTTTCTGATTATTTCGTCTCATAGGAAACTACCCCCTTACCCCATTTGCGTAGTTTATACCATGAATACTTTATCATATTTATGAGGAGTAATAAAGGGACATCAAGGATTGCCTCTAACTAGAATTTGTAACCTATCTCATGGTCGAAAGAAGATTAACGAAGTTATAGACCCTCCGGTTTGTGAAACGGTGCCTGTGATAATTTTGGTATTAACTCGAAGAAAAAAGCATATCATGACAGATGTTTTGCTATTCAGGATTACTCCGCTGCAATCGAGAAAATGCCACTTACAATTGTGGAGCTTGGATATCAGAGTTGCTGGTATGAGGGCGGGCATGCGAACAGTACTTTTATCATAATTACCTATCTCTATATGCCTTGATTATCGAGAGATATTAGTATTTGCCTTCTTTAATTTTATACGCATCATGCTTCTTGATTTTTTTTACGGCTGATTTTAATGAAGCAGCATTGCACTGGTCATGATATTTTTTGACTTTTTTGCGATATTTGTGCTTGATATGACAAGATTCAGAATCAGAAGATTTCTGAACAATCCAACAATGTTGAGTATTCTTGGATTGGAGTTCATACTGGTTTTTCTGGATACTTATTATTGTGAAGTAATCAGTGTCAATTTCCCGAGGAATTCTCTTTTTTGCCATAATAAAAACCTCCTTTCCTGGAATATTTCTGTTTAGAAATAATCTATGAAAGAAGGCTTATGTAAGCTCTTCAGCAACGTAAATCTGTAATATTTGTAATATTACGGTGGGTTATGACTAACTTAGAGTTAGCAGAATAAATTGTATTTATTCCGCCCGGTGATTTACTTCAGAAGCCTTTGCCTCTGGCCATGATTATATCAGTGATGATAATCACATATACCTGCCCCACAAGAATCTGTTATCATAATAAGAAACGCATTATGTCTTGCATTGGAATAGCAAATATACAGGTTAATTATACGATATATAATAGGGCTAATGCAAAAGTTTTTTTACCCTGCCTTTATCCCTTCTCAGCTATAACCTCAGTAACTGCCTCGTTAAGCAGCTCCTTCGGATCTGCCCCGATACGTATCCACTCCGAGGCAAGAGTCGAGGGAAGTATAAATGGCATACGGTCATGTATCCCGGATATTTCCTCGGTAGGTTCCTTGGTGAGTACCACGAATGTGGGGAAGTTATCTTCTATATGGTACAGTCCGCAGAGCCATGTTATACTCTCTCCCTTAGGCTGTATAATGTACCTATCTCCCACCTCGATACTACCATCGTACTTCTTATTGTGAGACCACTCAAAATAGTACAGAGCAGGTATTATGCATCTATGGTTAATCCAGTCTTCCTTGAACATAGGCTTTATACTGGCAGTTTCTGTACGGGCATTAAGAAGGATTTTCCCTCCCTTATATGGATTTGTATACCCCCAACGCATAGGGTACACCGTCTCCTCCCCGTCAGGGTTAGGAGCAAGGATTGGTACGACGTCCGTAGGGCGTACTTCTCCCTCGGTCTTAAGAGGGCTGCGGACTATGTTGAATCTCCTTGTTAGAGAGGATTCTTTTGCAGCAAGGATGATCTCCTCTAATCTAGGCACAGATGAAGATAAATAATATCGTGTACACATACAATACGTTTCCTTCCAAAATACGTTTCAAAAGAGGGACTCAGTGGGAAGTGTTTGTAATATTTCTAACATACTATGTGAACCTCCCGAATCCAATGTATAATCCCTTATAATATCCTCTAATGCTTCCAGATACCCCTGCTGGTATGTATTCAGTTCTTTTTCAAGAGCAACCGTTTCCTCTGCTATGGTCTTTTCAAAAGCTGATAATTCGGGCAAATAAGGATGGGTACTTGCACCTTTGGAAATTAGCTCCCTTATTTCCTTCAAAAGAGTATTTGTACTTTGTATCTGCTCTTTTAGTTCGGTTATTCTATTTTGGGCGTATGTTGGCTCTTTCCTAAGTATTATCTGCTGCATACTCTTTCCTTCTCTACTTTCCATTGTATTTATGAAAATACTGTGGTATTATGATGCTACAAAGAAGGTGCTACCGATAGACGGTTAGTCCTTAAGTTTATTGGTTATAAAAACAACCGCTTATTTCTTGTCAGGACGTGGGCGGTTGTTTTTATGTTCAGATACAAGATCAATCAGTAACTTTGCAATATAATATATTGCTGCCATGATATGATTCATATCGACTGCCCTCCTTTCTGAAGGGCATTCACATAAGCCCTTCCATGATGAAGGACTGACCGCCTACCGTATATGTTGGTAACACCTATACAGCCATTATAACACGCCTATATATGGGTGTACATAAAAAGAGACGTAAGCGGTAAACCACTCGTGTACTTCTAAAATAGTGCCACCCCCGAAGGGATGACTGTGAAAGTTACTTATTGATTTGTTTTCGACAGCTGTTAGGTAAGGCTGTTGACCATGGCACTAAATCTTTTATGTATGTCTCAAGAGCATCATCCTGATATTTCAGGATTTCTTCAAGTACATTTTTAAAATACTCATATAGCTTTAATCCGTTTGCCTTTGCTGTCTCAGGAATACTGTAGAGTATTGCACTTGCTTCAGAACCATTCTTGGAATCAATGATGTGCCAGCTATGTTTTCCAACGCAGAACGCTCTGATGGTCTGTTCTGCGTCATTGTTATCTAGAGGAATAATAGCATTATCAAGGGACTTCCTTAGATATGATTCCTGATTAACTGCATATCCGTATCATCGTCGTAATCATATTGGACTAGAATAATCTTGTCCACGTCACCAATTTTTAACTACTGTAATTTTATTTACTATATTTGGCTGAAGACTGAACAGTAACACAGCCTACGCTACCGCCATACAATATGATTTTATTCTCGACATAAAAAAAGCAGAGCGAGTACAAAACTCTTCTCTGCTATACAAATCTACATTTTAATGATATCAGCTATAAAAATATTATTTTTCGGATTTTTTTGGATTTCTATTTAACCTATTATTATTCATCATCTTATATCTCCGGATTTGCCCTCAACCACTCTACAATATCATCACTTTCATACATTGGTTTACCATCAATAAATAGGCATGGCACCTGCTGCTTGCCACCCACTCTGATAAGCTCCTGACGGTCTTCCTCATTCTTATGAATGTTATGATACTCTATATCTGTACGACCACTCGCTTCAATCTCATTTATTACCTTCCGACAATATGGGCAAGTATCAAACATATATAACTTTAATTCCATAAAAATTCTCTCCTGTAACTAATAAAACACACTTCGTTACATGAATAATTACCGATATTCCGCAGTAATATCCATAAAGTTTCTTGTTCCGTTAATATACTCCTGATATACATGCATCGGATCCTGATTCCGGTACATTGTACATATTCCACAGCTATCGCAATCACTTATACATCTGAAACGATTTCTTATATATTCTTCTCGTTCCTCTTTTGTTGAATTCTCAATATCAGGAATCATAGGCTATCCTTTAACCCTTCCAGCTATATACTCAGCATTTATCTCTCGGAGTTCCTTCTCGCCATCTATATAAGGCTGGTAAACAGTAACAGGAAGAGTTTTTCCTTACTTTTTGCCTGCTGCATATCCTCATTAAGACCTATGAACCTGCTTTTGTGCATCGTATTGGTCAAACAAATTCAAGAATATATCCAAAATTATTGTAAACTATTTTGATGAATCCTGATATAATTATATATGCTGGCAGCTAGGACCGTTTACTTCATACTTGTCTACCGAGTGTCGTGTTACTTCGGTAACCGGCCAAATGGAAGGCTGATTGAATGATCCAATTCGCCAGCATTTATCATATGTAAAACCGTACCGGAATATCTGAATCTCATTTCAAAATAAGATCCCTGCTAAATACTGAAAGCTTTCTTGCAAGGCGAATATCCTTAGAACGTTTTGATGATTTAGCAACCTTGCACTTATAGAAATATTCACCGGTTATATTCTTTACTGAATCATCAGTTGCAAGGAAGATTGCAGTTCTTGCCCCTTCTTCAGGAGTTTGGAAAAATGGTTTCAACATTCCTGTTATGGTCTTACCAAATCCGGTATCTCTGTCGATTCCGATATTAGTTGCAACAGCTCCCGGATGACAACAGTTAACTGTTATTCCTCTCTTTGCAGTACGTCTTGCAAGCTCCCTTGTATATAATACATTAGCAAGCTTACTTTGAGAATAAGCCTTCACAACATTGAATCCATGAATCAGATTGATATCTTCAAAATGTATTCTGCCGGTTTTGTGCGCTCCGGAAGCCACAATTACTATTCTTGACCCTTTCCCCATCTTACTTAGCAAAAGCTCTGTCAGAAGAAAATGGCCTATATGATTGATTCCAAACTGCCTTTCCAGGCCTTCCTTCGTCTCCTGCCGGTCTAATGAAATAAAGCCTGCATTATTTACAAGAATATCTATTCTTTCATACTCACTTTTTACCCGCTTTGCAAACTGTCTGATAGAATCATAATCACCCAGATCACAAATGATCAGTTCCAGAGACCTACCCTCTTTTTTCATTAACTCCGAGAGAGCTTTCTCTCCTCTCTCTTTATCTCTGCAAAGCATTATAACTTTTGCCCCAAGATCACTTAACGCTGCCGTAGTCGCCATTCCCATACCGGAATTAGCTCCTGTAACTATGGCCACTTTACCTTCCAGATAGCGTCCCTTCATACGATTCGTAGAATAGTTTTTATTCAATGTTTTTTACCTCGTAAAAATGATTTCGTCTCCATTTTTCTGTACTCTTCTATTTTTTTCTTTACATTCTCCAGAATACCGACTGCTTCTTTTGTACCAAGGCTTCCGTCCACAAAATCCTTCTGCATATCAACTACAATAAGTGTCTTTTTCATCTTTCAGTTTCGGTTCGTAATTTTCCGTAAACAACTCCTCTTAAGCTATATTACCAAAATCACCCTTCATTTCAACTGTTTTATGAATAAAGCACGTCAGGCTCAAGAAAAGTACCGGTCATAATACACTGACCGGTACCTTCACTTTACTTTATTCTTCCCAAAAAAGCTCATCAAGAGTTTTTCCCAATACCTTACAGATTGCGACGCAAAGATTAATAGTCGGATTATAATCACCCTTCTCAACAGCACTTATAGTCTGTCTCGAGACGCCCACTTTCTTTGCAAGGTCGTCCTGTGACATATCAAGACCGGCTCTCGCAGCTTTTAGTCTTAAATTCTTCATATCACACTAGGCCTCCTTTTTATCGATAAGCATTTTAATAAGAAGCTCAAATCCCAGTACGATGAAGAGACTTCCACACATCAGATTTAAAAATGGAGGCTGAAACTTACCGTCTACTATCAGCTCATTCATAACTATTGCTCTGGCAGCAAGTCCAAGATTAAGCAGTGATATTAAAAACATAAATATCATGAACTTTGTAATGTTGGTATTGAGTCCAATATATGCATCTTTAAAAATGCATATGGAAATATGAACTACAATTCCTACAAATATCGGAATAAAGAAGATATTATAACCAAATGATTCGATAGCTGTGCCAAAAATATTGGTAAGCATAAGTATTCCATTCGAAATGATCACAGAGAAGAATGCATATTTATACGCTTCACCCCTCACTCTTTTCTGTCTTTCGTCATACTTTGTCGTAGCATTTCCGTCTTTGTTTATTAGCTTCAAAGCTACAAAAACCATACCTGTTATTACCGCTATAACTGCTGTTACCATACATAATGAAAATAATAAATCCATAATCTCCATCCTTCTTTCTTTAATTTCTTTAATACATTACCGATAATGTCCGGTAACTCCTTCGATAGTAAATCATTCAGGTGGTCCTGACGGGTCCAACCTGTATGTAATTAAAGAACGTTCTTTGAAGCTTCTGGCATTATAATACATCAGTCATAGCATAATGTCAAGTATCTTTTACATTTATCTTTTCAGAATATCATTTTGTATATTTTGACATTCTTTTTAAAAGAGACACATCCTCCTTTTGCTTTTTGGCATTCACTCCCGGAACCTTTATCTTTCTAAAAAGATTTTCAGCCATCGACTTGGTTTTCTTTTCATTTTTTACATCCTTATTTTTCTTACACTCTTCAAGTGTACGGACGAACGCTTTGTCACATGCATCTGATACAAAATCAGAAGTAAGCTTACCTTCCTTTGCAGTATCAAGAATCATTTTTTCAAAAGTATTCTTAAATGGTCCCGGAGCAATATATTCATCTTTAAACATTTCCAATTGCTTCTTGTCTGAAGTCGATTCATAGGCCTGGTTGATTACATCATATGGAACACCTTTTTCCTTTTCAAAAGAGTTTTCTACAAGGTCGGCCATTATAACCTGATATGCTTTATTCAGAACATTTTCTGCCAGTTTTTTATCATCCGGATTGGCCATAAACTTTTCAGCGGCTTTCCTGACACTGTTTTCCAGCATTTTTGAGAAGAGCGGCTTATAAAGACCCTCTCCGTGATTATAGCCGAATACCGGATTGTATACAGGTGGATTAGGCTCAAATTCTCCCGTGTTTTTTTCAAACAGCTCCGGTTTCTGTGAGTACTTTCTAAATGCACTTTCTACGATAGTCCTTCTGGTTGAATCATCCTCTGTCAATTCCTTCTTATTTTTCAACTTATCGTATGCCTTATCAATATACTTAGCCATCTTTAACATTGTAGAGCTTGAAACCTTCGTATTCTCTCCGGCTTTTTCATTTAAAGAATGCTTTCTAAAATCATCTGCTATTTCTCTATACAAAGGATCTTTACTGTATTTAAGAAGATCATCTGATTTAAGAGCATTATAAACCAAACCGGCCAGATTGGTTGGTGCTTTCTCTTCTTTCTTTTCTACCGGAGGTTTTTCCTCTTTTTTCTCTTCCTGCTTCTCCTCTGTCTTCTCCTCTATCTTTTCCTCTATCTTCTCCTCTATCTTTTCCTCTATTTCTGAAGCACTGTCTTCCATCTCCGATTCATTATCTTTTTCGGAATCTTTACTGTATGGTTCAGGTATATTGTACATAGCTCTGAAGTTCTTCATTTCAAACCTGACCCATTCACGTCCTACGCCATCCGGAATCGGGTCTTTTATTACATACTGTGAAGTGTCATATACTTCATCCATATTATCTGCCGCTACATTAATACGCTCTCGAAGTACAATTTTCATGTGCTCCAGAAACTCAGGATATTTCTTCATTTCTTTACGCAACTCTTCTGATCCCGCTATTATATTATCAGTTTTTATACTATCCAAAAAATCTTTGGCTGTAAAATCAGGATCAAATTCATATCTATCTCTCATTTTTTCTATATAAGCTATTTTAAGAAAAGATGTATATTCCTTCCCCGCATTGATACTTTCGCCGCCCTGTGTTTCATACATTACATTTTTTCCAAGCTTTTTCATTAAGGATTCTTCTCTAATTGAAACAATCCGTTCATACCTCTCCTTCGCTCTCTCATCCGGTGTTCCTGTATATTCCTTTGTAAAAGCGCCGGATGTAAGAGCCATATGCGAGTATAACTTATCCTCAATAAGCTTAACCGCATTTATACGTTTACTGGTATATTCACTTCTTTTTAGCGGCCTATTTTTATTCTTCTTTCTATATTTTTCATCCTCTTCTCTTTTTCCTCTCAAATACCTTTGGGCTCTTATACGCACCTGCCGTGCCTGTTCATGATACATTTTAAACTGTTGTTTATTCATCTCCGGGTACTTCTCAGCCAATTCAACCAGTTTCTGAACGCTATCCTTCAGTTTTTTAAAATTAGTAGAGGATCGCATAAACTGATCAACATCTTCAAGCGACTCAAGAATACTTTTAGCCTGCTGTGCCCTGGTCTTACCTTCAAAATCAAATGGATCTTTGGTATTATCATTAACCGCCTCGCTCAGATTCTTAGTAAAACTCAGCTTACACGGTTCTTTATATTTCTCTATATATTCATTTACTTCTTTAAGGGCATCACGTCTATATAAGTAATCCGGATTCTTCATATCGGTGTATTTTTTATATATTGCATCCGATTCCCTGACAGCATCCTCATATATCTTATATTTCTTTTCAAGCTCCTCATATTCTGCCTGAAGCTTTTCTATCTTCTGATTATGCTGTTCCTTTTCCTCCGGCTTTACCTCCTTACTTTTAAGAGTATCAATCGTATTTTTTTTGTCCTCAAGATCTCTCTTTTTATTTACAATATTCTCCTCTGCATCAAACTTTGCTTCGGCAATCAGCCCCATTATGGCAGCTTCCTTAACAGACCAGCCATTTTTGATAGCCTTGGATTGTGCTCTCAAATTCTCGATAGCTACCCATACATTGTTTCTGGACTTTGTTTGAGGATTAGCGGAAGTAACCTCAGCCAGATCATTATTCAATATAAGCTCCTCAGTTCCCGGGAAATACTTAAGATCTTTCTGTTCTTGAGTCAGATCATTTCTTTTATATCTTTTTTCGGCAGCCGCTTTTAACTTATCGAATTTATCAACTAATTTATCGATAGCCGCTGCGTATTTCCCGGAATAAACTGATTCAAGGCCGATTTTACCTTCAGCCTCTGCCTTTTGTCTGTCATATAAAACTTTTACATAACCTGCCAGAGACTTGTAATAATCCATATATAAAGGCGCGAATTCACCCATTGCCTTCTCCCGCCTCTGATTTGTTTCTTTGTTGATGACTTTTTTGACTACACCATTCTCTTCTACAGGTGAAGTTATCATAGGGCCGGCGGCAAATGTCGTCAGAATTCTCTCTAACGACGGATTGTCCATTAAAATCTCAAAAACATCTCCATTAGCCGGATTATACACGTAATTCTGAGCAACAATAAAATCCTTAAAAGGTCCGTCATACTCTTTTACACCTTCAGATATTTCATTTATTGAAGTCTGTAATTCCTCTAAAAGAGGGCTCTGATCACCTTCCAGAATTCTTTCAGTGGCGTTCAGGCCTAAAATCTGTCCGTCAGGCAATATTATAGGATCTGATATAAAGGCAAGCGTCGCTTTATCATGTGCTTCAGCATATTTTTCGCTGAACAAATGACCTGTTTCACTGTAATTCAGTGTCAGTTTTGTTAAATAAAAATATAATTTTCTCTGTTCATAGTTTGAATACTTTTCATTTCTCTTACGCGGCATATCAACAACCCCTTCCTTTTAATACACTGCATTTTATAGCATTACATATAAAACATACTGAATTTTTTATCTTTCAGCATACGATATAACGCAATTATAACATCTAAAGTATAACAAAACAGCAACAGACAACAAAACTTTCTGAAATTATCCGAGTTTCTAAATCTCACTTATCGAAGTAACACTATATCCCAGGTCAGTAACAGCTTTCTTTAATTCACTATCATCAATCTCTCTTCCCAGCTTTACTACAGCCTCGGCCTTGTCCCCATTTACTTTTGCACTGATACCATCTATAGAATTCAATGCATTCTGAACTCTTCGATGACAGTTTTCGCATCGCATTCCTTCTATCTTCAAGGTCTTTGTGACAATAACATTTTCCAGTTTTGCAGGCCGTATAAGTTTCTCTTTTCCTGAACCTCCGCAACATCCGCCTTCCCCTTTAAAATGAGGAATTGAATATTTAACAGCAAAGAAAAGAATTACCACAAGTATTGCAATTATAACGATTGTTGACACTGTACCGCTCATCCGGTCATCTCCTTTAATTTTTTTTATTCAAATCCATTTTTTCTCATTTATCAATCAGGTTTGTCATGGACTTCATGCTTATCAAAATGGTAGACCCGTTATGCAGAAGTGCGGTCATAGTCGGCTGAAGGATTCCCATAGCTCCAAGTATAATCAGCCCCGCATTGAAACTGACTATCTTTCGATAATTTCCCTTCATTCTTTTTTGAAGTTCTATCCCCAGCCGTCTTAACACAATCAGGCTGCTAAGGTCATCCTCTGATATCATTATATCTGCAACCTCTCTTGCTATAGCGGCCCCACTATTTATAGCAATACCTGCATCCGCTGCAGAAAGAGCAGGTGAATCGTTTACACCATCGCCTATCATTATGCATGAACGTCCCGCTTTATGCTCCTCTTCAACAAATGCTGCTTTATCTTCAGGAAGAACCTGTGCTCTCACCTCATCCACTCCCAGTTCTCTTGCAACACGTTTTGCGACTCTGCTGCTGTCGCCTGTAAGCATTACAACACGAAGACCGAGCGACCTGAGATTCTGGATCACATCCTTTGCTTCCGACTTGACCGGATCATCTATCATAATCGCCGCTTTTACTCTGCCGCCGATTGCCATATATAAATGAGAATACTCATCGGACAGATTTTCAAACTTCTCTTTCTCGCTTTCCGCAATAATGCAGCCTTCATCCTCGAATACAAAATGATAGCTCCCGATAATAATCTTCTCACCGTCTATTGAACTTGCGATTCCATGAGCAACAACATACTCAACCTTTGAATGCTTTTCTTCATGGACAAGCCCCTTTTCTTCGGCAGCCTTCACAACTGCATTTGCCATACTATGGGGATAATGTTCTTCAAGGCATGCCGCAAGACGGAGCATTTCATCTTTATCAGCATTGTCAAATGTAACTATATCCTTTACGGATGGACATGCGTAGGTAAGTGTTCCTGTTTTGTCAAATACTATGGTATCAGCCTCAGCAACCTTCTCCAGGAACTTTCCACCCTTAACTGATATATGATGCTGCCCGGCCTCCCGCATAGCCGAGAGAACGGCTATAGGTATTGAGAGTTTAAGTGCGCAGCAGAAATCCACCATAAGGATAGACGTTGCTCTCGTTACATTTCTTGTCAGAAGATATGTCAGTGCGGTGGCTCCTAATGTATAAGGAACAAGTTTATCTGCCATCCTGAAAGCATTTTCCTCTGCAGTTGACTTCAGTTTCTCTGATTCTTCTATCATTTGAGTTATACGATCATACTGTCCGGAGCCCTGAGTCTTCTTAACCAGAACCTTTATCTCTCCTTCATCCAGAACTGTGCCGGCATAAACATATCCGCCCACTTCTTTATGTACAGGCAGGCTTTCCCCTGTAATCGACGCCTGATTTATCTCGGCAACTCCGTCTACGACCACTCCGTCAAGTGGTACCATATTCCCGGTTCTTACTACTATGGTATCTTCCGGATTTATACGATTGATATCAACAAGTATCTCTTCGCCATCTTCATTTACCTGCCAGACCTTATCTACATTTAAAGCCATGGCACTCGCAAGATCTGCGACAGACTTTTTCCTGGTCCATTCATCCATCAGATCACCGACACTGAGAAGGAATATGACGCTTCCGGCAGTGTCAAAATCCCTTCTGAGCATGGAAACCAGGATACTCGTAGCATCAAGTACGGATACCTTCAGTTTTCCCTTAACCAGACTCTTCAAGCCTTCCCAGATATAGGGAATTGATTTAACTACCGTAACAACAATCCTGATTGTTTTTGGTAAGAGCAATCTGGATATCGCGCGCCTTGCTATCAGATAAAACATTCTGTCCTGATAATCGTGAGTAAGTTCCCTTCCGGTATGTTCAGGCACCGCCACCTCCGTACCTGTCAGGCTGAATTCAGATAGACTCTTTATCAGATCTTCCCGATATTTTTCATGATAAATAATAGTCGCATCAGAAGTTCTTTCACTGACTTTAACCTCACGGACATATGGAAGAGCAAGCAGAAAATACTCCACTTTATCCGCCTCATCACAGGTCATATATTTTCGGAACAGATGAACTCTCATTCTGTTTTTTGATTCATGTAGTATCTTACATCTCATACTCCAACACTCCTTGTTACAATTCATGCCACACAAAAAAGGTTCTTCCACATATCTGTACGAAGAACCTTTTTCTGCTTTTTTATGCGCCGGCAACCACAGCCTCATCCTTTATCTGTCCGCAGCCATCAGCTTCGAGTTCAGCGATTCTTTCTTCCGCTTCAGCTATAACAGCCTTTGCATCCTCAATTTCCTTAAGTCGTTCTTCCTCGCGACGCTTTTCATTTATTTCCTTGGCATCTGCCTTAATGTCACCACAGTTTTCCTTAAGAGTTGCTGCTGTTTCCATAACGGAATCTGCACATCTCATAACTGCAGCAGTAACATGTGTATATACCTTCTTTGCATCCTTACTGCTTAGAATCTTGACTCCGGCTGAGCCAAGAAGAGCTCCACCTAAAACCATACATAAATGTTTAACCTCGAACATAATTCAAGCCTCCTTATTCATTCTATTTATAATGAGATAATTTATACTACCTTAATCCTACTATCACGATGCTCATTGTCGCAATTTAATGTTTGTTCAAAATATCACATATTTTTTAACCAGAGTTAAAAGAAAATGGTTCATATAAACTATCTGAATACGTATTAAATATTCATTTAGTTTTTATTACGGATTTTTTTTCAGTTTAACTGTAATAAAAGAATGTACAACAATGATTAGTCATGTAATGTAACTATTAAAAGTATTAAACATTTATTTATTTTTTACTTTACTCCATTCCCTTCAGACTTCCAACCATGTCCAGAGTCTTTATTTTCTTTGAGAACATATGACTCACTATGACAGCAACCACCAGTACAAATACAGCCGAAATTGCATATAGATAAACCGGCACATGTATATAATAATCGTAATTATCTCCGTTACTGTTCATCATTGCCGTAAGCGTTGGTTTCCCCAGTGGAATGCCTGCTATTATTCCGATAGCGGCAAACCATATATTCTCCTGATTCAGAGTTTTTCTTATCTTCTTCGACGAGAGACCCATTACCTTAAGCGTTGCAAACTCTTTAAACCTTTCATGGAAGGAGAGATTCCCCGCATTATAGAGGACAACAACAACAGTAATAACTGAGAAGATCATCATCATATAAAAGAGATATTTTATTACATCATAACCATTTATAAATACCTCTTTCATTTTTTCCATATCATATACACCTGATATTCCGTCCTTGCCATCGTAAGTCTTCAGATCCTTTCTCGAAAGAATAGCTGTAGGTACATATTCACAACCGGTCTTCTGGAAATCTTCTCTGAGTATAGTTATTCCTGCAGTTTCAGGTGTTCTGTTTATAAGCCCTATCTCTGATTCATACCATTCATTCTTTGAATAAATATGCCAATATACTTTATCACCGACTTTGACTTGCATCTGTTTAGCCAGTCTGCTTGTAATTGCGACCTTTCCCGGAATCATAGCTGTGATAACCGCTTTTTCATCTGTAATATTCTGCAAGCCTTTTCCTTCTATAACCGTTATAGTCTGCTTGAATCTATCCATAGATGCAGCATGAGGTTCTTTTGCCAGTTCAATCTGGTCTGTCATAATCATTTCCCCATCTACGGCGTCACATATCTCATCAAAATACTCTACATCCTTATCCTCAGACAGAGCCATCTGATAACTATAATTCTGAAGCTTATTAAAGTTCCAGTCTACGATATCATCCACCAGGAAGTAGCATCCAAATGCATATAATACCAGAACCATTCCGACCGCTGTGCCCACTATTCCCATTACTGCTCTTAGTGGAGATCTGGAAACATCTCTCAGATTATACTGTGTACTGAAACTGAGTTTCTCCCAAATCGGCAGTTTTTCAGCAAGTATTCTTTTTGCCTTCTTAGGGGCAGCCGGTCTGAGTGCAGCTGCAGGCGGAACCTTAAGCAGTTTCCTGCAGCTTATATATGAAGCTAAAACACATGTAAGTACAGTCACCGCGGCAACCACATAGAATAATGCATTTGATCCGGTTTTAACATTTGGAATCATATACCATTCAAATAGCATTCCAACCATCATTTTACCTACTGTACGCGGTCCGACAATAAGACCAAGAGCAGCTCCTGTCAGTGATACAAAAAAGCTGTAACTCATATAATGAATCGCTATCTTATATCTCTTCATTCCTATGGCATTCATGGTTCCTATCTGTGTACGCTGCCTTTCCACCAGCCGGCTCATAGTGGTAGATATTACAAGAATCGCAACCACAAGAAAGATAAATGCAAATGCATAAGAAAATGTATCATGCTGTTTTAGTTCATCAGCTATTCTTTGTATTCCAACTATCGACTCTTTATCCACCATAACAGCATAGTTCTTATCGATTGCATCTGATATCTGCTTTTCATAAAAAAGAACTTCACTGATATTACTTTTTTCTTCTTTTATGGTCTCTCTCGCATCGCTTTTTGCCTCGTCTGTTAGAGTTACAAGCATTGTAGAATATGGAATCAGCCTAAGAAGTTCTTCGTCACTCATTTTATCAAATCTCTCGAGAAGCATATCCTGATCTATATCATCTATTGTCATTCCATACTCAGCCAGTTTCTTCTCGATATCTTCAATCTTATCTTTAAATGCCTCAGAACTTTTAAGCTCCTCGGCATTAATCTTTCCACTCTTAACCTGACTCTCCGCATATTCTCTAATAGGAAATGCCTTATAACTCATATATACATAAGCCAGAGTCTTAAAGTTTATATCACTATCCTTTTCAGCCTTTGTATATTCATACTCCGGCTCCATGATAAGTCCGCGAACGGTTCTCTCAAACTTTACGCCATTATATTCAAGCTTTATCTTATCTCCTACAGCAATATCCCATTCCTTTGCAAATGAACCATTAAGCCATACACCGTCCTCATCTTCTCCATCAAAATCGACACTGTCTAATACCTTAAGCTTTTCATTCTCCTCCTCTGTTCCCGTAAATACATAAGGTCTTAGGATTGTACTTTCATCCATTAGATATATATCCAGCTGCGCACCTTCATAATCAACGGTTGTTCCTCTTATCTCAGTCCTGAACTGGGCATCCTTTACAAAGGACAGCGCTTTAACCTGATCCAGATTTTCTTCTTTGAAGCCCTCACTATATATCCAGGCATCTGCTATATTTGTCTTTTCATGGAATTCATTAACTGCCTTTCCACTACCAACTACATTTGATTCAAAACCTGTATAGATAAATGTCGCAAGAAATGAAAGTATAAGTACTGATATGAATTGCCCCAGATTACCTCGCATTTCTCTAAGCATTTTTCTGTATAACATTACCACTCCACCTCCTCAACAGGAACTGGTGACTCATTTATTTTAATCTCCCTGACTTTTCCGTTCTTCATACGGATTACCTTATCGGCGCATTTAGCTATATCCGCATTATGTGTTACCAGAATAACTGTATCTCCGTAATTGTGAGACATATCTACTAAAAGTTTAAGTACACTAACTCCTGTCTCAGAATCAAGGGCACCTGTTGGTTCGTCTCCGAGTATTATCTTCGGATTCTTTGCAAGCGCCCTTGCTATAGATACTCTCTGTTGTTCACCACCCGACATCTGGGACGGGAACTTCTTCGCATGTTTCTTAAGTCCGACCCTTTCAAGCATTTCCATAGGGTCAAGTGCGTTCTTCACTATACTCCTGGTAAGTGCCACATTTTCATATGCCGTAAGACTTGGAATCAGATTATAAAACTGAAATATGAATCCTATCTTTTCAGCTCTGTAATCCGAAAGCTTAGCATCATTCATAGATGAAACTATTGCTCCGTCCACCGTGACTGTACCCGATGTAGGTTTATCCATACCTCCCAGCATGTTCAGTACGGTAGACTTACCCGCTCCCGACTGCCCCAGTATAACAACAAACTCACCTTCATCTATGGTAAAGTCTATGTGATTCACTGCAATCTGTTTTCCATCACCCTCACCATATTCCTTTAGAACATCTTTAAACTCTACAACTGTCTTTCCCTTATTCATATTTTCCTCCTGATTATTCACTACGTGTTTTTAGTTTTTCTCACTTCCTGCTCACATGAAAGTCGCAATAATCATCTCCATTTGCAAGTGTATGATTTCTGACCAGCTTAGCTCCACCTTTATCAAAACTGATAAAGTCAGTCATACATAGATACCTGATAAGATGAAAACAGTCTTCCCTTCTACCTAGTTCACATAGTCCGCATTTTGTGTAAGTGAATTCATAGTTATCTTTATCGATTCTCCTGAATGTAGATTTCCAATCCATTTCATAGACGGATGTCTGTGATTTTCTTGCAGCTTCTTCACGGGTTCTGATATTCTTCTCCGAAAATGCGCTTTCATCCTCTTTCTGTCTGCGAATCATTTCGTCACAAAGATATTTGACGAGTTCCTCAAAACATTTTTCATCGATAACATCCGGAGCTGCTTTATAAAATGATATAAGATAACAACCTATATAAAGAATCTTAGTCAGACTGTTTCCTTTACCCAGTGCTGGAGTTCTAGCTACTATTTCCTTATATTCTTTCCTTATTTTCTTCTTCAATGTAGCTGTCACTTCTATTCCGTAATCCCTTAAAAATGCACATACTGCTTTATCCATAATGAGTGGCATTGCCACACCCATAAATCCGTATCTCATTTTTTTCTTAGTTACCTCTCCCTTATAAGATCGTACATGTGAAAGCTTATGATCTTCTGTATATAAAATCGCATTTATCTCCACCGGTTCCGAGTGTCATGGTTCTGATAAAGTCCACATTATCCAGACCGCAGTAGGCATATTCATCACTATCGCAAAATGTTTTTGTAAGTTCGGGCAGTCCCAGTTTTGAAAGATATTCACAGTACGGACAGGCTCTCATGTTGAAGGATACTTCTTCCTTATCCTTCCTGACCCACTCAACCTTAAAACCTGCCTTTTCTCCAAATGCAGCATCTGTCATTATTCCACATAACTTCATGAAAAAGTCTGCGCCGATTTTAGTAGAGGTCATTTTTACAAATGATTCATGTCTGGATTCATTTTTCTTCTTTATACATTTTTCTATCCATTTATAGGCTTTATCAGGATAATATTCCTTTAATACTTTATATAGAGCCGCCCTTTCAAGAATGAATGTAGCATGCATTTTATTGGTCTTAACAACGTCTCCTAGAATTCCTGCCATACGATCATATTCCGCATCTGCCTCTTTTTTTATCCTTTCTGCCTGTTTGTCGCCATAAGCTTTACTTAAATGTAAGAATAAAGGATTATATTCTTTTATTTTGTCATATCTGTTCTTTTTCATTTACTTCACCCTCTCTATTCTCCAATATAAATATGCCGGAATAAAAAATGTCATCTCAAGAACACTCTCCAGTGAACCCGTAACACCCCACTCTCCCGTGATTTTTGCAAACACAACAAATATCAGTACCAGAATGAAGTATCCACCGAATATATAAAAAACATTTCTCTTTTTCAGGCCAAATTTCCCACTTAGAATACCATAAATCAGTATTATTTCAGTGAGATATCCAAGTATAGCCAAAGTATAAGTAAGCGGATTCAGGTACGACTGGGCATGTTCTATTAACGTCACAATCTGCGATTCAGACACACCCGCATTTATCGCTGATCTATATGTTAAAGGACTATAAACACCAAGTGTAAAATGCATATAAAGAACTCCACCTATACATAGCAGTGAAGGCAGGATCAAGATATTTCCCAATCCTCTAAACACATTATGATACATCTTCCCAAGGCTAATAAAACCCATTAGAAGCAGCAGACTGCCGATGACACCTATCCACATGGAAGTCATAAGTCTCCACTCCGGGACATTCCACAAAGCTGTTTGATCATCGGATAATACATCCTGCCCTATATATAAAAACATATCGGCTATCGCATACACTATAGTACCCGCAATTCCGGCTCCAGCCATTATCTTATTAACCTTGCTCATATCATTATCCACTATATTCACTCCTATTCCCAAGCTAACTATCCCCTATTGTTAGAGGGCTCTAATTATGTATAGTAGCATATAACTCGAAATTTTTCAAAACAAAAAGGCTGTCATACGGGAGCTGACAGCCATGATTGTTGGTTACTTATTTGATTAGTTTCTTATGCCATCTGCCAGCTCTCAGCCTTCTGTCTTATCTTTACGAACTCACTATATTTACCGCCCCGATTAATCAACTCGGCATGAGTACCCTTCTCAATCAGGCATCCATTATCTACAACCAGTATCTGATCTACCGATTCTATAGTTGCAAGTCTGTGGGCTATTATGATAACTGTCTTACCCTTAGAAAGCTCTGTGATAGCCCCCTGTATAAGATGCTCATTTTCAGGATCGATACTGGCTGTTGATTCATCCAGGATTATGATAGGAGCATCCTTAAGTATCGCCCTCGCTATAGATATTCTCTGCTTCTGTCCTCCTGACAGAGTTCCGCCGCCTTCTCCGATCACGGTATCATATCCATCCGGCAACTCCATGATAAAGTCATGACATCTGGCTTTTTTAGCAGCCTCAACCATCTCTTCTTCAGTCACATTATCTCTGCCAAAACATATATTCGCTCTTATGGTGTCATTAAAGAGATATACATTCTGAAATACCATGGAAATGTTGGAAAGCAGGCTGTCACAGGTGAACTCAGTAAGCTTATGCCCTCCGAGAGATATACTTCCGGAAGACACATCATAGAATCTGGCAATCAGATTGCATATAGTTGTCTTTCCACTTCCTGAAGGACCAACGATTGCAGTAGTGCTTCCCTCAGGGAGCTTAAAAGATACATCCTTCAGAATCTTTCTCTTGTTATCATATGAAAAGTCCACATTTTCAAATTCTATATCAAATCTCTCCGGCTTTATGTCCGTACCCTTCTCATCTAAGAGACTGCCCTTAGAGATTTCATTTAACTTATCCAGAGCATTATTTATAACAGCCAGAACATGTGCGCTGTCAGCTATCGGTTCTACACTTCCGAATATGGACATAGAGAGAAATGCTACTACTATAACAAACTTAAGCTCCATATCTCCGGCAATACCTGCATACATTACTGATATTACCATCCATGCACTCGCTGCTTTTAAAGCAAATAGGTGCAGGCAGTTATAAGGAATAAACCCACATTCTATCTTTAAAGCAATCCTTTTCGTACTGGCTACCGCATCTCTAAATGATGCTATTGAAGCCCCTTCCATTCCGAAAGATTTAACTACCGGAAGTCCTCTTGTATATTCAAGTGCAGCCTGTGTGAGTCTCTCATTTTCTTCATTCAAGACCTTTGTATTTTTGCTGCTGTGATACGATATCATACTAAGAAAGAGAAATGAAACAACCACTCCGAGTACTGCTATAAGAGCCGCCTTCGGACACATAATGCCAAGGAATATGAGGATGCAGATAAAGTTCAGATATCCTCCTACGAAGTTATCAACCATTCTTATACCCATATTTTCAAGAGTATGGAGTCCTGTAGTTATGGCATTAAGTATAGCCCCGGAATCGTTAGTCTGAAAATATCCAAGAGAAACTCTTTTCAGTGCTTCACCGATTTTTATTCTGTCCCTTGCGATAAGCAGATATCCTATCTTCTCATGGTATCTAGCCTTAAAATAATCAAAGAGAAATCTTCCTAATGTAAGTCCTGTAATAACTCCGAGACATTTAAGCCATAATGTATTAGAAATGTCATCTCCTGCTTTTAAGGTTTCAACTATTTGAGCAATTGTAAATCCCGCAAAGGCTACTGGTGCCGCTACCATCCAGGAAGAAAAGAAGGAAAATACAAATCCTAAAAACAGGTCGCCCTTAAAATCTCCGCACCACGCTATAATTCTTTTAACTGTACTGAACATTCTATCTACCCGCCTTTCCTGCAGACCATTTTCTTGCACCTATATGTGCCTGCCACATTCTGTTATAAAGCGGACACTTCTCCATAAGCTCATCCTGCTTTCCTGATGCTTCGATACTGCCATCACTTAGAACTACTATGTTATCTGCTTCTTTAATCGTAGACAGTCGATGAGCTATGACGAGAAGCGTCTTATTCTTTGTAAGCGCAGCAATGGACTGCTGAAGCTTATCCTCATTCTCAGGATCCGTAAACGCTGTTGCTTCATCGAGAATTACGATTGGCGCGTTTTTCAGCATCATTCTGGCTATCGCAATACGCTGTCTCTCGCCGCCTGAAAGTCTCTTTCCTGCTTCACCGGCCGAAGTATTATATCCATCAGGGAGCTTCAGGATGAATTCCTCGCAGCACGCTGCAAGGGCCGCCGCTTTTACTTCCTCATCCGTAGCAGCAGGATTTCCCAGTCTTATATTTTCAAGAAGTGAACATCTGAAGAGGAAATTATCCTGAGTTACGAAGCTCACAAGATTCGCAAGGCTTGTCACCTTCATGTCCCTAATATCCACTCCACCTATTTCTATACTTCCACCGGTCGTGTCCCAGAACCCGGCTATAAGTTTAGCAACAGTAGACTTTCCTCCACCGCTCGGTCCCACAAGCGCAGTAAAGCTGCCCTCAGGCAGAGCGAGATCTATTCCGTGAAGCACCTCTCCTTCCTTTTCATCATAAGTAAAATGTACTCCTTTCAGCTGTACATCATACTTGTCAGGTATTTTCTCCTCACTTGGTTCAATAAGTGTCTTCATGTCAAAAAGCTTCTGAATCTCTTTTACTGTATACTCCATCTCTCTAAGGCTGTTGGAGAACACCTCAATCTTTGTCATGCTTATGACCATTGACATGGCAAGCATAACCGCAAGTGCCATTTCAGAAACAGACATACTTCCCTTATCTATCAGAAGAACACTGACAGGAACTACGCCCAACAGAGTTGCAGGCATGAATGCAAATGCCAGCTTCATGGTAATCCATGTATCCTTCATCCATTCGATAACGAAATCACGATAATTCATAATGGCACCGGCATATTTCTCATAACTTACACCGGTCTTGCCGAAGGCCTTTATAACCTCAATTCCTTCGATATATTCAACTATTACGCTGTTCATATGAGCATTTGCTTCCTGATACTTAGCCAGATTTCTGCCACTTAAAGAAAATGTAAGCATCATAAATATGAATCCAACAGGAAGTGCAGCGAGCGCTCCAAGTGCAACTCTGATATCTATCATGCAGAGCGCGATTAAACTGACTATTGGAAGTACAAGATGTCCTGAGCCTTCAGGAACAAAATGTGCAAGCGGCGGTTCTATATCTTCTATCTTATCTACTATAATCCCCTTAATTTCGCCGATAGAGTGTGCATATACTTCTCCCAGCGGTGCTTTCATAAAAACATCTGCAACCTTAAGTCTCATACCTTCTAACACATTAAATGCAACATAATGTGATATTCCTGTTGATAACCCGAAGGTCAAAACCTTTATAAAATACATTCCGAGTGCTATCAGTCCCCAGAAGAGAACTGTTTCCTTATCCAGCCCGCCTGTCATATACGCATCAAGCATCTTATATACACAGAAGTACGGTACTATACCTGATACCAGACTTATTACCGAAAGTATTACTGATATAACAAGCTTTGTTCCGCTGCCCTTCGCATAAGACAGCAGCGTCATAAACCAATTATCTGATGATTTCATCTCTTTTTGTCCCCTCTTCCACTTTATTTGTGTTACTGAACAATTACTTTTTTTGTTTGAAGTTCAAAGGGGTTATTCCCATTACATCCTTAAATGCTGCTGCAAACTTGGAGGGATTATCATAGCCCACACTTTCTGCTACATCCGAAACTTTCAGGCTCCTATCACTTTTAAGTAGCTCCGCAGCTTTATTAATTTTGAACTTCTTTATATATTTATATATCGGACTTCCGTATATCTCGCGGAAGTTTTTCCTAAGTGTAGATTCCGGTATACCAAACATTTGGGACAGCACCTCAACTGTATAGTTTTTATCCGGCGAATCTATGATCAACTTATGGACTTCTTTTATCTTATCCGCCTGACTCGCTGGAATATATACCCTGTCATCCGTATATAAAGTCTTATCCAGCATCTTCAGCCTAAGCAGAATCTCCATGATTTTCACTTTAAAATGATCCATTCTTATCTCTTTGGGAACGTTATACATTTCATCAAGTATCCGGTCTATATATTCATCATTTTTTAGAAGGCTGTCTCTTCTGATAAAGTACTCCTCAGCAGGCGAATCAAACTTATCAGACGAACTGAATTTTTCAACGATAGCCTCAAGATCTATATCAATTCCCGGAAGTTCGCTCTTGATACTCTTTTCCGCTTCTCCGATCTCAAAACCTATCGTCATGCCATAGTAGTATCCATTTGGCATATGAATACGTCCTGAATGATTTATACGTCTTCCAAGCTTCAGATCGCCGGATTCCATATAGAACTTATTTCCCAACAGATTCTCATGTTCTATTCTTCCCTGCCTGCAGTGATCAATGCAGAATACATTTTCCATATTCTTAAACTCGGATTCACAGGCCTCCAGATGAAACTCGTCAAACATAACGTATACACCCTTCATCACCACATATAGCGTCATATAGCCTTCTCCTGTAGGCGACTGAATCCTAAGAACGTGAGAATTATCATTCTCAGCGATAGACTGAACATTTGATCCAAAGCCTTTAGCGTGAAGGACTTCACTTATCAAATTATCATTCATAGTTCAACCTCTGATTATCCCATTTTAATTAAATATATTTTATTAATATTAGTTATATCTAACCACCGGATATAATAATGGCACATTCTTTACGAATGTGCCACTCCATTTTGATATTTATGCTCCATTTTGTTTTTAAAATGAAAGTTTAATCTCCACCTGTATATCCTTATCCACGAGCTTTGCAAAGCTTTCTCCATCGGATGGGCTTCCAACAGCTGTCCCGTAATGTGTAGGAATAGCAACCTGTGGTTTCATAGTGTTGATGAGGCCTGCTCCTTCTTTATAATTCATGGTATAGAAGCCACCTATCGGTATCATTGCTATATCACATTTAACTGCCTTTGCCTCATCTATATCATCAATATCTCCCGCTATATAAATACGTGTTCCGGACACATCAATGATATATCCACACCAGCCGGACTTTTTAGGATGGAAGGGTTTCAACTTATTGTACATGGCGACGGTTTCAAAACTTAGACCATTTACTTCGTAGGACTTCCCTGGTTCAACCGGATTATTAATTCCTACGGGTGTACTTTTTCTTACCTTCTTATCCATAGCTATTGGAACAATAAACGCAGTCTCACGCTGCAATATTTTGTTTATGCTTTCAAGAGAGTAGTGATCATAATGATCATGTGTAATAAAGATAAAATCCGCATCATGATTTTCTTCATCTATTTGATATGGATCAACATAGATAATAGTTCCATTTGCATTAATTCTTATACTATTTTGCGCATTTACAGTTATATAAGATAAATCCATAGCACAACCTCCACTTATAAAGATTTTTGTCACTATACATATTGTATGCTATATCACTTAATCTATCCAGAACTTTACGCTGTCATAACTGGTTATAACTTTTCTAACTGGTTATAATTAGTTATAACTTTTTTTCTGTAGAGTTGTCAACGAATTAGACCATTTATATACAATAAAACAATATAAAAAGCCGCTATGAAATTAATCATAACGGCTTAGTTAATTATGTTAGAAAATAATAAGTCCTATATGGTATGCGATAAATGCAAGTACAAGTGAAAATGCTGTATAGTAGCAGGCAATTATTGCTGTCCATTTCTTCGAATGGTTTTCCTTATAGGTTGTACTCATCGCCATAACACAAGGCATATTGAAGGATACCGCGAAAAGGAAAGCAAGCATTTCTGCCTTTGTAAAGAACTGAGGCAGAGTGCTCATTACTGAAGTATCTATACCACTCTTTGCGTTAAATGCAATACTCGTAACATCTGTCACACCTCCAAAAAGTGCACCTAAAACTCCAAGCATAGATTCCTTTGCAAGCATAGAGGAAAGGAATGCCATAAATGCCTGCCATGTAAGTCCGAAAAGATGTGTCACTGGCTCTATAGCCTGACCTACTGTCATCAGTATGCTTGTCTTTCCGTTCCATGCATAAGAAAGTACATAGAAAACTATGGAAACAACAAGTACTGTACTAAGCGCACGCTTAAATACATCCACACCTTTTATAAGTGTTGTTCTGATTATATGTCCCCATCTAGGTTTATGATATGGTGGAAGCTCCATTACAATACCTGTTCTCTGTTCAACTGGAGAGAGCTTCTTACCAAATATGAGAGATACCAGCATAATTGATATAAACATAATTGCAACTATCGCAAATGTAACTGCCATGGATCCAATTGGACCATAGAAGACAACCGCAAGTGTAGGAATAACCGACCAGGTTGAGCCACAAGGAACAGACCAAATCAGTGCCATTGCAAGAAGTCTCTGTCCATAATTATCCAGAACTCTTGTTCCTGTAACACCACCCATGGTACAACCAAGTCCCATGAAGAATGCGCATATACTCTTTCCCTGAAGTCCAAGTCTACGCATCATATTATCGAAAACGAAAGATATACGTGCCATATATCCAACTTCTTCCAGAATAGAAAATGCAAAGTTAACTCCAAGTACGAATCCTGCCATCGATAGAACGAAGAACAAAATATTTAGAAATACTACTGATATAAGATTAACTAAGAACGGATGAACGCCCCAACCATTTAATGCATTTGCTACAGGTTCACTGAGTGTTGTCGGAATCATTCCGGCTATACCCATGATAGGAGCTGCAATCACCATAGCAACCGCAAATGCAAGTAGCACCATAACAAAGGCAAGAATCTTTCCGCTTATTCTGCCAGTCGCGATTTTGTCAAAGCGGGATAACTGCTCTGATCCGGCTTTCTTCTGAAGCACTTCACTTGTCAGATTATGAACTGCATCAAACTTACAGATGCCCGATGTAAGTGCAGATTTATCTATACCTTTCACTTTATTCTCGAGTTCTTTATATACATCAGATGAGAGCTTATTCTTAAGAATACCCATTACATTTTCATCTTCTTCCAATGCTTTAGCTGCATACCAGAAGGATGAAACCTGATCATCTTCCGCAGAACCTACGATATTGTTTACATCATTGTAGCCAAATTCTTTACTGATAAATTGCTCTTCAAAAACCTCAGCTGACATACTTTTCTTTTCAGCAAGAGCCTTTGATAAATCTTTCTTCAAGCCATCATAGCCCTTCTTGTCTGCTGCTACAAATGGAATAACTGGAATACCAAGCTTCTTACTTAACGCCTCAGTATCAATTGTCATACCCTTCTGCTTAGCAACATCCATAAGATTCAACACAAGCACAGCTGGCACTTTAATACCTGCATAGTCAGCCATCATGTAGAGACTTCGTTCCAACTGCGATGCATCTATTATGATAAGAACCATATCAGCATTTCCAGAGATTATATAATCCCTTGTTACGATTTCTTCGTCTGAATTAGCAGAAAGACTGTAGCTTCCAGGAAGATCTGCAACAAGAATCTCCTGTCCATCTACCGTAAATGTTCCTTCCTTTTTCTCAACTGTTTTTCCTGGCCAGTTGCCAACATGCTGCCTAAGTCCTGTAAGGCCATTAAATATGGTGGACTTTCCAGCATTTGGCTGTCCCAGTAAAGCTATCTTCTTCATCACATTTCCTCTTTCTAATCATTTTTATTAGCTTATTCGAATCATTCAACCTCGATACAGGCCGCATCTTCTCTATTAAGTGCGATCATAGAATCGCGGCTATAAATGAGAACTGGCTGTTTACGTCTATTTTTAAATACCTTTACGATACCACCCGGAACTATACCTATAGACACTGTACGACTTATCATATGATTATCGCCATCCATAGATACTACTCTGCCCTGATATCCTTCTTTAGCATCAGTAAGCTTCATTCCATTCCTCCTTGATTTAAATTGCGTTTGTTATATACCATTAACTTGTGTATAATATATATAACCATTAAGAATTTCTATGCCAGTTTGACTAAAAAAGGTTCATTTAGCATCATTTTGAGGAGTAACATACATGTCTCAGCAGGAAGAATTTTCAACAGCAGTAAAAGAAATGCTTTTTTCAAAAAATGAAATAAAAGAACTAAAAGCTGATTATGAAACGGGAAGCATAAAGATAACCATTTTCCCAATCACTACAGGAATATTTCTGTCCCTTAATGAGGAAATGGGATCCTCTATACCATTTGATGAGAAAAAGTATAACTATGAACTAACAACCATCAATCAATGTCTATCTGGAAGATGTGAATTTAAGCATCCCGGTGAAGCTGTGAGTTACATATCTCCACAACTTACATGCATCGCAAGAAAAAGACGAATGGATGCATTCTACTACCCACTTGGGAATTACACAGGTCTGGCGATAAGCATAATTGAAAGTCTTATAGACGAAACCACTAGGGATTTTCTTAATAAATTTTCTATAGATATGGACCTACTAATATCGAAGTATCTAAAACAAACTGAAACTTTTATCGGAAAAGCTGATACAAGGCTGCTGAATGCTTTCAAGGAGCTCTATCAAGTACTTACAACAAGGAATCTTGGAAGAATCCGACTTAAAGTTCTTGAGATCTTTGAACTGCTAATATCTGAAGAGGTTGTGTCCCCTTCCAAGTCATGCCACCTCACTTCTAGTCAGGCAGCTATGGCAAGACGTACACATGATATTCTGACAAACGATCTCAGCAAACATGTAGCTGTTCGCGAGATTGCTGCAGAACTAGGTGTCAGTGAAACAAGCCTCAAGAATTACTTCAAGGAAGTATATGGCTCCTGCATATCAGACTATATGAAAGAAAAAAGAATGAAGTACGCCGCAGATAAACTGCAGAATACTTCACTCTCTATTTTCGATATTGCGTGTAGTATAGGATTTTCAAATCAGGGGCGCTTCGCAAAAGTCTTCCACGACTACTACAAATGCAAGCCCCTAGAATATAGAAGGAATCACTCCACCTAGCTCCATTTCACCACGGTGAGTTTTTGCGTCGCTACTCTCTGTTATCTTTGAGGCTTTCTACGAGATTCACTTTCCCGACTTTACCTCTCAGGAGAAGTAGTGACAGAACGTAGCTGATCAGTATTAGCATTATTATCTTTAGAATGGAAACTGGATATATAAGTGTTTCGATATAGGTTTTATACATTGAAACATTTGCATCGAATACTGCCTTTGTTCCATATACACCTAGCAATATACTTAGTATAATTGCGATTGGAACAAGGAAATGATAGACATTTGTTACCATTCCATTTATCTCTTTATTTCGATATCCCAGAACCTTTAGCATTGATACCGAAGATTCGGATTCTGATATCAGAACACTTACCATCATGTAAACCACTATTACGCAGATAGCGATTGCAAATATTTCCAGTATTCCAACTATATTCTGCATACCATTTTTTACTTCATCTATCTGATCTGCAAGTGACTGCTTTGTTATGGTTTTTGCAAGTTTTTCTTCGTCTATTTCTATAGCTTCGTTGGACATTAGGATGTTGTAACAGTCTTCAGGCATATCCAGAAGCTCTGCCGCATTTTTTCTTGAGCAGTAGATTGCGGACTGTGAATCATTTTCGATTACATCAGTTATCTTTACTTTATATTCATCCAGTGTAATAGGATTAATAAATGATATCTCATCCCCCTTTCCTACATCAAAGGCAAGTGATGCCATAGTCGTTATATAGTAATGACTTTCATCATATTCCAGCTCATTACCATCTGCGTCACTGAAGTTTATATATTTACTATCCTCTATTCCCAGAAGCATTATCATGTCATCTCTATCTTTAACTTCGAAGGTGCTTCCAAGTATAGGACTTCCTTTATCAGGTTCACCCATCTCCGGAGTCTTAAGGAAGTATTCATATTCAAAGCTTCCTATCTGATCCACTGTATTATTCACATAGGAATCCATAGAATCAACGCATGTTACGCAGAAGCTGTATAACATTCCACCAAAGGCAAGTCCAACTATAACTATAATGCTTCGTCCAGGTTTTCCAAGTATCTGTCTAAGCCTATATCTGCTCTTTACGGAAAGGTGACTTTTCTTCATCCTGAGTCTTCTTCCATTTTTGCCTGAACTTCGACCAGATATCATGGTGATAACATCTGTCTTCATAACTTTTGCAGCGCTAAGATAGACCGCTAATATATAAAGAAGAGCAGGAACAGCTATGGACAGTATAATATCTACCGGCTTAATCGAATAATCTATAGGAACTGATTCAATCTTATGGAACAGCTGACTGATTAGTGCCTTGCCAAATATTTTTGTCGCAACAAAACCTATTATGAAGCCTAAACTTGCAGGAAGTAGTCCATAAAAGCTGTAATGTCTGGAAAGGGCCTGTTTCTTATATCCTAAGGCTATAAGAACACCTATCTGTCTTCTATCCGCCTTAATCTTTCTTCCAATAACCACAGATATGATTACTGCTATAAATATAACGAATATAACAACTACTATGTTCAACATATTCACTGACTGTTCACACTCAGTAAGCGCTGTTTTTATACGAGTATTGGAATCAGCTCTTATGTATGACAGCATGGTATACTTCTCATTTATCTCTTTTCTTACTTCCTCTATTTTATCTGCATATTCTTCACTGGTTTCATCTATATTAGAGGAATTATCTTCAACATTATGATAGATAATGCTGTAATACTCATTTGTAATTCCTTTATCTTCAATCATTTTTTCATAAGTTTCATCGCTCACTTCAGCAATTCCAAACTCTGATTTGATTGCAAATGTATCTGTAGCCTCTTTGATAGGAAAAAGATAATCCGGTCTTTCAAAATCTCCAACCAGAGTATATTCATTTTCACCTATTCTTACTGTATCGCCATGACTCAGTCCATTTTCGGTCATAAGCCCTGTATTAAAGATGATTTCATCATCCGCATTAACATCATTTCCAGCTGACATCTTATAGAGGTTGACCTTATCCATCCTCTTCATTACACGGACTGTATAATCCTTTTCCTCAAAATCAATATAGGTCTGTCTCTCAATCGTTATATCGTACTTCTCCTCCAGTTCATTTATATCCTCATCTGATATTTCACTTAGAGTAGTAAACTGCGCATCCTCAACATGGTAATCCTCGTAAAATATATGCAGATCATCAAGAAGCTTAACTGCAGCTGCGTCAAATCCCAGATAAAGCATTACCGAAAAGCCTGTCAGAAGAACTGTACATATATAAAACGAAAGATTCTTTTTTATATTTCGTATATATCTCTTTCTTAGTGTCATTTCTCTTTTCTCCAACTATAATTCAATAGAATCAACACTTTGCTTTTCGTTCTTTACATTTGACGAAACCTTACCATCTTTTATTCTGATCACTCTGTCCGCCATTTCCGATATCGCTTCATTATGAGTTATGATAATTATGGTAGTATGGAACTTCTGATTTACTTTTTCCACAAACTTAAGTACAAGCCTTGCTGACTTTGTATCCAGCGCACCTGTAAGCTCGTCGCATAGAAGTATCTTTGGATTTTTGATCAATGCTCTAGCAATACTAACTCTTTGCTGCTGTCCTCCGGAAAGTTCTGATGGAAAATGATTCTCATACTTTTTGATATCAACCGCCTCCATAACCTCGTCTATATCGAGAGGAGAATCTGTTATATCAGCTACTACCTGAATGTTTTCCTTCACAGTAAGATCAGGTATCAGATTATAAAACTGAAATACAAAACCCACATCAGTTCGTCTATATTCCACCAGCTGTTTATCACTCATTTTAGATATGGTTACTCCATCTATAGACAGTACTCCATCATCCATTTTATCGAGACCACCCAGCATATTCAGGAGCGTTGACTTACCACTACCTGAGGGACCGAGTATTACATAAACTCCACCCTCTTCTAGTTCAAGACTGGCTCCATCAAGTGCTCTTACTTCACTTTCGCCCTTTCCGTAATATTTCTTAGCTCCTTTCAGATCAATAAACATCTTTCCTCCTTGCCATGAAAACGCTTTACCTTAACCACCGAGACGCCTATATTCCAGTGGTGTCATACCGTACTTTCTCTTAAAGACATTACCGAACTTTCCCTGATTCTCATAACCGACCATAAGTGCTATCTCAGCTACACTTCTATCAGATGTAGTTAGCAGCTCTGCCGCTTTTTCCATACGATATTCCTGAATAAACTTATGCACTGTACTTCCATACATGATTCCAAAGTACTTATTCAGTGATACAGCACTGAGCTTATATTTTCGCGAAAGCCCTTCAACAGTTACATCTATAGAAGGATCAGCCGTGATACTTTCATATATCTCTTTGACTATTTTTCGCTGACCTTTCGTGAGATAGAACTGGGTTTCATTTGTTGTTACATGACCAGTACGAACCTTATCCCAGATATCTGCTATACCTATAAGAAGAGAGATGCTATCTGTACTTTCGTTCTTCATGAGCTGCATTACATTTTCTTCACTGTATTTCAGCTTCTCACTGACAGTACCGATATAATAATCAGCATTTGCTTCGTATCGCTGTGTCATTTCCTCTATGTCCAGTCCAAGCTGCTTAAGCAGCAGCGCAGTATCTTCTCCTATTCTGTCCAGGTCAAATGAAATCTCAACACCTATATAATCTTCGCCATAGAAATTAAAGTTCTTATCCTTATGCTTCTGGCTTTCAACACATAGCACCCCTGGCTGCATAAATGCATACATTCCGTCTCGAGTTAGAATCTCACATCGCCCCTTAACACAGTAATGAATCACAGAATTTCTGATTTGATTATCCAGGTTACCAAATGTGTTAAGAGTCTCCAGGCCATTCAAATTACCAATGATAATTCTTACTCCTGCAAGCGGTTCAGCAAAGTAGTATTCACAATGAGATCCTTTGATTTTAAATCTCACGATGCAGTCATTTAACTGCTTTATCTCATATTTTGATCCAAAAAAATGCAGGATCTTCATTATAAGATCCGCTGGTAGTTGCTCTGCATATTCCTTAAGCCACGGGATACTCTCCAGCTTCTTTAATATTTCATCAAATGCTTCATCTGCCGAAAAAGCGTTTTCTTCTTCACTCTTATTCATTTTTATTCTCCACTTTTGATTTCGAAATCTAAAAAGGCACCAGTTAGCAATCGCTAACTAGTGTCTTTATAGCATATCCAGTATTAAGCTTCTACTCCATTTGCAGATTTTTAATCCATTCTTAAAATAATGTTACTATTCACAAATAATATTATATATTTATTACTTCTTCACATTAAATGCATCCATCTGTGGATATACAGCTGAAGCACCAAGCTCCTCTTCTATTCTAAGAAGCTGGTTATACTTAGCTACACGCTCTGAACGGCTAGGTGCACCTGTCTTAATCTGGCAAGTATTAAGAGCAACCGCAAGATCAGCTATAGTTGTATCTGCCGTCTCTCCAGAACGGTGTGATGATATAGCTGTATATCCTGCCTTATGAGCCATCTTGATTGCTTCAAGTGTCTCTGATACAGAACCAATCTGGTTGAGCTTAATGAGAATAGAATTAGCCGCACCGAGTTTGATACCCTTTGAAAGTCTCTCTGTATTAGTAACGAAGAGGTCGTCACCTACAAGCTGAACCTTGTTACCTATTTTTTCTGTCATTCTCTGCCAGCCTTCCCAGTCCTCTTCATCAAGTCCGTCTTCGATAGAGATTATAGGATACTTATCTACGAGAGCCTCCCAGTGAGCAATAAGTTCATCAGATGTAAACTCTTTTCCAGACTTAGGCTGCTTATAGAAGCCCTTACCCTTCTCGCTCTTCCACTCTGAAGAAGCTGCATCCATTGCAATCATGAAGTCCTTTCCAGGTTCAAATCCTGCAGCCTTAATTGCTTCCAGAATCTTCTCAATTGCCTCTTCATCACTCTTTAGCTGGTTAGGGGCGAATCCACCTTCATCTCCTACAGCTGTTACATCACCCATATCCTTAATGAGACTTCTTAACTTATGGAATACTTCTGCACACCATCTAAGAGCCTCTTTAAATGTAGGCGCACCGACTGGCATAATCATGAATTCCTGTGTATCAACAGCACTATCAGCATGAGCTCCACCATTTAAAATGTTCATCATAGGTACAGGGAGCTTATTCCCTTGTACACCACCGAGAAACCTATAAAGTGGAATGTCGAGAGCAATGGCTGCTGCGCGAGCTGCCGCAATTGATACAGCAAGAATAGCATTTGCTCCAAGATTAGACTTATCCTTTGTTCCATCCGCCTTGATCATAGCCGCATCTACTGCATAAGTATCAGATGCATCAAGGCCTACGAGAACATCATTAATAGTTGTATTTATATTATCAACTGCCTTCTGAACTCCTTTTCCAAGATAACGATTCTTATCTCCATCACGAAGCTCCAGAGCTTCAAACTCTCCTGTAGAAGCTCCACTTGGTGCAGTTCCTCTACCAACTGTTCCATCAATAAGATAAACCTCAGCTTCTACTGTAGGATTTCCTCTTGAATCAAGTATTTCTCTTCCTATTACCTTTTCGATTTCAAGATACATTACAATCTCCTCCTTGAGTTATGATTTTTTTATAAAAATGGGATGAGTAATTTTATAGCAAAAACTCATTTAATCCCTATCACAAGATTATAAGAAAGACCATATGACCTACTCATCCCAATGAAAGCTAGTACTAATGCCTTAAGTTATACAAGTGAAGCACCGAGATCCTTACACTCGTCTATTGCGTCATCATCAGGAGCATAGTTAGCCATAACACCATCGTTAACAAGAGCAGCTCCAATTGAGTCACATCTCTCCTTCCAATCTCTCATCCACTGACCGTCTCCCCAGCCATATGAACCAAAGATTCCAATCTTCTTTCCTCCAAGAGATGTCTCAACAGAAGTAAACATAGGCTCGAACTCTGCCTCTTCAAGAACCTCTGCTCCCATCGCTGGACAACCAAATGCGATAGCATCAAACTCAGAAACCTTATCTGCTGAGAATTCGCCAGCTCCAAAAACTGTAACTTCTGCGCCTTTCTCCTTAGCTCCCTCTGCTACTGCATTTGCCATAGCCTCAGTATTACCTGTGGCACTCCAAAATACTACTGCTACTTTACTCATATTATTTCCTTTCCAGGGACACACCCTTATATATTATTTTTTCTCCGAAATAAACCGGAGTGATTAAGCACACACGGCGAGCTGTTCCAAGGTCATTCCCTCCTTAAGCCTTGAAATATATTCGCAGGTGCACTTCTTATATCTGTCAAATGTATCTTCAGCCCGTGAAACATCTCCATATACTTTCCAACATCCGATACATTTAGAACATTCACCTTTATTATCTATAAAGCCCTTTACATCCTCATATGGATAACCTAAGAAAAATCCTATCTCATGCGGAAAATCCTTACTCGATTTAAGAGCCTTAAGCTTTTTACTGAGGCATCTTACACATTCTGTCATATTGTCAACGTTATAACCCAGCTGTTTTAACAAAGTAGCGGTATCCTTCTCACAGAGATCTTTTTCCAGGAAGGATGGCCGAAATATGTATATAAGAGCTCTGTGATTGAGATACCCTATGGGTATTGCCTTAATTCCCTTGTTTGATAAAACACCATTAACTCTTCGCAGTTCCTTCAAAAGTTGGTTGTAATCACTATATTCACATGAAAACAGATTTCCCGTTTTGATACCTGCAAGTGTAGGTGAGCAAAACTCAACAATCATTTCATCAGACATGATAAACCTCAAAATTTTCTATAATGCGAACCATTTAGTTATATATGACTATTTATAATTAGTTGTATCTAACTATTAGGTTATAACATACAATTATATAGATTTCAAGAAAAAAATGGAATAGTCCTTCCTGATTAAAAAGAGCTACTCCATTTTAATAATATATAGATTCTTATATTTACTCTCTGTTCTTAAGCACTTCTGCCGGTGTAAATTTATTCAAACGACTGACAAGAATTGAGTTTATTACGAAGTATAATAATAGAATTACTATATAAGTTACGATAAAGAAACTTATCGGCGTTTTTACATTTAAGCCACAAGCTACATTTGAAATCATAAATGGGAACATCTTATTCATGATTATTTTTGCAAGCGGTAGACATATAAGCGAACCAATTGCAATTATATAGAAGTTACCATCCAGATAGAGTTTTCTTATCTCCTTACGTCTATAACCAAACACCTTAATAAGTGATATGTTGTAAGCACTTCTGTCTATCATCACTTTCATCATAAGATACATTACAACACAGAAGATTATAGCCGACGCAAACGATATCACATATATCATCGGCATCATAAGACTCGTAAAGACAGATGAACCCTTTACTATATCCGCTCTTGTGGTGATAGAATAAACTCTTCCCGGATCAATACTCAGTTCCTTATCGGAAAATACAACATTGTAATAATCTTTGGACTCACCCATCATATCCCTCATAACATCTATATCCATAAAGATATAATATCCGGTTGAGTATTCAGTAATATCCTTTACGGAAAATGCGTACTTAAGCTCCTTATCATCATCTGTTACAACGAACTCTTCACCCTTCTTAAGTCCGAACTTCTCTGCCATAGAAGACGATATGATAACATCTGTCTTGCTGTCTCCCGGCTTCACATCGAAATAAGGATTCTCTTCATCAATACCGAGTATAGTAACATCAAAATTAAATCCCATCGCATTCTTCTTGCATGAATAAGCATATGCTTCCTCACCGTCTTCCGGAACATCCTTTTCAGGATATTTCAGATTATACATGTATTCAAACCTGGTATCTTCTTCATAATCCTTGGCAATATTTGTACAAAGAACAAAACAGTTAACTGCGATCATGAACACAAGCAGCGATAAAAACATTCCCAGAACAACAGCAAGAGTTGAACGCATTTCCCGAAGCATCTGCCTGATTCTGAAGGCCGATACAAAATTCATTCCTTTAAGGTTTACTTTTTTAATACCTTTCTGCTTCGACTCATTTCGAATGAGCGACAGTGCGGTTCTGCTGAGCTTACTTCTTATAACAAGCACATTTACGATCACTGCTACGATCGGAGGGACTGCCACAGAATAAATCCATAAATAAAGTGGTATATGGAAGGTAAATACCGGTATTGAAAAATATACATACGAACTTTCTGCAATCATCGGAGCCAGTACCCCGGTTGAAGCAGCAAGCGCTCCTATAAGTCCAGCGATAAATGTAACGACAACCGGAAGCGTAATGTAGTGTGTCAAAAGATCATTTTTCGTAACACCCATAGAATAAAGCGTTCCGATTATGCTGCTTTCACTTTCTATTGAATGTACCACGAATACTGAGATTACATAGGCAAGAAGTATAAAGATTACAATTCCTGCGATGATGCCGACCTCTATATCGACAATCTTATCATTCTTGGTTGCGAAGATTCTCGGGTTATCTGCTCTTTTCAGAAACATTGTGAGATTCGATAATTCAAAGTCGAAATCCTCCAGTGCATCCTCAACAGATTCATCCATATCAGCAACTCCGTCAGCCATGTCATCCAGACCATCATAGAGTTCTTCTACACCACCGGTATAATCCGATATACCATCTTTATATTTCTTAAGCTCTACAAGCTGTTTCCTCGTATTCTTAAGCGATAACTTCATAACGGCACTGGGACTTTCATCTATAAGTCTGTCCAGTTCGCTTTCGAAATTACTCTCTGTAAGTTCGACATCTATCCCATTGCCCTTAAATGCTTTATTTGCCTGCTCCAGATAATTATCGAAAAGTTCGGCTGTAGCATCATTTATATCATCATTGTTATCAGACAGCTCATCAAGTCCGTCCCTTACATCCTCGGTCGCATCACGAAGCTCCTTCACAGCATCACGAAGCTCTTCGGGAATTCCTCCTGTTCTGTCCCAGTACTCCTGAAACAGTTCATCATCTACTTCTGACGAATCAATCTTGATATCCTTCAGATATCCCTTCAGATCGGCATCTGTTTTTCCGTTTCCAAGCCTATATGCATAGAGGTATTCCTCAGTCTTCTGCACCTTACCTGAATTCTTAAAATCCTGATATGCTTCATCAGTTATAAATGCAAGTCCGAATGTTACCGAATTGCAGGATGTATCTGAAATCTCTTTAAATGGTCCGTCATAGTCTGATACAACACCGATTCCCGATACTTTATAAGTCTTTCCTGCCAGGTCAAATGAATCGCCCGTACCAAGCCCGTGCTCTTCGGCATATCTTTTCTCGATTACGATTTCATTTTTATCTTTAGGTTCTTTACCCTCTATGAAATATATCTTATCAATGGACTTGCGAACCTTGAAGATTCTTACTGTACTTTCATCATCTTTTTTGTAATCATAATAAAAATGTTCTTCTATATCGATCCCCATATCAGCGATATGTTTCTTATCATTTTTACTAAGAGGTACAAAAACTTCGAATTCACCATCTTCAAGATTTGTCTTCTCCGCTAAATCCTCAGTACCCTTCGTCAGCGTCTCCCCGGAACCTACAATCGTGACAACCAGAAAGATTCCCATGGCAATCATCAGTCCAAGGGCAAAATATCTGAAGAAGTTCTTCTTTAAATCCCTTAAAACTCTTTTTCTAAGTACTTTCTGCATCTTACAGATCCTCCAATTCTGAAGCCGGAATCTTATTCTCATTTAAATAATTCTTTGATATTTCTCCATCCTTTATGTAGATGACATGATCTACCATATTCTTGATGGAATTATTGTGTGTAACTATAAGCATCGTGGTTCCATATTTCCTGTTAATCTCTTCCATAAGAACCAGAATATCTCTTGAAGTCTTTGAATCAAGAGCTCCGGTCGGCTCATCACAGAGAAGAAGTTTCGGATTTTTTATAAGTGCCCTTGCTATCGCACATCTCTGCTGCTGACCGCCTGAAAGCTGCGATGGGAATTTGTTCTGATGTTCGGTTAGCCCAAGTACATCCAGAAGCTCATTCATATTCAGAGGATTCTTTGTCAGATATTCGCATACCTGAATATTCTCTCTGACTGTAAGATTAGGAATAAGATTATAGAACTGGAAGATAAAACCATGTGTTGCTCTTCTGTAATCGGAAAGCTTCTCTCCCTTTAAACCGACTATTTCCTTTCCGTCTATCATAATGGAACCGCTGTCTACCTCGTCCAGTCCGCCTATACAGTTAAGAAGTGTGGATTTACCGGAACCTGATGTTCCCTGGATTACGCACATCTCACCCTTTTCAACTCCTACGGATACACCCTTAAGAACCTGTACATAGCTTCCGCCCTCTCCATAACTTTTTTTGATGTTGGATACTTCAACAAACATTTTCTTCCTCCTGTAATATATGCATATATGTTCACATAACAGCGTTATGCGAATGTGCTTATAGTTGGCTTGGATTTCTCCAAGCCATCTTTATCATTTACCATTTATTATTTATTACCATTTATTATTTTCTCAATATCACTTACTATTTATAACTCCATACCAGCCACCAATCATATACGCAATCATATTCTTCATCTGCTTCTCGCCTTCTGCAGCATTTTTACAATGGGTTGCTATATGTATGAATATATCAATCTGATCATGAGACATCCAGTGAATGATGAACTTATCTTCCTTAGTCAGTTCCTTCTTCGACTTATATCCTTTCATCGCAATATACATTTGCGTGTAATGTGTTTCCACTTTATCTACCATTATGTCCGGCAGATTTTCGTAGCAGGACCCCTGAGCCTTTGTAAGCAAAAGTCCGATTACATCTTTATGCTTAAAAAGATAACGAATCACTTCCCGGGCTATGGCCATATCATCATCAAAGCCCTGAGCCTCTGCCAAAGCAGCAATACTTATCTCACTGTCACTGTCTGCCAGCGCTTTAGTTGCTGTTGCCTCTTCCATAAAATGACCGACTATTATTTTGTTAAGCCCCATAAGCGTTTCAGCAACAAGATTCCCAAACAGATCCTCCTTGTCCTTAAAGAAGAAATACAGTGCTCCTGTTGTAACGCCGGCTTCCTTACAAATATTCCTGATAGAAGCCTTCATATAGCCCTTTTCGGAAAACTCCTTCATCGCACATTCAAGAAGTTTCTTTTTGGTTTCTTTCTCATTTTCCATAATCTGCACCCAAAATATATTAAAATACAAATGAATGGTCTAAATCAGATAACACTGTTATGTGCCTCTGCATTATATACATAACAGTGTTATCTTGTCAACCCTATTCTTTTTACTTTTAAGAGTCAAGAAACCATTCAAGATTTTGTCAAGATATTGTCAATATTCAAAATCTTAATTTATCTGCTTTATCTTGAGTGTTTTAAGATACTCCTTCTGCTCCGGTGTTATACGATAACTTTCCACGGATTTTTGAATAGCTTTATTATGAGTCCATTTATCCAGTTTCTTTTCTTCGATAAACGGAAGAATCGAATCGTACTGTTTAGCGAGAGCCGTAGCAAAATACCACGCTATCATCATATTTATGTAGTACTCATCCGAACGAACCTTCGCTACCATTTCCGGATACTTTATGTCAAAATCCTCATCAAGAAAATGTTCCATCAGCATCCTGATAGCGAATCGTACTGTATAGGTTTCCTTTGATTTGATCCATTTCTTTATCTGCTTTAAAAGCTCAGGGCGGTGATTCTTAAAAACCTTAGGAGAAAGCTGGTCACATGTTGCCCAGTTATCCACATATGGTAAGAACTTATCAACCTCTTCCATACATTTATCATAATCTTTAATACCAGATATAATAAAAGCGTGCAGCTGATATTCATCAAAGAATTCATGGGGAAGAATCTCAAGGAATTCCTCTATATCTTCCCTTTTAAGCAGTTCCTTTGCATACTTTCTGAGTTCAGGAGTCCTGACACCTATCATATCATCCACAGTTTTAGGCGGGATAAGCTTTCCTTGAAAGTCTCTGTATTTTAAATCCTGCTTTTTATAAAGTTCACTTAATATCTCATCACGAAGCATCTTTTATATTTCCCCCTCAATTTACCAGCTTAAAATATCTTATCGTTCATCAAAATTCAAACAAACTCATCTGATGATATTTCTCCGGCAGCTCATTCATATATTTAAAACATTCATACGGATTTGAAATCATCCCGTTCTCATTACATATTCTGCGTAATATACCCTGCAATACCTTCGCATTCGGACTCGGAAGTTCATACGCATTCCCATATCTCTCTATGTATCTCTGCTTCATCCCCGGAAAATGTTTATCCAGCGCAGCATAGTAATATTCTCTGTCACCTTCACGAAGTGTCAGTCCCATTCCGAAATCAATGATACCCTTTACACCCACACGAGCGCATTCCTTAAGGATGATCGTAACATTTTCTTCTGTATCATTTATAAACGGCAGAATCGGAGTTATCCATACAATCGTAGGAATACCTCTTTTCTGCATTTCTTCCAGAACCTCTATACGCCTCTTCGTGTTACAGACATTAGGTTCCAGAATCCGGCACAGGTCATCATCATAGGTGGTAAGAGTCATCTGAACTACACACTTTGTGGACTTATTAATCTCATCAAGCAGATCAATATCACGCAATATCATGTCAGATTTAGTCTGAATAGAAATACCAAATCCATACTTTTTTATTATTTCAAGGCACTTTCTTGTAAGCCCCAGGGTTTCTTCACAATGCAAATAGGGATCAGACATGGCGCCTGTCCCTATCATACACTTCTTCCTTTTTGATTTGAGTGTCTTCTCCAAAAGCCCCGGTGCATTCTGTTTTACTTCAATATCCTCAAAAGGATGCTTGAATTGATAACATTTGCTCCGGCTGTCACAATATATACATCCGTGGCTGCACCCACGATATATATTCATCCCATGCATACCGTTATTACTTGTAAGAATTCCTTTTGCATCAACAAAATGCATGTATGCTCTCCCTCGTATCCTTGACCTTCTGTAAGACAACTGATTATTTTTCAAATGTACCGAAGCCGTCAACCGCCTCATTTACGGTCATAGTACCTGTACCAACCCCATAATCTGCCTGTCTAAACTGTATGACTGCGTCTTCGGTCAAACCGAATTCCTCCGGCGAAAGAATTCTGGATTCAGGAATATCACCAAATGCAGCATACATGCTGTTAAATGAAAGGTCCTTTGTCGGTGACATGAGTCCTTTCTTCTGTGCCATATTGTTCAGCTCCTCTGAGTTGATCAGGAATCTCATAAACTCATTGGCCATATCCAGATTCTTACTGTCTTTGTTGACAGAGAACTGCAGATTCGGCATATCCAGGAAATTTGCCCCTTCATCTGACATTGGAATCGGAACAAATGTATATTTAAATGGATTTGCTATAAATGCTTCTGAACGACTCTCACGTTTCTCAGTTCCGGAAACTGTATCACCGGAAGCGGTCATCATGGGAACATCGCCTTCAAAAAATCTCATGATTACTGCATCATAGTTATTTTCTATTTCTGCACAGGCATCGAGATTCAACTGACATTCATCCACAAACTGCTTAGTCTTTTCAAGAGTAGGTCTCATATATTCGCCGGCTGATGAATCAAGCGCATTGAGTTTTTTGACAGCCTCCGCATCAGAAGCTACCGTTCCGCAGAAGAAAGGATAACTGATCAGAGTGAATATCGATGTTGTCTCCTCATTTGAAAAACCCATCAAAGGATTCTCATAGCCCTTTTCTTTGAATGCCCCACACACTGATACCAGTTCTTTATAAGTCTTAGGAATGCTAAGACCTTCTTTCTCAAAAAGAGTATTATTAACAAGCATTCCATAGGTATTTGCGAAAACGGGAACCATAGGAAGTTTACCATCGTCGGTATTCAAAATGATATTGCTGCGTATACAATCCAGATTGAACCCCAGTGCCGGGTCTGCCAGGTTCTCTGCATGATCGATGGATGATTGATATTGTTCACGGCCATACATCCAGGAGTAATTGACATAGATATCAGGTGCATCATTTCCGTCAAGAACTGTACCGATCATGTTGTTATAGTCATCAACCTTCGTGAACTTCAGTTCCACATTGGGATAATAATCATTGAAGCGGTCAAATTCAGCCTCAAGTGCCTCGAAGTTATCATAACCTCCTGCAACATTGATATTACAACTGATGGAAGTATCCAGAGACGGCTTAAATCCTTCTTCAACTGTCACTTCCTGCTTCCCGGTTCCACATGCGGAAAGTCCTAAAACCATCATCATTGATAAAAACAGGCTTGCTTTTCTTTTCATGATTGTTTTCTCTCTTCCTTTATTCTTCGAATTTCCTTTATGACTAATTTGATATCTATAGGTTTAGCAATATGCCCATTCATTCCTGCATTCAGACATTCCATAACATTTTCTGAAAATGCATCTGCAGTTATGGCAACGATTGGAATGGAAGATGTCCAGGAATCATCTAGCTTACGTATAGCTCTGGTTGCATCGAGTCCATTCATTTCCGGCATCTGCACATCCATAAAGATCAACTGGTAGCTGTCCTTCTTTGCAGCGCGTATCATATCCACACAGATCCGTCCGTTTTCCGCACGGTCGGTACTGATTCCGAACATAGAAAGCATAGTAGAGATTATCTCCCAATTGATATCATTATCCTCTGCTATGAGTATGCTCATACCATTCAGATCAGAATAATCATCCTCCGGCTCCGAGGATTTCGCCTCTTTTCCGATAAGACTATTGATTTTATCATACAATGTTGAGCGGAATAATGGTTTGCTGACAAAACCGGTTGCCCCTGCTTCTTTTGCTTTTTCCTCAATATCTGACCAGTCATATGCGGAAATAAGCAAAATAGGGATATCAGCGTCTACCCTGCTACGTATCCGTCTGATAGTCTCAAGGCCATCAATTTCAGGCATTTTCCAATCTACGATAACAATATCGTAATCTTTTCCGGAAGCGTGTTTCTTCTCGATCATATCGAGTGCTGCCGTTCCGCTTTGAGCACGGTCGGTAGCTGCTCCAAGAGACTCAAGGGAATCCACAGCCGTCTCAAGCATTATTTCATCATCATCTACAATCAGAACATCAACCGCTTCAAGCCTCATATCTTCCAGCTGCTTTTCGGCCGCAGGTATATCCAACACAACAGTGAAAGTGGTTCCCTTTCCCTGTTCACTCTGACATTCAATACTTCCTCCCATCAGTTCAACCATCTGCTTCGTAATAGCAAGTCCGAGGCCGGTTCCCTGAACACTGTTAACGCGGCTGTCTACCTGTCTGGAGAAAGGCTGATACATGGTCTCGATGAATTCCTCACTCATTCCTATACCCGTATCTGCCACAACATATACAAGCCTTACACAGTCGGGTACAGGACTTTTTTCTTCGCGTAAATCTACGCCTACCCGTCCTCCGGGTTCAGTATACTTGATGGCATTGGAGAGAATATTGATATAAATCTGGTTCAGACGAAGCTGATCGGAATATAAGTATTCTTTTTCCATCCGGTTGATATAAAAACTGAATTCAAGATTCTTTTCCTTAATCATCGGCTGTGAAATATTTACAAGATTTTCAACCGTTTCCACAATTGAAAATGTAAGAGGGCTCAGCTTCAGTCTTCCGCTCTCCACCTTCGATATATCCAGAATGTCGTTGATCAGTGTAAGCAAATGATTGCTGGCAAGACTGATCCTCCTGAGGCTCTCTCCCGTTGATTCCACATCTCCAAGATTTTTTTCGGCAATGGTTGTAAGACCTATAATGGCATTCATCGGAGTACGTATATCGTGAGACATGGTTGAGAGGAAATCCGTCTTTGCCTTATTTGCAGATTCTGCCTCTATAGCCGCAACCTGAAGTCGTTTATTCAGGAAAAGCATATAGAAGATATCGATGAGAAAAAGTATCAGCAATCCGGCCGAAACTGCGCCTATCAGCAGCCAGTTTTCTTTATCCACATGAAGATCCTCTGCCGGAACAAATCCCAGCATTGCCCATCCACTGGTGGCGTCCACAGGTGCATATGCAAGTATAGATTCCCTGTTATGAGAATTAAGCATTGAAATAGAGCCAGTCGATGTGGTAATTCTTTCAGCCAATTGTTTTGATAATCCGGGATCAGTTGTATTGTAAGAATTATAGAACTCAAAAAAGTTGGAATTTTTAAAACTGGAGCCCTTGAGGATATAATCACCATTGGAATCAATCATGGACAGCTCGGCATTCGCAAATTCAGTCTGGGGAAAAACCCATTTCTGTTCAAGTTCCGAGATAGGTACTATCCTCATCAGAATCGCATCCTTGGAGGTTTTACTCTCCTGATCAAACAGGGTAATAATATTACAGAAAGCCAGTGACTGCTCTCCGTTCATGGGGTTGGTGTATGCACGTGTTATGTTGATGGACTTCCCGATTTCATCATCCAAATTCATATTATTCAGAATACCCACCCGACTATAGGAAACTGCATAGTCGTCCGTCGTTCCCTGTTTAGCTCTCGTGGAAAGACCTGTACGGGTATCAAGGAAAACCAGATGCGCAGAAGTATTCGAAAGTACATGTGAGTTACGGATATACGCAGCTGCTTCTTCCATGGTCATGTTAGTATTATTGATATAACGAGCCCACACATCACAGATTCTCTGCTCACCTTCCAGGTAATTCTCCGTGACCCGTTCCATTGCAACAATTGTATTTTCAAAGTGTTCTATCTGTTTTTGATTGTAATCCCGACTGGTAAACCGGGAGTAGAGATCAACGAATATCAATATGGCGGCCATAATGACAACGTTGACAATTATAATAAAACTCTTCTTCATGAAATCCAACCTTTACTATATAATAAAGTCCAAAACCTGTTATTATATTAACACAAGTTTCGGACTCTTTTCCATTTATATATTATTTTCTCAATCAATTAAAGCGCCTTTTCATAGCAGAGGAAATCCTCATCAAACAAATAGCATTCACCAACTACATCAAATCTAAACTCTGCGTATGAACGTATGGCTTTTTCATTATATTTATTAACAAGAAAATGTATGCTTCTGCTGCCTCTTTTTTTAAGCTCCTTCATACCGAACTTAAGCATCTGCTTTGCTATACCCTGCCCCTGTTTCTCCGGTAAAACCGCCAGTCTCGCCAGCTCTCCGGCAGGTAAAAGTTCCTGGTTCCAGCACTTCAGTTTATCTACCTCTTCCTCTTCCTCAATAGAGACAGCTGCTATTATCCTGCCACCTTCCTTCATAACGAAAAGTGCATCTCTTGACAGATCAAAATCTATAGTTTCATTACTCGGGTAGTCCTCTGTCCAGGGGCAGAACTCCTTACCAATCTGTATCTTATACAGTTTCATGAGCTCTGCTCTGTCTTCCTCAGTGGCCATAACAATTTCACGAGGAAGACTATCATTAAGACTTTTTTGCATCGGGTATCCTCCCTGCTTATTATTATAAATAATTATACAATATTTAATGTAACTTGTGCATCCCAAAATGCAGCTTGCGCAGATTTCCATACGCATTTCATTTTACTCTGATATAGTCACCTCATCAAGCGAAAAACGAACAAAAAAGGAGTCAGAAATCATGAAGAAAAACAGATTAAAAAAAGGAATTATCATAACAGTGAGCACACTTCTCATACTTGCAGCCGGTGGTTCATTTGCATTTGGAGGATTTATAGCAGACAGGATACTTCATCAGAATGCAGATAAGGATACTCACGATAACAGCATAAAGCAGATGGAAGTTTGGGAATATGACTACAAAAGCTTTGAAGATACATATAAGGGAACAGAGATCAGTACTACTGCAGATGATGGAAACGTGGTTCCTGCCACATACTACAGTAATGATTGTGATACCTGCGTAATATTAGTTCACGGTGCAGGTGGCGACAGAGCTTGTACAGCTCCACTTGCTGAAGGTTATCTCGAAAGAGGTTATGATGTAATCGCAATTGACCAGCGAGGTTGCGGCGCAAATCCTGACGACAGAGTTACATTTGGTATAAATGAACAGCTTGATGTCCGCGCCATGGTTGAATACGCAAGAGAAACACTCGGTAAGAAAACTGTATTTGTACACGGTCATTCTATGGGAGCTCAGACAACAGCTATCTATGCTTCAAATGTAACCCCAGGTGCAAAAAATGCAGCTGATGCAGTTATCTGTGACAGTCCTGTTCCCGGAATGGAACTTGTTCTTAAAGAAATGTTTGGAGACGGTAATACAGAAAGCTTTATGGCTAAATACCTTACAGGTACAAGCAAATTCTATATGAACGTTGTTAACAAGATCAACTATGACGACGGTGATACTATAAAAGTTGTTGCAAATGACAACATTCCTACACTGATCATCTGCTCTGACAGAGATGAAGTATGTCTTCCTAACCAGGTTGAAATGATATATAATAACGTGGCTTGCTCAGATAAGCAGATAGTGCATTTCGACAGCGCACATATTGAAGGAATCATTGACTACCCTGAGGAATATATGGACACAGTCGAGGAATTCCTTAACACTAATAAATAATTATCCCTTTCTAATCTACAAAAAGAGATAAACAGGAAGAAAAAATGAAGTTAAATCTTTACGAAGATAAAAATCTAAAAGAGGAAAAAGTTGATATTCACTTCACCAATATGCGTCCGGTTATAAAGCAGCTTATTGATACAGTTAAATCTGAGCGCCCTACTCTCAGCGGGCGCCCCGCTGATGAAGATATGGATGATGGTGAAGAGATAATTCTGGATGCCAAGGAAATCTATTACCTTGATCATATAGACAGAAAGCTTTTCGCATACACAAAGGACGGAGTATTCCGAATCATGAACACTCTGTCCAACTGTGAAGAAATGCTATGGAATTATGGATTCGTAAGGGTATCCAAATCCAATCTTATCAACATATATAAAATCAAACAGCTAAAGCCGGATGCCAATATGAAAGTATATGCTTCATTCGATAACGGCGAACGGATTTGTATTAACAGAAGTTACAACAAAAGTTTCAAGGAATACCTTCAGAAAATGAGGAGAATAGGATAATGAAAGAAAGAAAAGAAAAAGTGAAAGAATTTCTTCTGGAGCTTTGCTGCGTATATACATTTGTATCAGTACTTGGAGCTATAGTAAATATCATAGCAGGCACTGAGACCAATAATATAAATGTACTTGTTATGTTTGCAACCTGCACTATCGCAACATTTGTCCTATTCCTGCATAAACTGTTCGATAACTTCAGTCCTCTGTTTATGATGATTGCCCAGTACCTTATAGCAAGTGCACTTATCGCCGGAATGCTGCTTCTGATAAGTAAATTTGTTTCTCCAATCTCTCCAAAAGGATGGTTTGAATTCTATCGTTCATTCACGATACCATATATCTTCCTGGCAGGTTTTTATTACTACAGAGTATTTTCAGAAACAAAGAAGCAGGATGCACTGATCAAAGAAATACAGAATCTACAGGAATAGATACTCTTGAAAAGTACTTCTCCATATTTTTTAATTTTTTGGTTTGACCGGATAGTAAACCTCGGTAATATTCTCCATTTCATTTGCAACCTGAGATGGATCAGTTACATATACTTCAAACAACGGACCATTGCACTTATAACCTTCTTTTTCTGCCCACTCCGTCTGCTTAGCATAGACCGAAGTAAGATCAGTATAAGGTCCCTTCACAACTGTCTTAAGACAGAGCCCCGGAGTGAAATCTCTTGTACCTGTTACATATTCCTTTACAGGTATTGCAAACTCTGTATCAAGGCCAGCCGGTGTAAATTCAGAACTATGGAACATAACCATCGGAGCACCGCACATAGTGAGGTGCTCCGTAGCAATTGTCTTAAAAAGCTTCTCATAGCTCTTAGCATATTCCATAGGAAAGTCTTCCTGTTGAACCGATTTTCTCACATATAAAATGCACATTTCAGGAACTTCCACAAGGTGAACATCTATATCATCCATATAAGACATTATGGATTCACCCTGTTCTATTGAAGTAATATCTGTATCAAGCTGACTTAAAATCTGACTGTAATCTTTTACCTGCTTCTCAATTTCCTGTTTTTTTCTAAGAAACGCAGTATATAGTTTATCACTCTTCTCAGCATCAGCTTCCAATATTTCCTTAATCTCATCTAGCGAGAATGAATATGATTTCAGCCTGCTGATGAAAAGCATCTTCTCCAGCTGGTCTATGGAATAATAACGATATCCATTTTCCGGATTCACTTCACTTGGTTCAAGAAGGCCTATTTCTGCATAATACCTGAGGGTCTTAGTTGAAACCTTGCATATATTTGAGAATTCTCCGATTGATAACATACTGTCTCCTTAGTTACTATTCACATTTTCTGAATTAACCTTGAACACTATCGACACTTATACTTACACACTTGTCAATATATACTTTTTGATAAACTCTATCCTGTCCTTTGCTCTCGGATAGAAAAGTGATGTAATTGCAACCACCAGATTCCTATCAGGATTGACATAGATAATATTACCACCATCTCCCATAGCTGCATAGCCGCCCTCTTCTCCGATCCACCATAGGTATCCATATGGAAGTTTCATCTGTTCCCATCTGCTATGTTCCGTCGTACTATCTTCTACCCATTTTTCAGAAACAATCTGATTACCATTCCACTTACCCTTATTCAGGAAAAGCTGTCCTATCTTCGCCATATCAACCGGCGATATGGTAAGTCCCCAGCCTGCAGTATTCACACCCTGTGGATCCGCAACCCAGCCGTTCATATCAGTAGACTTGTAGAACTCCATCTGCTCTTCTTTACTATGAAATGTGATGTTCTTCTCTATATTTATATCTAAAGGTTCAAACAGATTCTCCTTTGCAAAATCCAGCACAGACTTTCCAGTCGCCTTCACAAGGATTCCCGACAGAACATCCGGGCCTATGATCGGAGCATATCTAAACTCTCCTATCTTTCCTTTTCCGCCCATTTTATCAAGAGAAAACTTTACCCAGTCCATGCTGGTAAAATACTTAGTATAAGGATTAAACTTATACTTATATGGCACAGTCATTGTGAGTATATCCTTGATCCTAATATACGGAAGGGTTTTCTCCCCTCTTTTGACAGTATATTCAGGATAATAGTCCAGAACCTTGTCATCTATACTTTTGATCAGACCTTTATCAACGGCTATTCCAATCAGTATAGATACAACACTCTTTGTCACCGAAAAAACATGTATACGAGATTCAGCCGTGCAGCCGTTATAGTAATTCTCGTAAACAGTTTCTCCGTCTTTAACGATCACCATTCCAACCATATTCGTGTAGTCTGCTGCAATGGCTTCTTCCATTCTCTTAATCTGTTCCTGCTTCATTTTGACCTCCAAAACGACTTTTTATTTCTCTAATTCCTTTTTGACAAGCTTCATAATTCAACTTGTCAAATCGAGTATAAACTTTGCCGTAAGGGAAAGGTCAAGGCAGTTTATTTTTGAGGATTATATTTTTACAACTTATTCATATACTGCATATCGCATCACATCATTTGTCTTAAGTTCCGGAGAACTTTTCACTTTCTTAAGGTGTGTATCGAAGAACTCCTTGTGACACCTGCAAAGGTTCTCGTGCATAAGGTCCGCATCTAACTTACCCACCACTGATGACATAGCCTTTGGAATTGCATGCTTTATATCCGAAAAACCAACATGCTTCATATCCCTGAACACCGCCTTATACGCAGGTGCCGAGTGCATACTGCAGACTCTCGCAGTAAGTACTTCATGATCATCGCAGGCGATCATAAGAAACGGCTTATCCATAATCTGATCTTTATACTCGCCAAACAGCATGCCATCTATATTGACACCGCACTTAAACTGTGGATCCTTCATGCAAAGATAATAGGGAAGTGCCCCACCAAGCGAATGCCCCGTCAGACCGATACCCTTATCAAAATCTATCAAATCACTGAAGTTCTGCTTAGCATAATTGAGTGCTGTATATATATCTTTTTCCCATTCAGGAAGACGCTTTATCAAAAAGGCCCCGAAACTTTCCTGATACTTGTCAATCGCCTTGGTAAGTTCCTCATCCGAACCCTTCATTTTACAAAGCTTATTTAGAGCTAAAATATTAGGAATCATCGGTTTGTTTGCGAGTTTCAGTAACTTCTTATCCCCAAAAGTCGGAGCCGCGTCATCATACTCAGTACAGATGCCTTCCAAAGGATGACCAACCGTCATAACTACATAACCGTGAGATGCAAGCTCGATACAAAGAAATGAATTGCCCTCTCTAAAGGACTGATATCCGTGATTGAAAATGATAAGTGGAAACTTCTCCCCTTTAGTCCATGGAGCATCCTTATAACATTCAGATACATTATGCCCCGCTGCTGTTTCCTTGTCATAATTAAGCGGAAGCTTAAAAGCACCCTTCATCCCCTTAAACATATCTCGCGACATGTACATTACCTTTTCAAGTCCATTCACAGAATCCTTTGTTACAGGATAATAGATGCGTGCCGAGATTCTTCTCTTTTCACCAGGATGCAAAACCTCATCCCTCAGTTCTTTTGCCGTAAATGTCGTCGTTCCGACTGCATATTTTCCGGTTGGCTTTGGATTATTTCCCATTATTCTTCACCTCCGCATAAATAGATGATAGTTTTTGCAAGCGTATCAAAAAGTGGTCTTGGCTTACACTGTGCTCCAATTGGAGCTCTGTAGCAAGCAGACAGAATACAGTTCATTTCTATTCCCGTATAAGCAGCTGAAATAAAACTTGCTATATTCTCTGGCTTATCCCTGAGTTTATACTTTCTTTTCTTGCTCTCCTTAAAGAGGTTAGGAAGTGCCACAGTTGAAAGATAGCCTAAACTGCTCTGTCCCTTAATACCACCGATTATCTTTTCCGCCCTTTCAGGCTCATTGATTGCAAGGACAGTAAGATCAAAATTAATCTTCTGAATATCCATCAGATGCTTCTCCATCACATCAGCCAGAATATCAAGGATTTTATGTACTCCTTCTTCAAAGTCTAGCTCTTCCTTTGCACTAAAGAGCTGTTCCATTTCATCAACTATGCTTATGTTTTTCCTCATTCCGGCAATTACATCACTTAGGATTTCATCCAGATCTTTATAGAACCTGTAGATTCCTCCCTGCGATAAACCCGTCTCCTCTATAACATCCATCATCGTAATCATCTCGACTGGCTTTCTAAGACAAACTCTGTATGCAGCATCGACTATTGCCTGCTTCTTTTTTTCAAAATATTCTTCCGATACCTTTGGCATTTCCATCCTCCATATAAAAATGAAACTAGTTTCATTTTTACCATATGTAATATTCTTTGTCAATATCAAAGGACGATCTTCTGAAATCCTTATGTAATGATATATTTGATCACGTCTTTTCTAAGTCTCTGGATAAAGAAAAGACGCATGATTTCTCATGCGTCAAAGGGACTGAGTCCCAGATCACTCATATTTTATATCATCTTCAGGAAAATGAATATTCTCCTGAAGAAATCAGTACATTTTTCCTAAGGGCTACTCCTCTGCCTTAATTTATCCAAACAAGCGCTTCGCAGCTTCTTCTAATTCTTTTCTCTCTTTGTAATTATCGTAGCTGCTTTCTTTGTCATCTATGCCTTTTACTACATCGATGTAGTATAAACCATCATGGTTGCAATAGAAGAAAATCTTCTTTACTCCTCTGATTTTAAATCGTGCCTCTGCATTTCCTTCCGGATATAGCTTAACCAGCTGGATATCATTTGATGTCACTGCCGCAACAAATGAAATGTAATGCGCTTTCGACATGCTGTGTTCAATCCTTGCGTAATACTCATCTTCTACCCGTTCTATAAAGATCATATGATTTTCATCTGTAGGTTCTGCTTCAAGTGGAGTAAGCTGGATTCCATGACAACTGATTACGGACTCCCCCATGCCGTGAATTACATTTCCACATACCGGACATACATAGAATTTAGATCGTAGCATATTCGCAGATACATTAGCATTTATAACAGTATTCCCTGATATGAGTTCTGTAACCGATATTCCAAATGCTTCTGCGATTGGTTCAAGCAAGGTTATGTCAGGAAAGCCCTTTCCAGTTTCCCATTTAGATACTGTCTTGGCGCTGACCCCAAGTTTATCCGCAAGAACCTGTTGAGTCATTGTGTTTTTTTCACGCAGTTCCTTTATTACCGCACCTGTTACGTATTGATTCATATTTCTTACCTCCGTGAATGTTACTATCACAGATTTTAGAACATAAGCTCTGTAAAAAACACCTACGGAAAGTAGAATTTCAATTATATGTCCTGATGTTTACGAACGATTTCCTGTATTTGGTTCCAGTCTAAACATCTGATATAATTGTCATTCTTAAACTCTGTATCCCTGTTCCAGGGCCTGTCATAAACCAAAACCTTTAAATCAGGAAGATGATCAAAAAATCTAAATGCTTTAGGTGAATCTTCAACTGCAAAATCAAACTTCATCTTGTAATAATCTTCAAGTTCAAGACTGAAAGCACTGTATATAAAACTGTCTCTGCCATATTTATTTAAGAAATATAATCTGACATTTTTTAGCCCGTGATTATCCAGCCACTGTCGGGACGGTTCATATGCACTAAAAGGTCGGCCGGTTATTATAGACACTTCATGACCATATGAAATCCATTCATTTATAACATCCGTTGCTCCCGGTGTTTCATCGTACGACAAAAGGGTCTCCGGCTCATGGCCTTTGATCATAAACTGATCATACTGCTCATTGGTCAGATTAAAGGATTTATCCAGCTCAAAATATTTGATTTTTTCATATGGCACATGGATATCAAACATTTCTACTGCAAGAGTAGAGAAATTCCTTGCCGTTTCACAGATACAATCATCAAAATCAACATAGATTTTCATAGCCACTCCTCTTTAAATTAAAGAAAATAGTAATCGTCAGCAATAGTTATAATACTCTGATCACTCATCATAAAGCATTTTAAGTATATCAGTTAATTCCTCAAATGTGATTCCACTCATCTTTGCTTTCTGAACAGCTTTCTGCAAATGTTCTTCTGTCTGTCTTAAGTTTTCTTCTCTAAGAAGTTCCGCGTTCTGCGCCTTTACGAAGCTTCCTTTACCGGTGTAGGTTTCTATGAAGCCATCCCGCTCTAGTTCCTCATAGGCACGTTTAGTTGTGATTAGACTTACTCTCATCTGCATAGCCAGATTACGCATCGAAGGGAGAGCCTCCCCAGGGGAAAGCTCTCCGCTCATAATCATAGCCTTTATCTGATTAACGATCTGCATGTAGATCGGGTCATTCGAAGAATTCGAAATAATTATATCCATATATTAATTCCTTATCCGTGCTTATTACAGCAGCCTTTCAATCTATGCTTTGGGGTTCCATTTCAGCTTGCTTTTTCCCATAGGTGACAGCCATATATATCCAGCATGGCAGTCCTATGATAACTGATGAAATGATCATACATATTCCCATCTGGAAGTTCTTCCCTTCCGCTATCTTTTGGGAAAGAAACATAGTCGCGATAGGATTACATATGGTATCTATCACCGCATGTGCGATGATCGGAGCAATAACCGAATCTGTCATCTTTCGGAGCATCTGCATCATAGCTCCTCCGAATATACAGAAAACACACATGAGGCAAGTATTTGTAACCGGAAAACCGGGTGCATTCTTTCCAAAATTCAGTCCTACCGTGATAAGCGGTGGTATATGCCAGAGTCCCCAGATAATCCCTCCGATTATTATAGAACCGTGAAGTCCAGTCAGCTTCTCCAACTTATCATAGAGAAATGCTCTCCAGCCAAGTTCCTCACCTATAAGTATAAACGCAGCAGTATATGTCATCATACTGTATAACGAAAATGATGCTACAGATTCAAGCACACCGCCATCTGCCTTTACCGTAAATCCAGCTCCAAGAAATATTGTAATAAAAATGCAGTTCAGAATCCCAAAAAGGATAGGAAGAAACACCGACAGGAAATATCCTTTAAAATGTCCTGTAAACTTTGGAAAGAGTATATCATCTCTGAAACCTTCACGAAACATATATCTTGTCGCTATACATCCGATAGCAGAACTGAAAGCAGTCAGATAATAGAATAACATATCAATTCCTGTCATAACAGTTTCTTCACCTGCTTCAGAATACGCCTTCCAACCAAATGTGAGCATCAGTCCGAAAGTGATAAGGATGAATACGCCTATTTCTATAAGAATCTCTTTCTTAGTGAAACTGTCAGAAGTTCTATATTTCTTCTTTTGCCTCTTTTCTCTATATAAAGATATATCTTTACTAATTTGAGAAGCTATATCAGTTGTTTCTATACGATCAGTTGTCATCTCTCAGCACCCCCTTCCTGAAAACCTTGCAGGATATGCGGTAAGAAATATAGTACACAAGAACCATCAGATGTGTAAAAACAGCCATCTCGATATAGTTTATAAGAGTAAGTCTGTTGATAAATCGCTGCAGCTCACCAGATATAGCTCTAGAATCCATGTTATCACTGAATAATCTTATAATAGTTTTAACAAGACCATCCTCAGCCATAAGCCACTCTATATTCCCAAAGAGCAGATAAATGGAAATGACTAGAACCACCACCGTTGTAATGAGAATTCTGATTCCCGAAGCTTTATCCGTACCGAATCTAAATGCAAACGGCATCTCGATAGCATTAAGAAACATCTGAAACAGCATAAACATCAAAACCAGGAGAGACATATCAACTGCTTTCCCGAAGAAAAGGCCAATCATCAGATCATTCAGTACACATATTATGTATGATATAAGATACATGATGAATACTGTCATATACTTCGCTCCGACAATCAGCTTAGCACTGCCGGGAAGAGCCATGCCGTAAAATCCCCATTGCTTTTTAGTGTCAGTCTTTATTATATAACCATAGCTTAATGCGCCAATATACATAACTATCGTGAGATCTGTTATTACAGCAGCCATCTCTGTCGGAAAAAGAACGTTCTTTGCAACATTTGCATATATTACATACATTAATAATATAATAAACAAAATTGACAAAGAACCGGCAATGACTTTACTTTTTACAAGATACAAATCTTTATATATTAGTCCTCTCATACTCGCTTCCCCTCTTTCTTAACGATTTTTACAGAAATCAGGTAGCAGATTACCGTAACCACTAATGATGTTACGATTGGTACGATATATAATACTGTCACATTCTGCATCTTATCAAACAGCGCCAGAAGCAGCCTCTTACTCGCTTCTTCATCCTGTTCCAGGATGAAGAAGATTATCATTCCAGCTATGATAGCCACCATGACCGGAAGAATCTTGATGATATCTGTCTTCTGGTTATTCTTTCCCTTATAAGCATATTCCAATGCAGAAAAATATCCCCCGGTGATAAGAAGTATAGATGTAAACCAGATAATTACGATCATTCCTTCCTGATCAGCAAATGCTCCTTTAATGAATAATCCCTCGCTCGCTCTGGATATGGCTTTCAGAAGCTGACACCCTCCTATACCTGTCAGCAAGCATATAATATCTATAATAACCACCATCAGATATTTCACGCCGACTATGGTTTCAGGCTTAATTCCCGAAGATAAAAGGTACTGATGCCACCCACAGTTATAATCCTTGTTAATAAGATTATATATATGCTCCACAGAAGTTCCGAGTATCACACCTGCTACTATTCCAAAAGCAGTCGAAGTCTGAAGTACATCATTTATCACTCCACTATCAAATGCATATTTCGCTATGTTCCCATACTTAGCTGATAAAACAGCTAAAAAACCTAACATGAATATACCCGCAAATATTCCAAAGGTAATCAGGAGATTTTTTCTTATTAAATATATATCTCTTAAGATCAATTCTTTCATAATCGACTCCTTCATCTATGTCAAGCGCCCTAACCCGGCTCAAACATTAAGTCCATTGGGCACTGTCCTTATTAACATAGAAAAGCATTATCTCTTCAAGGGTTGTCTTATCTATTACTGCACCCGAAAACTTCTTACTGGCTTTACTGCGGTCACTAACCATTACCTCTGCTCCAAAGTCAGTAACTCTGGCGCTTATATAATCTTCTCTTTCAAACTCCTTAAAATCCTTCTTGGAACATTTAACAACGCCATGATTATCAAGGATTTCATCCTTTATCCCTGTAAGAAGTATCCTTCCCTTATCGATAAATGTAACCATATCCGCTATCTTCTCAAGGTCTGATGTGATATGTGATGACATGAGAATCGAGTTATTCTCATCCTGCAGATACTCAAGGAATATATCCAGGATTTCATTTCTCACAACCGGATCAAGTCCTGTTGTAGCCTCGTCCATGATAAGAAGCTTTGCATTATGAGAAAGCCCCGCAGCTATCTGAAGCTTCATTTTCATACCTTTTGAAAACTGCCCAAACTTCTTTTTAAAGGGAAGCTGGAATCTTTCCAGGTAGTTAAGAAATGTATCCTCATCCCACTCCTTCCATATGCCCCTCATAATACGCGTAAGCTGTTTTGCCGAGAGATCATCATTAAATGGAAGTACATCGAATATAGCAGAAATCTGTTCCTTAACTTCATATTCATGTTCCGGCATCTCCTGACCTAAAAGCCTTATCTCGCCACTATCCCAGTTAATGATATTGAGAAGTGAATTTATTGTAGTTGTCTTACCCGCTCCGTTCTGTCCAATGAATCCCATGATGCTCCCCTTAGGGACATCGAAGCTCACATTATCCAGCGTGAATCCATCGTACTTCTTGGTAAGATTCTTTATTTCTATAGCATTTTCATAGGATTTTACATTACTCATATCATATACCTCGGTTTGTATATTGTATATATCTGATATACACAATATATAATGTGTGTATATATTTGTCAACTATAAAGTTAAATAGAAAACCACTTAACTCATGGCCAAAGTCACAAGTTAAGTGGTTAATCATTAATTTATATAATATGGATTCCTGACTTTCTGTATCTCCTCATTCATAAGACTTTTATATTTTTTTATATTCCACCCCTTAAAAATCTCACCCGGTTTATAAAAGCCCACGACCCATTTATGACACACATTTATCAGCGCCGGAATTACACTCTCATCAGAGACACCAACGTCAAATATATGAAGGTCATCCAATACTTTACATTCTTTTCTTATCTCACCAATATATAAGTCATCGTTATAATATATAGGAGAACATGTACCTTTATCGCCAAATCCGGCGGTATATGTATAGTAACTGTTGCCTTGTAATCGCAGCATTCTATAACCCAGAGTTTTAAATGCAGAGATTTTTTCCTCGTCATTCCAGACATAACCGTTATAGTTTCCTGAGATCTGATAAGGCTTAAATACAGATTGCTTTATAAATGAGCCTTCCGTACTATGTATTATATCATTACTCACATGATTCATATAAAACTCAGTATTCAGATATCTTATTACAAAGCTTCCATGTATTGAACCCATGCTGCCAGTAAACCATATCTGGCCTAAAAGATTATTTGTAGATTTATCACATATATTGAACTCAGCTGAATACAGATCTTTTTTTGTTTGTTGAACTAATAATTCCATTTTTATTTAAAGCTCCTTTTTATCTTTCTCCAACATTTATCTTTTATATACTTATTTATCTCTTTGATATCCGATTTTTCATAATACTTAACCAGTTTCTTTTTAAACTCCGGAATTTGAGCTTCAGGAATAACTATTAGTCCAAGGCCGTGCGCTATCATATAGTGATTAGCAAATATAACCGAAGCGCGTTTATTTCCATCAATAAATATTTGGGTTCTCATGCAATACATACAAAGCTCGATAGCAATATCTATTTTCTCTTTATTTGAATTTATAATCTTATTAATACACTCTTTTACTTCAAACTCCTGCGGAATCGGAGGCACATATTTAGTTCCACCAAATGTTACAGGCACACCGCGGATTCTTCCACCATCATAAAAGAATCCCTCATTGACCAACTTTGCTATATGACACAACAGATAATAATTGCTTTCCGCCTGAATTACGTCCTTGTCAAGAATAAACTCCCATGCATGTTTCAAGTTCAGTATTTTTTGTACATCATCTGCGGTCATTCCGCTAACTGTTCCGTTTTCTAGGATTTCTTCAGTTTGCGGAAATGTAGTTGCAACGCCTTCAAGAACTGCCTGATCATATATGTTCGACTTCATATTTACCCTTGCAAAATCAAGATTAATGATTACATCCTGAGATAGTTCCCCTTCAACATAACCATTTATCGCCAGTTCTTTATCAACTCGTCGAATTTGTTTCTTTAGTTCTCTTGCCTCTTTTACATTTCGGAGCAATAACTGATATAACTCCTCGGAATACTTATCTACATATGTAGAAGTTAATTTACCATTAACTCTTTTCCTGATATATAAATACTTTCCACTACTATTTTCCTTAATCTCCGGTGAACCATCATACGGTATTAAGTTGAGACGAGCCATATAATCAGCGCGTTCCTGTAACAACCGCTGAATAATACTAAATTTATTTTCCATTTCCACGTGCCCTCCTTTAGGGAACATTTTCAATTAAATTCTACACAAAAGTTCCCTAAAATTCAAGTAAACTTTAGGGAACTTTCTTAATTGTTTTCACTGTAAAAGTTCCCTAAGTCATAAGTCATATTCATATTATTTTTCCATATCAGCCTTGTCAGCTTTTTTGATTTCTGCAAAGCGGCCTTTTTCCATAATCTCGTAGATCATTACTTCGCCATCTCCGATATCATGTTTTCTATGTTCTACAGTCCTAAAACCGCGATGCTCATAGAACATCGTTGCCGGAAGTGAGGCATCCAGATTTGCATATTCATATTCTGAAAAAATCTCTGCTTCAAGATGATCCATAATTATTGAGCCGTAGCCATTTCCTTCATATTCCGGAAGTACGTAAACTCTGGTTATATGATTTTCATCCCTGCTGCCGGTTCCAACTATAGTTCCATCCACCTTTAGAATATCTATCTTTCCTGCCTTTATATCCTTTGTTATATTCTCAAGACTATGAAGTCTTCCAAAGAAGTCTACTACTGCCTGAGTATAATAATGCGGATAAATCGTCGCCTTGGTTCCCTGAACGATATTACAAACAATTTCAGCATCACTTTCTGTTGCTTTTATATATTCTATTCTACCCATTACTCTCCCTCCGATATTTATCATTCTTTTACCTTCAGGTCTGCAATTGATACATAATGTTTCACCGTAAAGGTCTCTGGTGCATTTTCCATCATCATCAGCATATGTTCCTTATCCCAGGCTGCAAGTTCTGCTTCTGACAGGGAAGCTCCTACACCTCTGCATGCACGCATTCTGCCATGCCATGAATCTCTCGTAAATGGAACGTCGACTCTGAACTCATTCTGTGATACAAGATCAAATGTAGCCAAATATTCATCCGGTACCCAGACAGGATGAACTGTATCACCGCAGCCATTCCAGGTTGGATTATATTTTAGAATGATCTCTTCACTCTTACCTGCTATCTCATCCTCGAAAGGAAGCCATCCCATATAGAGAATCAGGAAATGTCCGCCCGGTTTTAACATCTTCGCAAACTGAGGTGCTGTCACTTCATGCTTCAGATACCAGATACACTGGCAGGCTGTGATAACATCAAATGTTCCATCTGGATATGATACATCTTCTGCTTTAGATGCAAAGAACTCTATATTCATTCCTGCTTCAGCAGCAAGGACTTTAGCCTGCTCGATCTGATTCTCAGCTATATCAGTTCCAACCCATGTAGCTCCGTACTTATACATATTTCTTGGAAGAACACCGGTTCCTGTTCCAATATCCAGTACCTTCTGACCATCCTTACAAAGTCCAAGATTTAGAATATAATCGTAGAACTCCTGTGGGTATATATCTCTATACTTCGCATAATCCTTCGAGGTTTTTCCCCAGTCAAAAGCTTTTCCCTTATCTATATCTTTTATAATCATATCCCTAATCCTCCATTCTTATATATTTACAATATCTATCGAATCGCAGTCTCTCGATTCGCCTATATAAATAGCTTCAAGCCTGTTTTCATTCTCCTGCTGGAATCTCATCATTTAAACTTTTGTTTCGGTAATTGAGATTAGTCCTAAGTGAATATCCCTGACTTTCCCAAAATGAATTTGCAGGATCATTATCCTTAAATACCAGTCCAAAGATTTTTTGAATCCCTTCTTCCTTTAGTGCTTTCTCTGCAGTAGAAACAAGACTCTGGGCTATACCCATCCTTCGGAAATCCGGATGAACCGATAGGTGATGAACTATGGCACGGCGTCCATCATGACCTGTAAGGATTACTCCAATTATCTTTTCATCTGACACTGCTGCAAAGCAGGTATTGGGATTACGCTTCAAATATCGATCAATTCCTTCGTAGGAATCGTCAACTGGATTTAGTGCCCTTCGGCTCTGCTCCGTAGCATTCCATAAATCGTATATCTCATCATAGTCCTCTATAGTTATCAGTCTTATATCAAAATCTTTATTCATTTATATACATCTCCATATCAATACATTTCCAGTTTCCAATCGGAAGCTCGCAGTCCCTTACAGCGTATTCTTTAAAGCCCACTGCTTCGTAGCAGTGCTTTGCACTTTCATTATTCTCGAATACTCCAAGGTCGATCCTGTTTACACTTAAGTTGTCTTTCACATACTCTACTCCCAGAAGAAGCATCTCTTTTCCATAGCCTTTTCCACGAAACTTAGGATCAACTATTACAAATCCGAATCTAACACTGCTATCATCATCATCTCTTGGATATCTTATTATAAAATGTCCTATAACATTTCCCTCTTCATCTTCTGCTGTAAGCGGGAAGAATCTGCCTGATTCAATCTGCGGAGCATAATTTTCTTCTATATCATTTTCTTCAAGAGGAAATTTATTAAATCTGTCAGCTGACCATTTATACAGCTCCTCCTCTGTTCTCAGCCATGTGGCAATTATGGGTGAATCTTCTTTCTTATAATTTCGTAGTATCATATTCATTTCCTCCCTTTTAATCAAAAACCACCTATCCGAACTAGATAGGTGGTTTGAAAATACTAATATATTAAAAACAAAAAATTATCGTAAATTGCAATAACAAGTTGGACATTTCTATCTAGGCTGCATCTTGTTGGTAGATGATATCCAGCTCTTCCTCAAATATCTCATCAGGAGTTCGATATCCTAGGATCTTACGA
>JAFUVQ010000012.1 GCA_017477505.1 Eubacterium sp.
ATTCCTTCTTTGCCAGTCAAATATCGTATGTCGGGATATGCCTGTCATGCGTGATAACTCAGGCATTGATCTATTTTTCTCTTTCATGATACTAAAAAGTCTTTCACCTATCTTCATAGCTGTTTTCAATATAATTCAAGACATGCCGCACATGCTCTGTTGGCATATCCCAACGATACCATATTATGATACTTTCTGCAATAGGATCCGCTCATTTTCTGCAAAAAACGTGTAGTCTAGTAATGCGCATGCCGGCGCTCTGCCCGTTCGCCAATCCCGCTTTTTCTGATCTTCTGATACATATTCGGCTTCCCCTTTTCTCGTTTTCGTGTCTATGGACAAATAATTACGTACTTCGTATTGTGTGTTTTGATAATAATATGACCGCCGTAAAAGAACTTGCAAAAAAAGTCGGCATTGCGCCGACTACTCTTTACTCAATTATACAAAGGGATACCGCAGTCAGATTCGACACGGCACTGAAAATTTCTCACATCCTCAACATACCGATTAACTCGATATGCAAAGATAATCCTTACGACCCAGCAGAAACTCTCCCGCAGCTTCCATCCGATAAAGAAAAACTTATAATTAACCTTCCAAAGAAGGCATACTTTTCTGACAGGACTTTAAAGTTTCTAGAGATTTTTGATTACACAGAATTGCCCACATGGATAAACTCATAGCAGATTTCTTTGTATTAAACGATACTGCACGGAGCTACCTATTTGAATATATCAGGATTATGAAAAGAAACCACTCTGCTCCAAAACGTCAAACCATTCTGGATAAAACAGAATAGCCTGCTGCCTGTCAGCTGCATCCCCATAGACTTCAGCGGATGGTTCTTTGCCTGCATATAAAAGATAAAGAGCGACAGCTGCTGCCAATTCGCTCTTGCCTACCTTCTTACATATTTCCACAAAAGCTGTCCTGAACTGCCGGTACCCATCAGGTTTGACAATTCCGAAGATATCCCGAATCAGGTGCTCCTGCCAGGGAAGCAGCCAGAACCGCTTACCTGCCCATTTGCCTTTGGTGTGACACAGGTTCTCGATAAACTTCACAGCTCGGCCAGCCTTCGCTTTATCATAATGAGATGTCGGAAGCATGAACCTTGACGGCTTATAATCTTTAAGCTTTGGATAACCCGCAGGTCTTCTCTCCGCCATTAAGCCTCACCCCCAAGCAATGCCTCCATCTCATCTTCGTCATCCTTGCCAACGCCAGATGCCGCCATAATCCTCAATCTTGCCGATGGAGTCAGACCGAACTCGGATGCCGCCTGCAGCATTAGTTTCTGGTTGGTATTTGCGATTCCCACCCAGAGAGTCTGCTGCTGGTATCCTTTCTCAGTTTCAAAAGTCGATCCTTCGGAATCGATATGCTCCTGAGCTTCCTTCCATCTGGCATAGCTCTGGCAATATGCCGCAAACGCTGCCATATCAATCTCTGTCAGTACACCCATCTCGGAAAGTTTCTGACAGAGCCGTTTCCACTCTTCTTTCGCCTCAGGAAGCAGCCACTTCGGACAGTCAGGCATTCCTTTTCCCGGCACCGGCTCTTTTGTATTCAGTTTTCTTTTCCCCGGATTGCCTTCCAGCTTCGAGATTCATGATCCCATTTTGCTGAATAATCACTGTCTCCGGTTATGCTTTCTACTATCGGAATCAGCAACGTTTTAAGTAACTCTACCACGTCCTCCAGCTCTGCATTTACCAAAGCCTTCTTCCTTTTCAGAAAAGCTTTCCAGCGGCTCTGATGGATTTCACTTTCTATGAAGTCATTTGTGAAAGCAAATATGTCATCAAACCCTGTTCCTCTATACTCAAAGGTTTCTTTGACCGCCTCTTTCAATTCTGTTCCATCAAGGTCATACCGATCAGCCAGGATAAAAATATCGTAAAAATCCTTATATCTGCTGTTGGCATCTCCCAGAGAAATGATTGCTTCAAATTTCTCGGATATTACCGATGAAATAGAATATGCGTAGATCTCCGGCACTTCCATATCAAGCAGTACCGGGAATTCCATTTTCATCCTATCCGGATATATGACATCCCCGAATCCGATATCAATAGATACCGGAACCTTAGTTCTGTCCAGATACGCCATAATAGAGACATTCACACCGTGATATTCCTTAAATTCGGTTATATCCATTACATCCAGCGTATCAAGATCGTACCGCAGGGCATCATCGCACTCGATGGAGAAGATGTTTTCAAACACCTTTTTTATATCCTCTACATTATTCGGCATATTCTTTGCCAGAAGATCTATGTCTCTTGTGACTCTTGCAAACTCACCTTCAAAAAGCGCATACAGAAATATACCACCCTTAAGTGTGAAGCGTTCCACATATTCCGACACCGACAGTCTATATACGGTTCTTTCCAACCCATACGCCGTCAGAGCCTCCTGAAATGTTTCTCCACTTGCTACAGCCTGATTCTTCAGTCTATCTTTTACAGATATTGCACTTATCATACGAGTACCTCCAGATATTGTCTCATCGCTTTGTCGCATTTCATCAGTTCTGCATATTTCAGAAGCCTATTCAGATTCCGGTCTTTCCTCTGTAGATAGGTCACAAGAATCTCCTTGGTTTCCTCAATTCCGACCTTCTCTCTGTAAAACACGATATCCACGACAGTCTTTTCCATATCGTAGATCTGGAATTCATTCTTTCCTTCCTTGACCGTAGTAACGCCCAGTTCATGTCTGTCATCGGTATAATGATGAACGTTCATCTGCGGCCAGGACGGCTGCGTGGACACCTTTGCCTTCCTCGGAATAGCAACATCGACCGCATCTGGAATGAATGTCGTCAGATGATAATAGACCGCAGCACTGAGCAGGCAGATTACTCCCTTAGGAGCAAAAGCCTCGACATAATAGAAGTCTGATTCCTCACCACGATACTCTGCATTCTCGTAATAGCTCTTATTCAGTTTGATAAGCTTTCCTTCATCGACCAGTTTACTAACCTTATACTGTGAGAAGCCCTTGTCTTTAAGCTCCTGCATGGAAAAGATCTTCTGATCTTCAGGAAGTACTGCTGCATTCGCCATCTTTTCGTCTCCGTTCCACTTCGGTCGGCGCTAAACGGATGTCCACCGGACATCCAGCGCCCTCGATATCATTTTAATTTATTTTCGGCATTTTCCTTTTCTGCCGAATTTCAGTTAAATAATACATCCAAATCGGATCTTTGTCAATAAAAATATGAGATGGTTAGGTGACTTCATACCCCCCGTCTTTCATTTTGCGATTTTTCACGCATGACCCCTGCGCCGTTCCATGGGAGCCTTACCTGTAGAGATTTTACCACCCCCTGTGGTATGCGCGATCTCGCATCATTAGCTCTTACTGTCGGTTCCGTATGATATTATGATGGTTATTTCTTTTCCTGCTCTTTCTTGGCATCCTTGATTCTGTAGTAGTCTTCCATCTTCAGATTCAGGTGCACATAAGAGTCAGGTTTTCGGTTGCTCAAGAGACACACAGTCTCGACTGTTGATTCTGATTCCAAGGGCAGAGCCTTAATTTCCTTTCCCTTAACAGGCATAGGAAAATTGAACACGATGTTCCTGATTCAGCAGCCGTTTTCGGGCTTCTCGGGTATATATCAATACACTCTATAAATGATCTCATGAAGTCTCTCTGCTCAGCTTCGGTAAATGTATTATACAGTTTATCAAATGACAGGAGAAGCTGATATACATTATCCGCTGATATCTTCTCCTGCCGAATGCTCATCATCTGCGTATTGATCTCGTCTATCTGCATCTCGATAGCCTCTGCCTTATCATATTGCTCGTCATAGCGTCTCTGAAGGTCGGATACCTTTTTGTCATAATGAGGATCGGATACATCAAGGTTATCCATCTGATGCTCCAGTCTGGTCTTGGTGCCGGAAACCTGCTTGAGCTGTCCGCAGAGAGCCTTTATCCTCTCTTCCATCTCCGATGTATCCACAGCTGTTCCGATCTTCCTTTTGATCGCATTCTTAAAACGGTCATCCTTTACCATGGCGGAAATGATAGCCGCCAGTCGGCTTCCGAAATGATCGCTTCATGACATCCGTCATATATCGGGTACTCGTCCTGTTCTACGATATACATTTCATTACGGGTTCCGATCTTCTTTTCCGTACGTCGCCTTCCATATGCGATCTTTCCCATATACACAGGGTTATCTAGGACACTCTTTATGAAACCCGATGAAAATCCCGGTATCGTATTATTCTGGCGCAGCTTCTTTGTATAACCGTTATCGTTAAGATATGTTGCCACACCTCTTATACCGGAATTCGTATGGATGTAGCGGTCAAATATGATGCGGATAACCTCGACCTCATCATCGGCGATCAGAAGCTGTCCGTTTTCAAGCTTATAGCCGTAAGGAGCAAAGCCGCCGTTCCACTTGCCTTCCTTTGCCTTCTGTTCCCTGCCTGCCATGGTCTGGGTACGGATATTCTCACGCTCTATCTCCGCAACGGCTGACAGGACGGATATCATAAGCTTGCCGGCATCCTTGGAAGAGTCGATACCGTCCTCCACGCAGATCAGGTTCACACCATAGTCCTGCATGATCTGAAGGGAATTGAGAACATCTGCGGCATTTCGTCCGAAACGGGATAGTTTGAATACAAGAACATACTCCACACCATCCTCGCCGCTCTCAATCTTCTCCATCATACGAACAAACTCCGGTCTGCCCTTGATATTCTTGCCGGAATGGCCTTCATCCGAAAACTCTTCTGCTACGGTCATATCCTGATACTCGGCGTATTTGCGGAGCTTATCTTTCTGCGCATCCAGACTGTATCCGTCCACCTGAATTGCAGTGGATACACGGGTGTAGATATAACATTTCTTTTGTTTCTTCACTGTTTATCCTCCTTCGCCTCGCTACGGAAGCTGCAATGCCCCGTTTTTCAATAATCTCTTGACCAACGGATCATATTTGTCGATTCCATAATCTTCCACTATGCTGGTGATTCGCGCTCCTGCATCTCTTGAGGACGCTCCACAAAGGAAAACCCGTTCATCCTTGGTTCCATAATCCAATACAATGAATCTGTCGTGATACACGCCACCGGTATGCTGCATGGTAAGCTTGATATTAGGATATTCCCTGCAGAAATCGATATATTCGACATTATGGAGCTTTCCGCTTCCGATATTATCGCTGAATACCTTGATATCAACGCCATCAGGAGCATTTTTAAGCAGCACCAGAGTCCTTAGTCCGATATAGTTGTCTATCAGGTAAACTGACTTCTTCGCCTGACTGTATATGGAAGAATAGGCAACATCAGCGCTGCAATACTTGGTATTATACATGAGCCAGCCGTTATCCTCGTCACTCACAAAGCCATTCATCATTTCAGCAAGTTCTGATTTGGTGACCACATCCCCCAGCTGCTCCATGACATCCGACATCTGTTTTTCAACAGAACCCAGATCCATACGAAGCCTGTTTATCTCTGTGGTATTCTCCGTGGTCTGCATAGAAAGCTGCATAACCTCGCGCTGTCCGATAAGGTTCTGATTGCCAAGAATATAGTCCTTCATTTTCTTGAATGTACGAACAAAGTCTTTACTCTGCTTGACCGCCAGATCACTTCTCAACACAGTCATAAGCATATAAACACCCTGTTCTGTAAATGCATATGGCAAATATCTTGAACCGCCCCAACTTGAGGTCGAAATTTTCGACCTCAAGTTGTTCCACTCCTCACGTGTCAACTTAAACCGAAAATCTTCCTCAAATCGCTCCTCATTGTTTTTCACCTGCTCG
>JAFUVQ010000013.1 GCA_017477505.1 Eubacterium sp.
GGTCCAAACTCTAAAGTATAGAGCGGAGAAGGAGGGATTTGAACCCTCGCACCGGGACTACCGGCCTACTCCCTTTCCAGGGGAGCCCCTTCAGCCGCTTGGGTACTTCTCCAAAGTTCCAAACGCCCTCTGATGCCGTCGTTCCGATTCCGGAACTTCCCTATAAGAATAGGTAGCGGAGAGAGAGGGATTCGAACCCTCGCGCCCTTGCGGACAAACGGTTTTCAAGACCGCCTCGTTATGACCACTTCGATATCTCTCCAAAGTCATACGTTACGATTTATACGCTATAAATCATGCCGCCCTTTTCAAGCGGCAAAACGTATAATAACAAAATATCAGGATGGTGTCAACCACTTTTTTAACTTTTTTTACACCAAAAAAAGCCTTGAAAATCAAGGCTTTTTCGAGAAAAATTACATTATCACTATCTTGTGGCTCTAAGCTTTTTTCAGCACCATATATACCACTACGCATTCATCATCGCTTCTGCCACCGGTATATCCTCCGGGGTAGTCACTTTGATATTTTTATAATCCCCCTCAATGATCTTCACTGTCTGTCCCATATACTTCTCGACTATCATTGTATCATCCGTGATATTCCTGTCACCTGATACACGCAGTCTTTTATACGCTTCATCCAGCAGTGCTTTGTTGAAGCTCTGAGGTGTTTGTACTATATATAATGTACTTCTGTCCGGAGTTTCCACTCCATTCATATCTTCATCGACAACCTTGATGGTATCCTTCACAGGTACTGCGACAGTACAGGCTTTATAACGCCTTGCATTTGATATTGAATCAAGTATCATGCTGTTGGTCACAAAAGGACGGACTCCATCGTGTATCATGACTATGTCACTCTTACGATTTACGGCTTTCAGTCCACGCGATACGGATTCAAATCTTTCCTTACCACCCGGAACAATACTTCTCACCTTGCTGAAACCATATTTTTTTACGATTTCTTCTCTGACATAATCTATATCCTGCTGGCGCGTGACGAGTATTATCTCATCCACAACGCTGGCCTCAAATCTTGCCAATGAATAATATATAAGAGGTTTTCCGCCCAGCTCCAGAAACTGCTTCGGAACCTTACTTTTCATCCTGCTGCCGCTGCCGGCAGCAAGTACAATTGCTGATACCATATCGTCCCCCTATATCAGATCATCATCTGTTATCGGACTGAAGCCCTTGATGGTAAATGTTCCGCATCTGACTCCGTCAACACTGACTATAAGCTCCTGTCCGGTGTACCATACCAGCGGCCAGTCACCATTAAGGAATGCTTCTACATTATCTCTTGTCTCACCCATCGCTATATGCGTATCGCCATTAACATTACAGATAAATGCTTCATATCCTGTAGCAGGGTCACTGAACATATAGAAGTGACGTCCGTCTATTCCTTCTAAACCGGAATCTCCGTCCAGTTTGAGTGTTCCGACCATCTTCACCATATTGGGTATGAACTGCAGCTTTGAATCACTGTGAACAACAGCAGCACCAACCCTGAGCTGTTTCTTAGGAACGTTATCGCCCAAAAGAATTCCTATATAATCACCCTTCTCAGCATAAGGAAGCGTCTTTTGGAACATTTCTATTCCCTGTACTGTTGTTTCTAAAACAACAGGCTCCATTGAGTCATTGAAAGTCATGATTTTGATAGTATCACCCACATCAACTCTGCCATTCCTTACTCGTCCTGTTATTACATTTCCCTTTGACACAATAGAAAAGAAATCTTCAACGTACAAGAGGAATTCATCTCCGAGTTCATTCAGCTTCTCCGGTATTTTCTCCGCACGATAAAGGAATGTTACAATCTGTGCACGTGAGCATGCTCTCTTTGGCGCAAATTTTGTTGCATTTACACCTGAAGTAACATTATTTTCTACTGCCCAGAGCATTGCCTTATAGTAGTAAGCTCCCGGATTTGTATCCACGAATGGATTTTCAGTTAAGGATGATTCCGGACAACCCTTCATTCTCCAGAGAAATGTGACAACCTGGCCTCTGCTGCAAGGTTCCTTAGGGCTGAAATGAGTTGCATCTGTTCCTGCCGTTATATTATTCTCGAGCGCCCAGAGCATTGCTTTATAGTAAAATGAATTTGGATTCGTTACATCTACAAACGGATGCGTAGTTATAGTAGGTTCAGGACAGCCCGCAGCACGCCACAGGAAGCAAACTATCTGTCCTCTTGTACAATTATCATTCGGACAGAAATGAGTCTCATCCATACCGGCTGTAATCTGAGGATTTTGGTTAACGGCCCATTTTACAGGCTCATAATAAAATGAATCCTCAGGAACGTCCTCGAACGGAAGCCCCTCCGGTGATTCAACCTCAACATATACTGCTTTTATAACTATGTCACTTTCCGGCATGGTAACAGTAAGTGATTTATTATCCCAGTCAATATCACTTATCCGATAGTCACCGGACAGGACTTCCCAATGATCGAACTCGTAGGTTTCACCATCAATACTGTAATTATCATAAGCCTTAAAAGTCAGTTCCTGACCAGCCTTGGCAGTTCCTTCTTCATAAGAATAATCTTCATATATTACTTCATAATTATATTCTGTGTTCGGATCATTATATGTATAAGATGCACTTGCAGTTTCAGAAGCAGTGGTACTGTTCGCTTTAAATCCAAGAATTGAGATTTGATGAAGGCCGTAACTTACAGTAGAATCCTGGGTAGAATTCTCACGCAGATAATCCATGCATCCCTTAACGTTAAATGTAACAACGGTTCCAAATACCGAATACTGCCAGGTAACAAACTGAGAGAAATTATTCTCCTGACCTTGGTAAACGAAAAAACCCTTCGTATTTGAATCATAGACTCCACCAACAAGAATCTTCTCTATCTTTTCAGTAAAACTAATTGTAATTACGCCACCTGATACAGAGGCTGTTGCTGAACCGGCATACGATGGCACTTTGGCCATAAACACTGTCAACATCAATCCAACAACCAACAGTACTGCCCATAACCTTTTTAACCTCATATTTCTACCTCCTCATTTTTTGATTCGGAGTATCCGACATAACCCCCACTATGATAGTCCGAAACATTATGTAATGAATTTATATTTTGAATTATGTTAACTATATCATCTGACTCCGATTTTCAGATTCGGCACCGCATTAAGGCTGTAATCATCCCTGATACCGCGCATGTACTCGTAATAACCGGCTGATGCGATCATAGCCGCATTGTCTGTACAGAGTATAAGTGACGGATTATAGAACTTAAGTCCCGCTGCTTCGGCTTTTTGTTTCATAGTCTCTCTGAGACTTGAATTGGCAGCAACACCGCCCGCAAGGGCAAGGCTTCCGCATCCGAAGTCTTTGGCCGCAGCAACACTTCTGTCAGTCAGCACATCGATCACCGCCTGTTGGAATGAAGCAGCAACATCGGCGCGGTTCACTTCTATGCCTTTCATTTCACATCCGTTAAGGTAATTCAGAACTGCCGACTTAAGTCCGCTGAAGGAGAAATCATAGGGCGAGCCTTCTATTACCGCATGTGGAAATGAAATGCTATGAGGATCTCCCTCCCTAGCAAGCTTGTCTATCTTTGGTCCACCCGGATATCCCAGTCCCAGGGCTCTTGCCACCTTATCAAAGGCTTCTCCTGCCGCATCATCATGTGTAAATCCGATTATCTCATATTTCCCGTAATCCGAAACCTTGACGATATGCGAATGTCCACCGGATGCAACAAGGCACATAAACGGCGGTTCAAGATCAGGATTCTCTATATAGTTTGCAGAGATATGCCCTTCTATGTGATGCACTCCCACAAGTGGCTTCTTCTTCGCAAATGCAATTGCCTTTGCCGCTCCTACTCCCACAAGAAGAGGTCCCACAAGACCGGGTCCGTAGGTTACAGCTATTGCATCCACATCATCCAGAGTCATCTCAGCATCTGAAAGTGCTTTCCTTATCACCTGATTTACTTTCTCTATATGTTTTCTTGAAGCAATCTCCGGCACAACTCCTCCATATAAAGTATGGAGCGGTACCTGCGAATAAATTACATTTGAAAGAACCTTCCTTCCGTTCACAACGATAGCTGCCGCAGTTTCGTCGCAGGATGATTCAATTCCTAATATTTTTACGTCATTCATTTCTCTGTCTCATTACCCGATTCTTCTATGTTTTCGTCCTCAAATCTCATTTCCATTATCTGCCTGTCCTTTGAAATGACAGTTCTCGGGAATATAGCCTGCACCGCCTCCTGATAATCCTGGGGGCGATTCATGGATGGTGAATAATGTGTAAGCCACATCTCGGCGACATCGGCCTTCTTCGCCAGTTCCGCCGCTTCATACATGGTCATGTGTTTCTTTTCTCTGGCCTTCTCTTCATTTTCCGGATCACCGTACATTCCTTCACATATGAAAAGGTCCGAGCCCACGGCATGCTCAGCAATTGATGTGACCGGTCTTGAGTCTGTACAATAGGTAACCTTAAGTCCCTTTCGCGGCGCCCCCATTACCATATCCGGAGTGTATGTGATTCCATCTATTTCCACAGTCTCGCCGTGCTGAAGGCGGTTCCAGCATTTGATAGGAATCTGCTTTTCCTTTGCAGCCTCCGCATCAAACTTACCCTGACGCGCCAATTCTATGGAGTAGCCGTAGCAGGTAAGGTTATGATCCACTTTGAAAGCCGTAAACTTAAGTCCCAGCATTTCAAATACCATTTCCGGACCGTCTATCTCGATATATTCAACTTCAAAAGGCAGGCGCGGTGCGATTATGAGAAGCGAACGGCATATCCTCTCGATTCCCGGAGGCCCCGCTATAGTTATCTTCTCGGTACGCCCTGCATTTCCCATCATAAGAAGAAAACCCGGCAGCCCGCTAATATGATCGGCATGAAAATGCGTTATCAAAATCAGATCTATAGGCTTAAAGCTCCAGCCCAGTCTTTTAGTTGTGATCTGAGTTCCCTCCCCGCAGTCTATAAGGACTGCACTTCCGTTATATCTTACGAACAGACTTGTAAGCGCCCTGTAAGGAAGCGGCATCATACCGCCTGTTCCAAGTAAACATATGTCTAGCATTTGTACCTCATATAAACGTATATTTTCTATTAGAAATCTAATTCCCCCAGGAAGTATTTCTCATTAAAAATGTAACCGCCTGGGCACGGTTTATCACTCTCTTTGTTCCAAACCTTGTATCGGTTATTCCCTGTGTGATTCGAGTGCTGGTTGCCCATAGAACAGCCTTACCAAGATCGGTATTCATATCAACATCTGAAAATGGACATGTATCTATATATGCTCGCGGATAACCATTCATTCTCCACAAAAAGAGCACATACTGTCCCCTCGTACATGGGTCAAGAGGAGCAAATTTATCCTCTGTTTTTCCAGCAACTATATTTCGTTCTTTCCCCCATAGAACGGCTTTATAATAAAAAGTATCCTCATCAATATCCGTAAATGGATTTTCATTATTCACAGGTTCAGGACATCCCGCTTTTTTCCAGAGAAATGTAATCATCTGTGCTCTGTTGCATGTTGACAAAGGCTTAAAATGTGTACTGTCAACTCCTGATGTGACAGCCGGTTCAGTCTGGCATGCCCAAACCACAGCGTTGTAATAAAAGTTATTTAAACTCACATCCTCAAAATCACATTTTTCTTCCATAAATGCACAGCCTTTTTCAAGAGCATACGCTTCAGCTCTCGATCCTTTTTTGCCGATAACCAGGCCTTTCGTAGAAAAATTGCCTTCTCCAATTATTTCTACACTTTCCGGAATTCTGAAAGACTGGTTACCACCGACTATCCAAAATGAGCTATTTCCAATTTCTGTTACACTGTCAGGAAGTATAATACCATTCAATGAAAGAACACCTGCAAAAGCTTTATCCCCTATTTCAGTAACTCCATCCGGTACGACCACTTCTCCGGATTTTTTCCCCGGGCATATTACCAGTTTTTTCATGTCTTTGGAATATACTATTCCATCCACAGCTGTAAAATATGGATTGTCGGAACTCACAACAGCTTTGACCGCATATGTTGGCCTTACATATTGTACATTACTTACTTTAGATGGAACATATATTTCCTTAAGTCCGGTAAATTGAAAAGCAACTCCTCCTATTTCAGTCACACTCTCAGGAATTTTGACTTCCGTAAGATTTTTATTATTCTGGAATGCACCAACTCCGACAATCGATATACCATCCTGTATAACAACCTTAGTCAAGTCTTTATTCTCAAATGCCGACCTTCCGATAGTAGTAACCTTAAGCCCGTTAATCTCATTTGGAACCGTAATATCTGTAGCAGTCCCATCATAATCCGTTATTGTTGCGGTTCCATCGCCGTTATCCTGATAAACAAATCCTTCATCCGTCACTAATTTATCAGGCTCCGCAGCATTAACACCACCCGGTCCAATCACGTTTCCCGGAGCAAATGCCAGCAAAACTGCCAGTACCAATAATAACGATATCAGCCTTCTCTTCATAATGATACCTCCATGATCAATGCATCATCATCAGGTTCTTTATAATACCCCTTACGCACACCGATTTCGGTGAAACCGAATTTGTTGTATAGCCCTATGGCCACTGCATTCTGAGAGCGCACCTCCAGGATACATTTTTCTGTCTGCTCTTCAGCAAGGTTCTTCAGCATCTCCTTCATAAGTATTGATGCATAACCCTTACCACGACAACTTTCATCAACTGCGACACGGAGCAGTTCAGATTCACCTGCCACGTTTGAATATATTATATATCCGGCGATGCCGCCTCTGTCTGATTTTTCATCTGATAATTCGTATGATATTTCGTTCGATAATCCGCCTGGCATAGACACATGATTGACATAATCTTGCGAGTGTGCTGTCAATGCTCCGGTTCTATCAATGGTTAATACATGATTATAATCATATTTAAATGTATCGCTCAGCATCGCCTCTGACCATGGGTCACTGAATATAGTTTTCTCGAGTGAAGCGATACTCTGTATCATACTCATACTTGCGATTCCTCAGCGAGTTTCTTCTCGCGCTCACGCTCAGCCTGTGACTTTCTAAGATATACCGGTGCGAAGTCATCGGCAGGTATAGCCTTGCCATCTTTCATATACTGCATGGCAAGCGTCGCTATAGCCGCTGCATTCTCATCTGTAAGATGTGCAGGTGCAAAGAGTGCAGGTGCTTTCATCTCTGCCTCAATTGTTGCGCGGAACACAGGTACTCCGTCGCCGAGGAATACTACCCTTTCATTCATCTCATTCAGTTTTGAAATCAGGTCATGTATATCCATGGCGTCCTGATCCATGAGGCATGACATTTTTTCATCAATACGATAAATCCCCGTATAGACCTGCCCGCGTCTTGCATCGACTATAGGGCAAATGAGTCCGTCAAAGCCCCACATGTTATATGCTATTCCCGCACAGGTCGGAACCGGAACTATCGGAATATCTAATGCAAGAGCAAGTCCCTTCGCAGTAGCCGCACCGATACGGAGTCCTGTAAATGAGCCCGGTCCCGCACATACTGCCACCGCATCTACATCCTCCAAGTCTATCGATGCATTCTTTGTTATCTCATCCAGCATCGGAAGCAGAGTTTCCGAATGCGTCTTCTTATAATTCATCGAATATTCAGCTATAATTTTATCATCCTCAGCCACCGCAACAGTTGCAACTGTTCCCGAGCTTCCGAGTGCTACAATCTTCATATATTAATCCTCATCAATAATGACCCCTATTACCAATGAAAGTCATCCCCTGTATTCGTTTTCTCAATCCGTATCCATTTATATACAACCTGGAGTGCATTTTTGTCAAGATAACGTTGATACAACGTGCGCTACCTTTCCATCAGAAAGCTTATCTTATCATATATGTCATGAAAATCAACGATACATTTTCCATCCCATATACCTACCGGAACCTTATCGTCAAAGCTATAGGTGACAGCGTCAGGCGATTCAGCAAATATATATACGAGCACCTTCTTCTCTTCAGGGACTACAATCCAGTATTCCCGCACACCGGCATTTCTGTATTTGGCCAGCTTGCGAACCGTATCATGGAACCAGTTCCCCTCTGACAAAACCTCTACAATAAGGTCAGGCGCCCCCACTACGCGTGCTTTGATGATCTTGTTTCTGTCGCAAACGACAAGAACATCAGGTTGAACCATAGTCTTGTCATCCGAATCAAGCTGTACGTCTGTAGGTGCAACAGATGGAATACACGGACCGCCATTTGCATTAACAAAATTCTCAAAAACATTAAAAATCATTGCCCCTACACGCTGATGAACAAATGTGGGTGCCGCCATATCGTAAAACGTACCATCTATAAGTTCTATCCTTGTTCCCTCCGGAAGCGCCAGATAATCTTCCAGAGTTTTATTCTCATATGAATCTATCTTTACAGCTGTGCTTCCGTAAAAAGCATTCTCCTCAACCGCATCAAAATCCATATGCCGAAAATATTCATAACCCGTACGCTTCTTCTCTTTCTCAAACATACCGGTCAGAGCCTCAATGGTACTTCTCCTCGGGGAAGTAGTGACTCCTGTGAAAACCTTCTGAACAGTCCCCAACGGCACACCTGACATATCCGCAATATCCTGGTATGAAAGTCCCATTTCCTTCTTTAAGTTTATCATCTCTTTTATAGTCATATCAGCCACCCTTTTTCGTATTATTTCCAAATTCTTTCCATTTTATCCATTTTAACTAATAAAAAATGGATTGTCAAGCAATTACGCCCGCAATCCATCCATAATCTTTCCATTATTCAATTAACTATGATTTCTCTGTAATCGAAACCCTTCTCAGGCTTCTTCTCAATCACAATCTGTATGGCATTTTCAGGGATGATACCCGGAATCAGCTTCGCCCATTCGATAAGTGTAACTCCGTCACCGCTGTCTATCTTATCAAAAAAGCCTATCTCCTCCATCTCATCCTCAGAACCCACTCTGTAGACATCAAAATGATACATAGGGATGCGCCCTTCGTCATATTCTTTAAGTATTGTAAATGTAGGGCTTGATATAGGCGTATCTATCCCAAGTCCCTTTCCAAAGCCTTTGGTAAAAACCGTCTTGCCGACTCCCAGATCACCGTCAAGAAGATATACCTCTCCCGGCTTAGCTGCTTCCGCAAGACGCTTTCCAAATTCAAATGTATCCTTCTCCGAGTTAGAGATTATTGTTTCATTCAATCCATTTGCCTCCACTACTTTTGATTCTTATTTCAGATATTTATTCAGGTTCCCTGAAATATGCGGTGAATGAGGTGCTGAATATTTTACCAGAAGGCCTGCCACCTCATCCAGCGAATCTCCCAGCTCCGTAAGAGGAAGAATAAATGCATGTATCGGGCTGGTATGAATCGCGAGCATCTTCCTGCCAAGTCGAAGGCGGTAAATGTGACGCCATTCAAGTTTTTCCTGTTCTATATTTTTTGAAGAACCGCCATTCGCGTCGTCATCCTGTGTATCATCTCCATACGCGTCGTCGTATGGAACAACCACTGAAATCGTGAGTCCCTCTGGCGTTATATCATATGTTATGGGATTTTTGTAGGCAGGGCTTGTTGCCGCCTGAACTCTCGCCTTATGGATAAGCGTAATGGGATTACCGATAAGCGAAAGAACCGCGATAAAAGCATAGACTGCCATCGCCTGGTACCTGGCACCACGCATATAACCGATCACAAAAAGAACTATACCTATGATTCCCAATATTATACTGAAAAACCCTGAAAGCCTGGTGTAATACGAAACGAGCACATATTCCACCAAAGCCTTTTTTGTCATATTAACTGACACTCTTTTACTGTCCATTTATTTAAAACCTTGTAATGTTTTTTGTTTGTGCATATCTTTCCAAATCTGTCTACAGTATAAGTCGGATCTCTTTATCCTGAGAATTGTACTGCCTGTATGTAACTCCTGTCTCATCAAACATCTTCTTCGAAGCGATGGTGCTTTCGGAATCGGCATATTTGTCGGACTTATAAACAACCTCTTTGATGCCGCTCTGTATGATGGCCTTGGCACATTCGTTGCACGGGAACAGAGTAACGTAAAGCCTTGCGCCCTTCACGGAAATATTACCTCTATAATTCAGTATGGCATTCAGTTCTGCATGACAGACATACATATATTTACTGTCAAGAGCCGAACCGTCTCTGCCCCATGGCATATCGTCATCCTCGCAACCCTGTGGCATTCCGTTATAGCCCACAGAGAGAATGCGGTTATCCTCACCGACTATGCATGCGCCTACCTGAGTATTCGGATCCTTGCTCCTCTGGGCAGAAAGCAGTGCGATACCCATAAAATACTGATCCCAGCTGATATAATCTGTTCGCTTCATACATTTCTCCTTCCCGTTAAATGGGACGATTAAAACCATGTCAACAGTTATGCTTCACTTCCCATGAAGTACTCACGGCAAAATGCGCATACTTCGTTTTATGTTATCAGCAGAGCCGTAAAAAGTCAAGGAAGGCAGTATCTCATGACAGCAAAAAACCAGTTTGCTAATACGCAAAACATAAGTGGGATCACCCAAAGGGCAATCCCACTTACTTAATCCACTATTCAAACAGGAAACTCAGTTTCCCATTACATGAAAAGGTATTATCTCTCTTCACCAAGATTGAACTTGTCATGAATAGCATTCATAGCTCTTTCTGTATTCTTCTCATCGATAAGTACTGTAACTCTTATCTCTGAAGTTGAGATCATACGGATGTTGATGTTCTCATCGTAAAGTGCTTCAAACATCTTTGCTGCAACACCTGCATTTGACTGCATTCCGGCACCAACGATTGAAACCTTTGATACTTCTTTATTTACGTTGATATCTTCAAACTTCATTGCTTCTGAAATTATCTTTGCAGCCTCATCAGCATCCTCATCGCTGCAGGTAAATGTAATGTCCTTAGTACCTGCACGTCCAACTGACTGAAGTATCATATCTATATTTATATTCTTCTGAGCAAGTGCATTGAAAAGCTTAAATGCAACGCCCGGCTCATCCTTAAGTCCAATAACTGCAACTCTCGCTGCGTCTGTATCTGCGGCAACTCCGCTGACTATCATCTTCTCCATCTTAGCATCCTCCTTAACGATGGTTCCTTCGTTAGTATTAAGACTTGAGCGAACAACAAGCTGTACGCCGTACTTCTTTGCTAGCTCTACTGAACGGTTATGCAGAACTCCTGCACCGAGTGTTGCAAATTCGAGCATCTCATCATAGGTTACTACGTCAAGCTTCCTTGCATTCTTAACCTTTCTCGGGTCAGCAGTATAAACGCCATCAACATCTGTATAGATCTCACATTTGTCTGCATGAAGCGCTGCCGCAAGAGCAACTGCCGTTGTATCTGAACCACCTCTTCCAAGGGTTGTATAATCATCAAACTTATTGATACCCTGGAATCCGGTTACAATTACGATTTTTCTCTGTTCAAGTTCTGAACGGATACGATCACTGTCAATCCTCTTAAGTCTTGCATTGCTATAAGTTGATGTAGTATGCATTGCAACCTGGAATGCATTGAGTGATACAGCCGGTACACCCAGCTTGTTCATGGCCATTGCCATAAGCGCTACAGACATCTGCTCTCCGATAGTAAAAAGCATGTCCATCTCTCTTTTAGGCGGGTTCTCATTGATGTCCTTTGCCATGGCGATAAGTTCATCGGTATATTTACCCATTGCAGAAAGAACTACTACTACATCGTTGCCCTTTTTGTATTCTTCTATACATCTTTCGGCAACATTGTAGATTCTCTCTTTGTTGGCAACCGAAGTACCGCCAAATTTCTTAACTACTAACATGGTTCCTCCGTTTCCTTCTCGTGGCGGGGTGATACATCGTTTTACTGAACAGCTAACGACGTACCTATTGCGGGGTGGGGTTCGTCACGATATTTATTAATAAAAATATCTGGTTCATTATAATAGCTCTGCATCTCACGTGTTACAATAATCATGCAGAAAATACAATTATCATGAACTAAATTATCATTCAAGTCAGTTAACACGAATCACCTGAAGAGGCTCTATATCTCTGAGTCTTGCATCCAATACATTTCTGCTCATTTTCTCAGTAATAAATGCAACCTCACCTGTAATCTCAGGTGCTTCTATCATCTTTACATTTTCAAATGAATTTTTGAATGACGCTGCATCTCCGCTGTTTACGCGAACGAAGAAAGCGGTCTCATATTCATTTATATCTGAAAGTGTGATCTTGTCAGCGGTCCATCCAAATGGAAGTACTTTGCCCTTGTTCTTTGCAAGCTCAACAACATCGCCTACAACTGCACTTGCAGTAGGAAGGCTTCCTGCGCCCTGTCCGTAGAACATCACGTCCTCAAGCATATCTCCGTGGAGATTTACGGCATTGTAAACACCGTTAACTGCATAGAGCGGATCCTCCTTGCCAACAAGGAAAGGAGCAACCATGGAATAGAATCCCTTCTCGTTCTTCTCTGTAAGACCGAAAAGCTTGATCTCCATCTCGGCAGCCTTTGCGAAAATCATATCGTTGTTAGTGATCTTCGTAATGCCTTCTGTACTGATCTCTTCATAGTCAGTAAATCTTCCATATACAAGTGACGTAAGAATGGCAATCTTACGGCAGGCATCATAGCCTTCTATATCCGCCTCAGGATTTCTCTCGGCATAGCCTCTCTCCTGCGCATCTTTGAGCACTGTATCAAATGAAAGACCTTCTTCTGACATCTTTGTAAGTATATAGTTTGTTGTTCCATTAAGGATTCCGTATATTTTATCAAAATGATCCGCTGTGAGGGATTCATTTATTGCTCTGAGAACCGGTATTCCGCCTCCTACAGAAGCCTCGAACAGGAAGTTTACACCCTTTGCCCTTGCAAGGTCAAGTATTTCTGTACCGAAGGCAGCGACAAGTGCCTTATTGGAAGTACATACTGACTTTCCCTTTTCAATTGCTTTTCTTACAAATGTATTTGCCGGCTCAAGTCCGCCCATAACCTCAACAACTATATCAATACTGTCATCATTTAAAATATCATCATAATCGTGAGTAAGCACTTCTTCCGCAGGATCCCCAGGAAACTCCCTAAGATCCAGCACCCGGCTGACTTTGATCTCATCGCCAACATTCTTACTTACAACATCATTGTTTTCGGTTATGACTTTGTAAACTCCCGAGCCTACAACACCATATCCAAGTATCGCTACATTAATCATACTCTACCTCTTATCAATCATGATGAAAATCTGGTTCCTGCCGGCGTTGAACCGCCGCATTTAATGGTCATGAAATTCAGGAACATTTCATATATGGTCAATTATACCGAAATACTATATCATTAAAGCCAAAAACAGGCAAGCGTTTTTGCCTGCCTGTTTGAAAACCATAGTTAAGTTTTAATTATTATCAGCACCTGCATCAGCAATCCCTTACGCATGACGCACAGGCAAGTATCAGGATTATAAAAGCGATCACAGCAAGCGCAAGCATTACTATATATATAATAAGCAGCACTTTACTGAATTTATTCTTATATCTCGCTCTTGCTATTATAACAAGTACCCAGGCCGCAATATCAGAGCCTCCGGACAGCAGATATATAACACTCATTACAGCACTGTTACTATTATCTATATCTCCGCTTGATAACATTGCCGCGATAATTCCGGAAAGTATCGGCACACCAAACATACATCCCATGGATATAAAGCAGAGAATATTTCCCTTCCTGATATCCTCAGGACTGATTTCACTTCTGCCCGGCTGCGGCGGTGCCACATAATTCTGATTTGGCATATACGGACCGGGTCCGCCCATGCCCGGCTGCGGTGACGCATACGGATTTGCTCCGTTTACCCCCGACTGCGGCGGTATATAGTTCGGATCAGGCATATACTGATTTGCCCCGTTTACTCCCGGCTGCGGTGATACATACGGATTTGCCCCGTTCACTCCCGGCTGCGGTGATACATACGGATTTGCTCCGTTTACCCCCGGCTGCGGCGGTATATAGTTTGAATTATTATAATTATTATCCATATGGCATACCTCGGAAAGAAAAGCTCTTAGCTATATACTAATTGTATCTTTCCAGTACTGCATCCACTTCATCCTGCTCTGCTTTTGAAAGAAGCTGTGTAGTTGAAATAACTATTACAACACCATTGTCTTTCTTGAGGATTTTGTCGGCATATTCTGTTGCCGGTGTTTTTGCCAGCTTCGGAACATCCGCGACAATCTCTTCTGAAGGAGAGTATATTTCAACCACCTCATCAACCGAAAGTGCAAGTTCGACATCATTTATCCGGGTGATCAGCACCTTGATCTTCTCACCCTCAAAACTCTTCTTCTCATATCCAAGAACATATCTAAGATTAACTACAGGAATAATGTTATCTCGAAGATTTATGATACCCTGCAGAAACTTCGGTGCCCTTGGTACCGGGGTAGGCTTCCCGACTTCCTCAATACTCGTTATGCCGAGAATATCTACTGCGTAGGTTTCTCCGTCCAATGTGAATAAAATGTATTTGTTATCCACTGCTGCCCCGTTACTGAAAACTTATAAAAAGTTATAAACTTTTATGTTTCATTCCTACTTCTACGAGTATGCTTTTGACGGTGTAAACACCTGTCTACTCACAAGTTCTTGTACTCTCCATAGGCGTAAATTCCGAATTAACGTATCCGTACATATTTGCATTGACGTTTAGGTATCAGCTTGCAAATTGTTCTCCATAAGCTTTTAGATTCAGAGCTGCTTGGAAATCTCTGTCAATTATATTCCCACACTCGCATCTATAGATTCTGTCAGAAAGCTTTAGGTCTTTTTTGATATTCCCACAGCAACTACAAAGTTTTGATGATGGATAAAATCTATCAGCCACAATAAGCTGAATACCATTATCATTACATTTGTATTCAAGTTGCTTTCTAAATTCAAAGAATCCCTGATCCTGAACTACTTTGGATAAATACCTGTTCTTCATCATTCCACTAACATTCAAATCTTCAATACAGATAAATCTTGGTTTTCGATTTACTATCTCAGATGTGGACTGATTCAGATAGTTCTTACGGATGTTCGTTAATCTATGATTTACTTTTAATAAAAGCTTTTCATTTTTAATTATGTTACAAGTTTTACAGTATTTTCCTTTCTCCTTATTTTGTTCATATTTACGAGAAACGCTGCGTTGCAATCTGCGTTTACGTTTCTCCAGTTTCTTAATGGTCTGGCTTTTGTTGATATTCTTATACTTATTAGTATCAGAACATATAGCCAAATCTTTAATGCCTAAGTCAATACCAATTCCTTCATCAGATAAAGTTTTCTTGCAATCTGGAAATTCCACGCATACACTAATCCACCAATTCAATCCATCAAATGATATTCTTGGATTCATATATTTAGCATCCGTTGGAATACGTCCATGCTCTGCAAGTCTTACCCAGTTTAATTTTTGTTTGTTAGCTTTCTTACTTGAAGAAAATCCCTCAAATTTAACACGTGCATCAGTAAACTTAATCTTGATGTTATCCTGATAAAACTTTGGCATTGACTTCTTTTTGGATTTGAACTTCGGATATTTCTGTATGCCTTTGAAAAAGTTCTTATAAGCTGTACAGGCATCTTTTATAGCCTGTTTGGTTACATTGTTTGAAACATTTTGTAACCATGCATATTCATCAGAATTGCGTAGCTTGGTAAATTCTTTTCTAAGTTCAGAATCAGAAATAAACTTACCACTTTTTTCATAGTTGTCTTTTTCCCTGGCTAAAGCCCAATTATAAGCAAATCTTGCTGCGCCAGCGTACTGAAACATCTTACTGTTTTGCACATTGTTTGGCACGAGCATTACTTTTATGGCTTTTACCATCTGTTTCTTCCTCCTGTATCAATTCTTGAATAACCACTTGCTGTAGTATGATGTGGATGAAGTTTCCCATTTGAATCCCAATTTCGTAATGTCTGCGCTGATACGCCTATAATTTTTGAAAATTCATGTATAGAATAATATTTACTCAAAAGAATCACCTCTCTTTCAATATCATTCTATACTAATAACTTATAAAACTTAACGGTATTTTACATACTTTTATAAGTTATGAACAACTGTTATTAATCCCCCTTCAATGCGGCATTATGCCTTCACAGCCAAACTCTTCAGATATGCTCCCATGAATCCGTCGAGATCTCCGTCAAGTACTCTCTGGGCATCGCCCTTTTCATAGTTCGTCCTATGATCCTTGACAAGGGTATAAGGCTGAAGAACGTACGACCTTATCTGGTTTCCGAATCCGTTCTCAGTAATCTCGCCTCTGATATCCGAAAGCTTATCCTCCTGCTCCTTCTGCTTCAGCATATAGAGCTTGGCACGGAGCATCTTCATGGCTTTGTCTCTGTTCATGTGCTGTGATCTTTCATTCTGGCACTGAACGACAATTCCTGTAGGAATATGTGTTATACGGACAGCCGAACTGGTCTTGTTAATGTGCTGACCACCGGCGCCGCTGGATCTGTAGGTATCTACACGAAGATCCTCATCGTTAATCTCAATCTCGATACTGTCGTCCATTTCAGGCATTACGTCGAGAGAACAGAATGAAGTCTGCCTCTTTCCATTTGCATTAAAAGGAGATATACGGACCAGTCTGTGAACTCCTCTTTCCGACTTAAGATAGCCGTATGCATGATAGCCGTTTATCTGAAATGTAACGCTCTTGATGCCGGCCTCATCACCGTCAAGAAGGTCAAGAACCTCTACCTCGAAGCCATGGCTTCCTGCCCATCTGGTATACATACGATAAAGCATGCCTGCCCAATCACAGGACTCGGTTCCACCCGCCCCTGCATGAAGTGTAAGGACAGCATTGTTTGCATCAAACTCACCCGAAAGAAGAGTCTCGATTCTGAAAGCATCAAGCTCTTTGGTAAATGCTTCAAGCATCCCGCCCGTCTCAGCTATCAGTTCCTCATCATTTTCTTCTTCCGCCATCTCTATCATTGCACCTATATCCTCATAATCACGATACAGGGCATCAAATTTAGCAATTGTATCCTTCAGGTTCTTGGTTTCCTTCAGAACCTTGCCACTTTCAGTGGCATCATCCCAGAAGCTCTGATCCTCCATAAGAGCTTCCAGCTCTTTTATACGTTCCTGTTTACCTGCAACGTCAAAGTGAATCCCTCACTTCCATGAGTGGAGTCTTATATTCATTGTAGGTGAACTTGTATTGATCTAGCTCAAGCACTCATTTCACCTTCTTTCAAAAACTATTATATAACTCTGCTGTAAATAGTACATACCAAACCCTGGCTTGCTGGTCGCTTCGCTCCGTAGCTCCTTCGGAGCTAGCCTCTACCACAGCAATTCTTATACTTCTTTCCACTGCCGCATGGACACGGATCATTCCTGCCCACCTTGGCTTCCTTCCTCTTTACAGGTTCCTTCTTTGAGGTTGTATCCTTATTGGTTCCGGTAACCTTGGCTACCTGCTCTCTTTCAACCTTCTCTTCTATTCTTACATGAAGAATGAGTCTTGCTGTATCATCTCTGATGGCTTCTGTCATGTCTTCAAACATCTCATAACCGGCCATCTTGTATTCTACTACCGGATCTCTCGAGCCGTAACCCTGAAGTCCGATACCCTGACGGAGCTGGGCCATGTCATCGATGTTATCCATCCATTTCTTATCAACAACCTTGAGGAGGATGACTCTCTCGATCTCACGCATCTGCTCAGGATCCGGGAATTCTGATTCTTTTTCTTTGTAGAGCTGCTCTGCCTCTTCGCGGAGTCTCTTCTTGAGCTTTTCAGGATCCCCAGCCTTCTTCTCCTCATCTGTAAGAACGATAGGCTTAAGAGGTACGATAGGACGGAGCGTATCATTTAACTCCTTGATATCCCAATCCTGTACAGGTGCTTCCTTGGAAGCGGCTCTGTCTACGTATGCATCTACTGTTTCAAGAACCATGTTGAATACAGTGTCATGCATATTCTCTCCATCAAGAACCTTACGTCTCTCAGCGTAAATAACTTCACGCTGTTCATTATTTACTTCATCATATTCAAGAAGGCTCTTTCTGATAGCAAAGTTGTTACCCTCTATCTTCTTCTGTGCCTTCTCTATAAAGCTTGTTATGGTCTTATGCTGAATCTCTTCACCTTCAGGAATCTTGAGGGCATCATACATTGACATGATTCGCTCTGAACCGAAAAGTCTCATCAGATCATCCTCAAGTGAGAGATAGAACTTTGATTCACCCGGATCTCCCTGACGTCCTGAACGACCACGGAGCTGATTATCGATACGACGTGACTCATGTCTCTCTGTACCTATAACCTTAAGTCCTCCGAGTTCCGGAACGCCCTCGCCAAGCTTGATATCAGTACCACGGCCTGCCATGTTGGTAGCGATAGTAACAGCACCTGCCTGGCCTGCATCAGCAACGATCTCAGCTTCCATTTCATGATACTTTGCATTGAGGACTTTATGAGGTATTCTCTTCTTCTTAAGAAGCTCACTGATTTCCTCGGATGAATCGATATTAACCGTACCTACAAGTACAGGCTGTCCCTTCTCATGTGATGCAACAACATCATTTACTATAGCATTAAGCTTTTCTCTCTTTGTCTTATAGATAGCATCCTCATGATCGATACGTGCTATAGGAAGGTTGGTCGGAACTACAACAACGTCCATGCCGTAGATTTCACGGAACTCATTTTCCTCTGTAACAGCAGTACCGGTCATACCGGCCTTCTTCTCGAATTTATTGAAGAAGTTCTGGAATGTAATGGTAGCAAGAGTTCTGCTCTCACGCTTAACCTTTACATTTTCCTTTGCTTCTATAGCCTGATGGAGTCCGTCGCTGAATCTTCGTCCCGGCATGATACGACCGGTGAACTCGTCTACGATGAGGACCTCATCATCCTTAACTACATAATCCTGATCCTTATGCATAAGAGCATGAGCACGAAGTGCCATGATCATGGTATGCTGAATCTCAAGATTCTCGCTGTCGGCAAGGTTTTCTATATGGAAGAATTTCTCAACTTCCTTAACACCCTGTGCAGTAAGAACACAGTACTTATCCTTTTCATTTACAAGATAATCACCGTCTTCTTCGATATCTTCACCCATGAGCATATCCATCTTGCTGATCTCGGTTGAGGCCGTACCTCTCTCCATACGTCTTGCAAGATAATCGCACATTCTGTAGATATCTGTAGACTTTCCGCTCTGTCCGGAAATGATAAGCGGTGTTCTCGCTTCATCTATAAGGATAGAGTCAATCTCGTCGATGATGGCATAGTGGAGTCCTCTCTGAACGAGCTGCTCCTTATATATGACCATGTTGTCACGAAGATAATCGAATCCGAGCTCGTTGTTTGTGATGTATGTGATATCACAGTTGTAAGCTTCGCGACGCTCATCATTTTTCATTTCATTTAAAATGACACCTACGGTAAGTCCGAGGAAACGGTGCACCTGTCCCATCCACTCGGCATCACGCTTTGCCAGGTAATCATTGACTGTGACTATGCATACACCCTTGCCCTCTAAGGCATTAAGGTATGCAGGAAGTGTGGAAACGAGTGTTTTACCTTCACCTGTTCTCATTTCAGCGATACGTCCCTGATGAAGTATGATACCACCTACAAGCTGTACACGAAAATGCTTCATTCCGAGCGTTCTCCATGCAGCTTCTCTGACAACGGCAAATGCTTCAACGAGAATATCATCAAGAGTTTCGCCTTTGGCAAGTCTCTCCTTAAATTCAGGAGTCTTAGCCTTAAGCTCTTCATCTGAAAGCTTCTGCATGGTTTCATCCAGAGCTTCTATCTTGTCTACTATCGGATATATCTTCTTCAGCTCTCTGTCACTGTGAGTTCCGAAGATTTTTTCTACAAGACCCATATCTGTCCTCCAAGCGATAATTTTACCGAATTACTATATCATCAAACACTAAAACAGGCAAGCGTTTTTGCCTGCCTGCTTTATGTTTTATTCGTTATCCTGTTTATATATAAACATACCATTTACCATGGACTTTGATCACTCTCACAATGTTGGCTCCCTTTGTGGCGGATCCGTCCTTTGGTTTATAATTGAATTCGGTATTTACGCTGTAGCCCTTCTCTATATCAATATCTATTCCGTAATAATCCTTGAATTCCTTTTCTACGCTCTGAATTACCGCATCATCGTACAGCGTGCAGTCGATAATCCGAACATCTTCATATGTTGCTTCTTCAGCAAGGAAATAAGTCTTATAATACTCATCAACGCTTATATCCCCGAAAACATCCTTGCATTCAACTAAATACTTCTCCATGTATTCTCTCATCTCAGGTGTACATGTATAATCAGCGTATTTAGTACCGTCACCCTCCGTGAATGCCTCGTAATAACCTCTCACTGTCTTCTTCACAGCCCTCTTCTCAAAGAATCCGGTTTTAAGAAGGAAAATGAATGTTCCAGCAAGGGCCAGTACAAGAATTACCGCTACCACGATCAGAATACGGCTGCTGCTCCCGTTCTTTGTTGCGGCTGCCTTAATGCTTTCGGATTTAGTCCTTTCTTTGACTGCCGGTCTGTCGGATGGTGCAGTTTCTCTGCTCCTTGCCGGTCTGTCATAAGATTCAGTTTTTCTGCCCCGGGAAGGAGCAGCAGCACTCCTGCCCGACACCGGGTCATCATATTGCATATCAAAATCCGAATCCAGATCCACCTGATAGGAGCCGCAGTATGGGCACTCCTCAGCTGAATCTTCAATGTCTTTGAGACATACTATGCATCTCTTCATTTTTCATTTTCCCCCTAATAATCCTGTACTTTAGATTCAAGTCCCGCTCGCGACATGTGCCGCGACAGCGCGAATTGCGAAGTATCCTGTGATATCAAAAAAATGGAGCCGCAGGATATCCTCCGGCTCCTTTGAAAGGTTTGAAAAAAGAACTAGAACTCAGGTTCTATAAGTCCGTATGTATTTCCTTTACGCTTATATACAACATTCACTTCATCAGTCTCAGCATTTCTGAATACGTAGAAGCTATGTCCAAGAAGTTCCATCTGAACACATGCATCTTCCGGATACATAGGCTTAACTGCGAATCTCTTGCTTCTGATGATCTGAATCTCATCCTCATCATAATCAACTTCTTCATCAATGAAGTTGTCCTGGAAGAATGCTGCATCCTGCTCCTTATCGATGAGCTTCTTCTTATATCTGGTAACCTGACGATCAATGATCTCAACCACCATATCTATAGATACATACATATCATCGCTGACCTGCTCAGCTCTTATGATATGTCCCTTCATAGGAATTGTTACTTCTATCTTTTGCCTCTCCTTCTCCACTGACAGAGTAACCATCATCTTTGTGTCTTCGTTAAAATACTTCTCAAGTCTTCCAAGCTTATCATAGATAGCTTCCTTGAGCCCCTCAGTTACGTCGATGTTTTTTCCACTGATTATATAGTTCATGCCATTCACTCCTTTGCAAGTTCTTGCTCCGATTTATATACACCTGTTTAGCTTATAAGATGAATATCGGAACTGATTTGATTATACCATACACTTGTACTTCTATCAAATAATTTCTTTGTCAGACATTTTAGTAATTTTTCAGACAAATCTTACAATTTCTGTCAAGTACATGCATTTAAAAAAAATAAATTCGTAACAATCGACAAAATTATTTTTACATAATATTTTTCTTGTAAAATGTCTTATGTTAAGTAATTTTCTGTTGATAATGTTGATAACTTTGTCAATAACCTCGCAAATAACGCATTTTCGTGGAAGTTATCAACATGTGCAGAATTATTGAAATTTAATTATAGTCAACCAAACCATATGTTCTTTGGGCAAATTGCACAAAACGATATATTCTGACTATTTCAAACGCCTTTTGAATACAAAAAAGCGACTCCGATACTTTCGTACCGGAGCCGCTGAATGTATATTTGGGTTTCTTTTGTGAACTATCTTATGATCCTTATGGCTTTATAAGGAGTTCTGTAATTATATACAGAGGTCTTAATACCTGCAGATGGAGAACTTGCGTGAACTACCATTCCATTTCCTGTATATAATGCAACGTGACCTATAAGTCCCGATGATCCGAGGTAATATATAAGGTCACCCGGCTGAAGTGCTGACATCGGAACCTCATAACCTGACTGGGACTGTGCTATAGTCTCATGAGGAAGTGAATATCCGAAATGTGCATATACAGCCATCGTAAATCCTGAACAGTCAGCTCCGTTTGTAAGACTTGATCCGCCATATACATATGGATTACCGACAAACTGAAGTGCAAACTGTGCTACCTGATTACCAAGTGCAGAGTTGCCTGCCGGAACCTGAGCCTCTGTAGGCGCCTCAGTTGGAGCCTGAGTTGCTGCTTCTGTAGTAGCTTCCGCATTTCCTGTATTCTGCTGAGGAGCCTGTGTCGCCGCCTCTGTCGGAGCCTGAGTTGCTGCCTCTGTAGCAGCTTCCGTAGCCTTAGCTATTGCATCAGCCTCGGCCTTCTTTCTTGCCTCTTCTGCTGCTATCTCTTCAGTAACAGTGGTTGCTCTTGTTGTTGCGAACCTGGCATCCACATATTCTACATTTACATATCCTTTAACGTCACCGTCAACTGCTATATACCACCAGTCTCCTTCTTTGGAGATGATCTCGTATTTCTCGCCACCCTGAACAAGTGTTACAACTTCACTGTTGATATCTGCTGCCGCTCTGACTCTGAGAGCTCCGACAAGAATCTCCCCCTGTTCCTTTACACCGTTATTCTTGCACCACTCACCGGCATCATCACCAAATGCAAGATACTCAGTCTTTACGTAGCCTTCGCAGTTACCTGACTGGATGAATGTCCATCCCTTTCTTGTCTCACCGACAAGACAGATACCGCCGCTCTCAAGATGACCAACGATTTCAGCATCCTCTGAGCCTTCTTTTCTGATATTGAGACGATTGCCTGCATCTACAGTAGCAACCGCTCTGTCCTGGAACTGCTTGTACAGAACATCCTGTTCAGCATCTCCCGGTGTAGCATCAGCCTCTGCATCTGAAAGAGTTGCAACTCCGTCTACCACCTTGATCTCTGTAAACTTAGCTGAAATGTTACTTGAATTTTCATTCAGCATATTTACAAGATTTTCAAACTTCTCAGTATCACCTGACTGTATAAAACTGTCTACTTTACTTGATATACTTACATCTTCTATATTCTTTGCTGTTGATGCATTTGCCGAAATATTCGGAAGGAGCATAGACGCTGCAAGAACCACTGCTGTAAGTCTCTTAATCTTATACACTTTATGACCTCCAGTTCATAAATGTTTCGTTTTAACTAAATATGTTACAAAATTGTTACGAATTGTTACATCGCTAATATAACACCCGTTAACAGTATTGTCAACAATCAATTTATTAAAATAATATGAATTTTGGCGTAATTACTATGTTTTTTGTGTGAACAGGAGGCGTATTTAGTTAACATAAATATTGTTACAAAACAATTTAATAATTTAACATTTTGGATTTTTCATCTATTTTGTGCTACAATATCCGCCGACCACTATATTCTGATGGAGCAAAGGAAATGACAGGCGAGACAAACAAATCCAAGCGTATCATTTTAAATACCATTTTAATTCTTGCAGCAATAATTCTTGTCATTATAATAGCCCTGGCAATCAAAGGACTTGGCACTGAAAAAAAGAAGGAAAATGACAGAGAAAATGACGGAGAATATGCCAGGAAAATTGCTGTGGCATGCCATGCAGCTCTTGCAAATGAAGATGCATATGCGGCAGCTATGGATATTATAGATTCACCTGCCGGTCAGCTGGTCTTATACCTGGACGCCTCAGGATTAACCGGTGCTCCAAAAGAGTTTGAAACAGAATTCAGTAACAATTTTGAAAGAGACAACAAATTCCATGTTCCTGAATACAGACTCAATGGTGCAGAAGTATTCATTATTAAAATAAGAGACAACAGCATGACCGTGTGGTCCGGAAAAAAAGACGGCACCACGCTTGAACTGTTATATCAATAAGCGATTGAAAAATATAATCCGAATGAAAAACTGATTGTATAATATGGTGAAAGAAAATGACTACTATTATTAAAGATGAAAATGATCCGAAGCTTTATTCCACTGCTTCAGAGATTCTTAGAAACGGCGGACTTGTTGCTTTTCCTACTGAAACCGTATATGGTCTCGGGGGAGACGCTCTCTCCGCAGACAGTTCTAAGAAAATCTACGCTGCCAAAGGGCGCCCGAGCGACAACCCGCTTATCGTTCATATCGCTGATACATCAGATGTATATAAGCTGGCTGAATATGTTCCTGATGCAGCAAAGGCTCTGATGGAAGCATTCTGGCCGGGTCCTCTTACTATCATTTTAAAGAAGAAAGCTATAGTTCCCGACGAGACCACAGGCGGACTGCCGACTGTGGCAATAAGAATGCCGTCTCATCCTGTTGCAGCAAAGCTTATAGAGGAAAGCGGCGTATATATTGCCGCCCCGTCGGCTAATATTTCAGGAAGGCCCTCGCCCACCGAAGCATCACATGTAATCGAGGATATGGATGGCCGTATCGATATGATCATTGACGGCGGTGCAGTCGGAATAGGAATTGAATCAACAATCGTGGATTTAAGCGGCATTCCTTCCGCTCATTCAGAAAACACAGCTGATGAAGCATCGGCTCTTCCGGTAATTCTTCGTCCCGGTTTCATAACCAAAGCCATGCTCGAGGCTGTTGTCGGTCCGGTCACTATCGATAAAGCTATTATAGAACCGGATCCTAATCTAAGGCCTAAGGCCCCGGGAATGAAATATACTCACTATGCACCAAAAGGCGAACTTACCATAGTTGCAGCTTCTCTCAATGATAATGAAAAGAGCGGTACGGAATCAGACCCGGTACGGATTGCAAAAAGGATCAACGAACTGGTTCTTGAAAAAACAATTCAGGGATATAAAACTGCTGTTCTCACAACCCGGGATAATGCTTTGCTTTACAAATCAGAAAATGTTATACTTCTCGGTGACGATAGGAGCGGCAGAACTGTTGCCGCAAGACTCTACAGCGCTCTCAGAGAATGTGACGCTATAGGTGCGGAATACATTTATTCAGAAAGCTATGACGATACAGACTTCGGCGGTGCCATCATGAACAGACTGCTCAAGGCGGCCGGACACCGTGTGATCACTGTTTAATCATTAACATACCTGAATGGCCATATAATAAAATGTCTATATAATTGAAAGGAATACAAAATGAAGATTACCATTGGTTCAGACCACGGCGGATACGAACTTAAATTACAGATTATAGAACACCTCAAAGAAAGAGGCATTGAGATAAATGATGCAGGCTGTGACAGCCCTGCTTCCTGTGACTACCCTGTCTATGCGAAAAAGGTTGCTGCCGCTATTCAGAATAAGGAAGCAGATCTCGGCATACTTATATGCGGAACCGGCATCGGCATGTCCATGGCAGCAAATAAAGAAGAAGGCATAAGAGCCGCCCTCTGTCATGATGTATTTTCAGCTGAAGCCACACGTTCTCACAATAATGCAAATATACTCTGCATGGGCGCCCGTGTCATCGGACCGGGACTGGCAGAAATGATAGTCGATACATTTATCGACACCCCATTTTCCAATGATGAACGTCACATCCGCAGACTGAGTCTTTTCTCGTAAATCAATGAAATACAGTCATGATATTTCACTTCAATAACCACATCACTACTGCTTCATTCACAATAAAACCACCCGCCGTTGATATGTACCCTCTTTACCGGACCATGGCAGGTGGTTTTATTATTGGTTCTCATTTACACAATTTATAATAAAATATTGCAAGATTCGTTCTGTCTCTCAGGTCAAGTTTGCTGAGAATATTACTGATATAATTCCGGACTGTTCCTTCTGAAAGGAACAGTTTTTCGGATATTTCTTTGTTGGAGAGTCCTTCCGCAACAAGGGATACAACTTCTATCTCCTGCTCGGTCAATCCAAGATTTCTTAATTCTTTTCCCAAACCTGAAGCATTACCGCTTCCCAGTATTATCCGCGGCAGTTTCTCTGTCACTTCATTTCCAAATACTGACTGTCCGCCGTAAACAGCCTTAAGGGATGGTATTATGGAATCAAAATCCTGCTTTATGATATATCCCTTTGCTCCGATGGTCAGTGCTTTCGCTATATACTCATCATCGTTAAATGTAGTGAGATACAGTATCTTCGCTTCAGGATTTTCGGCAAGAATACCTTCCCCGGCTTCAAGCCCTGTCATTCCCGCCATACGTATATCCATCAGCAGCACATCCGGATGATTCGTATTGAAGAGATTAATAGCATCCTCACCGGAATTACCCGTTGCAATAACTTCAATATCAGGATCAGACTCCACTATAGTTCTAAGCGACATCGCTACCAGTTTATCATCATCTACTATGATTACCCTCATTTACTTAACTACTCCCATCCAGCCTTTTAGCGAGGTGGTTCCTCATCAAACGGGAAGCCAACATGCACCCCTGCTTCCTTCATGCGGATTCGTTCTTCTCTCATGGCTGCAACGATCTTATCGCGGGCATATTTACCATCCTCATTTGTCATCGGCTGAACATCTGCCAGCGGATAATCGATTCCCATTTCTTTGTATTTCGGTTTAGCCATCTCGTGATAAGGAAGTATATCAACCGCCTTGATATTCCTGAAGTGAGCCAGGAAATGTCCCGATCTCCTGAAGAGTTCGTCATCAAATGTATAACCCGGAACTATAACATGCCTTATCCAGACAGGAATATTCTTCTCGTCCATGAACTTATAGAAATCTATGATAGTATCCTGCGGCTGTCCCACAAGTTTCTTATGCATTTCCGGATCGATACATTTCAGATCAAGAAGCACCAGATCGAGTACAGAAGCAAGCTTCTCATATTTTTCTTTAATTTCAGGTACATCCTTCCTGTACAGGAATCCGGTTGTATCAACGGCAGTATGTACGCCCAGCTTCTTTGCCTCCGTAAAAAGCTCGATCAAAAAATCGATCTGGACCAGAGGTTCACCTCCGGAAACAGTGAGTCCGCCTCTCTTCATGAAGGCCATATATTTTTTCATATCTTCTATGATCTCGGCAACTGTCATTTCCGTGCCGCCTCTTCCATCCCATGTATCGGGATTATGGCAATATAAACATCTGAGAGGACATCCCTTGAGGAATACCACATATCTGGTTCCCGGGCCGTCCAGCGTACTGCCTGTTATGATTGAATGCACATTACCTTTCATTTTGATTTACAACTCCTTTTCTATCTAGTATCTGTGGAACACTGGGGACAATCCCCGGTGTCCTACGCCCTTACCCGCGAGGAACAGTCACGAAAACTCTGAACCCGTTATCACTGCTTATGTTGCAGGTGCCTCCAACGGACTGGGCACGGTTACGGATATTCTCGAGCCCCATCCCGACTGCATCTTCCGAAGTTCTGATATCACCTGTTCCGGCATTTTGCTGAGCAGCCTTCCGTGAAATCTGCCTGCCTGTTTCATCGTCCGGATCATATCCGGAGTCCGTCCTCTTTCCGTAATCATGCACCACCAGCTGATACATTGAAGGATGCTCCTGCAATCTTATATCTACATTTGCATTATTACTGTGCTTTATAATATTGGAAATGCACTCTTTAGCAATTCCGATTATAGCATACTTAACCGGCCTCTGCATATCATCAGATATATCAATATCCAGGTTTAAAATGAATTTTTCTTTAAGTGGTTCCGCCATATCTTCTATGCTGGCTGCAACATCTATGGATTCATCATGAAGATCATGGACACTGGAACGGATGTTATTCATGGCAGTATCGAGAGTTTCCCTTACTGCCGTCAGCTCGGAATGAATCGGTTCTTCCTTATGGATTGCAAGCAGTGCACCCATCTGAAGAAGCGCGCGGGAAAGCATGTGCCCTACATTGTCATGTATCTCGCGAGCGATACGGTTACGTTCAGAAAGCTGGGCATTATATACCTCGCTGTCCCTGGCAAGCAGTATCTCACGGTTCTGTTCACGGAGCTTCTCACTCTTCTCCTGACTGTCATCACGGAGCTTCCTCTGCTCACGCCTTGCCACTATCATCCTCTCCGATTTGATGGAAAGAATTACAGATAAAACCGTTAATGCCAATATATAGAGAAAGATGAAATGCCTGTATCTGTACATAGTTTCGGTGCTTATACCTATACCGGAAGCGTCATACGAATCCCATTTTGAACTCATTATAATCGGCATCCTTGCGATTTCATCGATTGTTTTCCAAGCCGTGGCAAATGAGATTACACCAACTCCTGCTCCAATATAATTCCTGCTCATGGTCACATCATAAGCCACTATAGGAATCAGCACTACAGCTTCAGGAATAAAAAACGGAAGCGCCATGGCAGCAATTTCAATGACAAATGCAATCCATTCCTTCGCTCCTTCAGGCCTCATCGACCAGTCCAGCCTCTCTCTTCCGAGGAGGTAATAATTAAGAGCCAAAATCACTATCGCAGCATAAATCGACACAAGAAAAGAATTGCCATGCATTAAAAAACACATGGCAAATATTGATAATATGAAAATGATAACCTTGTCGATTATTCTACTCATAAACTTAGTCCTTTGGGTGGGATAGTCCCGATTCGCGAAAGCGAATCGAGGATCCGAGCGTAGTGAGGACACTCCTGCGTAGCAGGAATTTCTGCGAAGCAGAAACAACACCGCGAAGCGGAGTTGGTGCACCGGGACAGTCCCCAAATTTACTTAACTTTGGTGAATGTATAGTTTCCGCTGATATTTACATATATCTCTCGACCGCCCGTGTAGACTGTGCTGTCGCCGCTTACTGTCCATTGTCCGCCGCTGAGCTTATATGCCTCGCCATTTCCAAGAGGAAGCAGCTTTTCTGCCGGGATTATTCGGTCTCTCAGCCATTCAGCCATAAGCGTGAACTCAAGTGTCGTAACATTTCCTGCTATGTCCTCAGCAACAAGCTTGAAGCTCTTCACTCCATTTTCAGGACTGAGTGTAATCGTATTTGTACCTTCCTTGACATTAAGCTTCTTTCCGTCAAGTGTGAGACTTACAAGATTGAGATCCATCGCATTTATTGATACTTCATCCGCGAATATGCTCGCGCCATCCTGAACCATGCCTGTAGACTCTTCAAAAACAGGAAGCACCTTGTCAATCTTGATATCAGACGGAATTGCTATTGATGCAGTCTTCGCGCCGTCACTGTTACGTCTCAGGTAAAGCCTTGTCATGCCCTGGACATAAACCACACTGTTCTTATATACACCGTCAGAGGATTCGCATATCTTAAATCCCTCAGGTGCATTAAATACTACGTCCGTCTTATAATATCCGTTCTTTCCTTCCTCAGCCTTAAGTTCATATGGAACAGCAGGTGTTTCAAGGAATTTAATGGAAAATGTATCTCGTACGGATACCGCAGTAAAATCATCTGTCTTGGCGAGTCTTGCCTCAACTACGTAATCACCGATATCAGTCGGGAATGCTGTGCCGAATTCTGAATCAGGTGTGCCGCTCTTCTTGAAGTAATAAACAACCTCTGCATTTGAATTGGTTGTAAACTCAGGAAGAATCTGTGAACCGTAATACGTATCATTTACATTAAGAGATGCTGTAGCAACACTTCTCACAACCTCCATACGGAAGCTGATATTACTCTTATTGCCCGCAATATCTTCTGCAACTATGCTGAACTCAGCGTCGTCATCCGGAACAACTAGCGTCATAACTGCAGTTCCATCCTCTACAGTAGTCTCTTCACCGTTTACAGTAACAGTCGCAAGATTCTCATCACTGACTGAATATGTGAGCCTTCTTGCATGAACCTCTGCTCCATTGGATATCTCAATTTTTCTGCCGCTCTGATCCTTGCCGTATGATGCAAACTGAGGTGCATCCTTATCTATGAGAAGCTTCTCATTAAAGTCAACTCCGACTGTCTTCGCACCATCGGATATTCTTCTGTAATAAACTCTCGTAAGGTCCGCTCTGTAATTAATAGATGAGGCAAATGAACCGTCTACGGAATCCGAGATTTCATACCCTGAAGGTGCCACTACAGCAACATCAGTTACGAAATAATCATTCTTGCCCTTTGTTCCGGAAAGTGTATATCTCTCACTCGGAGCCTGAAGGAAACGGATACTGAAATCAGCTGTCGCTGTTGCTGTTGCGTAATAATCAGTAAACGGAATCTCAACCTTTACTGTATATGCACCGCCTGATGCAGGCTGTTCAGTTGTATATTCCTCATCATCTGCGCCCTGTGGCTTATAATAGAAAATGTAATTTCCCTCTTCCTGGTCCGAATCAGTCTCTATAACAGGAGTTGCAAGAGCTGCGCCATAGAAGGAGTCATCCATGGTCATGGTTGCTGTAGGAACTCTCTTAAGATATTCAAGAGTAACAGTGAAGCTGAGAGTATTACCAAGTCTATCCTTAGCTACAACGTTAAAGTCCTTTGAACCTCTCGGAGTAGAAAGCACCACGTGCGCACTGTTCGCATCTGTATCTACGGTTACTGCTTCGCCATTTACAGTTACTGACTGAAGCGGTGCATAGTATGAAGGTTCAGGTGACGTGGCATTATTCCAAATATCATGAATATCAAATTCTATACTTCTTGCATGGAACTCAGCTCCGTCTGCCACCGCAGATGGAATCGCATTTCCATCCTGATCCACAGCCGTTGACTGAATAACCTCAGGTGCTGCGCTGTCGATATAGAAGGCCTGAGTGGTCAGATATCTTACATCAGTTGTTGCATCATCAGCAGCCCTGCGGAATCTTCCCTGAAGCCCATTGTAGTAACCATCCTCATTGAACTCATGTCTGTCACTATAGGAGCCCTCAGTAACGCTCATATAAAATCCTGAATTTGCATTGAGAGTAACAGGCGCATTGTAGAATTTATATGTACCGTCATCCAGAACAGGAGTATCTGAAAATGAAGCGCCCATGCCCGGAGCCTCATCCTCTGTAAGGTACACAATATTATAATCAAAATCCCAGTTTTCAATCTCTCTATAGGTAGAAGTTTCTTCCACCGAGATATAGGCTTTGTGGACACCTACTTCAGTCGGTCTTCCGTAATACGGCTCAGTATAAGTGTCACCACTGATCAGATCTGCATATTTTGCAGACTTCCTTCCATCTGAATTAGTAATGACATAACTTGTTATATCATAATAAGTTCCATAGAGAAATGGCTCTGTCATAGAAGCTGAAATGTTCGGAACGCTCTTGGCAAGCCAGTCAGCGGTCTTGCCATTTATGATAAGTCCGCCATCCTGATGGATCATAGTTCCACCATCTACATTGTAATTAAAAGAAGCGCCATCAGAATAGATTTTAGTATGTGATGTTATATTTAAAGGAGGCGAATACGCTGAGCCATCACTGAATCCTTTGAAGGTAATACTCAGCGGTTTATCCAATACCACCCTTGAATTGAAGCCTTTATCAATGATGATATCATTAACCAGGAGATTTCCGGCATAAGTATCTCCATTTTTTAATTCTATGCTGTTGCCCACGAAGCTTCCGGTTCCACTAAGTACCGCACCGGAAATATCACACCCGGAATAAAGATTGACAGAACCATAATTATCAAATTGTCCGCTTAAAGTTCCGAATAAATTAACAGTACCTCTGTTAGATAACATACCTGTAACATTTCCATTAACTGTCATCTCAGAAAAAAGATCAATGTTAAAATCGGTAGTACCGGTCTGACGGACAACAGTATTTTGTTTAAATCTGACCCAGGTACCTGCAGAAAAAGTAAGCGACTCATTCGTCCGGTCTCCTGTAGTAGGATCAATGCCCGTATAAGATATTGTATTACCAACAATTTGAAATTCCGCAACGCCATCCTCATCATAAGGACCGAAACGATACTCATCCCCTAGATCTTCCAGTTTTCCGGCTCCATTTGTACCATTATCTGCTGCATAAGTAAGGATATCGCAGTGAAATACTGCAAGCAAAAGAGATAGTGCAAGCACTAAAGATAATACTTTGTTCCCTGCTCTTTTATTCATAACTTTTTCCTCCCAAATAAAAGTGCCAAAACCTATGGTCCCAAAGAATTGTCGTACCTTACTATACTATCACAGCGTGCAGTCTTTGTACAGCATTTTATAAAGCATCATCACTGACCCGTCATCACTGAAATCATCACTGAAGTAGTACAAAAACACCGAACCTGATCCATCTCACCCGAGACCCGATTCGGTGTATTCTGTGTTCTTATATATATATTACTGCGCCTTCTCTCCGAAAAACTTGGTAAATACCAATCCGATTGAAAGGCATACCGCGCCGAACAGAAGCTCGAGCCCAAAGCAGTACATTATATCCTGCAGCCCCGCACCGTCATACCATATCTTTCGTGCAGCCACCGAGTACCAGTAATTCGGTATGAAACGTCCGATTGCATTTACCTTATCCCCGAGAATCGTAAGATCCACGAAGGTTCCACCAAGAAAGGCAAATGAAAGTCCGATGATATTAGTGATAAATGCCGTTGAATTGGCCCCGCCTTTTTTGCCTAATCCCAGTGGAAGGCTGGTCAGCATTGAAAGCAGAAAAGTAATGGAAATCGTATATATAAATGCATTAAGTGCCGATAACCACCATTCTCTTGTGAAAACATATTCCGGTCCGCCGAAAGTTGCAAGCGCTACCAGAGCTGCCGTAACAAATACCGAAAGTATTGCGGCGCCGAGTATAAGCATTACATTTCTGACTGTCATAGGCAGCTTCGAAACCATAGTCCTGTTCTTCTTCTCTTTATCATTGAAGCTGAGGATGACCGGCATCACACCTGAGAAGATTATAGACAATATACCGAACGGAAGGAACTGAAACGCCGTGTATGGTCTTTCCATCGGAGAAGCCTCCTTCTCCTTCAGAGTAACAAAACTCTCAATATCAGTTGCTTCCTTAACTTTAAGGTCTGCATCCTCCAGAGACAGCCCGCTGTTCATATAATCCCTGATGCCGTTAAGATATTCATTCATCTGCATGTTAATGAATATCCCCCAGGGGAGTGAATCATCATACATAGTTTCTATAAGTGAAAGCGGCTCATCCTTTGTATTAAGAAATGCCTCGCCGAAACCCTCCGGAATCACTATATATTCCGAAATATGCTGGTAATAGAGCAGATCCCTGATCTGATCATCACTCAAATCGCCTTCTTTACGGTAATGCTTCTCTGTCATATAGCCGATGAATGCCTCGGAAACAGCCGATTTGTCGTTATCAACGATGTACAGAGTATACTTCTTCTGAAACATCTTATCGGTATTTCCGCTGCCTGTTCCGGTGAGGGCCACCAGCATGACCATAACTATCACGGCATATATTATGATTCCGACTTTATAATAATTTACAACTTTGAAGAAAGATTTTAAAATATGCATCTCATTTCTCCTTAAAGACTCTTATACGCTGTTTTTCTTGAAAATATCATGCCTATTATGAGCAGCACCGCACTCATGATCAGCATATATGTAAGTGCCCTGTAATATCTCGGTCCGATTCCGAATACGTTTAATGCGTAGAACGCATCCGTTATTACTGCTGACGGGTTGATACGGTTGAAGATCGGAAAATGCTCTTCCATGATTGCTTTCATATCCCCGTACATAAGCCCCGACATGAAGCCCCCGACCAGTATTATGGCCATCAGGATTCCTTCTTTGATCTCATATCTGAATTTACCCATATGAGCAACCACATACCCAAGGTTAACGCCCATAATGCTCGCAATGATTGTTGTAAGGTAGACATCCCCGAGGTTTCCGCCGAAATTTATCTTTAGTACATAAATGTAAAATGTAAGAGCAATAATTGCTACTGCCACCTGAATCACTGCCATGGTGAAAATCGTAGCCAGTTCAAATAAAGTCTTGTTGACAGGAGAGCCGTCAAGCCTCATGCCTACTGAACTCTGATTGGCCTGACTCTCTACGATTACACTCAGTGATGCAACAGATCCCATCATCGATACCATTGCTATCAGGTTATAGAAATACTGAACGAAGGGATCGCTGTTCTCTGCATTCATACGCTTGATTTCTATAAAATCAAGTCCGGAGATTGCCTCGTCCATCATTTCATCCGACTCATCAAGCCTGTCCGAATCCTCATTTATCGTATCTATCGTGAGTCCGACCTGAAGGCGGTACTGGCTTATTACGCTTGAAAGAATACTGTGGTTAACCCCGTAACCGTTTTCCTCCATGCTGACATCCGTTAATCCATCTACTTTAATGATGCCTGCAATGTCCCCTGCTTCAAGAAGCGCTTCCGCCTCATCATGATCACTGACCGAAATTCTGTCTATCATCCCGGTTCCGTCATCATATTCAAGAGTATTCATCAATTCGATAAAAGGAAGATCATCCTCCTTTACATCATCAGGATTAATGGAAATGTAATCCATCGGAAGGTCATCCACCGTAAGCTGTTTCAGGTCATCAAAACCTTTCACATCATCAATTTTGTCCAGAACATCACTGCTTACCGGGGCTTCCTTGTGGAATGGCTGCCCCATAGCTTCCGCCATGGCTGCTTCTTTACCGTATTCCTCCAGGTCATCCTGCATCCTGTCACCATCCAGGTTTGAAAAACACTGAATGACCTTATATTCCTCTATTGCCCCGTCTGTCACCTCAATGACTACAGGGATCGGCTTTGTTTTTTCATTTGAATAAATAGATCCGAAAGCAAAGGCGAAAAGGCTTCCCAGAGCTATCGGGAACGCCAGAGTCCAAAATATATACTTCGGAGACCTTAGCGCACTCTTAAAGGTTTTTATTACAATTCTGCCAAACATGTTTTTCTCTCCTTATCACTGAGTATCTCTCAGTTCTTTGCCGGTTATCTCCAGAAATACATCATTAAGTGTCGGAAGTTCAGAATATATTCTGTCATATCCAAGTTCATGATCTGACAGATATTCAAGTATGTGGGTGATATTGTGTTTTCCGCCGCTGCACTTGATCGTCAGCTTGTCACCCATGTACTGAACGTCATATACGTGATTCAGCCTGCGGATATTATCTATATGCTCCTGACTCAGTTTCCTTATATCTACGATTACATTTTCCGTATTCTTTATCTTCTTCTTCAGTTCCTCGCTTGTTCCGGATGCAACCTCTTTACCCTTGTCCATGATGAGGATTTTTGAACATATCTGTTCAATCTCTTCCATGTAATGTGATGTATAAATGATAGTTGCGCCCTTCTCATTTAATTCTGTAACACCTTCAAGGATTCTGTTTCTTGACTGCGGGTCGACTGCAACCGTCGGCTCGTCAAGTATTATCAATTCAGGCTTATGAGCAATTCCACAAGCTATATTCAGACGTCTCAGAAGTCCGCCGGAAAGCTTCTTCGGGTAGAATTTTCTGAACTCACCGAGATCAACAAATTCTATCGCCTCCTCAACATACTGTTTTCTGAGAGCCTTGTCATTGATATAAAGTCCGCAGAAGAAGTCGATATTCTCGTATACCGTAAGTTCATCAAAGACAGCCACATTCTGACTTACGATACCGATCCTGGCTTTTAGGTCACGCCTTTCCGGTCCCATTTTCTCACCGAAGAGCTGAATCTCTCCCTTGTCATATGAAAGAAGCGAGAGAAGGCAGTTAATGGTTGTTGTCTTTCCCGAACCGTTCGGTCCCAGAAGTCCGAATACCTCTCCCTTCTTAATCTCAAGGCTGAAGTTATCGAGAGCTATAAGCTCCTTATATCTCTTAACCAGATTTGATATCTTTACTACTGTTTCACTCATCGTATATCTCCTTTTGCTTTACGTATGACGATACTGTATATCCATTTATTTCGTTATGCTAATACTATCAAATAGCGTTATCCCCTTGTAGTGATTATTGTAACAACATTCCATATGACATTTGTCATAAAAAAGGTGCTATGCCCTATACAGAACACAGCACCTGCCATCAACTATTCATTTTTAAATCTTACTTTATTTATAACCAGTGCGATCGGCACCGACAGAAGCATTATTATTGCAAATTCCAGGAAGAACAGTTCCAGATACAGAAGTCCTCTTCCACCGGCGAAACCGTGAATCGCGATCTCATAAAGCACATTGTCATACTTATATGAAACTGCATATACATTTTTTCTGAGCTTCGGTATCTCCACTTCGCTGACGCGGAAGTACTCAACCGTGAAAAGCCTTTGTTTGCCATAAATTGTCGTATCAATTTCACCATTACTTATGGCAGTGTTCATCTTATTTTCTATAATAGCTCTTGTCTTATCGGGAATTGCATAGCAGTAAGTCACATAATCTCCCGAATCACTTATATCTCCGATTCGGAACTCATCCTTTAAATCGTAATACTTAAACCCGTCAGCCTCCATAGCATCACGGTCCCTGACTTTTGTTTCGATAGTCTCAGTCTCGGATTTACTTCCTCCCTGTCCTATGCTGTAATAAGTAAGTTTCTCAGGAATAAAGCTGTCACCTCTTATATAAGCACCCTCCATACAGAAGACTACTTTGCCTATATCCACCGAACCATATGTTTCCAAAAGATCATTCATCCTGTCTGTCAGATCGGCATCCTTATATGTATAGAAAACCTCGGCATGAGATTCTTTGGAATCTCTTTTAACAAGGAGCAGAGTGTCTGTTGTCATGATGCTTTCCATATTTTCGTCATAATATGCAAAAACATCTCTTACCGCAGCCCTACCGGAAAGTGACTTGATCTCACTTACATTTACACCCGAAACCAGCTTAGTGGTATAGCACTGCATCTGCTTATAACCGTCCTCGAAAGGTCCTTCATTAAGAGCTATAGCGCCTTCTCTCTTCTTCAGCTCGCTGTCGCTCACATCTTCATCATCGGAAATATAGATATTAATACCATGCTGAATCGCACCCTGCCCCAGCCTGTTATTCATGCTCTTATAATAGTCTTCCAATCCGGATTTAACCTGTGTCAATTGAAAGTAGATAAGTGCCAGTGAAAATGCAAGTCCCAAGATTAATGCTTTTACAATAGTAGCCGCTTTTTTCCCCTTCATCATACCTCTCCTGATATTTTTACTTTATTCTGCAATCCCGACACTGGTTGTGCCATGTTGTTACATGATGCCCCCGGCACTGGTTGTGCCATACTGTTGCCTGATGTCCCCCGGCTTTAAATATGCCACGCTGTTGCCTGATGTCCCCCGGTACTAAATGTACCACGTTGACATAATACCTCACAGATTCATTTTATGCAACTATTTATTCAAGTCTCGTTCGGCGGGGTATCCGTATGCACTTTCTGCGGATCGGACAGCTTTTATGATAGCTTCGCTGACTGCTTCAGCAGCCAGGATTCCGGTAAGATCTCTGTCTGCTTTCAGCTCTCCTATTGATACTGCATATATACTGTCACCGTCAGCGGAGGTATGTACCGGATTTATGGAACGCGCATAACCGTCATGAGCCATTCCTGCAATTTTGCATAATTCCGCTTTGGTGAAATCCGCATTCGTGATCACTACAGCGATTGTAGTATTGCCGGTAAACTTATTATCAACCACTTCGGTTATTCCCTTCATAAATTCGGCTGTACTTCTGAGCCCCTTCTTATCTTCAGTAAGCAGTCCGGCAATCTGCTTCCCGGTTTTCCAGTCAAACACGTCACCCAGAGCATTTAGAACTACAACTGCCCCTACCATAAGTTCTCCGACCTTGACCACGTGGCTGCCGATTCCGGTCTTCATACAGGTATCCATACCTGCAATCTTTCCTACAGTAGCTCCGCATCCGACACCGTAATTTCCGTCCCTGTAATTCGGATTTTCAAACGCCATCTTTGCCGCAGCATATCCCATTTCGGCATCAGGCCGTGTATATACATCACCTACGGTAAGGTCGAAGATATCCGACTGAGCTACCAGGGGAACTTTGGTCACCCCTACATCAAAACCTATGTCACGCTCTTCAAGATACTTCATCACACCATTTGCTGCGCCGAGTCCGAAAGCGCTTCCGCCCCCAACAACTATGGCGTGGATCATATCCGCTGCCATAAGCGGATTCAGAAGCTGCGTATCTCTTGAGGCCGGCCCGCCGCCTCTGACATCCAATCCGGCCCTCATTCCGTTTTCGCAAATGAAAACAGTGCAGCCTGTACCCGCTTCCACATTCTCGACCTGTCCTATCCTTATCGGACCAATATCTGAAATATTCACATTAATTACCCCATCAATCTCTTTTTATAAGCTTCAAACAACCGGCGCGGAGCCATAAAGCTCCGCGCCGCAAATCACTCATTTGATCATTATGCCTGCTTCTTCTTTGAAGCCATTACTATGCATACTACTATAACAGCTATAAGAACAAGTACTCCGGCGCAGATTCCGATTACTATCGGCCAGTTGATAACTGTAAATTCCGCATGTATAACTTCACCATCCTTAAGTGCAAGAAGATCCCATTCAAGAGTCTTTCCGTCAGCTGAAACAGTTGAAGCATTGCTGTTCTTTGCCTTGGTAGGAACCTTTAATGTAAATGTCATGTAACCACCGGCCTGCTTTATTCCATCAGCATATGCCTGACGGTCACTATCACTGAGGCCTTCGCTATCCTCGCCTTCGCCTTCACCATCACCTTCATCTGCTCCCGAACTTGATTCAAATGTCCAGTCAAGCACATATGTGAAAAGCCCCTTCTTGGTTAACTTTATATTATCGCTCTTTACTGCCTGATCTTCTTCATCAGCATTCATCTCTGCTGCGATATTTTTAATATCAACATTTGTCTTTTTGCATAAATAACCATAATATTCGCCATCACGATATTCTTCACAATCCCATCCTTTTGATTTCAGATCTTCGATAGTCTTATCGTTAGTTGCTTTATCATCTTCAGTGACATCGTCTCCACTTACCTGTGAAGAATACATCATTGAAAGATCAGCCTTTCCGTTACCCTTTACGTCAACCGTTACATTGTACCTTATACACCCCGTAAAGCATACAAGACAGAAAACTGCAATAAGCATCAATGCGATTTTTCTTGCTTTCCTCATAAAACACCTCCTGAAATATAAAAAACAACGTGACATACTCCGCGTCACACCTGCATAGTGCCCCCCGGTACAGGTGCCTGTTTTTGCGGTATTTCCTTTTTATTCTATCATTAAATAAACAGTGTTGCCACTACATTTTACACAAAAAGACGCGGAGCTGATTTAGCTCCGCGCCACTTATCACCATATTAAATTATACGGTAGACTTACTTATTAAACAAGGTCTCTGACAATTAGAGTGACTCATGGAATGTACGTGAGATAACGTCATCCTGCTGCTCTTTTGTTAACTTGATGAAGTTAACAGCATATCCTGAAACACGGATTGTGAGCTGTGGATAATTCTCCGGATGCTTCTGTGCATCTATAAGAGTCTCTCTGTTGTAAACGTTAACGTTAAGGTGATGACCACCCTTGTCAACATAACCATCTAACATATCTACTAAGTTATCTACCTGTGCTTTACTAGCCATTTTTATATCTCCTCCTTTTATTCTGATATATTCTTCTGCAATCCGGTCCGGCATCTCTGCCATATTCACCGGAAAGCCGGCCGCTCCGACTGTCACTTGCCGCCAAAACTAGTTCTGATCGGCAAAAGCGTCGTCCATACCTTCCATAAGGGTAGGCACTGAACATGCGAGGTCACCCTTCGCACAGTCTATACAGCCCATAGTCTCTACTGTTTTGCCTGCTTCCATATCCGGGTCCACGGACACATTGATGTGTCCGGTCCCGTTTTCTACCATGTTATCAAGCATAGAAACTATGTCATTTACGTCATTTAACTTATCATTCATATGTATTCCTCTATCGTATTCTCACATGTGGTATATGTGATACTTTTGATATATACGATACATCTTACCTTGGTGCAACCTAATACCTACTGCACCAACCCCGCTTCGCGGTGTTGATTCTGCTACGCATATCGGGACTTATTTATCAAGTCCAAGATCTACTTCAAGGTCACCTGCGAATACCTGATCTTCCTTACCAAGTGCATTAGGAATGATTGAGAATGTATTTGAGATACCATCCTGAGCATACTCGAATGGAAGCTTAGCAACTGATGAAAGTGATGCATAAGCACCGTGAGTATCTCTACCATGCATTGGGTTAGCACCAGGAGCAAGTGGCTGTCCATGCTTTCTACCACATGGTGTATCACCTGTGTTCTTACCATATGTTACGTTTGATGTAATAGTAAGAACTGACATTGTTGGGAATCCGTTTCTATATACATGATGTGATCTGATCATCTTCATGAACTTAGTAACAAGATTTGCAGCAATCTCATCTACTCTGTCATCATTGTTACCATACTTAGGGAAGTCACCCTCTGTCTCGTAACTTACAACAACGCCCTGCTCATTTCTTATGCACTTAACCTTTGCATACTTGATTGCTGAAAGTGAGTCAGCAACAACTGAAAGTCCTGCAATACCTGTAGCGAAGTATCTCTTTACGTCTCTGTCATGAAGAGCCATCTGGATTCTCTCATATGCATACTTATCATGCATGTAGTGGATGATGTTAAGGGCATTTACATAAACCTTAGCAAGCCATTCCATCATATCCTCATATCTTTCCATAACCTCATCATAGTCAAGGTACTCAGATGTGATCGGTCTGTACTTAGGTCCTACCTGAACTCCTGTACACTCATCAACACCACCGTTGATAGCATAAAGGAGACACTTAGCAAGGTTAGCTCTTGCACCGAAGAACTGCATTTCCTTACCGATTCTCATTGAAGATACGCAGCATGCGATACCATAATCATCACCATGAACAACTCTCATCATATCATCATTCTCATACTGGATTGATGAAGACTTGATTGACATCTTAGCACAGTACTGCTTCCAGTTGATAGGAAGTCTTGTTGACCAGAGAACTGTGAGGTTTGGCTCTGGTGATGTGCCAAGGTTATCAAGTGTGTGGAGATATCTGAATGACATCTTTGAAACAAGGGTACGTCCATCAACACCCATACCACCAAGTGACTCTGTTACCCAAACCGGGTCACCAGCGAAGATCTGGTTGTACTCAGGTGTTCTTGCGAACTTAACAAGACGAAGCTTCATGATGAAGTGATCAACGAATTCCTGAATCTCTGACTCTGTGAAAGTACCATTTGCAAGGTCTCTCTCAGCGAAGCAGTCAAGGAATGTAGCTGTACGTCCAAGTGACATAGCAGCACCGTTCTGCTCCTTAACAGCACCAAGATATCCGAAATATGTCCACTGAATTGCTTCCTTAACATTTGTTGCAGGCTTGGAAATATCGAAACCATATGATGCAGCCATCTGCTTAAGTTCCTTAAGAGCCTTGATCTGCTCAGATATTTCTTCCTTGCCTCTGATAACATCATCTGTATATTCTGTACCAAATGATGACTTCTGATCTTCCTTGTCTGCTACAAGGTAATCAATACCGTAAAGTGCTACTCTTCTGTAGTCACCGATGATACGTCCACGTCCGTAAGCATCCGGAAGTCCTGTGATGATGTGATTTGAACGGCATCTTCTGATCTCTGGATCATAAACATCGAATACACCTGCATTGTGTGTCTTTCTGTGAATTGTAAAGAACTCAACTATCTCAGGATCAACTTCATAACCGTTATCCTTACAAGCCTTCTCAGCCATACGGATACCACCGTAAACGTTCATGCCTCTCTTGAATGGCTTATCTGTCTGGAATCCTACGATTGTCTCCTTGCTCTTATCAAGATATCCCGGACCATGAGATGTAAGTGTAGATACTACCTTAGTATCCATATCAAGCACGCCGCCTGCTTCTCTTTCCTTCTTTGATAAGTCAAGAACCATCTGCCAAAGATCCTTAGTGTTCTGTGTAGGCTCAGCGAGGAACTCGTCATCACCCTCATATGGTGTATAATTCTTCTGAATGAAGTCACGAACATTAACTTCTTTCTGCCACTTTCCGCCTACAAAGCCATTCCAACCTGTTGCTTCCATTAAATAAATCCTCCTTTAGAATATTCTTATTGGGAAATGTACTGAAAGCCGAAAAAAGCTACTTTCTCCTTACATTTTCCCTTATCATGCTTCCATTATAAACTTGTCTTGTATACACGTCAACGGCAAAAACCTCACTTATTGTACTTTTTTCAGTACAGAAGTTGTATACAGTATACAATAAAATCTCCTACCTTTTAAGTAGAATATTCCATTGTTATACATTTTCTTTTGTGATAAACTGATACATGCTTTAGAGCGGAATTCTGTCACAACTCATTGTAAAGTATGTGACAGTTTCTACCATAATGAAAGGAAGTATCATAATATGGAAGAGAATACTAAAACATATACAGCTGAAGAGATTGACGCCATAGACGGCAGCCTTCCGATTTATCAGCTGCTTGAGATGGACCCCGGCAATGCCGCAATTCTGATGGCATCCGGCATGGCATGCATCACATGCCCGGCCGCATACATGGAGTCTATCGAAGAGGCATGTGTAGTTCATGGCATGGATCCGGAACAGGTTCTGGATGATGTTAAGTATTATATGAAGAAAAAATATCTTGAGGAGGACGCAGCAGATGAAATCGATTGACGAAAGATCCATAGACGCGATCCGCATTCTTTCCGCGGACGCAATTCAGAAAGCAAATTCCGGTCACCCGGGACTTCCACTCGGAGCAGCTCCTATGGCATATACCCTTTGGAGCAAATGTATGAAATTCAATCCGGCAGATCCCAAATGGATTAACCGCGACCGTTTCATTCTCTCCGGCGGACACGGCTCAATGCTGCTTTATTCACTCCTTCATCTTTTCGGATACGGACTTACAATAGATGATATCAAGAATTTCCGTCAATTCGGATCACTTACTCCGGGGCATCCCGAGTACGGTCACACAGTAGGTGTTGATGCTACAACAGGTCCTCTGGGCGCAGGTATGGCTATGGCAGTCGGCATGGCTATGGCTGAAGAGCATCTTGCTTCCGTATTCAATAAGGAAGGTTACCCTGTAGTGGATCATTATACATTTGTACTCGGCGGCGACGGCTGTATGATGGAAGGAACCAGCTACGAGGCATTTTCCCTTGCGGGAACCTTAGGTCTCGGCAAGCTCATAGTGCTTTATGATTCAAATGATATTTCCATCGAGGGCGGTACAAACATCGCTTTCCGTGAAAATGTTTCACAGCGTTTCCAGGCATTCGGTTTCCAGACCATCCGTGTTGATGACGGAAATGATATTAACGCGATCCGCGTTGCCATCGAAGCTGCCAAGTCTGACAAGACAAGACCTACACTCATCGAGATAAAGACCAAAATCGGCGCCGGCTGTCCTGCAAAAGAAGGCAAGGCTTCAGCTCACGGCGAGCCTCTCGGTGTTGAAAATGTGGCTGCGCTCCGCGAGAATCTCGGCTGGGAAGAGAAAGAAAGTTTCGTAGTTCCACAGGATATTTATGATAATTATAAGGCTATAGCTGATGAAAAAGCCAAGGCAGAAGATGCATGGAATGAACTCTTTGCTGCATATGCTGCTGAATATCCTGATATGAAGGAACTCTGGGATAAGTACTTTGATGCTGATGCTGCCAAGGTTCTTTACGATATGGACGATTTCTGGCATGTTGCCGATAAGCCTGAAGCTACAAGAAGCGTATCAGGAAAGATCATCAATTATATGACCAAAGTTCTTCCAAATATGTTCGGCGGTGCCGCTGACCTTGCACCATCAACAAAGACCTACATGAACGGTCTCGGTGATTTCTCAGCCGAAGACAGATCAGGTTCTAACCTGCATTTCGGTGTAAGAGAGCTTGCAATGGCAGCCATCGGAAACGGTATAGCACTTCACGGCGGACTCAGACCATTTGTATCCACATTCTTCGTATTCAGTGATTACTTAAAACAGATGGCAAGGCTTTCATCCCTTATGAAGCTTCCGCTTACATATGTACTTACACACGACAGTATCGGTGTCGGAGAAGATGGTCCTACCCATGAGCCGATAGAGCAGCTTGCAACCTTCAGGGCGCTTCCTAACTTCTATGCATGGAGACCGGCAGATGCCATGGAAACAGCAGCTGCATGGTATTTCGCAGAGAACTCAAAGGATGCTCCTTCAGCACTCATCCTTTCAAGACAGAATCTTCCTCAGCTTGATGGTTCATCAACTGATGCGCTTAAGGGCGGATACATACTTGAAGACAGTGATAAAGATACTCCGGACGGAATCCTCATCGCGTCGGGTTCAGAGGTTTCACTCGCGGTAGAAGCAAGAAAGGCACTCCTCGCAGACGGTATAGACGTAAGAGTAGTCAGCATGCCATGTATGGATCTCTTCGAGGATCAGCCTGCAGAATATAAGGAAGCAGTACTTCCTAAGAATGTAACAAAGAGAGTTTCTGTTGAAGCACTTTCAACCTTCGGTTGGGACCGCTACACAGGACTTGACGGAAAGACGATCGGCATGACAGGCTTCGGTGCTTCAGCTCCTGCCGGAGAACTCTTCCCATACTTTGGATTTACAGTAGAAAATGTAGTGAATACATTTAAATCATTATAAAATATGTAGATTCCATAACTTTTCCATTTACGGAAAGCAGTTTGGAGATCACTAAAAAAGGAACATCCGTCGTGATGTTCCTTTTTATGTAACAGGATTATTCGTAGCGGAGTGCTTCGATCGGATCGAGGGCTGCCGCTTTTTTTGCAGGATAACTTCCGAAGAAGATTCCTACCAGCATCGAGAAGAATACTGATATGAATATCGCCTTGAAGGAAGGCGTAACCGATATCGAGAATATGCTCGAGAATTGTGAATAGTTGCTTGCTATAAGGTGCTGGGCAATCTTTCCTATCAGCAGTCCGTTTAAAAGTCCAAGAAGAATTCCGATTATTCCTCCGATGAGACATATAACAACAGATTCGATTAGGAACTGACGCCTTATGGCCTTTTCTTTTGCGCCTAAAGCCTTCTCTATACCTATCTCTCTGGTTCTCTCCACAACACTTACCAGCATTATATTCATAACGCCGACGCCACCGACTATAAGTGAAATAGCCGCTATAACTGATATAGCAATCGTTATTCCGTTAAGCACCGCATTTATCTGATCAAGAAGATCGGACTCATTTGTGATCGTAACTGTCCAGTCGGGATTTGTCTTATATTTTTTATCAAAGAAATCCTGAAGCTCCTTCTTCAGCATCTCAGGGTCTTCGTCCGTATTCCACATTACACTGAAATATGACTTAAACTCTTCTTCTGCATGGGTAATATCCTGAGCCGTCGTAGTAGGCATGAATACAGGAGTCACTTTATCCTCTTCCTTCTCTGTCGGCGAAAATGTACCCAGCACAGAATTTGAGTATTCATATACACCTACGATAGTAAGATCCACAGCTCTTCCGTCATCCAGGATAAAGCTTACTGTCTCACCGAGAGGATCTGTTCCTTTCTCAAAGTACTGCCTTACAAAAATATCCGACACATAGCAGGTCGATTTATGACCGATCAGATCTTCGAGCGTAATGCTCCTTCCGCATATAGTATCCATTTTATAGCTTTTTATATAAGCTCCTGATGCACCCGAAAGCATGGCATGGCCTTTGCGGCCTTCATTGCTAACGGCATTTGCTCCACCCACAGATGCATTGGACAGCTCTTCAAAATGTCCCGGATACTTATCATAAAGCTCAAGTATCATTTCATCCGTAAAGCAATCATCCTCATCCAGTTCCGGATACTCAACGTCACCACTGCTCATGATTTCATCAAGATCCAGATTAGGGTAAAGCTGTACATCAAAAATATTCACACCAAGGGTGTTAAATGTATTTGATAATGTTTTCTGTATAGATGACCCGATTGTAGTGATCGTGATAACCGAGCTTATACCGATGATTATACCGAGCATTGTAAGAAATGAACGCATCTTGTTGCTCCGGATTGCGGCAAGGGCGAGTCTTATGGTTTCAAAAAATCCCATCACTGCACCTCCTTTTCCCAAACAGCCGCGCTGCGGCTTTTACCTGTAAATGAGGCGTTCTTTGAATCTCCGGTTATCTCACCATCCATGATGGTAACTATACGTTCCGTCTCCTTTGCAAGCTCCGGACTGTGAGTAATGAGGACTATAGTATTGCCCTCTTCCTCATGAAGCCTGTGGAAAATATCCATTACAAGATGGCCGGTTTTGGTATCCAGGGCTCCCGTTGGCTCATCAGCAAGGATTATGGACGGACTGTTGGCCATGGCTCTCGCGATGGCAACTCTCTGCTTCTGACCACCGGATAATTCATTCGGATTATGAAGCATTCTGTCCCCCATGCCTACCAGTGAGAGAAGGTACTCGGCACGTTCGCGCCTCTCCCTCTCTTTAAGCCCGGCGTACATCATGGGCATCTCTACATTTTTCAAAGCATTAATACGGGGAATGAGATTAAAAGTCTGGAAGACGAAACCTATCTTCTGGTTCCTGACTTCACTCTGCTCGTCACTGTCCATGGTACTGACGTCCATGCCATCGAGACAGTATACCCCGTCAGTGGGGCGGTCCAAAGCCCCTATTATATTCATAAGCGTACTCTTGCCGGAGCCCGAAGGTCCGACGATGGAGACAAATTCTCCCTTGTTGACAGAAAGATTTATGCCGTGCAGGATTTCCAGCTCATTCGGCTCTCCGATGTAGTAGCGCTTTATGATATTTCGCATCATAATGATTTCTGACATAGCGCTCCTATCCTATTCACTTTCTGTTGTTGTATAGATTGATGAGAAGTCAAATGTAGTGAAGGCCTGTCCTTCCGCCACTTTTGCAGGTGTTGTTACGACAGTATCCCCTTCCTTGACTCCATCGGTTATCTCTACGTAGTAGCTGGTCTCCATACCTGTCGAAACATACTGCTTCTTTGGTATATAAACGCTTTCCTGTCCTGCCGACTCAGCTATATAAATATACTTCTGGTCCTCTTCATCTGTCATTATGGCATCGTAAGGTACAGCAAGTACATCCTCTTTTTCACTGAGGACTACCTTACCGGTTGCGGTCATACCTATAAGAAGGTCCGTATCCTTATCCTCGATAAGAATCTCTGCCGAGTATCCGGCATTCTGACCCATGGCATCAACGCTCATGACCTTAACGACCTTAGATACCTTGCCGGTGAATTCCTGATCACCGGTTGCAGTGGTCTTGATAACTGTCTTCTGTCCTTCCTCAACCTTAAGTATATCGCTTTCATTTATAGATACAGTAACCTTGAGGTTCTTGTTATCCTGAATCGTCATAAGTACGTCGGTTCCCGCCATACTTCCTTCAGCAACATTGAGTGAAGTAATGATACCATCCATAGGTGCGGTAACCTTGCATTCTTCAAGCTTCCTGTCCAGCTCCTCAAGCTGCTTGATAAGAGTATTATCCTCTACCTGATATTTTGCCTCTTCTATAACATCCTTGGCTGTTTCAACAAGATCGTCACCATTCTTTGCTGCGGTCTTATATGCAGTCTCGGCTGCTGTTACGGCATCATCATATACAGAAAGCTCGGCCTTCATGGCAGTAAGTGATTTTGCCTCTTCCTTTATAATGTCACCGAGTGACTTTATGCTTTCATTTACCTTGGCAAGTTCTTCTTCCGGTGAAAGTGCCGGTGTATCAGGGTTCTCCGGATTTGCAGGATCAGTATTTTCAGGGTTAGTATTCTCCGGATTAGTGTTCTCCGGATTCTCAGCAGGGTTACCTGCTGCCTTTTGCCCGTCTATGATATCCTGAAGTTCCTTCTGTCTTGCTGTAAGCTCAGCCATCTCATCAAGATCGGATGTATACTCATCATTAAGCGCATTGTAATCGGCATAAGCCTCGTCGCGCTTTGCCCTTGCTTCATCAAGAGCCTTCTGTGCCTCACTTACCGCATCATTTCTATCCTGCTTTGCTTCATTCAGGTTCTTCTGGCGTTTTCTCGCAAGATATGCGGAATATGCATCTGTTCCGCGGATCTGCTTAAGTACGCTCTCATGCTGAGCCAGTAAATCCTCGTCTTCAAACTCACAGAGAACGTCTCCTTCCTTAACGAAATCCCCTATATTTACATTTAACTCTTTAATGGTAGTGCCTGTGAGTGTTGTAGTTATGTTAACCTTATTCTGGCTTTCAACTTTACCTGACACACTTATATAATCCATAAGTTTCTGGCTTTCCACCTCTTCAACTGTCGGTGAATCCAGATTCTGCAGGGCTTTCATGCCCTTGTTGATCACGTACACGCAGCCACCGATAAGGAGCACAAGAACTCCGAGAACTATACCCACAACTATAAGAGCAGTCTTCTTTTTCTTCTTTTTGGGTTTTATCGGCTGATTTGGAGCCTTCTGATTCGGTGCACCTGCCGGAGTCTGCGCTCCTGCCGGTTTAGTTGCTCCTGCCGGATTCGGCGCTCCTCCCTGATTCAATGCCCCTGCCGTAGTCTGCATTCCCGGCTGAGCAGCAGTATTCTGTGCGGATGACGCATCAGTCGGAGCTGCGGTGAAAGGCTGGGCCGGTTTTCCCGGTTCTACTACTACCGCATTCGGCTGATTATAGCTGGATACTTTGTTTTCTTCGTTCATTTCATTTCTCCCGGTTTTATTATTCCTGTCACTCATGTTTCCTGGTGCCCTTACCGATTTTCATCACTGTTATTTCAAATAAATTAGTAAAGGGCGCATGGTTACTGAAGAATCACCCGGCTGCATTCGGTTGCCATATGGTAAAACGCAGTTTCCCACAGTGCAAAATAATAACTGATGCGTTGAAAAAAATCAACGCATCAGCCATTAATTATCCTTAATATTATCTTAACAATGAAGGATTTTACGACTAAAACTCTTCAGCGAGTTCAAGTGTATGTTCTTCATTCATGTTCTTGCATACTTCGATGAATCTCTCAAGCGGAATTCCATTTGCCTGCTTATTACCTCTGATATTAACGGAAACAGTTCCTTCTTCAGCTTCCTTATCACCGAGAACAAGTACATATGGCTCCTTGAATTTCTTGAAGCCCTTGATCTTATTCTTCATGTTGTCATCGCTGTAGTCAGCTTCAACTCTGATTCCGGCCTTTCTGAGTGCCTTCTCAACAGTCCTGGCATATTCATTATGCTCTTCTCTTATCGGAACTATACCAACCTGGAAAGGTGAAAGCCAGAATGGGAATGCTCCCTTGAAATTCTCTATAAGTATACCTATAAATCTTTCAAATGATCCGAAGATAGCTCTGTGGATCATAACCGGTCTCTGCTGTGAACCGTCAGGTGCAACATACTTAAGATCGAAGTTAAGCGGAAGCTGGAAGTCAAGCTGGATGGTACCCATCTGCCACTCACGTCCAAGGCAGTCCTTCATCTTGAGGTCGATCTTAGGACCGTAAAATGCGCCGTCGCCTTCATTTATCTCATAATTGCCTTCGCCATACTTCTTATCAAGTATTCTCTTGAGAGAAGCTTCGGCGGCATCCCAGAGTTCAGGAGCGCCCATGAAATCATCCGGTCTGGTTGAAAGCTCTGCTGCATATGTAAGTCCAAATGTCTCATAAATGTATTTTGCAATATCCATGATATCGCCGATTTCATCCTCGATCATGTCATCTGTAAGGAAGGTATGATCATCATCCTGATGGAACATCTGAACACGGAAAAGACCATTTAACTCACCACTCTTCTCACGTCTGTGGATGACCTGAGTCTCACTGTAACGGATAGGAAGATCTTTGTAGCTGTGAAGTCCGTTCTTATATACATTTATGGCATTAGGACAGTTCATAGGCTTGATAGCATACTCGATATCAGTATTGATAACCTCTTCACCTGATTCCTCATCCGAAGATGCATTTGTAACAAGGAACATATTTTCCTTGTAATGTCCCCAGTGGCCTGAAGTTTCCCAAAGTCTTCTGTGGTTGATGACAGGCGCAAGTATCTCCTGATATCCGTGCTCCTCATGAATCTCTCTCCAGAAGCTGAGCATAGCATTATAAAGCTTGAAGCCACGTGGAAGCCAGTATGGCATACCCGGAGCACTTTCATCAAACATAAAGAGTTCCTGCTCACGGCCGAGTTTCTTGTGGTCACGTTCCATAGCTTCCTTAATGAAGTTGAGGTGTTCCTTCAGCTGCTGCTTGTCAGGGAATGCATATACATAGATTCTCTGAAGCTGATCTCTCTTCTCATCACCTCTCCAGTAAGCACCTGATACTGACTTAACCTGGAAAGCAACATTCATAAGTTCCTGAGAATTGTCAACGTGAGGTCCGCGGCAGAGATCCACAAAATCATCACCTGTATAATAAAGTGTAAGATTCTCATCCTCAGGAAGGTCAACTATAAGCTCATGCTTAAACTTCTGATCCTTGAAGAGCTCCAGTGCATCCGCTCTTGATACTTCAACTCTCTTAAAGTCCTCGCGGCGCTTAATCACTTCACGCATCTTGTCCTCAATGGTCTTGTAATCATCTTTAGTTATTGTTCTTGGAAGAACGAAATCATAGTACATACCGTCATCGATCTGCGGTCCGATGGCATACTGTACATTTTCCTTACCGAAAATCTCAATAACTGCCTTTGCGAGAATATGTGCCAGTGAATGTCTGTAAACACTGAGGAAATATTCTCTCTTTTCTTCTTTGTCCATCTTGTCTCTCCTTTTCTTTTTGCCCCTTTTAGGGTGCTTACTATTTAAAATATGAATGCTTAATATAAATACACAGGTTTTCTGCTTCTAGCAGAGATTCCTGACATATCCTATCGAAACATAGCCGTCAAATACTGCACGAAGGTCGGTTCCTTCTTCGGCCTCGTACATATGCTTTCCATTTACCATATATCTGATCCCGCCACCCGGAAGTTCCTCAATGGCGTCATATTCATCTCTGAAGATCATGCCCTTCGACACTTTCCTGTCCCTCAGAATTCCCTTACACTCCGAAAGCGGCATCGGAGGAAAGTTTACATTCAGGATCATCCCTTCCGTGAAAGGCATATCTATATATTCTTCCAGAATGCTGTTCAGAAAACGATCCGTTATCTCATGAGGGTTGGCACCTTCCTTTATATCATAATCAAGTTCCGTTCCTTCGGAAAATGCTATGGACGGATAACCCTGAAACACTCCTTCAAGTGCTCCACCCACAGTTGCTGAATACTGCACATCCGAAGCGACATTGTAACCGTGATTGATACCTGTAAGAACTATGTCCGGCCTTATGGGCATAACACTCAGGCTTCCCACTCTGACGCAGTCTCCGGGAGTTCCGCTGCAGGAAAATGCCTTTACCCCGGGAACAGGAAAATCCGGTTCGGGATATATATCAATGGAGTTACGGAGTGAAATGCTGTGAGATGCGGCACTTCTCTCGCTTTCGGGAGCAACCACATATACCTCCCCGAAGGATGCTGCAGCCTTTGCAAGTCTTATAAGTCCGTCAGCCATTATTCCGTCATCATTTGTTATCAGTATCTTCCTCATTCAATATCTCCCGTCAGATAAACTTTATGAATTAAAAATCCCCTGCATAGAAATAATTCTATGCAAGGGACGTAAAATCATAGTTTACGCGGTTCCACCCCGCTTGCCGACTTGTGAATCTTCGTCACCTGACATCTGACAAGCGGACAAATTCATTAATTACTGTCCAGCTTCATCTGACATACGGACTGATTCAAAAGCAGCCACTCATTTGATTATAACGGAATCACCGTACCTGTTTTCAGGTCTCTCAGAGGTAGTCTTCAGAAGGTTACTCGGGCAAGATGCTTCCAGCCTGCTGCCAAAGCAACAGCATCTCTCTCTGGGTCTTTTCACACGACTTACTCGTCTCGTCAACGATTTGATATACAGTTTTTCAATATGCATATAATATTCATTTTTAAATGAAATGTCAAATGCAGTTTTTGAGTTTTACATAAATTTATAATCAAGCTTGAAAAAAAACTAATGAACTATATAATAGTGATACGGTGCCGCCGGGCATCATAACACATTTACATGACACGTCACACAGAAAGGAAGCGAATTTAATTGGATACTCTCGATATTTTTAGAGAACTGGCAATCATTATCATAGCTGCCAAGGTCTTCGGACTTCTGGCGAAGAAACTGAAGGCGCCTCAGGTGGCGGGCGAGATCATCGCCGGTCTCCTCATCGGTCCCAGCGTTCTGGGATTCGTCAAGGAATCTGATTTTCTCTCGGCATTCGCTGAGATAGGCGTTATTCTGCTGATGTTTTCGGCAGGTCTTGAGACCAACATTTCCGACCTCAAGAAAACCGGCGTTAAAGCCACTCTTATAGCATGTGCAGGTGTTTTTGTTCCCCTTGCCCTCGGAACTCTTCTGTATATGGCATTTTACGGAATCCCTGACTTCGGATCCACGGAATTTCTGAAGGCGGTTTTTGTGGGAACCATTCTTACGGCAACCTCAGTCAGCATAACAGTCCAGACTCTCCGTGAACTCGGACAGCTTTCAAATGAGCTCGGTCAGACTATCATGAGTGCCGCAATTATTGACGATGTCATCGGCATCCTTGTGCTTACCGTGGTTATCGGATTCAAGAATCCAGGTTCAAAGGTTTCAACCGTATTCATACAGACAGGTCTCTTCTTCGTATTTGCGATAGGCATAGGCTTTATCATTTACAAACTGTTTAAAATATATGATGCAAAGCACCGTCACACCAGACGTATTCCCATACTTGCTCTGGTCCTTGCTTTCGGCCTCTCATACGTAGCAGAGAAATACTTCGGCGTTGCTGATATCACAGGCGCATACATCGCAGGTGTTATATTATGTCAACTAAAAGATTCAGATTATATTTCCGAGAAGATGGATATCAATTCCTATATGCTCTTCGGTCCGGTGTTCTTCTGCAGTATCGGACTTCAGACAAATGTAAGGACTCTGGATATGTCCATACTCATCTTCTCCATCGCATTTGTACTTGTGGGACTTCTGTCCAAGATTCTGGGCTGCGGCCTCATGGCAAGGCTCTGCAAATTCCGTGGCAGGAACTGCCTTAAGATCGGCGTCGGCATGATGACAAGAGGTGAGGTTGCTCTTATCGTTGCCCAGCGAGGACTTTCCGCCGGACTGCTCGAACCGGTGTACTTCACTTCAGTCATATTACTGATAATAGTAAGTTCCATTTCCACACCACTCCTGCTAAAGGCGCTGTACAGTAAAGATACAAATGAAAAAATTCCTGAAAAAGCATGATGCGGAGGATGCGCACTCGCGCGATAATAGATTGCTTCGCATCCCGCGCCCGGAAAAAAGCATGTCGCCTGCGGCATGCTTTTTTCATTATTAGTCATCATCTCGATATATTAAATCAAAATTTGATATACTTTATTTCGATTTACCGTTATTATTTTAGTAGAATGCCCCGATGTAACCAACCGTGGAAACTACCGGGGAGATTAACCGAAGGTGCTTTTGCAGCATCTACCGGGGAACTGCCAGAAAATCATCCCGGAAGGTTATAGAAAAACCGGGACAGTAATAAGGATTAAACGATAAGGAGAATGACGATGAGAAAAGACGGAAAACGTATACTTACATTTACTCTCGCAGCATTTATGGGTTTATCTGCAGCAGGCTGCGGCAAGAATGCCACTACCGAAGCTACAACAACAGCTACCGCAACACCTGAAGCTGTGACAGAGGCGGCAACCGAAGAAGATATCGAGATTGAAGCTCCCAAGGGCGGCTACAGTCTTGTATGGCATGATGAGTTCAGCGGTACAGAGCTAAATGAAGATGACTGGAACCGCGAAAAGCATCAGGTCGGATGGGTAAATAACGAGCTTCAGGAGTACATTCCGAGTGCTGACTATGCATTCGTTAAGGATGGCGAGCTGGTTATACAGCCTGTAAAAAATGTAGATGAAGAAGGAAATGTATCTTATGTTTCCGGCCGTGTAAATACTCAGAACAAACACGATTATAAGTACGGCTGGTTCGAGGCAAAGATTAAATTCCCGCAGGGCAAGGGCTTCCTTCCTGCATTCTGGATGATGCCACAGGACGAGAATTTCTACGGACAGTGGCCTAAGTGCGGTGAGATTGATATCGCAGAGGTTCTCGGTGACAGCACAAATACCAACTACGGAACACTTCATTACGGCGAGCCACATAAGCAGAATCAGGGTACATACATACTTGACAGCGGTAACTTCGCAGACGAATATCATGTTTTTGCTATCGAATGGGAGCCGGGTTCAATCAAATGGTATGTTGACGGCAACCAGTATTATGAGACCAATGACTGGTATTCAAAGTGGCCGGGTGCTCCGGAGAAGCCATATCCGGCACCATTTAATCAGCCATTCCATGTAATTCTTAACGTGGCAGTCGGCGGAGACTGGCCGGGAGATCCGGACGAAACCACTCCTTTTGACGACAGAGCAGCCATGAAGGTTGACTACGTAAGAATATTCCAGAAAGACAGTTATGATGAAAATGTAGAGAAGCCGGTTAAGGTTCTCGAGATGAAGGAGCCTGATGAGTCAGGTAACTTCCTTACAAACGGCGACTTTGCCGAGGCAGAGGATCTTTCCGATAATGATTTCTGGAAATTCCTTGAACTTAACGGTGGAAAGGGTGCTGCCGAGATCAAAGACGGCGAGATCATTATAAGCACTGAAGAAGCAGGTTCAGAGGAATACTCAATCCAGCTTGTACAGCCGGGAATGCCGATGTATAAGGATGCAAAATACAAATTATCCTTTGAGGCATGTGCTGATGAAGCAAGAACCATGAAGACAGCAGTTACTGCTCCTACAAATAACTGGGTAAGATACTTCAAGGATACTCCTGTAGACCTTACAACCGACTGGCAGACATTTGAATTCGAATTTAACATGAAGGATGAAGATGACGACAACGGCCGTGTTGAGTTCAACATGGGTGCAACAGATTCCACCGCAACCATTCATATCAAGAACGTAAGACTCGAAAAAGTTGAAGAGTGATTATAAACCATTTATAATTAATAGTGTTTGAACCAATAACACTTAGAAGGGAGCTACTATGAAGGAATTTAAGGGTTACATGCATGGTGTCAATCTGGGCGGATGGTTTTCCCAGTGCGATTACAGCAAAGACAGATTTGATAATTTCATAAAGGAAGAGGATATTGAAAGGATAAAGAGCTGGGGACTCGATCATGTCCGTCTTCCTATCGATTATAACCTTGTTGAGGATGATGCCGGAAACTACGTTGAGGAAGGCTTCGCTTATATTGATAAGGTTTTAGGCTGGACAGAAAAATACGGACTTAACATGGTTCTTGATCTCCATAAGACCTTCGGTTTCAGCTTTGACAGTGGTGAAAATGAAGCCGGTTTCTTCGAGAGAGAGGATTATCAGGAGAGATTTTACAGACTTTGGGAAGAACTTGCCAAAAGATACGGCAAATACAGCGACAGACTCTGCTTTGAGATTTTAAATGAAGTTACTGAAAAGGAATACTGTGACACCTGGAACAGAATTTCTACAAACTGCATCAAGAGAATCAGAGCCATCGCTCCTGATATCAAGATACTTCTTGGAGGATATTATAACAACAGTATCGAGGCCCTCAAGGATCTTGCAATGCCTTTCGATGAGAACATCGTATATAACTTCCATTGCTACGAGCCTCTTATCTTTACACATCAGGGCGGTTACTGGGTAGACGGAATGGATACTTCATTCAGAATGCCGTTTGATGTAACTTACAGGGAATATGCGGAAAATACCAATAAGTATCTTGCAAGATTTGCCGAAGATTTTTCAGCTTACGATCAGGATGCCAGGATCGGTACAGAGTACTTCGAAGATATGGTTAAGGAAGCTGTCAGAGTTGCAAACGAAAGAGATGTAATGCTCTACTGCGGTGAGTTCGGTGTAATCAATCTTGCCACTGCAGAAGATACACTCAAGTGGTTTAAAATGATCTGCAGCGTATTTGATAAGTACGGTATAGGTCGTGCTACCTGGAGCTACAGAGAGATGGATTTCGGACTTGTTGATGACCACATGAAAAACGTACTTGACGAACTTATTAAAGTTATATAATAGGAAATGCTGTTTCATATTAAATAAAGAATCAGAGGGTAGGAGCCAGGCTCCTACCCTCTTTCTACAGGAGGTAAAAATTATATGAAAACAACACAACTACACTTCAATTAATCGATGGAGATTACCTGTCCCTCTGATGCCTTTTCAGGAAGCTTTGGTACTGTAACCTTGAGAACTCCGTTATTAAATGCGGCTTTGATATCATCCTGGGTTACTCTGTCTCCTACATAGAAGCTTCGCTGGATCTTACCATAGTAACGTTCTCTACGGATGTATCTTCCAACTTCCTTCTTATCTGCCGTAACAACCTCAGCAGTATCTGTTTCAGCTTTTTTATTTGCTTCAACTTCTGCTTCAGTCTCTGCTGCATCTTCCTTCGGAGCCTCTTTAACTTCCTTCTCTTCGGCATGATCTGCTCTTACAGTGAGATAACCATCCTTAAGCTCTACATGAATATCTTTCTTGTCATATCCCGGAAGATCCATATCAAGCTCGAATCTGTCACCAAATTCCTGAATATCTGTAAGAGTATTGCCGATTCTTGGAAGTGCTGCCTTAGCCTTCTCACTCTTATAAGGTGTTCCGAACATCTCATCAAAAAGATCCTGTACAAAACTGTCGTTAAAAAGATTTGGATAATACATAATCATCTCTCCTTTCAGATATATGCACCTCCCAGCTCACACCGTATCTAATATGTGGCTGCTTGGTATTTGTTTTCTCTTGATGATTATGTTATATCACTTTTGTTAGCACTCGTCAAGAGTGAGTGCTAACAAATATTGTGAACTTTTTGTGTCCTTTTCCTGTCACTTATAATTATTGTTATTATATCCCGGCTGTGGTATTCTATTACGGTACATATTTCAAATTACACATGACGTATCTGATTACATGTATATTCAACCGGAGAAGAACCCACTGAGACAGACTCTCCGCGAGGATGCGCATGGATTCGATGCGCCGGTATATAAAGGAGGCTTAGATGATTCATATAAAAGGCGGCCGCGTTGTTGACCCTGTTACAGGAACAGATGCCGGTCTTGACGTTCTGACACATGATGGTACTATCATCGCGGTAGAACCTGATATTACTGATGAGAAGATAGAGCTTATAAGAAAGAATCTTACGGAAGCCGGAGAGGATCCAGAAGAGTTTTTGACTATAGATGCCGCGGGTCTTGTTGTAGCACCGGGTCTTATGGATGCCCATGTTCATTTTCGTGATCCCGGATTCACATATAAAGAGGATATAGAAACAGGTGCGGCAGCTGCAGCAAGAGGCGGATTCACAACAGTTGTATGTATGGCAAATACAAAGCCTGTGGTAGATAATGTAGATACGCTTCATTACATTCAGGAAAAGGGTGAGAAGACGGGAATACACGTATTGCAGACGGCAACCGTGACTCTCGGAATGAAAGGAAAAGCCCTGACCGATATGGCACTGCTTGCTTCAGAGGGTGCCGCAGGCTTTACCGATGACGGTCTCCCTATAATGGATGACAAGGTACTGCTGGCTGCTCTTGTAAAAGCAAAAGACCTGGATCTTCCTGTGAGCCTTCATGAGGAGGACCCCGAATATGTAAAAGGTGCCGGTGTAAATATGGGCGCGGTTTCCGAAAAGCTTGGATATGGAGGCGCATCCAGAACCGCAGAGGACTCAATGGTCGCAAGAGACTGTGTCATCGCCCTCAGCACGGGAGCAACACTCTGCATACAGCACATCAGCTCAAAGAATTCCGTAGATCTGGTAAGAACATTTAAGAAACTGGGCGCGGATATACACGCAGAAGCGACCCCGCACCATTTCACACTGACAGAGGATGCTGTACTGAAATACGGAACAAATGCAAGGATGAATCCTCCTGTACGTACCGAAGAAGATCGTCTTGCCATTATAGAAGGTCTTAAAGACGGAACCATAGATATAATCGTAACTGACCACGCTCCCCACAGCAAGGAAGAAAAGGCCCAGCATATGGATAAAGCCCCCAGCGGCATAACAGGTCTGGAGACCTCACTCGGGCTCGGCATCAGGTCCCTGGTACAGACCGGTAACCTGACACTTCTCCAGCTTCTGGAATGCATGGTCGTAAATCCGGCTTTGCTTTACCGCATGGAGCCCGGCAGCATAACCGAGGGTACCCCTGCAGATATAGTGATCTTCGGTGAAAATGAACTCTGGACCGTGAAGGAAGAGGAATTTGCCAGCAAAGCCTCAAACAGCCCGTTCATCGGCTGGGAACTTCCGGGCAAAGTACACTACACCATCTGCAATGGAAAAGTGGTTTACCAGTCATAACGTAAAAGTGGTTTACCAGTCATAAAAAGCGAGACACCGGGGACAGTCCCCGGCGTCTTACTTTTTGCTATACTTCTTCAATTTTTATCAGGTTTGTATTTCCGCTCTGTCCGTTTGTGATTCCTCCGGTGATGATGATCTTGTCGCCGGCGGAAAGGTTGAGTGCCTGTGTGGCTATCTTCTTGGCGCCATAGAAAAGTACATCGGTTGACGGATACATTTCACACATCTTAGGGATTACGCCCCAGGAAAGTGAAAGTTTTCTGTAGGTTCTTTCGTCTGTAGTGAGTCCTATGATATCTATCGGCGATCTGAATCTCGAAACCATTCTGGCTGTTATTCCGGAAATAGTGCAGGCCACAATAGCCTTTGCATCCACATCTATAGCCATTCCGCATGTAGCGTGGGAAATGGCATCTATATCATTTCTTATATCAAAATCAAAATTATGGAATCTCTTTTTATAATTGATATTTCCTTCAGTTGTCTCGGCAACCTTTGCCATGGTCTCCACTGCTTCAACCGGATATTTGCCCGCAGCAGTCTCACCTGAAAGCATTATCGCACTCGAGCCGTCATAAACCGCATTTGCAACGTCTGATACTTCAGCTCTCGTAGGACGTGGACTGTGTATCATGGATTCAAGCATTTCCGTTGCGGTGATAACTCTCTTGCCAAGCATACGGCACTTGGTAATAAGTTTCTTCTGAATCGCGGGAAGCTTGTCGTAGGCCACTTCAACACCAAGGTCACCTCTTGCAACCATAACTCCCGCACACTCCTCACAGATGTCCTCAATGTTGTCATAACCGCTCTGATTCTCAATCTTTGCAATCAGTTCAACGCCCTCGGCATTATGCTCCTTCAGGAGCCCCTTCACATCCAGAAGATCCTGCTTTACTGATACAAATGAACATGCGATGAAATCAACTCCGTTTTCAATTCCGAAAATGATATCGCTCTTATCCTGATCGGAGAGATATTTCTGCTTGATAACCTTACCCGGAAAGCTCATGCTCTTTTTGTTGGAAAGCTCGCCGCCGACTTCAACCACAGTCTTAATGTCATGTCCCTCGATACCTGTAACGCGGAAGGTCATAAGTCCGTTGTTGAGGAGTATGGTATCGCCTTCCTTCAGCTCATCCGCAAGACCGGGATAGCTTACAGAAACTTTATCCTGAGTACCCTCTGTCTTATCGACGGTAAATGTAAAGTTGTCGCCTTCCGAAAGCTCTATCTTTCCATTTTCAAATGTACCGATTCTGTACTCCGGCCCCTTGGTATCCAGCATTATAGCTATAGGAAGCTCAAGTTCTGCACGAACCTTCTTTATAGTTTCTATTCTTTTTAAATGTTCTTCATGGGTACCATGTGAAAAATTGAGTCTGGCCACATTCATGCCTGCAAGACAGAGCTTCTTCAGCATTTCCTCCGACTCGCTGGCAGGACCAATAGTACATACAATCTTAGTTTTTCTCATTAAATCTTATCTCCTTATATATCCAAACCAAATCCCTGCGCACCCCTGTTCTCACAGATGGTCTCTCACTGAGATGAACGGGCAGTTCACACTAATTTAAGTAGCCAAGTGTGCTGAGAACGCCATCCAGCGTACTTCTTTCAGATTGAAATCCGGTTGCCACGATGACAGTATTATCAACTCTTATGGTGTAATAGTAGATTCCGCCGTCAATACCGCTGGTATATTCGTAATTCTTTCCGGTCACCTTCACATAAGTGCTCGGTCCGTTGCTGTTATCAAATGCATATCTTCCATAGAATGAACGCGCATCATCCTCGGTACTGAACTTATTGTATTCGTAAAATGTATCCCATTTCTCATCATGAGCATATGCCATCACAGAAGATGCGGGATCCATTTTTTCCGTGTCAGTTTCAGTATAAGTAACAAGTCCGTATGCTTCACATGCTGTAGTGAAATCAGCCGCCTCAACATTCGGATATGTTTTTCCTGCAAATGAAAGTACAAATACGATCAGTGCTGCGACTGCACCGAGCACGAGCACGCCCGCTATTACAAAAACTGCGATGAGACCGCCTTTGCCCTTCTTCGGAGCAGGCTGATACTGCACAGCCGCTGGATTCTGCGGCTGACCATATTGCGGATTCATTCCGCCCTGCTGACCATAAGGCTGACCGTACTGCTGCCCCATATTCTGGCCCTGACCGTATGGCTGCTGTCCCATATTCTGGCCCTGGCCGTATGGCTGCTGTCCCATGCCACCCTGCTGCCCGTAAGGCTGGCCAAAATTTTGATTAGGACCGGTGTAAGAGCCACCGTTATATCCCTGATTATTAAAATCGCTCATATCCATACCTCATTTTTTGGTGACTGCGTCACCTGACCTGCGCCATATGCATTTCTTTGCGCCACATGCATTTCATGCATGTGGTATCCATACTTCGTATGTCTACGTTCCGCTTCGCGTAACGCGTCCTCGCTTCGCTCGGATCATGAGGACTCCGTCACGCCTTCGGCGCGCCACCTCATGACCTTCTAGCGCCATATGCATTTCTTTGCGCCACATGCATTTCATGCATGTGGTATCCATACTTCGTATGTCTACGTTCCGCTTCGCGTAACGCGTCCTCGCTTTGCTCGGATCACGCGACTCCGTCACGTGACTTATTGCATGTGGTATTCATACTTCGTATGAATACGTTCCGCTTCGCGTAACGCGTCCTCGCTTCGCTCGGATCATGCGACTTCGTCGCATGACTTAAATTACGTAATCGAAGTAGTCTACGCCGTACTGATACTGCTTTCCTTTAAGGGTGAGTTCCTGGTTCTTGATGCTGACTCTGGTTTCAGGAGCAACTGAAAATGTAATGAAGCAGTTACCTCCGATAACCGAGTCATGACCTATAACCGTGTTACCGCCCAGTATCGACGCATTTGAATATATTGTTACATTATCTTCTATTGTAGGATGTCTCTTGTCACCCTTAAGGTGCTGACCGCCCTTGGTGGAAAGCGCCCCTATGGTAACACCCTGATATATCTTGACATGTTCACCGATTATGGATGTTTCTCCGACAACCACACCGGTACCGTGGTCTATCATCAGATATTTGCCCAGTGTTGCACCCGGATGTATATCGATTCCAGTCCTGCTGTGGGCATATTCTGTCATAACCCTCGGTATGAGCGGAACTTCAAGAAGATACAGTTCATGAGCCATACGATTTATAGTAGATGCCAGAAGTCCCGGATATGAAATGATTATATCCTGTTTATCATAAGACGCAGGATCCCCATCATAGGTTGCCTGTATATCTGTATCAACATACTCTCTTATCTTCGGAATAGTCTTGAAAAACCTGGCCGTGAGTTCGTCAGCCTTGGGCTTAAGAAGCTCCTCCTTTTCATCCGTAAAGTCAGGTCTGTGGCGGAGGGCCACTTCAATCTGTTTAGAAAGATTATAGAACGCATCCTCTATAAGTATGGATAATCTGAACTCATTATTATTACTCTTATATACCTTTTCCTGATAGTATCCGGGGAAAAGAATGTGAATCAGTTTCCTTGTCACACTCCTGACCTCATCCTTGTCAGGCTGTCCATGAATGTCCATCTCATCTATATCACGACCGTTTTTATAATCGTCCAGAATAAGATTTACTATATCTTTAATTTCATTATCAATGGTATTTGCCATGATGAAACCTCCCGGGCATCCCAATTTTCGAAAAATCTACTTTGCAAGTATACCACAGAGAATGTATGAGGGCAAATCTGATTTCGTATACCGTAAAGCATTGCATTCTCCGGCGAAATTATAAGGGAGTCATATCTAAGTAAACATGACTCCCCTTATCATTATCATTAATAAAACATAAGTATTATGTAAACTAATTTACAGTGTTGAAAGAATCTGCAGAGCATTATTCTTTCTGATCAGCTTGAAATGCTCTCCAAAGAAATCCTTCGTTGCATAAGTGAAGCGGCATTGTACTGCAAACTCATCCAGGAGACTGCAGGTCTTGGCGAAGTCGGATTTCCTGTCGTAATCGCACTCAAGGAAAAGATAATACTTTCCGTCACGCTCATTCTTATAAAGCGTATTTGTGCTGTGGTATATCTTTCTGACCATGTGTGAAACCTTTATGACATCACGAAGGCTCTTAAATGCATAGACGGCTCTGCTGATCTCTTCCGGCTTCGGAATACGTGCCGGATTTGTCGGACCTACCGCAGGAACAGCATTCTCCTGATCACGCCTGCCCTCTACCTGATTCTTTAATTCCTTGAGGAAATTGTTAAGTGGGACCATATCTTTTCCGAGTTCATCCGGAGTTTCATCGGCAAGCCCATCTGACACCTCTTCCAATGTATCATTATTGGAAATGTCTATATCATCCTCAGAAATCTCACCGCTGTATTCTCCGTCGGACGCTCCCGTAAAACGTGAGAATTTCACGTCAAGCTCTTCAGGATTATCAACCTTCGTAATATTAAGTATAAGATTTCCGGACCGGTCCGGAATAGCCTCGATCATTATAGGAGTAGAATCAACTTCAAAACCCACTTCCTCTTCTGCCTGCTTCATCAGCTCAGCAAAAAGTTCTCTTGCTTTCTCTGAACCATAGGCAAGCTCGGAAATCATGATCTTCTTCTCTTCTAGATCGGCTCTGTCGAGTGTACAACGTATTTTATTTTCACTAAGTCTCTCTATCTTCAATATCATCACCCCCTGTCACCTGTCGCTAAATCAAACATGTTTTTACGAACATGCTTCGCGCCGAGCGCGGGTACGAAAAAATCACCCTGTATTATGGTTAGCAATAGTTTATCACAAATTCATTTTCTGTAAAGAAAAAAATGAAAAATCGGACAAAAATGACAGTAGGTGTTGCTTTTTGCTAGTATTACTGTCATTTATTTGATTTTTGTTTTTGTTTGTAGTATGTTCCACATACCATCCTCCAAAAATGGAAACAGCGAAGTAAAAAGCGGTAGGCGGGAAATATAAATACATCACAAGACACACCTTAATATCCGCAAGTTTACTTTCGCTGCTCCATGAGGATAAGGATTCTCGTATGCAGCCCGGAGTCCGGCGAAGCCCGGAAAATAGTCCGGACCAGGCTGCCAACTATAAAGAAGAAAGGGGGAATGCCCATGTAAAAACTTTTGCTGCCCGTTGATTTGAATTAATAGAGTTTATTACACAGTTAAAATACCAAACCAAAAAGCCGGAGACGTTATGTCCTCCGGCTTTCTTTAGTCTAAGTAATAATTAACCCTCTGAAATGCAGCTTACAGGGCATCCGCCTGCACATGCACCACAGCTGATGCAGCTGTCAGGATCGATAACAAATGTTCCACCGTTGTCTGAGATTGCTCCAACAGGGCAAGTGCCTGCACATGAACCGCAGCCGATGCATGAACCTTCATCTATAACATATGCCATTTTGTTGTCCTCCTTCATAAGTAGTTGATAAAAATCCTCATTTACGAAGCTAATTTTACACTATATGATATTTTTTATCAATAAGAACTTTTATAAATATCCCTTTTGGGGACGTTGCGGTCGGCTGCAACTTTCTTTATAGCTTCTTTCTTGTCCATACCCGCATCAATATACATCCGGAGATGCTCCTCAACCGTCATACTGCTCCACTCAGCCGCTGCTTCCGCCTTCTTTTCTTCCATCGGCTTTCCCGCAACCACCAGGACATACTCGCCTCTCGGCTCTTCCGATTCAAATTTCTTTATTGCTTCGGCAAATGTAGTCTTTACGAAACTCTCATGCTTTTTCGTCAGCTCCTTTGCAATGGTCAGTCTTCTGCCTTCCCCGAGAACCTCCGATAATTCTTTCAATGTCTTTAGCAGGTGATGGGGTGCCTCATATATTATCATAGTTCTGGTCTCCCCCTTCAGTTCCTCCAGAACGGCTTTTCTCTCTTTTTTATCCGCAGGAAGAAAAGCTTCAAATGCAAATCTTCTCGTTCCCTGTCCTGACGCGATAAGCGCATTGACCGCTGCCACGGCACCTGGAACAGGAACCACGGTAATCCCTTCATCTATACATTTCTCAGCCATAACCTCTCCGGGGTCGGAAATGCCCGGAGTACCCGCATCGGTAATAAGAGCGATATTCTGGCCTGCACGCAGTTTATCAAGAAGCACCTCCGCTTTATCATAACGGTTGAACTCATGGTAACTGGTCATGGGCGTATGAATATCAAAATGATTCAAAAGCTTTATGCTGTTTCTTGTATCTTCAGCCGCGATAAGATCCGCTTCCTTAAGAATGCGGATTGCCCTGAAAGTCATATCCTCCAGATTGCCAATGGGCGTCGCAACCAGATATAATATTCCTGCCATACTGTTTCTCCTTATGACATCCGATACCGCAGATTACATTTTACCATATATCCGCAACACTTCTTCCGTATAGCTTCCGTCCTCTTCATACATTATGAGTGGCGGCTCCACCTTCATGAATTCTCCGCCGTCCTTCACGCCCTCGATGAGCATCATAGTCGGCTCTGCCCCTGCCTTTGGCTGTACCATTCGGAGTCTCTTGGGCTCGATTTTGTGCTGCTTCATTATATAGATTATCTCCGGAAGGCGGAAGGGCTTATGCACCATGGCAAACCCGCCTCTCGATTTAAGAAGATAAGACGCCGCCTTTATCACATCTTTAAGACTGAGCATCATTTCATGCCTGGCCACATTTATGGCATCATCAGGATTCAGAAGCCCGCTGTTTTCCTTGATATATGGCGGATTTACGGTTAAATAGTCAAATGAATCGTTTTTGTAAAGCTCCTTTATATTCCTGATATCCCCTTCAGTCACATGAAGGGTATCTGATATTTCATTAAGAGCAGCACTCCGCCCGGCCATTTCTGCCATGTAAGTATTAATCTCTATAGCTTCAAATGAGGAGCCTTTTTCTTTGGCCGCCATAAGTATGGGGACTATTCCGGTTCCCGTGCAGAGATCCATAACCCTGTCACGCTTCCTGGGCCTTGCAAAATCCGAAAGCAGCACGGCATCGCATCCAAAGCAGAAATATAAAGGGTTCTGTATAATACGGAACCCTCTGATTTCAAGATCGTCTATTCTTTCATTTTCTTTTAATTCTACCATAAGCATATCGATCCTGTATTAATCCAGCTTCGACTTACCTTCTCTTCTTTCAAGCGCCTCAAGTTCGGAAAGTTCCCTCTCCTCGGCAGCATTTTGATTCTTCCTCTTGCCATTGTCCCTTCTTCTCTTTGGACGGGTCTTAAGCTGCTCAGCCGGATATTCCACAAGCTCCCTGTTACCTTCGGAGTCGTCTACAAGAAGCTTAACCCTCTGGCGAAGTACATTTACGGAAGCAACCTCACCGGTCACACCATCAACAGCCGTAACTGTGTCACCGACATTCGGAAGACGGCTGTTGAGATATTCATAGGTATCCTGCTCATTTTTAAGACAGCACATAAGTCTGCCGCAGACTCCCGAAATCTTTGTAGGGTTGAGGGACAGATTCTGTTCCTTGGCCATCTTGATGGAAACAGGTATAAAGTCCGAAAGATATGAGTGACAGCAGAGCTCACGGCCGCAGATTCCGATACCGCCCTGAAGCTTGGTCTCATCTCTTACGCCTATCTGCCTTAACTCGATTCTTGTACGGAACTGTCCGGCAAGATCCTTGACAAGCTCACGGAAATCAATCCTTCCGTCTGCTGTAAAATAGAACAGAACCTTGCTTCTGTCAAATGTATATTCAGCTTCAACCAGCTTCATCTGAAGTCCGTGGTTGGCTATCTTCTCGGCACATATATCAAATGCCTTCTTGCTCTGTTCCTTATTCTCGTAAAATCTTCTTACATCGTCATCAGTAGCCTTCCTCTGTATAGGCTTGAGGGACGCAAGAATCTTCTCATCGTCAATATATCTGTTACTGAGGACAACAGTGGCAAACTCAACTCCTCTCACAGTTTCCACGATAACGTTGTCGCCAACATGCATTTCCGTATCCATGGGATTAAAGAAATAAATCTTTCCATTTTCCCTGAAACGGACTCCTATAACCTTCTTCATTTATTTCTCCTTAAGTGTCATGATAAGAAGCTTCATGACATCTGACATTCTTGCATTTGCATTTATTCTGATCTTCGCATCCTCGATGGCCCGCTTCTTGTCTTCAAGCTCGTTAAATGAAAGGTAGTGGGACTGATTCCTTATATCAGAATAATTATTCTTGAAAATGATCTTATCCGGATTGCCTGTAACCTTCAGCACAAGGATATCCCTGTACCATACCAGCATAAGATCAAGATATTCATTTATAGTAACCTTGTAACGGTCACAATCAAGTATGGCATCCTCAATGTCCTCCATACTCATATCGAAAAGCCTTGTTTCGAGACGGATGACCGACTTCACCAGACCCTGATACTCTTCATTTGTTGCAAGCTTTATCGCCTTGCCCAGATTACCGGCCGCATAACCGACGCAGGTCTCCGCCATATTGGAATCTATTCCAAAATGAGAAATGAGATAATCCTTGATATCCTCGTCCTTAACCGGCTTCAGATTGAGAAGAACGCATCTGGAAATGATTGTCGGAAGGAACTTCTCCGCTGTTGTGGCAAGCAACAGTATAACTACATACTCAGGCGGTTCCTCAATAGTCTTGAGTATCGCGTTCTGTGCTTCAACGTTCATAAGCTGAGCATCGTCTATTATATAAATCTTATATCTTCCGGAATATGGCTTGATAGAAACAGTATTTACGACCTGAGTTCTTATCTCATCAACGGTAATAACCTTCGGTTTCTCATGAATTACATTTATGATATCTGGGTGATTGCCTGATTCCACCTGAAGACAGGATTTACAGGTATTGCAGGGGTCAAGCTTATGCTCTTCACACTGCAGTGCTTTTGCAAATGTAGTGGCAAGGCTCTTCTTGCCGCTGTCTTCCTCACCGCAAATGATATAAGCATGACCCACTCTGTTCATCTCCATGCTAGCTTTAAAATGCTTTATTATGTCTTCATGTCCAACTATATTTGTGAAATCCATACAAATCCCTCCCTTCACGAGAGTCATATAAACTGCCCGGACGATTATCCTAGGAATTGTTCTACGCCACTCTTAATCATACCATAAATTTCATCTATTGGCAAAGTCGCATCTATAACTTTTATGCGTTTTGTATCCAATGCGGCGAGTTTTCTGTATCCTTCCGCCACATTTTTATGGAATTCCAGCGATTCAAGTTCCATACGGTCCAGTTCTTTCTGATTCTTCTTACGTTTGATACCTTCCTCGGCAGGAAGGTCAAGTAGAAATGTAACGTCGGGCATGAATTCCCTTATGGCATGGCTGTTGACACTATATACATTTTCAATTCCCAGTCCTCTGGCTATACCCTGATATACAACGGAGGAATCCACGAACCGGTCACTTATAACAGCCTTCCCGCTCTCAATGGCAGGCCCGATAACCTCAGCAACCAGCTGAGCCCTGGCTGATGCATAAAGAAGCATTTCCGTAACAGGATCCATTTCCGAAAAATCCCTGTTAAGTATAACGCCTCTTATGGCTTCACTGATTTTTGTTCCTCCCGGTTCTCTTGTTATGATAACGTCATATCCCTTTTCCGTGAGATACTCCTCAAGTTTCTTTATCTGAGTTGTTTTGCCGGACCCGTCAGGTCCCTCCATGGTAATGAATATACCCTTCATTTCTGCTTTTCTCCTGTTACCATCATCTTTTAACTCTGTCACCGGGCATTTCTTCACGAATTACTGTTTTTGAGATTGCGGATTACAGATTCTTCCTGATTATAAATGTGAAGCCTCATGACTTCCTCAGCCCTCTGTCTGTCACCCGAAAGGATGGCACGGGTGATATCATCATGCTCCTTGATGAGCTTATCATGATAGCTGGAGTCCTTAATATATTCATATCTGTATCTATATACCTGCTCACGAAGATTCATGGCAGTCGTTATAAGCTTTTTGTTGCCGGATGCACGGAAGATGACATCGTGGAAACGTTCATCCTTATCCACTATTGCCGGAACAAGCTTGGAATTTATGGCTTCTTTAAATTCAACGCCTACTGCTATGAGTTCCTTCTTGCCCATATCATCAATTCGTTCACATGCAAGACCCACAGAAAGAACCTCCAGTGCCATCCTGAGTTCCAGGGCATCACGGAGATCCTCAATAGTTATATCCGCCACCTCTGCTCCTTTTCTCGGAATCATGGTGACAAGACCTTCCAGCTCCAGCATACGGATTGCTTCTCTTACGGGAGTACGGCTTACTCCCAGCATATCCGCCAGCTTCTCTTCCATAAGTCTTTCGCCCGGCTGGAATTTTCCTTTTATGATAGCCTTTCTGAGAGTTTTAAATACGACATCTCTGAGAGGCAGATATTCGCCTTTTTCTAATTCTAGTTTCATGATGTAATTCCCCGCTTACTGTATTTTTCCAAACCAAACCCTTTCGATATATACTATGAGGTCAGGAAGATATCTTTTGCAAGTCCTGATTCTTCAATCACTGATACTGCTTTCCCGGCAGCATCCTTTTCTGTAAAAAGACCGAAAACTGTAGGCCCGCTGCCGCTCATCATAGTCTTGACGGCGCCATTATCTTCCATCATCTTCTTGATCTCTCCGATCTCAGGATGAAGGGGAATCGTAACAAGCTCCAATACATTTGCCATGCAATCTGAAATTTTCTTTAAAAAAGTCTCATATTTGTCCCCTTCTATTGAAACCACATCTGTTTTAAGAGCTTCTATCAGTCCGTCCGTATCCGGCCTTTCATCGGCCTTGATATCATAAGCATCAATCCCCTTATAAACCTCTGCGGTAGAAACAGGGCAGGCAGGCTTAGCCAGCACTATGTGTACCTTCGGGAAATCCGGAAGAGGAGTAAGTATCTCACCTATTCCTTCCGAGAGCATGGTTCCGCCCCTGACGCAGTATGGAATATCCGCTCCAAGAGTTTTGCCGATTGCGCAGAGATCATCAACTGAAACACCTAGGTCAAACAGCTCATTTATGCCTTTTAAAGCAGCTGCGGCATCGGTACTGCCACCGGCAAGACCGGCCGCAACCGGAATATTCTTCTCCAGCGTAATCCTGACAGAATCCCTGATGCCATATCCCTCATAAAGCTTCTTCGCCGCCTTATAGATCAGGTTGTTCTCATCCATTGTAACAAGCGGGTTCAAAGAATCCGGATTCTTTGCCAGAAGGATGATCTCCCCCTTCGAATCATTTATCTTTTCAAATGTAAGCCGGTCGCACAGCCCAACGCTGTACATCACCATCCTCACAAGATGGTATCCATCCTCACGCCTTCCCAGTACGTCCAGCGATATATTTATCTTTGCATGCGCGTCTTTTACTAATATGTCCATACATCCCCCAAAAGATTTGATACATACTGCATCATTTACTCTTCAAACAATTCCGCAGCTTTGTGTACAGACATATTATAATGCCAGAAGTCATCTCTTTCAAATTCTTCTTTGTGATTCTGTCTATATCTTATTGACAGAAGCCTTCCCGAAGCGCCAAGCCCCTCTTCATGCTTCTTTATGGCCGGCGCAGCATCAGTGCTGAGGCCTGAATAGTACTCCAGATTATTATTGCCCGGAATCCTGAAAGGATCCCTTCCGTTATCTTCATTTATGGTAAGCTCAACCCTGGCAAGGTTGTAATCCGCAATGATATAATCCACCCTTGCAAAGGCAAAGGCAAGGTAAATAAGCGTCACGCAGATAAGTCCGTATTTGAACATCGGGAATTTATCCGTAAAGATATATATGGTAACTCCGACGAGCAGAGCTCCGATAAGAGCGAGAGCTACAAGAACGAATACTCTGAGGAAAGTAAGGTAATAAACCTGAATATAAAGCATCATTCTGTATGCACTTGATGCAAGCATTACAAATGTACATGCATTAAAAATGAGAAGCAGGATCTTGAGCCAGGCAGTATTCTCTGTAAAGTTCTTTATGAAAAGAACGATTACAAGATTCGCAAAACATACGAAAAGAAGCTGGAAGAATCCCGTCCTTGCATACTCCGCATAGGTTACTCCTTCAGGCAGTTTTCCGCCCATAAAGAGGCAGGTCACCTGAATAAGTGAAAAAATGAGGTAAAGAATATCAAGCACCGTAACGAAGGTCATGGCTGAAATCGGATTTGCCTTCTTCGGCTCCTTCACAACATCATCATAGTTTTCAAGAGATATAAATCTTATACCTGCATAGGCAAAAACAAATGCAGCGAAGATAAAGAATACTCTTCCGAGAAAACTGACAAGATTAAAATCAAATCCGAAAGAATGCATGATACTGTAGAAAACCTTATCTGCTGTTGTAAGGCAGTATCCGAGTATGATTACAAATGGAATAGAAAGGAAAAGGCCTCTTATGATGTACCCAAAATTGGAAGGCTTGCCTTCTCCATTTGCACGTAGATTTCTCTGAGCCCTTCTGTAGGCATGACCTTCGGAGAAAGGTCTTCCCCAGCAGGAAACGCTTCCGAATATAGAGAACAGGACTGCACCGAGATACTTGCCCATACCCCATTTCTTATCGTCATAGAACTGGTGGACAAGCATTGAAACGAGCATTAAAAGAAATGCTGCATAATTCAGAATCTGTATATAGTGATTGCCCGTAAGGAAAGTCGCAATACCAAGAAGAAAGAGGGTTATCATATAAAATACATTTCCCATCTTCCACGGCACTTCAATCTTCTTTATCATATAAATTGAGTAAATGATCGTAACCACTGCAAAAACCGGCATGGTTATGGACGCATAGTTATCATAGATAAGAATGCCAAAAATTATGGCATATATCAGAGTCGGCAGGAATGCCGTCTTATAAAACCTCGCACCTATAGCTACATTCTGCTTATACCTTTCGGCATTCTGTTCCTGTGTCATTCCACGCTGAAAAATAGCTTCTTTAAACTGATTCATACGCAAACTCCTTTCGTCACACGCACATGAAACACCTCTTCAAGCCTTCATGAACGGCTTCGGTTTGCCGTTCATGAATCCTGCTTCGCAGGACTACTCCTTCGGAGTAGGGCACGCACCGGCACAAGAACGCCTGATGCGTTCTCGTGCCGGTATACAAAGTACAATTCTATCGTGAGTTTAGCAAAGTGACTGCGATTAATCAATTAAGGCTTTATGAATATTTTATGATAATATTGTGTAGTTATACTATATATAGATTAGTATTCTGATATGCAGGGATTTCATCTACTGTATTCGTACGCTTCCGCCTCGTTCCAGGCATGCAAGTATGGTTTCAGTCATTTCTTTAGTTATGGTATCTCCCGGAGCGATGATCGGACTGCCCGGCGGATACATGTATATATAATCTTTCGACCTGAGACCGATAGCGTAGTTTATAGGACATTCTCCGTGGTCCGTGTGGACGACAAACTCCTCAAGGCTGACTACGGTCTTCTCTTCATCCTGATGATCCGAACCGTATTCTATATCCACATCAAGCTCTTTTATCGCGCTTTCGAGCCGCATGAAATCCTCTTCACTGTCCATAACAGTTGAGATAAGAACGATATGATCTGCCCCGGTCATCTCAACAACAATGCCGTACTTCTCCTCCAGAAGTTTAGCTGCCTTACGCCCGCTCATACCTTTTATGACAAATGTAAGGCGGGAGGGGTCGATTCTTAAACCTCTCACCGAGTTTACTTCGTGGGTTCCTGCTTCGTTCCCATCTGCCGACTTGTTTACTCCCGTTGTCATCCGAGACACATCGCCTGTAAGTAGCTCAATGTTATGTAAACCAATTGCATTTATCCGTTTTCTAAAGTCTGTAACTCTGTCATAGAACTTCTCAAATTCATCCCTGTTCTCATCACACCACGCTATGCACCGCTCCATATTTGCAAGAAAAACATATGATGGGGAGGAGGACATGAAGATACGGAGGTACTTACGTACCCGGTCTTCCAGGTCATTATGAATACTAGCAACCACCCCGGCATTACTGGCCGGTTTAGAATCAACCTCATGTGAGCCTGTAGATAAATATCTGTCGTCACACATTTTTGTATCTGCAATATGCAGTACCGCAGTCTGCGTCAGTGCCGGAAGCGTTTTATGCAGACTCTGGATAACCATGTCTGCCCCCGAGTAGATTGCACTTCTTCCAAACTTATCACAGAACGGAAGGTGGGCACCGTGAGCTTCGTCAACTATGAGCGGAATCCCGTATTTATGCAGAAGACTACTTATTCCATTTACATCTGAAAGAAAGCCCTCGTAGGTCGGTGACGTAATAACTGCGCAGGCTATATTACCCGAAGCAAGTTCGTCCTTCAAAATAACAAAATCTTCAGGCCTAAGCCCTTTGTAAATTGATGAATCATCCCTATCATTTTCTTCCATAAGGAATCTATCCGGATAAACATACACCGGCTCAGCACCGAGCAGTTCGATAGCATTAAACACTGACTTATGACAGTTCCTTGCAACAAGAATCTTAGGTTTAGCATCTTTATATATACTCACTGCGGCATATATAGCCGCCATGATTCCCGACGTAGAACCATTTACAAGAAAAAAACTCTTCCTCGTCCCGTAAACCTTCGCTATCTCGTCCTCGGCATCTTTAATAATACCCTCAGGATGGTGCAGGTCATCCAGCCCCGGAACCTCAGTAAAGTCCTTTTCAAAAAGATGATCCATCGCCACCTTCCTCTTATGCCCCGGCATATGCCATGGAAAGATGTCACGCTTAATATATTCATTTATCGCTTCATTTATATATAGTTTCATAATCCTTTATACTTAACTTATTATGCTTTTATAGGTTTCTACCCTCTTTATTAGCACTTGCAGTGCTCTTGAATCCGGCTCATTCTTAAGTAAGGAAAAAAGCTTTTCATAGTCAACATGCAGATTAATGCCTGCCGCTGATGCCTGTACCCAAAGATTTGAAGAAAATGGCTGTCCGTAGGCAGATTCAATATTTTCATCGATTGATACATCCCCCGGGAATTTCTCGTAGTCACTCAGGAGTGAACATCCGTTATCAAATACAGGCGCTGTTCTGTATTCACCTGTCGCTCCATTTACTATAATTCCCAGATTATGAAAATGCCTGTCTGTATTCAGAATGATGAAATCGAGGGATAACGTGGCAGACAGGTAGTCACTGCAGTCCAGATCGGTATAGTATTTTACAAAATCAAGGACGTACTCAATCCGAGCCTTCGTATCATTGATAGGCATTATCTGATCAGTAAGATTTCCGCCCTTATACATATCATAAAGCCTTTGGAAACTGATAAAGCTTTCATCTTTTCCAAGAAAGCTTTTTGATCTGCATCCTTTTCTTCCATTTACAAGACATTCCTCATAAACCACATATTCTTTTATACTTGAGCATGACAAAAGAAGGCTGACCAGATACTCTGAAAGTCCTTCATAACCGGCATTATTGGTTTTATACCAGTAACCATTATCATAATATTTGGGCTGAGTACCTGCTGAACTTCCCTGAATCATGGCAAGAGCTTCTGCAGATAGTTTATAATCCTTCATCTGACTTTCACGTCCTTCCATTTTATTTTTTCATTTTCATCCTTTATCCAGAAGTCATCGGAATAGGTCACTCCATGAGATATTCTGATAAAATCATAGGGATTATTTGAACTTAGATGTGCCTGCTTTAGTATTTCATCCAAATCGGCACGACCATCCTCGTAACAGCGGCTTTTTATAAAACGGTAAAAACGTTCTAAATCCAGTTTTTCCCCTGAAAACGGCTGAAATATACCATCTTCTTTTATCTTATTGAAATGAATTGTTTTTCTATCTTTAGATAAAGAGACTACTGTTACCAGTTCATCACGAAACATAACGTGGTATACTGTCATTTCATTCGGTATTAACTCTATTCTGAGATTAACAGCATCCGCAATCTGGAGTAGTGTTTCCAGTGTTGGCGACTGTTTCCCTGATTCCATACGACTATAATTTGCCTGTTTCAAGCCGCACTTATCAGCCACTTCCTTCTGTGACAGATGAAGTGCTTTACGTCTCTCCCGTATTTTAGTAATTATGATTCCAAGTTCATTATTCATAGTAATAATATATCATTTTTGATATATCTTATCAAGTGCAAAAAATTGGACACGGAGACTGTCCCCGTGTCCCAAAAGGGGGCTAGGTTCCTATCTTCTTCTTTCAATTTTGTTCTTTCTGTAGTATTCGTCTTTGGCCTCATACATTTCTTCGTCAGCCAAGCGGCAGAGTTCTTCACAGGTAAGTCCGGGATTGTCGACTGCTGTTGCAAAGCCGGATGAGATACTGAGTCTGTTGTCTTTACTGCCTCTCCATTCGGCCGCTTCTTTATCCAGTTTTTTGAGTGCTTTCCTGGTTTCGGAACTGCTCATCTCTGTGAATACGACAAATTCGTCGCCGCCTATCCTATACACGCTTCCTTTGTCCGCGAATACTGAATTTATGCAGTTTGCCGCCGCGCATATCAGTTCATCCCCGGCATCGTGTCCGAAATCATCATTTGTTCTCTTCAGCCCATTTATATCCAGAAGGATCGTAACGAAGTCCTTCGGGATTAAATCCGCGGATTCATACTTTTTCATTTGTTTAACATATGCATATCTGCTGCCCACTCCGGTAAGTACATCCGTGGTTATCAGAACCTTCTGTTCCTGTATACGGTCATCGGATTTAATCTGCGAATATTCTGTATAGTGAATGAACAGCAGCGTCGCTCCGAGGGTAATGGCAAGGTATGCCGTCCTGATTTCACCACCAAAGTATTCCTGAAGTCCAATTCCCGTGAAAATGAATAAAAGTATGGCATTTATAGAAATTCTGTTACTTTTACTGAAGGATTGTCCGTAAATGAAGAACTGTATTATGACGATTGCAAGTATCAGGATATATACAATCATATATATGAAATAAAGTGGACCATGTGAGTAACAGTTTTTATCATCTATAACAGTCATCCATCCGGTAAATACAGAAATAATCTGGAACAGGGTATTGAAGCAGAGTATCCCCAGCAAAGCGTTAGTCCATTTATTTCTGATCTTTATCTGCGCTATAACTGCACCACCTGCCAGAGGCGTAAGCACATAGTCAAAGCTCTTCACTACAACAATGACCCAGCTCGGCACGGACATATTTCCGTTCAGCTTAAGTCCTATCAGTTCTGCAAGTGCAGAGATAGCTATAAGAAGGTATGCGCAGTAAAAAAGAGCCTTATCTCTTTTTTTGATTCGGTTGTTCTCATAGACAAGGATACTGAGCACTCCCAGTTCCATCCATGACATAAGTATTATCGCAGTGTAGTAATCAAACATATAATAACCACCTATGATTTTAATCGGTAATTTCCCAGGAGATTTATTATAACAGATATGCTAAAAAAATGGTGTGACAATCCGTCACACTTCAAATTTTTATCTTTTCTTGAGAATAATCCTCAAATGTTTTATCATATGTATGCAATATATCTTACTGCCTTTCGCGAACATACTTGAAATGTTATCCTGCCGCCAAACGGCATCGCGATTTCATTACAGAACAGGAAGGAACATAATCATGAACCGCATACTTGGTGATATCATAAAAGAGATACGATCAGAAAAAGGTCTTTCACAGCTGCAGTTTGCAAAACTTCTTTTCGTAGACCGTTCAACTGTTGCAGGCTGGGAAACCGGCAGGCGTACGCCTGACACAAATATGATCATGCGTATTTCCGGCGTTCTGGATATCGATTCCCAGCTTCTCCTTGATGCGTCACTGAAAGAAGAAGAGCCCGATCCCTGCTTTGTAATGATGGTGGATGATGAAAAAATAGTTCTTGCCGGAGGCATTCCTGTTCTCCAAAATGTTCTGCCGAATGCAGATATCAGGGGCTTCACCAAGCCTTCCGATGCAATTCTTTATGCAAAAGAATGCAACGTTTCTCTTGCTTTTCTGGATATTGAAATCGGAAAAACCAGCGGACTTAAGCTTTGTGATGAGCTCCTTGGTATCAACCCTAACATGAATATAATATTTCTTACGGCATATATGGAGTACTCTTTCAATGCCTGGAGTACAGGCGCCTGCGGATTCCTTCTAAAGCCTATCAACGAACAGTCGGTAAGTGATCAGTTGTCAAGGCTCCGACATCCTTTATCCGGAGGTTTGGCTTTATGACAAACTGGATAGACATTATCAATTTCGGTATTTCATGCGGTGGTTTTATCGTAGCACTTCTCGGCTTTTTCTATACATTTACAACTACATACATGGATATGAACAGCCGTATTTTCTTTCGTATTTTCTTTGTTCTGCTGACTCTTTATATAGCCAGTGACATTACTTCACAGATTTCCCTGGTTATCCTGGGCCCGGATTTTGCACGTCTGTCAAAGATAGCGATTTTTGGCGAGTCATTTTTCTCTTCACTTCTTATGCCGGCGATGTCGCTGTATCTTCTCCTGGCTGCAGGTGATAATCCGTTTAAAAATGTATTGTTCCATATCATTCATACCCTTCTGGCTATATACATAATTCTTCTGATATATACCCAGTTTTCTACCACCATTTACTACATAACAGCTGAAAATGTATATAATAGAGGGCCTTACTACCCTGTACTTCTTGTTCCGCCTGTGCTTCTCATGCTGGTGAATATAATTATTTATCTACAGAAAAGAGGCAACCTTTCAAAATATCAGAGAAATGCATTTGCTATTTACCTTGTCGTTCCTCTGGCATGTATGGTTGTCCAGATGATGTCATACGGTCTTCTGCTGATAGTTATAGGCAGTTCGCTTTCGTCATTCTTTATGTTCACAACCATTCTTTCAGACCAGACTGAGCATTATATAAAACAGAGTGAGGAAAAGCTCCAGGCCGAGGCGAATATAAAGATTCTTCAAATGCGTCCGCATTTTATCTACAATACCATGACAAGTATCTACTACCTCTGTGAGCAGAGTCCGGAAAAAGCCATGAAAACGATAAATGATTTTACTAAATATCTGAGAAGAAACTTTTCGGCAATCGCAAAAGACGGCCCCATTCCATTTGAAGAAGAACTGGAACATGTGCATACTTATCTTTCCATTGAACAGACGCGTTTCGAAGGAAATCTCTTCGTGGAGTTTGATACTTCGGACACGAACTTCCGGATACCGCCACTCACGCTGCAGCCTCTGGTGGAGAATTCCGTGAAATATGGTGTTGATCCGGAGCTTGATCCTCTCTATATCCGTGTCTCCAGCGAAGAAACCGATCTCGGTCATGTTATAACAGTTACAGACACCGGTCCCGGATTCGACATGGATGAACCTTTTTCCACAGACGACCGTAACCCGCATGTCGCCATCGCTAATATCAAAGAAAGACTGAGTATGATGTGTAACGGAACCCTTACTATCAGTAAAAGGCCGGAGGGCGGTACGAAAGCAGTGTTTTTTATTCCGTCTAATCAACAATAAAAAGATAATCAAAACGGGAACCACCAATTGGTGATTCCCGTTCGTTTTTCTTTCAGTTATCATCTTTCTAACCGAATACCTGCGGTATTATTCCTTCTCTTCTACAGGTCCAAGTGCACGGTAGATAAATGTAATGAGCTGTGCTCTTACGCAGGATGACTTGATTCCGAATACATCCTTCTTAACGCCCTGTGTAATATTGTTCTCTGATGCCCAGAGAATTGCGTCATAGAATATACTTCCTTCCTGTACATCAGTAAATGGATTTACTGTTGTTTCAGGTACGGGACATCCGGCATCTCTCCACAGGAACAGAACAACCTGTGATCTTGTACAAGGATCATTTGGTGCAAATGTAGTTGCTGTTTTTCCTGCAACGATCTCATTCTCAACTCCCCAGAGAACTGCCTTGTAGTAGAACGCTTCCGGGTCTACATCAGTAAATGGATTTTCTGCTGATTCAGGCTCAGGACATCCGTTTGCTCTCCAGATAAATGTGATTGTCTGTGCTCTGTTACATACTGTAAACGGCTTGAATTTATCCTTTGTGATACCTGTTGTAAGCCATTCTTTACTGCCCAGTATACAGGCTCATAGTAATAAGCATCATCAGGTACATCCACAAACTTGGCAAGAACTATTACAGGGAATGAGTATGTAACGTCATCCTCATCAACTTCCGGATCATTAACAGCTGTAGCAATTATAGCAGCCTCACCGACTCCCACTGCAGTGAATTCACCGGATTCTGAATCAACAGTAACTACCTTTTCATCAGTTGATGAGAAAACAACCTTTGTTTCAGTTGCATTTCCGGGAAGTACACAGACTGAAAAAGAATCAGTCTCGCCTACTATAAGGGTAACGCTTTCATAGCCTGAAGGTTCCAGTTCTTCAACATAAACCTTCTCACTCTCTTCATCATAAACAGCTGCGAATATGATAGGATCAGTCATAGTACCTGCACCGGAAGTGGTGAATCCGAGCGGATCATCAGTTCTTTCAGTTGGGATTACAAAATCTATAGACTTTTGATCAGCTGATAATGTTACTAAAAGACCGCCCGCTTCCGCATTGTAAACTAATTCATCAACACTGATGTCATTTGATGTAATCTGATAGTTCATCTTGATCATACTTCCCGGAATCGCCATATTATTTACAAAATAAAACTTTCCCGGTTCTATAGTGAAAATATCGCCTTTCTTATATACAGTCCCCTGGTAACCTGACGGAGCTTCCTCCGCAAATACTTCACCCGGCATCATCGTCAGAACAAACGATATTGCCAGCATAAGTGCCAGAACCGCACTTATAATCTTCTTCTGTTTCATATTTTAACCTCCTCCTGAAACATTTTTTCAATACCCGATAATTATAGCAAAACCATGACTGATACTCAATGTGTAATGTATTTATTCAACTTCTCTCTCATATAGAATCTCATTTGTAAGCTTATAGTTCTCATCGAGTTTCGGGAGATTTACAGGAAGCTTACCGGTCAGCTCTGTTCCTTCAAAGCAGGCAACTATTGCCGCTGCAAGGTTAGGAGAATAAGCGCTGCCCTCACCGCTTTCGGGAAGAGGCTGTCTTACAACATTTGTACAATAAGTAAGTATCATTGCATCTGCATCAGTAAAACGGGCAGCATCATACGGGAGCTGGCAGGATATAACGATAACCGGCTTTTCTTCCTCATGGCGCGCCGCGATTATATCATCAAATGTTTCTGTGGAGAATCCATCCTCCGTATTCGGATCAAGACAGGCTTCACTGTAAAATCTGTTAATAAGTATTACATTTTCCGCATTCTTAGCTGCATCAATGCACTCTTCTTTATTGCTGCGGCTGTTTGCCATTACAGTAATATTCTCCTTCCCGAGAATCTGCTTTGCCATAAGGCCGTAACCAATCCTGCTTGCACAGCTGTCTGCAAAGAGTATAAGCGTGTCTCCGTCAGGATTCTTGAGCGGATACGCCTCATTTTCATTAGAAAGAAGAGTCAGTGACTTTGTAGCTATCTCCCACGCTTTGTCACGATTTTCTTTACATCCCACAAATGAATTTACATGTGCTGCCCTGTCTTCTGAAACTGTAAAATCAGTAGTGTCCAGAATACCGCGTTTCTCTTTAAGTGTAAGAATTCTTCTTACCGACTCATCAATTCTTTCCTCTGATATTTCTCCTGACTCAACAAGAGCCACTGTCTTTGCAACAGCTCCGTCAGCCTGCTCGTAAAGTGCCCTGTCTGTGATCAAAGGGAGCATCAGCATATCAGCGCCGGCATTTATAGTCATGGTAAGGACATCCTCAAATTCAAAGTTGTCCCTGATAGCGCCCATATCAAGAGCATCCGTAACAACTACTCCCTCATAACCCATATCATCACGGAGTATATCCGTAAGAATTCTATGGCTCATGGTTGCAGGAATATATACTTCTTCTTTTGTTGATATAGATGTATATGTCTCATTTTCAATCTTAGGATACTGGATATGAGCAGTCATTATCATTTCAACGCCATTATCTATAGCAGCCTGATACGGAATAAGTTCAAAATCCTTCAATTCCTCATATGACTTATTTATAAGTGGAAAGCCCGTATGACTGTCAGTTTCTGTATCTCCGTGACCCGGGAAATGCTTTAACGTTGCTACAATCCCTGCTTCACCAAGTCCGTTCATAAATGCATTTCCGAATGCGGAAACCACTTCGGGACTATCTGAAAATGAACGGTTGCCGATTACCGGATTCTTCGGATTATTATTAACATCCACAACCGGCGCATAATCCGAATTATAACCCAGAGCCTGAAGCTCTTCCCCGAAAACACTTGCCATTTCATAAGCATATTCAGGATTTCCGGTAGCACCAAGAGCCATATTTCCTACCCCTGTAGTACCGAAACCGAGTCTTGCAACAGCTCCACCCTCCTGGTCAACTGACACGAAGAGCGGTATATCGCTGCCCTTCTGATTTGAAGCCTGCAGATCAGCTATAAGCTTATATGTCTGTTCAGCATTTTTATTGTTTTCGGCAAAAAGAATCGTTCCGCCAAAATGATTTCTTTCGAGGCAACCGCGGATCTCATCATTTAATTCAATGATATTTGTAGATGTTTTCTCACCATCAGCCTGCCATTTACGGAAGGAAACAATCATCATCTGTCCAACCTTCTCTTCAAGAGTCATGCTGTCAAGCATCCTGGTGATCCTGTCAGCCAGTGCATTATATAAAAATGTAATGAGCTGCGCTCTTACACAGGACTTCTTAACGCCAAAGGTTGTAGGGTTTATGCCATTTGTTATATTATTTTCAACCGCCCAGAGAATTGCGTTATAATACGCGCTGCCTTCGGTCACATCTGCGAACGGATTCTCTGCCGAAACCGGCTCCGGACATCCGGCATTACGCCACAGGAACATAACAACCTGGGACCTTGTACATGGATCCTTCGGTGCAAAAGTATTTTCATTTTTACCTGCAACTATCTTATTCTCAACGCCCCAGAGAACGGCCTCGTAGAAAAAGTCCTCTTCATTTACATCCGTGAAAGGATTCACCGTTGATTCCGGTTCCGGACATCCGGCCGCCCTCCACATAAACGTAATAGTCTGGGCTCTGTTACATACAGTAAATGGTTTGAAATGATTTTCATCAACACCGCTTGTAATCTCATCAGTAACCGCCCAGATTACAGGTTTATAATAATAAGCATCTTCCGGAACATCCTCAAAGCTTATTTTGTCATTGCCGTCTTCCAAAACAACATCGTTTCCGGGAACGTCCACCTCAGCGTATGCCGTATACCCCGTACCCGAGAGAGTTCCAAGCCCCAGCGCCACCGTAAGTGCAAAACCAAGTATTTTCTTTCCTGTTTTTTTTCTCATTTAATACCTCCTAAAAAACAGGACACTGAGGACAGTCCCTCATGCGCGGGGACTGTCTCCTGTGTCCATTATTTCTTCTTCTGCGGTCCCGGGAATATACGGTTTGTCTTACTAAAGTACTCCGAATATTCATCTCCGAATTTCTCAAGTAACCATACTTCCTCTGTCTTTTTCAGCATCTGAACCAGGAATACCCAGAATATGATCGGAAGGACATACATATATGTATTTCCGGAAATGAACAGTACTCCGGTCAGTATTCCAAGTACTGCGGCATAGATAGGATTTCGTGTATATTTATAGACTCCCGTGGTTACCAGTTTGTTGGACATAATGTTTCCGTCAAGGTTTGCATTGACCACTGCATCAACCCACATTTTCACACAGAGAACTATGAGCACTGCACCAAGTCCTATATAAGAATAGCGAAGTATCTTAATAGTCGGTATTCCGGTACTTACAGGATGGATATGACCGACTATCACGCCGATAAGCGTAAGGACCGCACAGGGGATACTCCATTTAGGTCCTATTCCGTATATTGAAAGAGGTTCCGAATGATCTGCCGTAACCGTCTGTGTCATTCCTTCCTCTATTCCCTCTTCTATTCCGTCTCCTGTTCCCTTTTTTGCTCCCTCTTCCATGTTGTCATTACTCTCTTTGGTCACAGTTTCTGTTTCAGTATCGCTGTTTTCATTTATTACTTCTTTGTTCTCATTATCCATAATTATCTACTCCTCATTATGGCACTTTATTTATATTCCAAACCGGATCCCTGCAAATATCCGCGGATTGTTTATCTCAGTGGGAGATTAAAACTTTCCGGCAACCTCGGCAGGTGTATCAAGTATCGTGGTTGCTCCATGCTCCAGCAGGAACTCGCGGTCGCGGAATCCCCAGGTTATGGAAATGCATGGCAGCCCTGCATTTGCGGCAGTCTGTATATCTACATCTGAATCGCCTACATATATAGCTTCATCGGGTGTTACGCCCAGTTCCTTCATAGCAGTAATGGCTGTATCGGGTGCCGGTTTCTTTCTGATGGCAGGTGTCTCACCGATTGCTACATTTATATATGAAGAAAAGAATTTCTCATTCAGTTCCTTCACTGCCGGGTCATACTTATTTGAAACTATAGCGAGCTTATAGCCTTTATCATAAAGTGACTTCAGCATCTCATCAATACCGTCATACGGTGCCGTATTGTCGAGACAGTGCTCACTGTAATGTACCCCGAACTCCTCATACATCTTATCGATTTCTTCCTGAGAGGTACCGGGTACAGCCGCCCTCTCCAGAGTCTTTCTTATTCCATTTCCAACAAATATCCGAATCTCTTCCAGAGTCCTCTCGGGCATTCCATGCTTTTCAAGCACGTAATTGACTGAAATCTTGAGGTCTTCCAATGTATATAGAAGAGTTCCGTCCAAATCAAATATTATAGCTTTTATCCTACTTATATCTGTCATTATTCTCAACCAAAACAATTTATGTAAACCAAATACACACGCCTGCTCACACATGCATATACAAACATGCAAATGCCAACACAAATGCCAACACAAATATACTCACATACCTTCGTGCACATACTTACATGTATGACTAAGCTAGGAAATTCTCTTTGCATCCTGCAAGGTAATATACTCAAATTCTCCTTCAAAATATGTTGTGAACTTACCCTGCACTGTAATCTCGGTCTCTTCCGGAGGGTACTCTCCCTCAACAAGAACGAACTCCAGTCCGCTGGCACAGCAGGCAGTCGCATCCTTTATTACACAATAATAATATGTATTTCCTGTGTTCTCGTCATATACAGACTGATAGGTTCCATTCATTCTGATTATCTTGCCCTTGTAGTTATCAGGGTAGCTCATCATATTGAGAACCTCGGAATAAACCATGGTGCTGCTCATGGTAGTAAGGTCAACATCAACACCTTCGGTTGCCTGCCCCTTCTCCTTTGCCTCAGCCTCGCTGGCATCTTCCTCTTCCTGCTTTTTTATATCCTCGATCACATCAGCTGCGGTTGTTGCTTTTTCCGTAGTTGCTTCTGTCGCTTCCGTAGTATCCTTGCTGCTGTCTTTTTTATCCGAAGCATCCGCCTTATCCTTGTCGGAATCACTGTCCGTTTTTCCCGCCACCGTTGTTGCTTCTGTTTTTGCTTCAGTTGTTGCTTCGGTATTCTGCTTTTTGGCAAGTTCATCAACCGTACTGCTGCCGCAGGCTGAAAGCGTTCCTGCAGCCATCACTGCGATAAGTGCAGTACAGATTATTTTCTTAAAATTCATTTTCATCTTGTAATCCCTGCTTTCTGCGGCGCTTACTCTCATACATTTTCTTATCAGCCGCATTTATACAGTCTCTTACTTTCTGTGTCGGTTCAGTCATGCAGGCAGCTCCACAGGAGATTGAGACTTTTCTGTCTTTGATGGAGAACTGCTGTGACTCCTTTTCAAGCTTATCGATATACTCTTCAGCTTCTTCAAGAGTCATTCCCGGAAGTACGATGAGGAATTCATCGCCACCGATACGGAAAATCTCACTTTTCTCAGGCATTACAGTCTTAAAGAGAAGTACTGAAACGTGAAGATACTCATCACCCACCAGGTGACCATAAGTATCATTTACAATCTTAAGATTATCACAGTCAGCAGAAATGAATGCGACCGGCATCTTCTGATTTCTTTCCAATGAACTGATGTAGCTGTCAAAATAATATCTGTTATATGCTCCGGTAAGTTCATCCTTCATAGCCTTTTCTTCAAGGCTCATCTTAAGGAGCTGCTGCTCGGTAACGTCATTTATAAGAGCTATAATTCCCGTTACATTTCCATCATCATCAAAAACCGGGCGCTTGATAAGCTCCAGATATTCACTGATCCCATCAGCTCTTTCTTCTATAATATAGTTCGTGCCCTTGCCTGTACGAAGAATCTCCATATCTGCCGCCATCGCTTTAATGGCATTTTCCTTATCCTTACGGATATCCAGATCTGTCTTGCCTCTTATGGTCCAGTTAGAGTCCCCGTCCTGTTCAAGGTGATGCCAGTAATGAGTCGCGAACACATATCGTCCGTCTTTATCCTTGAGGTAAATATTTGAAGGAAGCTCCTTCAGCATCCTTTCTATCTCGTAAAATGTAGCGGAATCCTTCAGCCTTATGGCATTTTCTATACGATTGATGGTCACCGTTTCATCCAGAGGCGGCATTATTACATCAACAGCCCCTCGCTTAATGCAGCCATCAACCTCTTCAAATTCAAATTCATTTGCAGCATATATAATAAGAGGCACGGCAGAAACTAAATTGTCCTTCTTAATCCAATCAAAAAGCGCATAGTTCTTATCTGCCGCATCAGATGCACAGATTATGGCAGCAGATATTACGCCGGCATTATCGTGTACACTCTCATAATCTTCATTTGGCTTTTCAACGAAGAAAACATTAAACTCCTTTTCAACTATTTCCCTCAGATGATCCAGATTATATCCCCCGTCTGACACTATCAGAACAGTTCTTCTCTTATTTGAAGAATTCAAGATTTCCATATGCAAGTCCTTCGATATGTAAATATTCTGTCTTATTTCAAATGTGCCGTATTTTGCTCCGCGGGTCCATGTTCCGCTTCGCGTAACGTACTCCTAATTATAGCATCATTTACAGGGTATGTCACTAATCGTAAATTTAGATAACAATGCTCCAAGGACTAAATACCGGGTAACGGATATCCGGTTTCATTCACAATCCATCAGGCACGTACTCTTCCCACAATTGCCGCTACGAAGAATACAATAACATCAACGGCTACGATGGTTGAACCTACCGGTGTTCCGGCAAGTATGGAAATGAGCATTCCCGAAAGTGCACATACAACTGAGATAACCGCCGAACATATCGTCACCGACTTAAAACTTTTGAAGATTCTCATGGCTGAAAGAGCCGGGAATATAACCAGCGCTGATATCAGCAGCGAACCCACGAGATTCATGGCCAGTACGATGATAACTGCGATAACCACAGCGATTAAAAGGTTATATGTATTAACCCTGGTTCCTGTCGCTCTTGCAAATGCTTCGTCAAATGTAATGCTGAAAATCTTATTGTAGAACAGCACGAATATCGTAACCACAACAACTGAAAGAATTATTGAAAGCCAAACCTCCCAGGTTGAAAGTGTAAGAATCGAAGTTGAACCAAAAAGCGTACTGCAGACATCTCCCGAAATATTATTGGATTTCGGGAATATATTCATCAGAAGATAACCGAAGGCCAAAGCTCCGACAGAGATCATGGCTATAGCCGCGTCTCCCTTTATCTTTGTATTTTTTCCTGTCCTGAGAAGAAGAACCGCTGCAAGTGTGGTAACCGCAAGAATGAGTGGCATTTCATTTGTAAGTTTCATTACACTGGCTATGGCCATGGCCCCGAATGCAACATGGGAAAGTCCGTCTCCGATAAATGAGAATCTACGAAGAACCAGTGTTACTCCCAGGAGCGACGAGCAAAGTGCGATGAGAACGCCCACTATCAATGCATTTCTTACAAATGGATATTGGAGGTATTCAATAAGCTTAGCCATCCTACTCGCCTCCTCTCTGCAGATAGCGCCTGCCTGCCTTGCTTTTGGCAAAATCATCTTTATTGCCAAAGAAAAGATGTTTTCCTATATATAAAATGTGGCTTGAATAATCAAGTGCCGCTTCCATATCATGGGAAATCATTACGATGGTAATTCCTTCTTTATTAAGAGACTCGATCAGCTCGTACATATCCTGAGTAACCTTCGGATCAAGCCCTGAAACCGGCTCATCAAGAAGGAGAAGCTTTCTTGTTGAGCAGAGTGCTCTTGCAAGAAGCACCCTCTGCTGCTGACCGCCTGAAAGATTCCTGTATGAACGGTCTTTAAAATCGGAAATGCCCATTCGCTCCATATTTTCGGCAGCAAGTTTCTTTTCTTCTTTATTATAAAATGGTCTGAGGCCCATCCTGCTCTGGCATCCGGAAAGAACTATCTCTTTGACCGAAGCAGGAAAATCCTTCTGTACTTCAGTCTGCTGCGGAAGATATCCCAGTTCTGTCTGTCTCAGCTCATCACCAAAAACGATTTCTCCCGATAAACGCGGAGTAAGTCCGAGAAGTGTCTTCATCAGCGTTGACTTCCCGGACCCGTTTTCACCGACTATACAAAGATAGTCACCTTTATTCACTTCAAAATTAATCCCCTCAAGGACAACCTGGCGGTCGTAGCCTATGGTAAGATCCTTGCATATTATCTGCGACATTTCAAAAAACCTCACAATCTGAAAATCGTTTTCAATTTTATATCTCTTTAATGGCTTTGTCAACTTTCAAAATTATCAGGATATTCTATTATTTCAGCGCTTGTTTCAGAACATCAAGGTTTTTCTCCATAATGCTGTAGTATGTCTCTCCACCCTCAACTTCAGTGATGGTTACTGACTGCATTGAATCCATCGCAAGAACTTTTACATCTGATGCCTTTGCAGTATCTATGATAGTCTTTGCAATCTTTCCATCAGTCTTCTCAGTAGTCAGAACGTGTGTAAGTCCGAGCTCATCCACCTTATCAGCAAGGAACTTGATAGTTTCAAAGCTGGCTTCGGTCTCTGCTGAACAACCTACAAACGCTGCAAAATACCTGATATCATAATCATCGACCATATATCTGAATGGGAATCTGTCTCCGAAAAGTAATGTATCAAAGCTTCCTTCGTCAACAGCCTTCTGATACTCCTGATCAAGAGTATCAAGCTTAGCGATATAAGCATCAGCATTTGCAGTATATTTTTGAGAATTAGCAGAATCCTTTGCGCTGAGTGATTCGGCAATTGATGAAACAACAACCTTGGCATTCTTCAGTGAGAGCCATACATGCTCATCATATTCTACTTCTTCTTCTGCATCACCGTGAGTTTGCTCGTGATCCTCGTCAGCATCCTCATGCTCCTCTTCCTGCATACCTTCAACTACTTCCTCTTCTTTAACACTTTCCTTAAGAACATCCATAAGGTTTATAACAGTCATATCCTTATTTACTGCATTTTTAAGCGCATCATCTACCCATCCGTCTGACTCACCGCCTACATAAATGAATACATCTGCCGTTCCAACTTTCATGATGTCCTCTGCAGTAGGCTGATAGCTGTGAAGATCGGCACCTGTATCCATCAGAAGTGTTATGTCAACCGAATCAACTCCTGCCGTAATCTCCTTAACCCAGTCATACTCAGGGAAGATGGTTGTTACTACCTTCAACTTTCCTGACCCGGCTGTGGCGCCTGAAGCAGCACCGCTGCATCCTGTGCACATTGCCACAATCAAAGATATGGCAACCATAAAACAAACGAACTTCTTAAAACTTCTCATGATGTACCTCCCGAAGCATGATATGTTGTCACGAATTTGAAAACCATTTTCGATTTTACCACAAGCTTTCTATTTGTCAATATAAATTTGAAAATGATTTTCAATTTTGTCAGCTGTCAGGTCTCTCCCGGAATTTATAGTATTCATTTACAAGACTGCGGTACCCCCATTCTTTCAGTGTCTCGTACCTTGTTCTATAGTTCGCCGCCCTATGCTTACCCGAAATAATATATCTTGCGTATTGCTGTATATAAAGATCCAGCTCATGAAGACTGCTGTCGGTATTAATATACGGAAAGTACCAGCCTGTCCAGGAAAAACCGTCCTCATCATACGTAAAAAGCTTACGGTTCATAGCACGGATGAAGCCTTTTGCCGCTTTATCCATACTGAAATTCCTCCCAAGGCCCCATCTACGGAGTGCTCTCGCCTTTCTTCTGATCTTTGCCATAAGCTTTCTTTTTGCATTTGATGATATATCAATAGTCCCGTTATCAAATGTAAAGCCAAGGAATTCATAGGATTCTCCCGGCTTTCCATAGCAGAGCTTGTCTTCATTCAGGTTTAATCCCAGATTTCTGATTAAAGAAAAAAGCCGGTCTCTCAGTTTACATAATTCTTCTTCCGTATCTGCAAATATCAGTATGTCATCAGAATATCTGAAATATGTATTACCTGATTCAAAGAAAAGCCGGTCCACGTCCATCATATATACATTTGCAAAAAATGAAGCAACAGGCACGCCGGCCATAGCTCCCCGGTCTTCCTCGATAATCTCGCCATTTTTGACGGCTCTTTTATCTCTCAAAAGCCGCTCGAACAGTTCCAAAAGTCTTTCGTCATTCTCCTTCAGAAAACCGAGTTTTAGAATAAGCCTTTCAGCATCTATAGAATTGAAATAATTGCTTATATCTACTTTCAGAAAGAACTTTTCAGACAAACATTTACGGTTTTTAAGATATCTTATGGCATCACCGGCTCCGGTCTTTCTCCTGAAAGCGTAACAGTTATCGGAAAAAATCCCATCGTATCTGTACAGTAGAAATGCAATTAATTTCAGAATTATGTTAACCGGCTCATCGTAGGTATATATGACTCTTTTCTTCAAACTACCGCCCTTCGCGATCTCTTTTCTGGCAGGAACAGGCGTATCATTGAGGAGTTTATCAACATCTACAGGAAAGGTACCTCCCTCTATATACGCCTCGATTTCCTTTATCTCAGCTATAGAAGTATATCCGGCTTCTTTCTTATGTCGAAGATACTCGTCCCAGCTTTCCCTCATATAAAGTTTAGAGATTATATCCTGAGTTTTATCTGAATTCATCTTTTAGCTCTGCCACGACTTTCTTCACTTACCAATAATCTACAGGGCGATGCTAACAGCATAAATAAAAAAGGAAAGAGAAAAATACCTTGAATGAATCGTAGATTCATTACCGGACTTCACACATCCCGGCTGTCTGCGAAGCCACTACCCGGAATATGCCTGATCCCATGCAGACGCGTGAAAACGCTTTTCTCTTTCCATTTATAATTTTATCATCCATTTTCTACAAGGTAAAGAACCTCTTTAATAATAATCGCCCACAAGAAGAATATTACTGTCTCCTTCCCATTCCCATATAGAGTTTTCATCCGGATTATTTCTCAGCCAGTCACATTTTGCAGCCAGCAATTCCCGAAATCTCTCTGCTCTGCCAGGGGTTGTGTACTCACTCATCTCCGGAAGAAGCATGAACGCGTCCAATTTCTTTTCTTCAGAAGACTGATATAAATCGATGTATTTCAATCTGTCTTCCTTTGAGATTGCAGCGTTAGATAAGGAAAACACCTTCCCAAGTGGGTATATGCAGATATTCTTCAGCCCCTGTTTAGAGAAAAATTTCGGAACTTCCTCCGGTTTTACCCCGCATATATGTGAGAAAAAAGGATCCAATTCATTATATATATGATAAAACTGATAATACAGTGTCTGAAACTCCTTTATCCACGTACACTCCTCCGGCCAATCACCGGTAACTATGGCAGAAGACGCATATGACATCGGCGTTACAGAAACAATCTTCCCTCCCGGTCGCACAACTCTCTTCATTTCCGCCATAGCCCTTTCGGGATCCGGAATATTGGTAAAAAAAGTATGACTGGTGACAATATCAAATGAATCCGCCTCAAAGGGAAGATTAAATGCATCCCCTGTTATAAAATCGATTGGAAGCTGCCTTACAGTCGCAATTTTCTTCGCATAATCGATAAAAGGCTCCTCGAGATCAACTCCGACCGCGGTTACTTTCTCATCGCCTTCAACCATTAACCTTGTGAAAAAACCTGTTCCGCAACCCACATCAAGAATTCTCATTCCATCCTTAAGTCCGCACCATTTCCTGACAAGAGGCTTCATATCTTCAGGAATAAGTAACATACGGGATTTTTCCAGAAAATCCGGATTCTGGAAATACACTGACCACTTTTTTTCCTTTTTCTCCATATCCTTACCTACAATCATTATAATAAGCTGGCGACATGCGCCGCGCTGAGCGCGGGATGCGAAGCTTCGCATCCTAGTGCTTCCCCTATATAATAGGAACCGCAGTTTCCTATTATATAAAATTATCGGTGCCATAAGACACAGCACCGATATTACTGATAATTCAGTATGTTATTTCAATCTAAATCATTGAATCCATTAACAATTCCATTCATAAATACTTCCTGAACCTTAGGATCAACCATTCCTACAGAAGAAGGTGTAGTTTCATACAACACTGTTTCCCTATTATAGAAAAGCCCGCTCATTTCAACAATCTGATACTTATCACCCGGATAAATATTAGTACTAGACATCATATTCCCATTATCATCGAAATACAGCATCATCGCATATTCATCATTTTTATGTGCCGGATCCATGGTAATACGAAAATCATAATAACTCGAAATATTAGTTTGATTACCGGTCACTTTTTCATAAATATCACGGGCAGAGTTCGAATAAACAAGAAGCGCTGCGCCATCTGCACCGTTCCGCATAGCTTCCTTGACATAAGCCCTCGTAGAACCGGCATATTTCTCCACGGCATTTGTATAATCAGATGAATTTACGCCAATAGTTACAACCTTTTCACCCTGATATGCTTCATAGAAAGTAAGTGTAACACCCATTTCCTTTCTGCCGGCGGTAACAAAATTGTTGGCGATATTTAAGCAATCAAACAATGTTCCAAGACCCGTATCAGGAATCATGAAGTTACCGGAATTTCCGTATTCATATTTTCCGCCTGCGGCAGAAGCCATATCATCAACCGAATTCATCGAAAAGCCGTTTGCAAAGGCTGCTGCCCAATCAAAATAACTCCCGTCCAGATATATTTTTTTCAGCTCCTGTGGCGCCGAATAAAATGCCGGTTCGCTAGAAGATGGATAAGTACTAAACGGAGAAGTAACTATCTTGTATTTTATTCCATCAATATATATATACTGTTTATCAGCTGATAATACTAAATTTCCGTCCTTAATCTCTTCTATTCTGTCATCTGGAAGCGGCATGATAATACTGTCAGGTCCCATAATACCACTCTGCATTCCGGAATACTTGGCAGAAAGCGCCTTTGCCTCCGACTCAAGTTTATCAAGTTCAGCAAGTATCTCGCTCAGCGTACCGGTATGCGTAGTCTCATCATTATTTGTATTAAAACGGCATCTTCCCAATGCGATTGTGTCCGTGATATTATCACTATACATACTACTGAATGTATTTCCTATAGATGAATATACGGATCGTATGTTTCCGTCAGGAAAATCTGAATTACTGTCATAAACCACAGCATTTAACATCAGTCTCTTTCCTTCAGAAACCTGAGTAATCTGTTTGGACAGGTAACTGTTACAGGCTGTAAAGTTTTCCTGCTCAAGGTCTCGCTTTGTATATCCCATATAATCCCAGCCTCTTATCAATCCTGCACAATAGCAGTCATCAAATCACTATCAACTGTCTGATACGAATCTGTCGCAAATCTCAATGCGCTGATATATCCATTTATCATATTAACAGTATAACCCATGACATTGGAAATATCCTCTACAGACTGCATGTATTTATCAAAGTAAGGTCCCGTGCAATAACCGCTTGAGATTCCATCTATACGCGATTTACATAGTTTAATGTCTTCGCAGACATCAGATAATTCCTGTAATTTGGCTTCTACCGACGGCTGTGAAACCTCTATTCCACTTACTGGCATATGCTCCCTCCGACTTATAACCTGTCATCTTCCGAAATACTATTCACGTATCCTTTTGAATCATTTATCATCTTTTGTGAATACGTAGTCAGTTTACCCGAAAGCATGTTATAAATATTCAAATATAACTCCTGAAGAACCTCCTGAGTTAAAACCCCATAAAAATTCTCAGCAAAGATTTCAGCACAGATTCTGTTAAACTCTTCCAGGCACGATTCGTAAGCCTCAACGCTGTTATTTATTGTACTGTTTGAATCCGAATAAAATGTTTCATCAACCTTCATATTCGTCGAGTCTCCTCATTTCTTTTAATCACTGTCCTAATTTTCAGCAGCCTTTGCCGCAGCCTCTTCCTCAGCCTTCTTTTTTGCCTCCTCTGCAGCCTTTCTGGCCTGTTCGGCGTCATATGCTTTAATCTCACTGTCCCAGTAATTAATCTCAGCCTGAGCATTTGCAATCTCACCATTAATATATGTATCAAGCCGGTCAAGCTCCGCAAGAATGCTCGCCTTTTTGCCGGTTGAATATCTGTTAAAATTCAGATCATACAAACTGTCAAAAGCCTGTGATCTATCAGAATAATCACTCATATTAACTCTGATATTAATGCATTCCTGAAGAATCGGTTCAAGAGAAGAACGCAAACTGCCATTATATGAAAGCTTTGACTTATAACACTCTCTTTTCGCTACGAAATGATTATACTTTTCTACCATCTGATACCGTTCCACGATATCCTCCTCTCGACCAGGTCAAAAGCCCAAAACCATGAATACAACAACAGCCTCTCATGTATACACAAGAGGCTGTAATTAACAAATCACTTAAATATTATGAACCATACTAGCAAGTTTTGCATCATATGCCTTAAAGTTTGCTACTATCTGACTCATCTGATTAGCAAACTGATCAACCATAGTTGTCAGATCATTAAGATTTGTTTCAACTTTGCATCTATAAAAATCCTGATATGCATCTGCCGCTTCACTAATATAGCTTGCGGTAAGTGCATTCATAGTTGCACTCATTTCGCTATGAACATTTTCTATTGCAGAATTAATACTTTTCATTGCGCTAATACTGCTCTCCGCTTGAGCATAATCTATTTTTAAATGACTAGCCATACTTCTTTACCTCCTTTATACATTACCAATAGACGATGCAATACCAGAATCAAATGCAGCCATATCCTGTTGCAACTGATCAAGCAAATTACCAAACATCTCAACCTGAGCATTAACGCTTAAGTAAGTAGCTTCAACTATTTCATTATACTCACTATAATAAGCATCAATTGCATCGCCCTTCATGATAGATCTTATTGTTTCTACTTCATTTGTTAATTTAGTAAGAAGTGCTTCCAATTCTTGTTTTTCAGATAACAATTCATTATAAGCACTAACTATACTTCCATAATCTAAAGTCAATGATGTACCACCCATAGTTTCCCTCCTTAAATTAAACTACTATATAAATTTAGAGTAATGCTAACTCTCTACCCTAAAAGTGAATGTATCACATAGTCTGTACTGTGTCTACCAAAAAACACTTCTATACATACATTTTCTACATATTTCACAATCCCATTTGTGCAATTTGTATATGTCATCCTTCGATTACTCGTATTTTTTCCAGTCCATCCTCTGTAAAAAGATATGCATCACCGGCTTCAAGCTGTTTTTTATACTGTCTTGATACAGCGACAGGAACATCAAGCACCTTGATATTCGGTATATCTTCAAATGCTACCAGCGTCCTGTCGGTTCTCATCTGCTTTAACAGGTCACTGTCCTTAAAGGAGATCATTGTATTCTCAAGATTAGACAGAATGAAGCAAACCTTGTAACCTTTCAGATTCTGTATGATCAGTTTTATAAAATCTGACAATTCCTTTTCACTTCCAAGACTTTTTACGATAACCGGAGAATTGATAACTATACAAATAAGGGATTCACTTTTAAGGTTTAATGTTCCCGCTTTTGACTTTTCTGCCCTTTCCATTAAAAGAGCCACAACATTTTTTAATATCTCGGTTGTTCCCTGGACTGTATTTGCATATCCGGCAGTTTTTGCCTCCATATCCTTAAATTCACTTTGCGGATCATCTATAAGATAAAGCATGAGAGGCTCATCCCCAGCCAAAAGACTGTTAAGCAGATATCTTATATAAATCTTATTCCTTCCATCCTTCCCACCGACAAATCCATATACAAACTGTGAATCGAGTTTTATGGTACGTTTATCGAAGGCCTCAAATTCCATACCCAGAGGCACTTCATATGCTGCCGTCTCTCCAAACTGCTTTTTGAAGAATGCCTCCGTTATTTTTTCAGGCATTTCCGGAATACCTTTTACATACATACCCTCATACTTTTCTGCCACTTGTCTTATAAATTCCCTGATCAGGCTGATCTTCTCATATTCCTTCTCGGCAGGGAAAGAAAGATAATACTGACATTCATAGAATGTTTTATTTGCTTCAACGATAGCTCTGCCGGGGATATCAGGAATCTTCTTTCTGCAGGATTCAAATATTGTACCATAATCGCTGGAATCATTGCAGTAAAGTGCTGTTCGCTTTGAGAAATTAGAAACAAGTTTAAAGCCCGCTCCATTTCCCTGAGCTACCGTTACAACAAATGAAATGCCTGCCGCCACACTGTCTCTGCAGATGCTTATAACAGCATCCTCATAATCAGGGAAGTAACTCCTGAATGCAACCCAGTTTTCAAGTACTACCACAATTTGAGGAATTTCACTCCTTCCGGTCTCTCTGTATGCACTATACGAACTGAGTCCCATCTTTGCCAGGAGTTTCTTTCTAGTTTGAATAGTTTCTATGATAAACTTCATAAAAACATTAAGCTTATCATCATCTGAAGGTGTAATAACTCCACCCACATGATTAAGATCCGCATAGTTTCTTAATATCATTGATGCAAAATCGATGATATATATATTTACATCATAAGGTGAATAATTCTCCGCAAGTCCTCTTATTATGGTCTGTACAAGATTTGTTTTTCCTGACTGTGAAGAACCAAGTATATAGAAATTCTCCTGTGAAGGATTGTACGTCTCTATATACTGATTCTGATTTGATGGATCGTCTGTAATACCTATCGGAACCACAACATCGGTTCCACTGTTCCTGAAACCATCCATAGTGACAGGAATGCTCTCACCAAGCGAAGGCATACATATATTCGGAAGTCTTTCTATACCATTTTCCTCGCAGTATTCACTGATATAATTTACCAATGCCTTAAGCTCTGTTTCTCCGGCTTCATCATTGTTCGGGTTTTGCTCATATATAGTCCTGCGTCTGCCGGACAATTCAACCATTGACAGCCGAAATTTTTTCTCAGAGGTAATACCGTCATTTTTAGCCGACCCACCACTATAAGCCGACTGGAAAAGCTGAAACAACTCATTATTACCGACCTGCAGATATGCACGGCCTGGTTCTCTGATCTCTGCAGCAAGAGGTGACTTTAATACTTCGTTACTATCAGCAGCATTCTGTACCTTAAGACAGAGTTTGAACTTGGAGTTACTCCAGATCTGGTCGCTGACGACACCTGAAGGCTTTTGTGTAGCCAGTATAAGATGTACACCCAGACTTCGGCCTATACGCGCCGCACTTATAAGCTCTTTCATAAATTCAGGCTGTTCACTCTTTAATTCGGCAAATTCATCTACGATAAGGATAAGATGTGGAAGTGGTGTTGCTGCCCTGCCTTCCTTGTAGGCCCTTATATAATCATCTATGTGGTTAACGTCCTGTTCGGCAAAAAGCTTCTGTCTTTTAACCAGCTCAGCCTTAATTGAAAGAAGTGATCTCTCAACTTCATTTCCGTCAATATTCGTAATGGCACCGTTAAGATGCGGCAGATTCCTGAACTGATTCACCATACCACCGCCCTTAAAGTCTATGATAATAAAGCCGACTTCATATGGATGGAAAAGCGTTGCCATGGACAGAATATATGACTGAAGTATTTCTGACTTACCGGAACCGGTAGTACCTGCAACGAGACCATGTGGTCCGTGATACTTTTCGTGAAGGTCAAGATAAACTACCTCATTTCCACTCTTAACACCCAGCGGTGCTGCCATACTCTTATATATTTCAGAAGAATTCCATCTTTCTTTAAGATTAAGATCATAAGGACTCATGATTCCGAGCAGCTGGAAAAGCGTAATATTCCTGGTAAGTGTATTCTCCAGACTTACTTCATCTACATATACAGCAGCAAGCTTTTTGGCCGCCTTCTCAACGTCATCGCCCGGGACATGTTCATAACTGAAATTCTGTATATTTTCTCCGTCGTCAGCCTTTTGAATGTATCCCGTGTTCCCGTCGTCATTCAGGAATATTCTCTCGGCACAGGCTTCATTTAAAAATTCCTCATATTCCTCAAAGAATACAAATCGGAAACCAAGTTCATTTGCTCTTCCGATAAACTTTGAAACAGGATGGTTGCTGATCTGCTCCGACCTGTATACAAAAACTATGTACACCGGCATATCCTCCGGAATGTTTTCCATAGCTTCTCTTCTGGAAAGCTCCGAATAAAGGAATTCCAACGTAAGTTTTGCGCTGTCGGAATCATACATGAAATTACGCATCTTCGTATCTTCATTATACGTTGCCTTCAACCATCTGGCCCACGAGAAATACTCCGTATCATTTTCATCCATTATCAGGAAAAGCTTTAAATCATTATAAAAATGAGATGCTGCAAACTCGATGATAAGGTTTTTCTCAATCTGGTATAGCTTGGTTCGGTTTCCTATAAATCCAACTGCATTAACCGTCTTAAGATCAAGGCAGACCGGCATCGAGCTTATATATTCATATTTTGTGTGCATTGCTTTCGGAAAATCTTTAAGATCATCTTCTGTATCTATAAAGTCTTCCTCTTTATACTTCACCTGACAGTTTGACTTTACGATTCCCTCTCCGAGGCGTACCTTAAGATAATCATCATGATCTTTCTTCTTTTCAAAAAGCCTGTTGCTGAAGTCATCTATATAAGTCATGTAATCGGAAAGCTTAGGGTTCATGTTGTTAGATACCTTCTGCTCCCTTTCACGAAGCTTAATGATATCATCCTCCCTTTGAGAGAGATATTCCATGTAAGACTTTCTTCTTTTTTCTTCTTTGGATGTACTTTTCTTTTTCTCATCCAGGTGTCCCGCTATTGTTACCGCGATACTTGCCCCTATGATTCCAACAAAGTATAAAACAAACATTTTATTTCCCGGCATAAAAGTCCTGAGAAATACCATTAGAACAAGGCTTACCAGCATAGGCAAAATAGTGAGAATAAAGCTTTTACCTTCAGATTCCTCTTTTTCTTTCGGATCAAGAATCTCTATTTCCTCGTCAGGGAGCTTAAACTGCTGTCTTACATTTTTTATAAATTTGGGATATCTGTAATGATTCTTTTGATAGGAAATGATTTTCTTGCTGCATTCAGTAAGGATATTTGCAGCTTCGGTTGTATATACCACACCGTTTTCTATACAGAAAACATACCCCCGTATACTGAGAAATTCTCCGTTTCTGATCAGAGCTATCTCCTCTCTCGACGTGAATCCGTTTACTTCAACCCCCAGATTAGCCTCCCTGAAATCAACCTCGTAGCCGTCAAGGACTTTCCTGAGCTTTACAGTGTCGTTAAGAAGTCTTGCATCATCAACTCTGATGGTACATCCAACCTGACCACCAATACTGAACTCAGCCAGCCCCCCTACTTTGATTTCCTGGTTAAAGTCATCGCCAACCCTGTCAAAAAGCGGAAGGAAATCAAGTCCCATGAATTCTGCATCCGTTGCATCATAAAAAAGCGATATATGATCGCCAAGTTCAAGCGGCCTGACATACTCTCTAAAGTTTGAATCCTTTGAGAGATAAACCGTATCACTACAACTGATCATATATTGCCCATCTTCTCTTCTGTCTATCCTGACAATAAAACCGGATACAAATCTTTCCCTTCTGAAGGCAATCTGACAAGCCTTGTCTGTTCCTATAGTGAGAACCCCCTGAAAGCTGTCATCAAAGATGACCTCTTTATACATATTGCTTCCGTAAATAACAAGCTTACAATTCATACCTGACCCCTCTACCTGTTAAAATTGATTATCGTTCCATTTCTAAGCCCAAAGCTTTCAAGAAGCGCATCCCCTCTCAACAGAGTTCGGGGTTCCTCTGTGCAAAGGTAACACTCAGCAATGTTATTCAGATTGATTCCAAGACCAAGCCCTTTGTTTAATCCGTATATCAGTTCATTTGCAGATATATTCAGAGGGACCTCTATATCTATCTTTTTATTCATTTTAACGTAATTAAAAATCATGATAACTGACGATTCCATTGCTACCCCCCTACTACGTGCCTGTCACTGTGAAAGACACCTCTCTTTGTTAATCCAGTATCGCCACTGTTGTTTCAAAAAGTACCGATTCCCTCGTATTTGCGTATGTTATTGCTTCCTGATACTCATCTACAGTTTCTGCCAGCTCCGCATTCCTTGTTACGAAGCTCTTCTGAAGGAAATCTTTTCTGGCAGCATTGTACTTGTTGCAGATTATGAGTATATTGCCCTTGTCCCTTGGCATACTTTCCATAAAAGTTTCAAGCTTCCTCACCGCAATCTCATCCTGAGTTGTGAGGAATATCAGCCGGTCGGTGTTATTGATAAATCTCATCTTCTCGCCGGATATCTCAGGACTCAACTCAGTTATTATAAAGTCATAGCTGTTCTTTGCCTTGAAATAATCAATTATCTGAGCATAGGTTGAAAAATCTATCTGATAGGACATCGGAAGATTCCTGAACATAGGAAGAAAATCAAAATCTTCATTTCTTATCTCTCCCTCAACCACCTTAAGTGCATTCTTCATATTTATGGAGCATTGTCGGCTGAATCCCATACCCAGCTCGCTTTCTCCGCCCATATGATATGAAAAATCCTGCTGGGAAGTGGTACTTATGTAAAGCACTCTCTTGCCCCTTTTCTTAAGCTTATAAGCTATCGTGAGTGCTGCTATGGTAACTCCGGTCCCTCCCGAAACGGAATAAATCCCAACGACCTCAGTCCCCTTTTTCTCCTCCGAATCACTGTTGATAAGTTTTGGATCTATCCTCTCAAGGATAGCCTTTACACTGTCATATTTATAGATAACCCCCGGATCGCCGCCTGACTTATTCTCCTCTGATATGTAGAATATCTTTGTCTTAGCATAATTCTCCGGCGTGGTTATCATAGTCCCCTCAGGAAGCACCAGATAATCAATCTTTTCCGGAAATGTCATAAGCCTTTTATAGAGTGCATGGTCGGTGATAAATTCCACTTCCGCCGTACCTTCAACCAGGTGCGCAAACTTATATTCAATTGTAGATATGTATTCTTCATCAAATGAAATGAATACTATTTTCTTTCTTTCCATATTACATACCCTGATTCATATGATTCCCTCAGTGAGTCGATACGGCAAAATCAACATCTGCCACTGAAAGTATATCTCCCGTTTTTATCATATATCTCGTTCCCGGAGAAAGAGCATAACCGTTAATCCTTGTGCCATTGGTACTGCCCATATCTTCGACCAGGTAATTTCCGTCCTCCATATAAACAGTACAATGCTTTCTGCTGACTGCACTGTCTGTCAGTATCGGTCCGTCAACCGTCTTGGAAGAACCCAGGACAAATTTCGGCTGATTCACATTGAAAACTATACTGCCAAAGCGGCCTCTATGCTCAAGTATGAGCCCACTGTCCAGGGCAGCGAATATCGGCATGCGGCCGGAATCTGAAACTGCTGTCTGTGAAGAAGCTGTCTGTGAAGCAACTGTCTGTACACCCGCCATCTGCGTTGCCATGCCTCCGGCAGGCATCTGCTGCTTTCTGTTTTGTATCGACGGAGCCGCCGCTCTTATATTAAAATCATAATTACTGAGATATTCTATAACATCATGATCCGTCATGGTATCACCCATGATCTGATAATACATTTCCGAATAAATCTCCACTCTGTCCCTGAAGACATCACCGAGTATTATAAGAATTGTATTTTTAAATGAAGTGCTCCATGGCATACCATCATGAAGCTCCGGATCATAATTTACCGGCAGGACCGCGTATCTTATATGATTTGTCTTCTTGTCATAAAACAATCTCTGATAGTTGATATCTATGGAATTAATCTTCAGAAAATCATTATCCTCAATACGTTTAATCGAATCTATAAGGCTCTTCAGAGCTATGGCGAGGTCACTCGTGGCAACGCGCCCCTTCAGATCCTGAAGCGGTTCCAGATCAGATGTCTCATACATCAGTCTTGTATTCCCGTTAACCTTGGCCGAAGCCATAGGAAGCATATTTTCATTCGGTTTCTTTATGAACTTCATTCCCAGCGTATATACCGATTCCCCTACTTCCAGGGTGTACGCAAGGTGATCCGCGTAAATATTAACCTTCATAATATCTCTCTATTCTTCTATAACTGTCTGAACTCGAATTCTTCTTCAGCCATTCTGACTGTATAACCGTTGACAAGCTTTACATATCTGCCCGGCATTACTCTCATTTCATTTACAAATGTACCGTTGGTGGTATCGAGATCCTGAATATAGTATCCGTCCTCGAATTTCATTATACAAACATGCTTACGGCTTATATTGGTATTGCCCTTCAGGCAGTAATCCGTGAAATCGGTTCCGGAGCCTATAACGAAGCTGTTCTGATTTATAAGGATTCCCTCTCCGGTCTTAAGACGCATGAGAGTCGGATATTCAGGTACATTTTCAAAATCATATTCGCCGTCTGAGTCCGCCACATCGGACATAAGAACTGTGGTTTCAAAGCTCTGAGGTCCCTGATCCATGCCCTGCCCCATATTAGTCGCAGACACTCTGTTCGTATTGTTCGGAAGTGTTCCCGGTGTTACTCTTCCGCTTGCCATAAGTGCTTCCTTGGCAAGTGTTGCAGTATCGCCCTCTTCCTTAAGCTTCTTCTTATATTTTCCGGTCTTAAGCACGAGAACAACTATAAGCACGATGATTGCAATCAGGAGAAGCGCACCGCCTATTATTGCTATAATGACTACCTGCTTTACAGAGATGCCTTTTTCCTCCAGCGCATCCATTGCGGAAACAAACTTTCTCGAAGCATCGTCCGCCTCGGTCTGAGTATATTTATTTATCTCCCCATCATTTATCTTATCCAGGATTTTCTTGGCGTTGTCGCGGGCCTCCATACATTTCTTCCAGGATTCAGGAGTATAATCCTTCTCTTCAAGGGTCTCAAATCTTTCAAATGCCTGCTCCAGCTTAGAAGAATCAACAACTATCGGCTCATTGTATTCAATTCCCAGAAGTGTAAGTACATCGATAACTTCATCAACAAGGAGCGCGTATTTCTCTTCCGGATTTCCCTTATTCTTCTCACCGGCTATGGCTATAACCTCGCCGTCATCATTTATGATAGGAATACCCTTTTCAACATTGTATTCTGATGTGTATTTCAGGAAATGAGCGTCGCTTATCTCGGTCCAGTCTTCTATGGTGCATTTTATCTGAACCACGTCCCTGCTGTAGGCATGTGCCGCAGACCCCTTACCATAACCGCTGCTCTCTTCGGAAAGACGGAGTTTCGTCACACCGGCAAGCTTCTTTGACGGCTGGAGTATTGCGAAATCCAGTGTCTCACTGCTGTTTACTACAGAAAGATCGAGTACTATATCTTCTTTATAGACCAGTTCTATCGCCGTCTTTACCTTATCCTTCTCTACAGCATGAGAATCCGCCACCGCCTGTTTCTCTGCATCTGTAAGAAGCACAGTGCTGGCTGAGGTGATAAGATATACATCATCGCCTGAGCCTATAAAGAAAGCACAACCTGTCTTGATTATGTCCCTTGCACCTGTCTCTGTGCAGAACATAACCCTGATTGCAGCTATACCCTTCGTTTCATCATATCTCATTTCTGAAGGATCAGCCGCATCTGTTGCTGTTGATACATCTGTTGGAGTTGCCCCATCGGCAAAAACCGCTTTTGATGGGAAGATAAGACACGCTGCCATAACAGCGCATATGAATAGAGCTATAATACGTTTCATTATGATTCTCCGCCAATAAAAATAGTTGTCTTTTGCAAACAGACACTCCACTATATAATAATTCCAAAACAGAATATTGGCAAGGGAAAATGAATAGCTCTTGAAGGATTCTCCCGTGGGTGATATCATTGTTGCGGACAATCCAGGAACCACTTGAGAAATGTGTCTCAATCCGACATTGGATGTGCATTTCATGCGAGTGCGGCTTCAGAATTTAAGAAAGGTAGATAACATGAATTTTACATTAACAAGTCTGCTGACTAGCTTCATATCTGATATCTTCAACATACATCTTTACATTTTCATAGGAACACTTCTGGTTGCACTGATCGTCAGTGATAAAGGTGCCAAAATCGACAACCTGGTCTATGGCGCCGTGGTTGCTGTCGCAACACTATTCGTAAGGCATGCGGTTAACTGGCTTTTCACGACGACCATATATCAGAAAGGCGGCTATGGCTCGCAGGGCACGACGATGATAGTCTTCGATACCTTCCGCCTCGGCATCATCAGCATAATGGTCATCGTTGCAGCGCGAATGATACTCGGCAGAGCATCAGGACTTCTCGAAGATAAAGCACCATATGTCATAGTGGTCATCTCACTGATACTCCTCCTCGCCGTGCATGCATACTACCTGAAAGTGGTAGCTAATTTTGCAAATGGAATTATGAATAGTTCTTCCTTCCTGAGCAGCTTTATAGATATGACGGATCATGCAAAATTCAGCAATATCATCTTCATCGTAAAGAGCGTACTGAGTGTTGCCACGGTAGCACCTTTCGGAATTGAAGCACTGAAGAAGAGGAATGAGATCCCAGCTTAAATAGTGAAACTCAAAAAAGACAGCCATATTACAGTTTATTGTAATACGGCTGTCCTTTTTTATTCAGAGTCAGTCACCTCGGTATAATAGTCATCTCCCGGGAACTTGTGTGCATATATCGTAAAATTCTCAAGGGCTTTGCTGTTATCCATCTTATAATCATCCTTGTTCGTCTTCAGGTAAGCGGAAAAATCTCCAAGCTTATCTACATCAGGATAAGAAAGCAGTATGTAAATGATGTGATTATTCTCATCATCCATAAGTGCGTATTCATATACATAATCGTAACCGTCTACAGCTATATATGCCGGATAAACATACATTTCTTCGTCATATCTTATGCTGTTTTTATAGCTTTCACTGTCTTTTGTTATCTCACAGCTGATCTTGGAAAGCCTTATCTTTTCTTTCTCATAGCTTTTTTTGTCATAAATTACATCAAGTACGAAATATCCATCCGAATCGAGTAATCCGGCTTCGGCATTTTCCTGATAATCCGCAGCGATCATACCTTCCGTACTGTCCGGAAATGTAAGGAAGAGCGAATCCATATCGGCGCCGTATTTTTTTATCATATTTTCTTTATCATACGAATCAATCTGACCTGTGAAATCTTTGGACTGTCTGTCTTCATCTGCCCCTTCTGCCACTCCTCCGGCTACAGCTTCCTCTTCAACTTGCTCTGTATCTTCATAATATGATTCATCTGCTTCCTCTGCTTCATTCATCTGAACAGTTTCAAATACTGACTCATCTTTCTTATAATCGGCACTCTTACTGTTCTGATTACGAAGCCCAAGCCTTGCCAGCAGGAATACCGCTGCACATGCCGCGATAGATACACCTATTAATATGTACGGATATATCTTACGTGCACCGTTTTTCTTTACTTCTTTTGTCACGGAATCCCCATCATTTACAGGCGCAGCGCCATCCGGCGACTTTCCGTTCATATAATCATTATTTACATTAAATGCAACTATGTTGTCTGCGGTACTGCTTTCAACCATTGTATCCTTGCTCACATTATTGCTTTCAACCGCTGCACCTCTGCCATCAGATACTGCACCCGCCTCATTTATATCTTCCGTAATTTCTGCTTCGGCGGCATGCACTCTCTCAAGTGTTCTGGCGATCAGCTCCTGAGGAGCATGCAGCTCATTCATTTCATCTTTATATCTGTTCACAGCCTCGCTCCTCCTTTCAGTAGTTGTGACAGGGCTTCTCTTGCCCTCTTAAGTCTCGTTTTGACTGTTGAATCGTTGGTTTCCAGAGTTTGGGCAATCTCCGGAATCTTCATTTCCTCATAATAATATAAATGTACAACTTCCCTGTACTTCTCCGGAAGCTTCTGCACGGCTTCCATGACGCTGCCGGCTTCTTCCTCCCGGATTACTTCCTCTAAAACACCGTTTTCCGGGTTTCCTCCGGAGGACACTCCTCCGCTTCCGTCCTCAGTGTAAACGGCGATATCCAGCGGAGTATCCAGATCCTCATCATCAGCGTCACTGCTTGCCAGAGTCACATTTTTCTTCCAGGATGACCCCGTGATGCGCCGGCATTCATTTATGGTAACCCTTATGAGCCACGCCTTCAGATGTTCCTTACTTTCAATCTTGTCTTTATTCTTAACGAGCCGCACGAAGACCTCCTGGAAGGCATCTTCTGCGTCTGCGACAGTATTCGTGTTGATCACGGCGAGCCGGTATACCGTATCGGCAAACTCCCGCACCGCCGCGTCAACATCCACTTTAAATACATTATCCATTTTCTATAAATACCTCTGAACCTGTCTTTTAGTTTCAAAAAACTTCCAAGTCATAGTATGGCACGAAAACCCTTATGTCAATATTAAGATTAAGATGTGTACATATGCAGTTTTTGTGCTATTATGTATGAAATGTTATTTATAAAGTTCTATGTATAAAATATCATTTGTGGGGTTATTGTCATGTTAAATGGAAAAAGGCTGATCGCCCTTTGCGCATCGCGTGTTTATGAGCCGCAGATTCACGGATTTATAGTAAAACTGAACGAGAATCTCCGGAAGGCCGGATACTCTCTTCTTATTTTTTCGCTTAATTCCGACATTTATTGGGAGGAACACCGTCAGGCTTCCGAACGATATGTCTTCGATCTTATCCCTTATGAATATATAGACGGAATCATCATCATGGATGAAAAGATCAAGAGCCGCCTTATCGCCGAGAAGATCATACGTCATGCAGGGGAATATAATATTCCGGTTGTCATAGCCGACGGAAAATATGATGGAGCCACCTGTATAAACTTCGCATATGAAGACGGTTTTGAACAGGTAGTCCGTCACGTTATCGAATTCCACAAGGTCAGAAAACCTCATATCATGGCAGGTCACCCCAATAATGATTTCTCCAATCAAAGGATTGAAGTATTCAAAAAGGTTCTCGAAGAGAATGGCATTCCATTTGACAGCAGTATGATCAGCTATGGCTATTTCTGGGCCGATCCCTGTATCAAGGCTACCCAAAAACTTCTTGAAAGAAAAGAACTGCCGGAAGCTATAATCTGTGCAAATGACATTATGGCAGTTACCGTTTCCGAACTGCTTTCTTCTTCGGGTGTCCTGATTCCGGATGACGTCATCGTTACCGGCTTCGATGGCTATGACGAGATCTACTTTAATTCTCCTATGATAACAACTGCATCCTGTGACCTTATGCGACTGGCTGACGTTACATTTGACACTCTAATGAAGGTAATAGACGGAAGTCCTCATCACGACGTGATGATAATGCCTAAATTTATTCCAAATGAATCCTGCGGCTGTCCGGGGCATACTGAGCACCCGCATATTCTCCGCGACTGGTTTAAAGAGAGTTTTGCGAGAAATAATAACGACAACCGTATACTTCAGTGGGTTGCATCTTCCATGCAGCTTTCCGAAACTCCGGGAGAACTGGCTTCCAACATGGAATCAGATAAGACAACCGACCTTCTTGTTGCTGTCGACAGAAAATGTTTCGACACTAAATCCAACTATTTCACAGATTCCATAGAGCAAAGTGAGCCTAAAGAATTTGTGTTACTTTTTGATGCCGATCATCCGGAGAATTACAAGAAAAACACCTATGTACTTCCTCCACATGAGAATTACTATGTTGAAAATGTATTTTCGCCCGTCTTCCGGGACCGTATTCTGGAACTGACGGAAAGCGGCTATCCGATAATCTTCAATTCTCTGGATTTCATGAACCGCCCATTTGGCTTCGTAGCTTATTATTTCAGAAATTATCAGATATCCCATTATTCCAATACGATGAGTGCGACCAATTCCATAAGCATGGGCATAGGCGGCTATATCAATACCCAGTACCAGAGAAATCTTCTCTATAAGATGGATGAGATGTATCGTCATGATTCTCTGACCGGTCTTTATAACCGTATCGGTTTCCAGCGTTATTTCACAAGATTCCAGGAGGATCCGCAGTTCTCAGGCCATAACATTACCATTATTATGTCTGACCTTGACGGTCTCAAATATATAAATGATCATTTCGGGCATGCCGAAGGTGACCGTGCCATCGCCGCAGTAGCGAAAGCACTTCAGACCTCGGTTCCGGCCGGAAGCCTTACTACGCGTTTCGGCGGAGATGAAATATTCTCTGTTGTATTCGCGGATACCAATCCGGATGAGGTAATGAGAAATATCGACTTATATCTGGCTGAGTATAATATTAAATCCGGACTTCCGTATATGGTATCAGCAAGTTCAGGATATATAGTGACAAAGCTGAGTCCTGACTTTGATATAATTCAGGCAGTCCGCCGCGCCGACGAAAAGATGTATCTCAACAAAAACAGGAAATATAGTCTCAGAAAGGCTCCGGGAACAGCCGGTTTCCATCGTGAAAGAGCCACAAAGCTTATATCAAAGCTCACTCTTTCCGATAAGCTTGCCCTCCTGTACGGAACTACAGAAGAGAGAGCCGCTCTCGGCATGAGATTCTACGAATTCTTCGGAGAAGCCGCTCACGGAGTCCAGGCAAGACACGACCAGAGCTTTGACAAGGGAGCTCCCGTTTGTACGACTGTATTCCCGAATCCTATAGGCATGGCCGCATCATTTGACAAAGACATCATGCACCGGATAGGCGACACAGTAGGAACGGAAATGAGAAGTCTTCTGAATGAAGGGCTCCATAACTGCGCATGTGCATTTGCTCCTACCATTGATATGGAGCGCGACCCGAGATGGGGCAGAAATGAGGAGGGCTACGGTGAGGATCCTCATCTTGCATCAAGGATGGCCGGCGAATATATTCTCGGAATGGCCGGAAATGACAGGCTCTTCATAAGATGCGGCGCTACACTTAAGCATTTTTATGGAAATAATAACGAGAATACAAGGTACTCCGCAGACGCAAATATTCCTGAGGATCTTAAAAAAGATTACTATCTCCGCGTCTTTGAGGAGATTATAGCCTACTCTCATCCTGCTTCACTAATGACAGCCTATAACATGGTGAACGGAACATCATCCGCATTTAATCCTGAGGTTAATGAACTTGCCAGAATGTGGGGCATTCCATTTGTGGTTTCGGATGCGTTTTCACTGTCCTACACTGTGGAGAAACACGGAACCGCTGCCAGCTTCAAAGAAGCATTAAGCAAAGCACTGACTTCCGGGGTTGACAGTTTCCTTGAAAATCATGAGATAGAGAAGCCCGCCATGGAAGAAGCACTTTCAGAAGGGCTGATTACGGAAGACGATCTGGATAAAGCCCTTACACACAGAGCAATAATATATTCCATGCTTGGTCTTATGAATGAGGATCTTGAGGAAAACAATTCCTCGAAACATTTTCCAAGAAGTGAATATAACAGAAACCGCGTTGATACCGCTGAATCAAGGGCACTGGCAAGAGAGGCCGCTTCTGAATCAGCCGTTCTTCTTAAGAACGAAAAACTGCTGCCTCTCAAAGAGGATGACAACATCTTCCTTTTCGGACCTTTCGCTGACTGCTGCCCTCCGGACTGGTACGGCGGACTTTCATCACATACCGTTACTCTTGCCGAGGCTATGGGAGTTCCCTCCTTTACGCTGATGCCGAGAGTAAGGATAAAGCTCGGGGAGAGCTATGCCGTTATAAGTGACAGGAAACTTGCCCCTTCTTCCGATGGTACTGCGGAAATCTTCAGGATCATGCTCTGGGATGATTCACGTATAACAATACGTTCAGAAAGCACCGGGAAGCTCCTTACGACACGTTCTCCCGAAAGTGAATTTATAAATGACATGCAGGAAAATGAAGATTTCACCCTTTATGCTGCAGCTGACGAAGCATTCAGCTGGTTTACAAATGAAGCATTCCAACTGACGGATGAAAATGGCGATATAATTCATTTTAATGCAGATAATGCTTATCGGTTCTGGGAAGACTCACGTATAAAAGGAATATCAGGACATGGCGGAAGCCTCGTTCTCGGCTTTGAAACAGTAAGTGACGTTGATACTCTTCTTAAGGAAGCTTCAGAGAGTGAAAAAATGGAGAAGGACAGCCGCATAGTTGCATGTTTCGGACTTCATCCTATAGTTAACTGCAAAGAGGAGAGAGACCGTGACAGCATAGAACTGCCGCCGTTCCAGAGAGCAGTTCTGCGAAAGATAAGGGAGAGTTTTGATCAGATTGCCCTTTTACTCATGGCAAATGCACCGGTTGCCATAACAGAAGAAGACAGTTCGGATGAAATAAAAGCTATACTCTGGACAGCTACCGGTTCTGAAGAGCTCGGAAACGGTATAGCCGATATTCTCTACGGAAAAATATCTCCGGCAGGACGACTTCCTCAGACCTGGTACAGGGATGATTCCCAGCTTGCTGATATAGAAGACTATGATATCAGAAAGAATCATATGACTTACCTGTATATGGAAGAAGAACCTCTGTACCGTTTTGGCTATGGGCTGACTTATTCCGAGTTTGAATGCAGCTATGGTAATGCCGGCGGGACTGAAAATGCCGAAGATAAAACACAAAGCGGCACGGCTTCAAATAACGCAAGTCTACCAGAAAGCCGCGAGATTACGATCAAGAATGTCGGAAATTCTGTATCTGACTATGTCATTCAGGTCTATGAAGCCCCGGATGGCACAGAGTATCTCTATGGAAATGACCGTTTGGGCAAAGACGTGTATGGCAGGAAGATACCGGTAGGAAGCAGACTTGTAAGATTTGAACGACTTCACGATCTGAAGCCGGGAGAAACTATTATATTCTGACCCGGCAGATTCCTGTCACCGGGCAGATTTCAACTACATAATCAAAAGAAGGAGATGAATTCCACAGGAACTCATCTCCTTCTGTTTTTGCGCTCGTATCATATCGTCAAATAACCACGAAGAATTTAACAAGGAATAGTACTGAAATGATATATGTGAGCACCGATACATCCTTCGGCTTACCTGTAAAGACCTTAATAATAGTGTAACTTATCATTCCAAGTCCGATACCATGTCCGATGGAGCCTGATACAGGCATTGCAAGAAGCATGATAAATACAGGGATGATCTGGTCAATGTCATCATAGTTGATATGCCTTAATTCCTGAAGCATAAGAATTCCAACATAAATCAGGGCTGAAGAAGTAGCTGCCGGAGGAATCACAGCCGCAACCGGAGCTATGAATATGCAGAGAAGGAACATAATACCGGCCGTGAGAGCTGTAAGTCCTGTTCTTCCGCCTGCCTCAACACCTGAAGCCGACTCGGCAAAAGTTGTTACGGTACTTGTACCGGTGCAGGCACCTGCTACTGTTCCAATAGCGTCTGAAATAAGTGCCTCTTTGATATTCTCTATATTACCATCCTTATCTACCATTTTAGCCTTGGAAGCCGTTCCGACCAAAGTGCCGATGGTATCAACATATCTATCATGCAGAATGTAATGATAAGTGTTGTTGCCGTAAAAACTCCCAGCTTTAAAAATCCGCTGAAATCAAACTTAAAGAGGGTAGTCTGAACCATATCATGGAACGGAGGAATAAACGAAGCACTCTTAAGGCTTTCAAAAGGATTAGTCCCGAGAAATGCCGCTTCCCCTATCCAGTATACTATCGACGCAATAAGCATTCCCAGAAGAACCGCTGATTTGATGCCTTTCTTGGAAAGAGTGAGTATCGCATAAAGACCTATAAATATAGTAGCTACAGTGAGCACCATCTGGTAATAGGCTGAAGCTCCTGTTGTATTACCTACCATCTCGTCACGGATCATCCTTGGCATCATTGCTCCGAAGAAATCTCTCATAACGTAGAATGGAGCTGTAAATCCATTTCCTTCAGCATATACTCCGGCATTTGAACCAAAACCTATGTCCAGAAGCATAAGACCGATGGCCGGTCCGATTCCGTATCTTACTCCCAGAGGAATAGCCTCGAGTATCTTATCTCTAACGTTAAATAATGAAAGAGCCAGAAATACTATTCCTTCCACAAGAAAGATGCAGAGACCTGCCTGGAATGCTGTTGTATATCCTTCCTCTCCTTTAAGTCCCAGAAGCACCACCATATTTGCTGTAATAGTGGCAAAGAATGTATTAAGACCCATACCCGGCGCCATAACAAAAGGCTTGTTGGCCAGAAATGCCATAAATATGGTCCCTATTGCCGAAGAAATACATGTTGCAAGGAAAACACCGTTCCATAAAGGTGTTCCTACCGCAAAATTGGTAAGAATATTTGGATTCAGTGCTATAATATATGCCATTGTAATGAATGTCGTTATACCGGCTAAAACTTCTGTGCGAACCGTGGTGCCGTTTTCTTTAAGTTTAAAAAACTTTTCCATAAGGTTTCTCCTAGTCGTTTTTTTATCCCGGGCAATATACTCAATATAATTGTGATGGTCAAGCCGTCTCAGGCGCTCAGTCCGGTATAAAGCTGATAATACTTACCCTTCTTTGCGATAAGCTCCGCATGAGAACCCCGTTCTATGATACTGCCTTTTTCAAGAACTATGATGCAGTCACTGTTCTTGACTGTCGAAAGTCTGTGAGCTATGACAAATGTAGTTCTTCCCGCCATCAGCGAATCCATACCTTCCTGAACCTCTCTTTCGGTTCTTGTATCGATGGAGCTTGTAGCCTCATCAAGTATGAGGGCAGGCGGATCTGCTACCGCTGCTCTTGCAATAGCAAGCAGCTGTCTCTGACCCTGCGAAAGATTACCTCCGTCTCCGGTAAGGACTGTATTATAGCCGTCCGGCAGCTGCCTTATGAAAAGATCTGCATTTGCAAGTTTTGCAGCAGCTATACACTCTTCATCTGTAGCATCAAGCCTTCCGTAACGGATATTCTCCATAACCGTATCCGTGAAAAGATGTGTTTCCTGAAGAACCAGTCCCAGTGAACGGCGAAGGTCACCCTTCTTGATCTTATTTACATTTATTCCGTCAAATCTTATCTTTCCGTCCTGTATATCATAGAAGCGGTTGATAAGATTCGTGATCGTGGTTTTTCCGGCACCTGTCGAACCGACAAATGCTATCTTCTGTCCCGGCTTCGCATCGATAGTGACATTGTGAAGCACCAGCTTCTCCGGCACATATCCGAAATCAACATCATCCATATAGATGGCACCCTGGAGCCTCTTATACTCTACTTCATGTGACTCCTGATGCTCGTGTCTCCATGCCCAGATACCTGTATGCTCTGTAGTTTCCGTAAGGCTTCCGTCAGGATTCTCCTTCGCATTTACAAGAGTAACATATCCCTCATCCTCCTCCGGTTTCTCATCAAGAAGCCTGAAGATTCTGTCAGCACCCGCGAGTGACATGATCACGGCATTAAACTGCATGCTTATCTGGCTGATAGGCCTGTTAAAATTCTGATTATACTGAAGGAAACTTGCAAGTCCTCCCAGTGACAGCCTTGTAAATCCCATTACAGCTATAAATGCACCGATTACCGTACAGAGTACATACGAAAGATGCCCCAGCTGTGCATTTACCGGCATGAGAATATTTGCGAATTTATTTGCGTTGTTGGCACTATCGCACAGCTCCTCATTTATCTTATCGAATTCTTCTATACACTCTTCTTCATGATTGAAGACCTTAACAACCTTCTGACCTGTTATCTGTTCCTCGATAAAGCCGTTAACCTTACCCAGGGATTTCTGCTGCTGGAGGAAATATCCGCCCGAAAGCTTGCCCAGCTTGGCTGTTATAAACATCATGACTCCGACCATAACGAGAGTAAGTATGGTCAGCGGCACATCAATAATTATCATATAAATGAGTGTTCCGATAACCGAAAGAAAGCTCTGAAGAAGCTGTGGAATACTCTGGCTTATCATCTGGCGGAGCGTATCGATATCATTTGTATAGATAGACATGATATCGCCATGTGAATTCTGATCGAAGTACTTTATAGGCAGGCTTTCCATATGAGTGAAAAGTTCGTTTCTGATACGCATCAGAGTGCCCTGAGTAACCTTGACCATTATCAACTGCTGTGCAAATGAAGCGATTATTCCGCAGGCATAAAGCAGCAGCACAGGAAGCATATCCTGATAGAAAAGCTTATGGAAGTCAACCTCGACTCCTTTTTTTACAAATGGAGTGAGATAATTATCTATCAGTATTTTAGTAAACATGGTTCCCTGAAGTGATGAATAAACATTTACAATTATGCAGAAAACCACTATGACCATCTGAAGGCCGTAGTATTTCATCAGATAGCCGAGAAGCCTTTTAATGATCTTTCCCGGATTCTCGACCTTGTTCTTTAACATTACTCCTCTTGGAGGTCTGTCTGCCATTATTCATCACCTCCGTCCCATCCGTCTTTTTCCCTTAATGCATAAGGGACAGGCTGTGAATCAAAGTCACCGCCGTCCTTGGTCTGTGACTCGTAAACTTCCTTATAAATATCATTTGTCTTAAGAAGTTCTTCGTGTGTTCCTATGGCATCTATCCTGCCCTTATCCATAACGATTATTCTGTCCATATCCTGAACTGAGGATACTCTCTGGGCTATGATGATCTTGGTCATGTCAGGCATGAATTCCCTCATACTCTTACGTATAATGGCATCCGTAGCCGTATCCACTGCACTTGTGCTGTCATCCAGTATAAGAACCTTTGGTTTCTTGAGAAGCGCTCTTGCTATACAGAGTCTCTGCTTCTGTCCACCGGAAAGATTGGTTCCGCCCTGCTCTACGCGGCTGTCATAACCATCCGGAAAGCTTTCCACGAATTCATCGGCGCAGGCGATGCGGCAGGCTTCCCTGCACTCCTCCGGAGTGGCATCCTTCTTGCCCCAGCGGAGATTCTCAATTATGGTTCCGGAAAACAATACATTTTTCTGAAGAACAACAGCAACCGAATCACGAAGTACTGTCAGATCATATTTTCTAACATCTATACCACCTACGGAAACACTTCCGGAATTTACGTCATAAAGCCTGCTTATCAGGTTTACGAGACTGGATTTACTGCTTCCGGTACCTCCTATGATTCCGATAGACTCCCCGGACCTGATAGAAAGATTAATGTCCGCAAGCACCGGACTTTCCGAATTCTCATTGTATCTGAATATGGCATCTTTAAATTCTATGCTTCCATCCTTAACTTCCATTACAGGATTTTCAGGATTGCTGATGTCCGTCTCTTCATTTAAGACCTCAACTATACGTTTTGCGGAGGCTGAACTCATGGTAACCATGACGAAGATCATCGCAAGCATCATCATACTCATCAGAATCTGCATGCAGTAAGCTAAAAGCTGTGAAAGGTTACCTATACTGAAGCCGTCCGGAAGACCGATCTGGGCAACTATCATCTTTGCGCCGAACCAGCTTATCAGCATCATGGATGTATAAATTGCAATCATCATTGCCGGCATATTCGTAACAACTATGGTTTCTGCCTTTACGAAAATATCATATATGGCCCGGCTTGCTTTCGTGAATTTTATGTTCTCGTGCTCTTCCCTTACAAAGCCCTTGACTACTCTGATGGCAGTTACATTTTCCTGAACACTCTCATTTAACTTATCATACTTTGGAAATGCTTCCATGAAGAGAGCCATGGCATTTTTTGTAATAAACAGAAATACAAGAAGCAGAAATACAAATGCCAGAAGATAAACACTGGAAAGCTTAGCCGATATACTTATAGCCATAATGGTGGCAACGATAAGGCTCGAAGGTGCCCTCATGCATATACGGAGTATCATCTGATATGCATTCTGAACATTCGAAACATCGGTGGTCATTCTGGTTACAAGACTGGCTGTGGAGAATCTGTCTATGTTGGAAAATGAAAATGTCTGGATATTCCTGTACATAGCTTTCCTGAGATTCTTCGCGAAGCCCGTGGATGCGCTTGCACCGTATTTACCGCCCATGATACCTGACCAGAGGCCGCCCGCTGCAAGAATCAGCATGATACCACCATACATAAACACGGTGGAAAGCACCGGTTCTCTGTCCTTCACCGAAAGCTCATTTATGATAAGCCCCATAAAATACGGGATAAGCGTTTCGAAAATAACTTCACACAACATAAAAACAGGCGTGAGAAAAGAATCCCGTTTATATTCCCCAACCTGTTTCCAAAGAGTTTTTAACATATTACTACCTCTAAAAAAGTGGTATAAAAACAAAGATACTACAGCGCTATTATAAATTATTTGCGCTGTAGTATCAACATTCGTTTTATCTGGGACACCGGGGCAGTCCCCGGTTTCTCACTTTTACTTCTCTGTTTCTATTGCTCCTGTTCTGATGATGAATTTTACTGTTCCTGTCATATCATCTGACTTTCCTGCGAAGGTCTGATAATTACGTCCTGCCTCACTGACCTTATCTATATTTGCTGCGATATCCTTGATATCCCTGCCTGACTTGTTCAGTTTAGCAGTAATTGTATCGGTTGCGCTGCAGAGCTTGTCCGCACCATCCCTGAGTGCTCCGCTGTTGGCGTCGAGGGTTGCTGCTCCGTCACGAAGCTTTCCTGCCCCGTCACTGAGAGCTGCTGCTCCGTCAGAAAGCTGAGCCGCACCTGCTGCTATGGCATCACTGCCTTCGCGAAGCTCTGTGGTCTTTCCGCTTACCATTGCAAGATTATCTGCAAGTGTTGAAAGATTTGTATTATATGTCTTTACGCCATTTGCAAGGTCTGCTGTCTTTGTATCCAGGAGTGCCATATTCTGTTGAAGTGCATCGATCTTCGGCTGATACTCTGCCTTGGCTGCCTCAACACGTGTCTTAACTTCGTTCATGGTTGCAGTCTTTCCTACTTCAGCACCTGCAGTACCATATGCCTGACATAACTTTGAAATTCCATTATTGAGATATGCCGAAACAGAATCAGCATTTCCTTCACCGCCCATATTGTACCTGATAGTTGTAAGGACTGTACCGTATGCCTGACCGTAACCTGTTCCGTATCCGGTGCCGTAACCTGTTCCGTATGCAGCTGCAATAGCCTGGGTTATGCTTCCTATAGCTGCCTGCTGTGCAGGATCCTCAGGGTTAAATGCATCGCCATACATTCCTGCCACCAGCTGTACTGCGGTTTCCTGTGCGGTAACTGCATAATTCTGTCCGGCTGCTCCGCCTGCTGCCTGTCCCTTTGATGCTGCATCCTGCTGTATAGCTTCCGCATCTGTATTGAGACCTGCCATTAGCTTTGCCCCGATTACATCGCTGCTTATTCCTGCTCCGTTTGCGGCAGCAATGGCTGCTCCTCTTTCACTTATCTGCTGGGATATAGCTGCCTGCTCCTCAGGTGAAAGCTCTCTGTCTTCTACTGTAAGTCCGTCAAGTGAAAGCTTCTGTACTTCTGTGTTCAGTGCTGTAACTCCCTGTGACAGCATCTGGGCACCGATAACAAGCTGAGTATTTCCTACTGTTCTGAGGGTATCTGCACCTGTACTCATTTTCTGAAGTCCTGTTTCTAATGCTTTTGTCCCTTCAGCAGCTTTGACCGCACCATCTTTAAGACTCTCTGTGCCTTGTCCGAGTTTGGCCGCTCCGTCCGCGAGATCCTTCGACCCTTCGCTGACTTTTGTAACTCCGTCTGTGTACTGTGTGATACCATCTCTGAGGGCCTCCATTCCGGCATCGTAATCGCCTGCCATATCATCTATATAATCCGCTACTTCATCTACATCAGCATCAGCGGAGATTCTGTTCATCTCTTTGCAGCTTGCCACAGTCATGGTCATTCCGAGCTCAAAATCCGATGTGAGCGCATTTACCTCGAAATGATCCGGAACCTCAAGGTCAAGATCTGTATCCTTAAGTCCGAGTGCATCCTTAAGACCCGGCATACCCATGCCTATAACTATATATCTGTTTCCGTCAGATATTACATCACCGTGGGAAACGGTAACCGACGAGAAATTCTCTTCATCAAGCATCATTCCCGTTATCATAAGGAATGGAACGTATGAATCATTCTTTGTAATATTCTCGTAATCGACTTTGATGGTAACCCGTCCGCTCTTACCGGCCAGATCCTCCGGCGCAATATCCTTTCCGTCAAGCATATAGCTTATATTCACACCTACAGGAACCTCCTTGTCGGTATTTCCTCTGTAGTAGATCTCGTCGCCGTCCGCCTGCCATGTGAGCTTATCTCCCGATGTGCTGAAGGTTTCATCGCCCTTTACATTTTCAATATCCTTAAGAGTTGATTCATCCTTTATCTCAGCGTTCTTATCAGGATTCTTAAGCCAGTCGCTTACTATAACGCTGTCCTTATTACCACTGGCATCCGTAATAACGTAAACAGTTTCTTCTTTGTCTGCATTTATGGAATCATTTGTCTTAATGCTTCCTTCAAGCATTTCCGTAAGCTTATCTGCATCGCCTTTCGATGCGAGTATAGCTGCCTTAGGAGCCTCTGCAGTTACCGTTTGAGCAGGAGCGATTCCACCCGAAAGCAGTCCCGCTGTTATACCTAAACTAAGAACTCCTGCCGTAGCAGTAAGAAAATGTTTATTCTCTAATATCTTCATATATATCGTCCTTTCTATGTAATTATTACAATCAATACCCGTCTGTCTCTAGTCATCCTATGTTATAACGGACATATCTTCTACTTTGCTATCCTCAGGCAAGATGACCATTACCAACAATATGCTTATGTTCCTTCATAGCCTTTCTTACTTCGCCAAAGCCGGCTGTAGAATATATAATGACCTTATCAAAGAGCATCAGGAATGCCGGTACTACAAGTATTACAGTAAACATACTGATGATCGCACCTCTCGCCATAAGTGTGCAGAGTGAGCTGATCATATCGATCTTTGAATAAAGCCCTACACCGAATGTTGCAGCGAAAAATGTAAAGCCACTGACTACGATTGAAGTTATTGATTTCTGAAGGGCTATCCTTACAGATTCCTTCCTGTCACATCCGCTGAGACGTTTATCTTTATAATTATTCGTAAGAAGTATCGCATAATCCACGGTCGAACCCAGCTGAATGGTTCCTATTACTATAGAAGCAACAAACGGAAGCACCGTGCCTGTATAATGCGGAATTCCCAGATTGATGAATATAGCAAACTCGATAGCTGATACCAGGAGAACCGGGATACTTACTGATTTAAATACCAGCGCTATGATGATGGCTATAACCGCTATGGAGATAATACTTACATTTCTGAAATCAACCGCTGTGGTATCGATGAGGTCCTTGGTACAAGGTGCTTCACCCACAAGCATTGCCGTCGGGTCAACTTCTTTGATCATCCTGTCGATGACTTCGCACTGATGATTAACTTCATCGGATGCTACTTTGTATTCGGACATCACCATCAGAAGCTGATGATCGTCACTTTCCACCACATCCCTTATCTCATCAGGGATAAATTCCATAGGAACCGATGCTCCTACCAGGGTGTCAAGCCCTATGACCTTCTTGACTCCGTCCACGGTTTTCAGTTCGTCTGCCAGGTGACTGACGGTCTTTCTGTCTATATTCTTATCAAGAAGAATGATGTGTGTTGAGTTCATCTCAAACTTATCATTCAGTTCATTATTTGCTGTTATGCTCGGAAGACTCTCCGGAAGTGACGAATCAAGGTTGTAGTAAACCTTTGTATGTCTGTATCCGTAATATGCAGGTCCGAGTATCAGAAGAAATACGATCAGGAAAATCCAGAACTTATCTACTATAAAGTCGCTTATTTTGTTAAATGAAGGAAGAAACGGTTTATGCGAAGTCTTTGTAATCGCCTTGTCAAATATCAGTATCATTGATGGAAGTACTGTTACGCAGCAGACAACTCCGATGATAACACCCTTTGCCATTACGATTCCAAGGTCAAGTCCAAGGGTAAAGCTCATAAAGCAGAGTGCTATGAAACCTGCAACTGTTGTGATCGAGCTTCCTATCACTGATGAAAATGTACTGTTAATGGCTGCCGCCATAGCCTCCTGCTTTTCAAGTCCCTTACGCTTTTCGTGACAGTAGCTGTGCCACAGGAATATTGAATAATCCATGGTAACCGCCATCTGAAGTACCGCCGCAAGCGCAAGTGTTATATATGAAATCTCTCCTCTTATCTGATTGGAACCGAGGTTATAGATTATTGCCATTCCTATACTGAGCATGAAGAATATCGGAATAAGGAATGAATCCATGGAAAGTGTGAGGATTATGATTGAAAGTACTACCGCGATTCCTACATATACCGGAATCTCTCCGTCCGACAGATTCTTGGTATCAAGAACCACCGCCGTCATACCTGAGAGAAAGCACTGCTCGCCGCCTATCTTCCTTATCTCGGTAACCGCTTCCATAGTCTCATCCGCCGATATTGTCGAATCATAGATAATCGCCATCATTGTGGCATCACCGTTTCTGAAAACTTCTCTGTATTTATCAGGAAGCAGCTCTTCAGGAATGCTTATATCAGCAATACTGTCATACCAGAGAACTGTCTTAACATGGTCGACGCCTTCAATCTTTTGTTTCAGCGCCGCCACATCCTTATCTTCCATTCCTTCGGTGATGAAAAATGAAAATGCGCCGGTTCCGAACTCGTCTACCAGAATATTCTGACCTTTCATGGTCTCAATATCCTTAGGAAGATAAGTCAGAACATCATAATTGACTCTGGTCTTGAAAAATCCTATGGCCGCCGGTACCAGAAGTACCAAAGCCACGATCAGAATCGGTATACGGAACTTAACCACCGCTTTACCTAAACCTTTCATTTGATTCCCTTCTTTCTTTTTTATTTCTGTCATGGGGTAAATTACAACAAAAAAAGGCCTATGTAATTATACAAGCGCCTTTCTTTGTCGTATTTTTATACAATTATATGGTTTTGTCTAAAGCGAAGCATATCCCAGATACAACAGCTTCATCTGCTCTTCACTTGGAATATACGTGTAATCATGTTTCTCTCCGGTATATATCAGCAGACCGTCCTTATATACAAGGAGCCGGTTCTTCGGGACTCTGGTCCAGCCATGCGGCGTAAGGGGATGGGTGGAGAATATCACCGAGTCCTCTCTCTCACTCATATAAAGGCTTGCTTCTTCGTTCATATGAACATAGAAGTAGTCTCCGTCATACAGCATCAGATTCAGCTTATTTCCGGGAGCAAGTCTTTTAATGATATGATCCACAAGCCGAAGCCTTTCATTTGCATCAAATGAATTCTGTTCTCTGATGTAGTGTTTATTCATCTGATCGACAATGTAGAAAAGTATACGCTCACTGTCGGTATGTCCTTCCTGCTCGTACTGGTATGCACTGAGAATAGGCGAATCGAAGATGGTTCCGTTATGCACCAGAACCCAGATTCTTCCTGCCTCATCCCTTTTTGAAAATGGATGTGTGTTGGCAAAGCTGACATCACCTATGGTAGCTTTTCTTATATGAGCCACACATCTGGCAGTCTCTATCCGTCCCGTAAGCCGGTTTTTAAGATACAGACTGTCCGCCGCCTTCACCGGCTCCTTCTCTATAGATACCGAATTATCATCAAAAAATGCCAGTCCCCAGCCGTTCCTGTGCTCCTGACTGTGGGCAAAAAAAGTTTTCAGAAGGTCATTTATCCTAACCCGCCTGTTCGCTGTAATTCCAAAAAGCTCGCACATTTTCAAGGTACTCCTTATCCCTGTCCGAGAGAGCGTCTCCTGCCAGCTTAATCAGATATCCTGCCCATCCGGCAGCTGTCCATCCCTTATAAATGCTTGCATTGTAACCATCTCTTTCTATAGCTTCAACTGCAGCCTGGACTTCGGAAATATCATTAATGAACGCCAGCTCCTTATCCAGTCTCCGCAGATTCTCTTCATCATATACAATTCCCTTTATAAGAGCTACATATCCCAGCGCCCTCTCTATAGTTACACTGTCGGCAACTCTTACCTCTATATATTTCTTCACTCTGTAATGGAAAAATCCCATGGATATAAAATGCTCGATAAGCTTCTTCTTTCTTTCCTCATCTATATCATCTGTATAAATGATATGATTATTGATGAGATCCTCCGCACTCTGATGACCTACATTTACAGTTTCCCCATTGTCCGTAAGAAGTATGAGAGGAGTATGGAATATTACCTCCGCCATCCTGTCATAGCCAAAATCACTGTCTAAGGAAAATGGTACGAAGCCGGTCCTCTCCGGGTCAAGATCATCCCATTCCTGTATTCTGAACAGATGAGACTTTCCCTCTTCCAGTTCAGTATTCGGATCAGTCTTATTCTCCATCATTATCATAAGTATAGGAGAAATCTTCTCGAGCACACGAAGCTTTCTCACCATATCGTCTTCTGACTTATAATCTATGGAAACCTGTGCGGAAGCTGAAGCACGCATCATATATTTTCCATACTTTCCGCTTCTCTTAAAGTATTCATCCATATACTTATATCTTTTCTTGGGTGAAAGAGGGATGTCATCAGGTGTTATTTCCCCTGTCTCCACCAGCGGAAGGTTGCCCTTTACTTCAAAATGATAGCCCTTTTTCTCAAATACAGGCTCCCAGAGTGCACGGAATTCATCATAAATGCTTCTTATGGTTTCGAGATCCGAATAAGGATTTATACTTATCTCAAACTGACATGCCGGCTCAAGAGTTATGGAATACTCCCCTGTGTAATATCCGACCGGATAACCGTCCATATAAAAAATCTCGGCGCCGAGAGACCTTCCCACTTCATTTACAAGTCTTGAAATCTCATGAAACTCCATCTGCTTTCCTTCATCATTGATGATAAAATGCTCTATCTCAAGACCCAGATTCTGATCCTCTGATTCACCTGATCTTATATAATCTGCTATTTCTCTCTGAAAATTCATATATTTATCCTTTCCCTATTGTGAATACAGCATGCAACATGTGCCGTTCCAAAGCATACATTTTGCTCCGCCTCATTTACGGTTAAATGACAGTGTATTGTATTTTATACTCTATTCGCCTACCGTGTCAATAGGTTATAACGGCATATTTATCCTGCTTTTACATACCTGAATGTATCAAGGAATCTTCTTACTCTTTCATTTTTCGGGTGTACAAATATTTCTTCCGGTGTCCCGCTTTCTACAATCTCTCCTTTTTCCATGAAGACTACTCTGTCTGCCACTGCTCTGGCAAATGACATCTCATGGGTCACTATCACCATAGTTTTTCCGGTTTTGGCAAGGTCCAGAATTACATTCAAAACCTCTCTTACCATTTCGGGATCAAGTGCCGCCGTTACTTCGTCAAAGAGCAGAACTTCGGGATGCATGGCAAGTGCCCTTACTATCGCTGCTCTCTGCCTCTGTCCCCCTGAAAGTTCCCTCGGAAATGCCTTCAGCTTATCTGAAAGTCCCACCTTTCCAAGCAATTCCTCTGCTTCCTTCTCTACTTCCTTTCTGTCCCTTTTCTGTACGATGACCGGCGCCAGTACTACATTCTGAAGTATATTCTTGTGAGGAAAAAGCTCATAACTCTGAAATACCATGCCTACCTTCTGCCTTATCAGAGTGATATCCTTTGTCATTTTCCCTTCATCATTCACAACAATATCACTGAATTCAATACTTCCGTGCTGTATATCCTCCAGTCCGTTGATGGTTCTGAGAAGAGTGCTTTTTCCACAGCCCGATGGTCCGATGATGACCACAACCTCACCTTCTTTAACAGAAAGACTGAGATCACGGATTGCCTCCGTATCTCCGTATGATTTAGATATATGATTCAGTTTCAGAATTTCCTTTGACATTTATACTCTAACCTCTTTTTATGCTGCCTCGTTCCACCTTGCTTCAAGCCTTTTGGAAGCCAGGGAGACAGGCCAGCATATAATAAAATATAAAAGGAATATAATAAGATATATTCCAAATGCTCCGTTGGGTGAACTCATCCGGTTTGCTTCGATTATCTGCTGTCCGACCTTTGATACCTCTACCACTCCTATCATCATGACCAGACTGGTTGTCTTTATCATCCTGGTGATCAGGTTGATAGATAAAGGAATAAGCCTTCTTACGGCCTGAGGTATTGTAATATGGAAAAGTATCTGCCCATCATTCATTCCCAAAGCCGCTGCACCTTCCCTCTGCGCCTTTGGAATACTCAGTATGGCTCCTCTTACTATGTCTGACATTTCCGCGGTACCCCAGAAGCTGAATACTATGATTGCAGCAAGCTCCGCATCTACATTTATCCCCAAAACCCTTGTTGTTCCAAAGAAAACTATAAAAAGCAGTACCATCTGCGGCATAATCCTTACTGTTTCGAGATATACTCTGTACAGTTTGGAGGGGATGCCCTTTTTCCCTGCTACAAGAGCTCCGATCAGCAGTCCCAGGGCAAGGCTTATCAAAACCGCTATAAGACTTATTCTGAGTGATACCCAGAGTCCTTCCAGAAGCCTCAAAGAATTCTTTCCTTTAAAAAGTGTCTCAATTCCCAGAAGCTGCATATCCAAGCCTCCTTTCCAGAACATTTCCTCCTATGGATACGGGTAAAAGTATGATCAGATAGAAAATGACCAGAAGCGTAAGGCTTTCAATGGTCTGATAATAAAGCCCGATCAGGTCCTTTGCCGTAAACATCAGATCCATGAGACTTATAGCCGAGAATACCGAGGTTTCTTTCAGCAGAAAGATTACATTTGCAACAAATCCCGGAACGCTTATGCTGATGGCCTGAGGAAGTATGATGTGGGTAATTACCTGAAAGCGGTTCATTCCCAGGGAAAGAGCACTTTCCGTCTGAATCCGGCCTATAGCCTGAAATCCGCTTCGGAAGGTTTCTGCCATATATGCGCCTCCGAGAAGTCCCAGACCTATGATTCCCGCCGCTTCGGCGGAAAGGTTGATGCCTATCCTCGGAAGTCCGAAGTAAAGGAAGAAAAGCTGCACCAGGAGCGGCGTATTTCTGAAAAGCTCTATATAACCGCCAAGGATCCTGTTTAAAACAGGAACCTTGTAAAACCTGATGACAGCCGTAACGAAACCGATGACTACCGAAAGAATTATACCTATCCACCCGATCTTAAGTGTTAACAGGAGGGCTTTCAGAAAGAGCGGAAGATAATCAAGCATTACTTCTATATTCATTTTCGGCATCTCCTTTCATTTAATCAGTTTCATCGATTCCTCTACCTGATCCTTCTGTCCAGTTTCTTGGATAGTAAATTTCCTATCCATTGCAGTACCTGCATAAGAAGCACAAGTACCGCTACTGTAATGATCATTATCCAGGTTTCATATCTGTAATATCCATATCTTATGGCGATATCCCCAAGTCCGCCGCCGCCGACTACTCCGGCCATGGCCGAATAGCCGAGTATGGTTCCGAGAGAAATGGTGACTCCTATAAGAAGTGATATCTTTGCCTCTCCGATAAGAACCTTTTTTACAATCGCGAATCTACTCGCCCCCATACTGATAGCCGCTTCGACAACACCGGAGTCGACTTCTTTGAGGGAGCTTTCAACCATTCTCGCTATGAGCGGAGTTGCAGCCAGCGTAAGAGGTACTATGGTTGCAACCGTTCCATAGCTTTTTCCTACCAGCAGCTTTGTAAGCGGCTGGATCAGAATAAGGAGTATGAGAAACGGAACGCTCCTGGTTATATTGACCATCACGTCAAATACTTTGTACAGTGGTCTGTTGGGCGCGATTCCGTTAGTATCCGATACAGTAAGGAGTACACCTATAGGGAGTCCCAGTATATAGCCGGAAAATGTAGAGATCAGCACCATCATAAGGGTATCTCTCGTCCCTTCCAGCAGCATTTTTATCATTACTGAAGCTGTCACTATATCGCTCTCCTTCCGTTAAAATCTATGACCCTGCCGTCCTCCGACTCAATTTCAAGGTCAAGTTTTCTTGTGTAGATAAGACGCTTTGCCGCCTTTGTTTCAGGATTACTGAAAACCTCTTCCACTGTTCCCGTCTCTACCAGATGACCTGCATCCAGAACCGCAACTCTGTCACAGATCTGCTCGATGACCTTCATCTCGTGTGTTATAAGGACAATGGTGATTCCGTATTCTTTATTGATCTTCTTCAGAAGTGCCAGAATGTTGGATGTGGTTTCCGGGTCAAGCGCGCTGGTTGCCTCGTCCGAAAGAATGATCTTTGGACTTCCTGCAAGACTTCTGGCTATGGCTACTCTCTGCTTCTGTCCGCCCGAAAGCTGTGAGGGATAGACCTTAGCCTTGTCGGAAAGCCCTACCACTTCCAGATACTCCGCTGCCTTCTTCCTTGCATCCTTCTTTCTTATACCTGATATCTCAAGGGGAAATGCTACGTTATCAAGAACATTTCTCTGCATAAGAAGGTTGAAATGCTGGAATATCATACCGATATTTCGTCTTTCCTCTCTGAGCTCCCTGTCCGTAAGTTCGGTGAGCTTCTTACCCCGGACCTTTACACTGCCCGAAGTGGGTTTTTCCAGGAGGTTGATGGTTCTTACAAATGTGCTTTTACCTGCTCCGGAGAGCCCTATCACTCCGAATATTTCCCCCTCCTCTATGGAGAGGGAGATATCCGAAAGTGCGGTAAATTCTTCTTCAGCTGTTTTAAAAACTTTAGTTAAATCTTTTACTTCAATAATCGGCATGATAATTCCTCGTATGTGATAATCTAGAATGGTATAACTGCTCCGTCATATGTTTCATTGATGAAATTCTTAATCTCATCTGACTTAAGTACTTCTACAAGTGCCTTGATTCCTTCGTTATTCTCATTTCCTTCCTTAACCGCAATGATGTTAACGTATGTTTTTGCTGCTTCCGAATCTGCTGTCTCATAGGCTATTGAATCCTTGCCTACTGAGAATCCTGCCTCAAGTGCATAGTTTCCGTTAAGTACTACGAATGCTACTTCATCCTTTACTCTGCTTACCTGAGCTGCCTCGAGCTCCTGAATCTTTATGTTCTTTGGATTATCTACTATATCAAGTACTGTTGCTGTGAGTCCTGCACCTTCCTTAAGTGTGATCACGCCGTTTGCCTGAAGGAGAAGAAGTGCTCTTGCTTCATTTGTAGTATCATTTGGAACTGCAATAGTGTCGCCGTCTGCAAGTTCATCAAGTGAATTCTTTGTTCCCGGATAAATTCCGAATGGCTCATAATGTATTCCGCCTGCTGATACTAAATGTGTTCCGTTCTCGTCATTGAAATTGTCAAGATATGGAATATGCTGGAAATAATTAGCGTCAAGTTCTCCGCTTTCTACTACGAGGTTAGGCTGTACATAATCTTCAAATTCGGTTACTTCAAGATCCCAGCCCTTGTCCTTAAGAAGCTTTGCTGCTTCTGCAAGTATCTCGGCATGAGGTGTAGGAGATGCTGCGATTTTAATGGTTCCTTTAGCTTCTGCAGGTTCGCTCTTTGCATCACCGGCTGTAGAGTTTGATGTAACTCCGCCTTCAACAACAAGTGTATCCTCGTAATCCTTACCATAGGTATCAAGGAGTGTTGCTTCGTAATCTGCATGGAAGAAATTCTCATTACCGAGTGACTTTATCTCGTCATTCAGCCAGTTAAGCAGTGTTTCATTTCCCTTTGAAACTGCAGGTGCTATAGTATCAAGGCTTCCGAGAGTTTCAATTCCGACTGTGTAGCCTTTATTTTCATTTGCAAATGCAATTACTTCCGTATTATCGTTTGCCCATGCAACTCCGGTTCCGTTTTCAAATGAACTCTTGGCTGCTGCGTAGGTATCAAACTTCTGAAGCTTGATGTCCGGATTGTTCTCTGTAAGATAGGTCTCGGCGGTTGTTCCTGAGATAACTATGACCTGATCGTCAGCACCGATATCGGAGAGGTCTGTGATCACATTGTCATCATGAGATACAACTCCAAGAGCTACATTCATGTATGGAAGTGCGAAATCAACCTTCTCGGCTCTTTCTTCGGTTACAGTGAAGTTTGCAAGGATTATGTCAACCTTACCAGTCTCAAGGTATTCAACTCTGCTGGCTGCTTCAGTTGATACATAATTTATGTCAACTCCAAGATCCTTTCCGATTCTCTCTGCAAAGTAAACATCGTAGCCCTGGTAATCACCGTTCTCATCGACATATCCGAATGGGGACTTGTCGGAGAAGACTCCGATATTAACCTTTCCGCTTTCCTTAATCTCATCCAGTGTCCTGTAAACCGCCTTGGCATCCTTTGCCTCGGTATTTGCCGCATCAGCATTATCGGCATTTGATCCGCATCCTGTTATAAGGCCTACTGCCGTAGCTGCCGCAAGACCGATAGCTCCTATACGCTTCAACTTCTTTCCAAATCCTTCGTTTGATAATGTTCTGTTCTTCATTTTTATATCCTTCTTTCTATCTTTAATGTGTTGTTATTGCTTTTCTCATCTGCCGTCTCCGGTTCCGGGTTACGAATTGTCCCGGAAAATGGAGGGCTTTGCACCGACCGGGTTTTAAATCCTTGTCTATATTCGCCACCCGGAAATAAAATGGCATAAAAAAACCGGGTGGCTTGATTCAGCTCCCGGGCATATGGCATAAGTATTAAAAGACGACTCATTTGTCATTCAATACTAAGGTGTTTCTGAGAGGCAGCAACATCGACGTGCCGAATAAACACCAGCCATATTATATGCCCGGGAGTTAAGCATTCGACAGCAACACATCATCATGTTATTCACTTTAGATGTCTTTGAATTGAACATAACTTTTTGCCTCCTTCTTGATAAAAATAATTCCGTCACGCTTTCATCAGCATGGCGGAATAATATCATCATTCACCTATCATGTCAATAGGTTTAGCTATTGCAAAAATCATTCTCTGGTTATAGGTTTAACCTATTACAGCTCTATTTCTCCTTTCTTATACTTATAAGCAGCTTTCTCACATGCAGTGAGAACCTCTCTCATTGCCCCGGTAAGATGCTCGGGACTTTCCCTCATTCCCGTATCAATCCATTCAATTATCGTACCACAGAAACCATAAGCAAAAAACCTGGCCAGAAGGCCCTCCGACTCCTCATCAAGCCGGCTCTTCTCAGGAATCTGCTCACTTACTATCTCAATAGCACTCTGGAAAATGCTCTCCGCCTTCTCCAGAAAAACTCTTGTAAGATATTCATCCGCATGCCTCACGGTATCCATATAGAAACTCTTATTCTTCCTCAGGAGATTCATTGAATTACAGAGCTTTTCATCCCAGTTATCAAAAGAAAGTTCCGAGAGATTCGGTGCCACGATCTCTGTATCATAAATCCATTCCAGAAGCTCATACTTATCCTTGAAATGATAATAAAATGTCTGGCGGTTCACTCCCGCTCTTTCAGTGATCTCTCCTACGGAAATCCTGTCAAAACTCTTCTCTTTTGTAAGTGCTTTCAGACTGTCTGCCATTGCCTTTTTAGTAAGATTTGATTCTGCCACGCTTCTTTTGCTCCTTATATATGTCATTCGTTTCCCGCTTCCCGGGAACTTTTGCTCGTGACAACAGTTTACTCCTTAATACTCAAGCCCGCAAGAGGTATGCTTCGCGGGCGAGACTTGATTTAGGTGACAAGCAACCTGATATATGCTATTATTATGCACAGGGTTTTGCTGATCATTTTAAAAGGTCAGTATACGTATCATAAGAAAAAAGAGAGAAGGAAAAAACTATGATCAATTTCAAGATAGGTATTCTCGGTGCCGGACACATATCCGAGAAAATCGCAGAAACTATTGCAAAGATGGATGACTTTGAAGTTAATGCCATCGCAGCCAGAGATAAGGAAAGAGCCGATGCATTCGCAGAGAAATTCGGCATCGGAAAGTCTTACGGAAGTTATGAAGAACTTCTGGATGATCCGGAGATAGAGCTTGTTTATATTGGAACCATCAATACTACTCATGCAGAACTTGCCGAGAAATGTATCGAAGCCGGAAAGCCATGTCTCGTTGAAAAGCCTTTCACCTGCAATGTAAAGACAGCCGAAAAGGTCATCACCATGGCCAGACAGAAGAATCTCTTCATCGGCGAAGCTATGTGGACAAAGTATCATCCTATGATGTATACCATTCTTGATGTAATCCAGAAGGGACTCATCGGAGATGTAAGATATATCGAAGCACATACAGGCTATAATCTTACAACACGTGAAAGAGTCATGAAGCCGGAACTCGGCGGCGGAGCTCTTCTCGATATAGGTATATATCCGATAGTTGCGGCAATGTTCTTTATGAGGGGCGTTCCTCTTACTATCAATTCAAACTGTGTAAAACTTGAAACCGGCGTTGATGCCATTGGAACTGTACTTATGAACTTCCCTAACGGAAGAGTTGCTGCTGTACATTTCACTTCGGTATCTGATATTCCTAATACCTGTGTAATCTACGGAACCAAGGGCCGTATTGAGGTAGACAATATCAACTGCCCTGAAAAGGCAAATGTATATGACATCAATAACAAGCCAGTTGCTGCTATGCAGCCAAATGAAAGATATATCAATGGTTATGAATATCAGTTCATGGAGGCAAGGAATGCGATCATCACTCAGAAACCTGAGCCAAAGTTCCATTCACATAATGACATCATGTCTTTCATAAGCCTTTCAGATATGATAAGAGTAAACTGGGGTGTTACCCTTCCTATAGAAGGTGAGCCTACAGCTGAAGACATCAGAGAGAGAAATGAGAGGATGATGGCTCTTATCCGTAAGCAGCAGGAAGAAGCAAAGAAAAAAGCTGAAACCAACCAGCCGGATTAATACAGATTAATCTTTAGTTAATACTCAAAAAGGGGATGAAACCATAATCATGATTTCATCCCCTTTATAACATTACAATGCTACAACGCAGTTTTTACCGGCGGCCTTTGCCCTGTAGAGTGCATCATCAACTCTCATACAGCTTCTGTCAGCCCCTTCACCGGAAAGCATTTCCGTGACACCAAGACTGAATGTTATATATTTTGCTTCAGGGAAGCATATATTGGCAAAGTCTTTTCTGAGCTTCTCCACAAGCTTTGTTGCATTATCCAGGTCGGTACCCGGCAGCATTACCATGAATTCTTCGCCGCCCCATCTTCCTACAGATGCATTTTTGTCAAATTCTCCTACTTCTTTCATAAGCATATCGGCAAGTCCCTTAAGGACTATATCGCCTTCTCCATGTCCGAAGCGGTCATTTACCGTTTTAAAATCATCAAGATCCATCATTATGAGTGCAGCCGGTCTGTCAGAAGTTTCAGGATCATTGAATTTCTCAGCCTCCATGGTTATCCTGTCCTGAATCTCACCTCTGTTGAGAAGTCCGGTCAGTCTGTCTGTGACAGCCAGAACCTCAAGTCTTTTATTGGTTTCCTCAAGCTCCTCCGTAGCCGCCTGAATGAAAGTGGCAAGTCGGTTTATCATCGAAACCTTTCCGGAAAATTCATTTTCCATGAAATCCAGTTTCGGGAGATTGTCTATATCTACATCACCCTCCCTCATTGCCGCGGTTACAAGTGTTACATTGTGCTGATTTACATTCTTTCCTGTCCTGAGGAATTCTCCCGATGTATAGAATCCGGAGGTCGGAGCAAGAGCCTGGAACGGTTCAGATTCGCCGCTTATCTCTTCTGCTCCCCAGAAAGCACGCCTTGCTGCACAGGAAAATACCATGACCGCATCAGGAGCAAAGCTCTGAAGCTTAAGAGCATATTTCTTTACACTGTCAAGTATGGTCCACGGATCTCCGTAAGCAAGTCTTGCGACTACATTTTCATCAATATCAGCAGTCATCACCAGGGAACCGTCCGAAAGACTCTGCACAGGAGCTCTCAATATATTGATTCAGTTATGTTCATAGAAGAATGGAAATTCCAGTGTATTTGTGAAGAAATTCTCATCATTCTTTATATTCAGATATCTGTAGTAAACATCATATGCCGGCTTTCCGTCTATCTCATTCAGTACGAATCCGTGAGTCTTGGTGATCTTTAATTTTCTTCCAAGAGGTTTCCAGCCTGTAATGTAATTCGATTCAACATGAAAATCATCACCACCTATAAAAGCGGCTACTACTGTGTGGTCGGATATTTCTCCGCCTGAGGAGAAGGCAAATGCCGCATTTTCATTCATATCCTCTGAAAAAGCTCCGCCACCGAAAACTTGAATTTTTTCCGGAAGATCAACCAGATCTTCACAGAAATCCGTCATTGACATACCCCTTATGGTAATATTCAGAAGTATGGCCTTAACCCAGGGTCTTTCTTTTGCCGCTTCGACAATCTTCCTGGTTACATCCCTCTCAGTATCCTTATCGAGTTTATGCTGAAATACTTCTATCTTCGTGCTTGAATATTCAAAAACCGTACATACTATCGAGATAGGTGACTGGGCATATTCACCCATAATTATATTTCCGTTGGTTGAACAGCCTATATAGATAGCATTAGGCATCTCCATCTCAATAATCCTGCAGATCGCGTCCACTTTTGTACTGTCCAGCTGCTCAGAATAAACCTGGAACAGAATCTCTGAAGTAACAGAAGCTTTGCACCACTGCTTGATCTTTCTGACATAGTTTGTGAATTTTTCTTTGTTCTCATAATTAAACTGAAACTGTTTCATGCCATTCCCCTTTTGTCATATAAAACAGCCGAATTTACTCTTCTACATTTCAGAAAACATTTCCTCCAGTGTCAGCTGACCCGGAGCGGATTCTTCTCCGACATATGCAAATGTAATGGCTGATCCGGTTTTCGCACCACTGATTCTCGAAATCTTTCCCATCTCTCCCATAGACATGGAAACGATAGGATGTGTGACGGGATAACCTTTAATCTTACCCATCAGTATATATTCGGTCAGTTCCATCAGTCTTCTTACATCAAACTCTGTTCTCGGAGTTGCAGCAATCTTAAGAATATCAGCCCCGAGAATCTCCATATTTCGAAGATACTCCTCAATATCTCTGTCATGCGGTGTCTCTTCGAAATTGTGATATGACATAACGACCTTGATACCTCTGTCATGAGCCTTCGAAGCAGTACGGACAACATAGTAATTGCCCTGAAGGAGCTCAATATCTATCATATCGGCACCCTTCTTCTCAATAACCCATTCATAGATATCATCTATCATATTTTCGGCCCTGTCATGTCGAAGGTATCCGCCCTCCTCTTCACTTCTGTAAGTGAAGAGAAGTATACGTCCACCTATGATTTTTCTGATTTTTTCGAGGGTTTCGATGAGTATCACCTTATTTGTGACCGCATCAAAATAATCGGCACGGAATTCTATAATATCCAGCCGTTTACCGGGATATTTTGATTCGAGAAGCTCCGCCGTTTCGATTATCTCTGAGGCTGCTTTTAAAACCTCCTCTTCGGTATATGCCACGATCGGAACACATATCTTCGGGACCCCGTCTCCTATACGGATTCCCCTGATATCAATTGGTTTTCTCGCTGATATCACCTTGTCCACCCTCTCTATAATGTCGTATGCTTACGCATAACTAAATCCCTGACAAAATGTGCCGTTTAAGTCTTTTCTTCACTTAGCTTCACATCTCTTACTCGTAAATCTTAGCTTCCTCTTCGCCATTCATAACACGGAGTGCTCCCTGCGCAAGTGCAAGAAGTTCATCTTCACCCGGATATACAGTAACAGGAGCGATAAAACTTACTCTTTCCTTAATGTCATTTGTAACCTGCTCGCCGTAAGCGATACCGCCGGTAAGGATGATCTGGTCAACCTTTCCTTTAAGTACTGTAGCCTGAGCACCTATATCCTTGCTCACCTGATATACAAATGCATCAAATACAAGCTTAGCCTCAGGATCTTCAAGACTTCTTGCATAAACCTCTCTTGCATCATTTGTTCCGAGATATGCATTGAAACCACCGTTTCCGATAAGCTTCTTCTTGATCTCAGCCTGTGTATACTTGCCTGAGAAGCACATATCTACAAGAGCTCCCGGAGGAACCGCACCGGCACGCTCAGGTGAAAATGCACCGTCACCGGAAAGTGCATTGAATACATCAACTATCTTTCCGCCTGTATGAGCACCTACTGAAACACCGCCGCCCATATGAACAACGATAAGGTTGAGTGAATCATATGGCTTGCCGGTTTCCTTAGCGTATCTCTTTGCAACAGCCTTCTGATTAAGAGCATGGAAGATAGATACACGAGGAAGCTCAGGAACACCTGAAAGTCTGGCAACAGGCTCAAGCTCATCAACAACAACCGGGTCAACTATATATGACGGAACACCTATCTCATCACCGATACCCTTTGCAAGGATACCGCCGAGGTTTGATGCATGCTCACCGCCAACTGCATTCTTAAGATCCTCGATAAGAGCATCAGTAACTGCGTAAGTACCGCTAGGGATAGGCTTAAGAAGTCCGCCTCTTCCTACGATAACATCAAAGGATTTGATGTCGATATTATTATTCTTAAGGAAATCAAGTATCATTCCCTTACGGAAATCAACCTGATCTACAATCTTGTCAAACTGAGCAATCTCCTCTGTAGTGTGGCGGAGAGTTTCCTCAGATACAAGTGTTTCATCTTCAAATACACCGAGTTTTGTTGATGTTGAACCCGGATTGATGATAAGTAATTTTGCCATTTCTCTGTCCCCTTTCTTTACGCATTCTTCTTCATTGACTCTGCAACAACAGCACCAAGAGCAAGTGAGTTCATCTTTACTTCATAAGAATCTGAACGTGAAGTAAGGATAACAGGAGCAGCTGTACCTGTGATAAGGTTGCCGTTCTTTACCTTTGCATAATGAACAAGTGCCTTGTATGTGATATTTCCGGCGTGGATATCAGGGAAGAGAACGATGTCCGCATCACCTACTATCTTACGTCCTGTAGCACCCTTATGCTGTGCTGCTTCAGGACAGGTTGCAAGGTCAAATGAAAGTGGTCCGTCAACTATACATCCTGTGATCTGACCTTCCTCATTCATCTTAGTAAGTTCTGCTGCTTCAACTGTAGCAGGCATCTTAGGATTAACAACCTCAACAGCTGCAAGAGGTGCAACCTTAGGATTCTCGATACCGCATGCATTAACGATCTCAACTGTATTCCTGATCATTGAAACCTTATCCTCAAGTGTAGGATATGGGATAAATGCAACGTCTGTAAGGAAGAGAAGTTTGTCATAACCTTCCATCTCAAATACACATACGTGTGAAAGCGGCTTGCCTGTTCTGAGACCGACTTCCTTATCAAGTACACTTCTGAGGAAGTCCTTTGTATCAATAAGACCTTTCATGTACATATCAGCCTTGCCGTCATGAACCTGCTTAACAGCTTCTCTTGCTGCTTCGATAGGATCCTTAACATCGATTATCTCATAGCCTTCGAGAGACATTCCGATCTCATCAGCTATTGCCTGTATCTTCTCAGCGTCACCAACAAGTATTGCATCAGCAATATTCTGCTCCTTTGCACCCTTTACAGCAAGGAGTACCTCACTGTCCTGTGCCACAGCAACAGAAACCTTCTTCTTTGGTGCAGCATCAAGTCTTGCCTTTAAGTCCTTAAAGCTCTTTGTCATTTTACTTTACCTCACTTATTCTTTTATGTTCTGCAGCATCCTTTGGATGCTGTATATCTCATTTAAATATACCCCCAAAGAGTCCGTCGGATTCTCTGTGGCTCTCACTATAGATCACTGTCATTCTTAGCGGCTTTTGCATCAAGAATTCTGTCCAGCACTATAATAGCAACAGTTACAAGAATAGCCAATATTGAAAATGTCATGTCCGCATTCTGCTTCTTAAGCATTTTTTTCATGGTTTTATTCTCAATCTTCAGCTTTTTCTTCTCTGCCTTTTTCTCTGCTTTTATCTCAGCTTTAGTAAGCTTTGGCTTTGCCATATGTTTCCTCCAATCACATCAAAAATAATACGCCATAAGTGCCACGCCCACGAGAATTATGATCATCGGAACAGTTCCGAGTATCACCTCGATTGTTCCCCGTTTTCCTACTCTTTCATTTCCGAGAAACCTGTGATAACCGTCCTTTTCTTCAAGATATACGGTTTCGCCCTTTTCATATATGCAGAAGGCATTGCTGACTTTGGCATAAACCCGGCTTCCACTCTCAGAAATAATTGTAAGTTCCGCAACATTCTTCTTTGCCAGAGAATCATATTTTGTCACTATACTGTCAATGACTCCTGTAGTTTTTCTCCAGCCTTTATGAACCCTCTTCATCCTGTGCTGGTTTCCGGCCGCAGCAAGATAAAGCTCCACCATAAGTATGATAGAGACGACTATGATAGAAATATTTTTAACCACGTTTACCTCTTCTTCCCCGGACGTCCCGAAGGGAGCAGGATTATTTACATCCCGCAACATATCAGGTGCCCTAGTCATAGTTAAAGCTATTATATAAAAAACAGAACATTTTCACAACATAAAAATCGGGAGGAATGTCCCTCCCGATTATGTTAACTATTACAATGCAGGTCCTGTCTTCGGCTTCATGGTAGCCATATCAATACCCTTATCAACACCTCTTCCCTTGAGGTTGGATTCTATCTTTGATACCATTCATATCAGTAAGCCTTCCGGCGGTCATGATACCTCTTTCATTCTCTGTCACATCACCCTCTGCTATAATATCATATCCTTCAACCTTTCGATGTGACTGAGCCTCAAGCTCAGGGCTTCCGTTTGCGTAAACATATTCATAATCACGGAGGAAGTCCTCCATCTTTATGTCGAAGATTCCGTCCTCGACATTAACCCACTTTCCGACCATCTGGCCATTCTCATTCGTATATTCCATTCCGTTTTCACTGGCAAGCTTAGTGTGTGGGTTCTTTACACTGAAGAAATATACAGGGGGAACGTCATTCGTCTTGTGTGCTCCTATAACTAAAATGGCAACAAAACCACAACACAAAAGGGTATCAGCTATGCTCTTTGATTCTCCCAAGAAGCATCCAGGGTAACATATATATTAATATTCCTCCGAATAACAGTGATGCTCCGATCACCATCAGTACGGTCTGGTAGACCGAGGCTGTTCCCGCTATGTCAAAAATCCCCCGGAGAAGTGAGCTGACCGTAACGGCAGCCACTCCGGAGTTATATATATTAAAGGCTATACGCCCCGGGAAAACTGCGTTCGGAATTACCGAAAGCAGCAGGAAAGGAAGGAATCCCAGGGCGAGAGGCCAAACAAAAAGGAAGGTCATATACGGTGAGGTTACTCCATGAGAAAAATGGTTGTAGATATAGTAAATAATCACGCACAGAATCGAAGTTCCGAAATATACCAGGGGAGTTTTATATTTTTCGCGGTTTTTATGCATATGATCACTTCCTTTCATTTTAAATTATCCTTTAACTGATCATTCAAATAATTTATCTGTTCTGCATGGGGATATATATAATATCACTCACACTGCGTTCACTTATCTTGTTTCCGTTTGTAGTGGGATTATTGATCACCTGTCCGTTGAAGTACATCGTAGATGAACCGCCCCCATCCAGATTATAGGCTTCTTCCACTCCGAGGTCATCCATGAGTTCCGCCAGCTGATATAAGCTGAGGCCTTCACTTTCATCAGTTCTTCCGTCCGATACTACAAAACAGTAATGCCCGGGTTCATAATAACCTATAGCTGTACGCGGATTTGAATTCATGCTGTGTCCGACCTCGTAGTTCGTACTTACTGCTATCTCTCCGTCTTCAACCAGCCCCGGTCCGAATGAATAAATCTCTACGGCTCCACTCGCTTCAAGTTCCTCAGCCGTCACATCACCTTCACTGATAATATCCATCGTGCCGTCGCTGTACATAACCAGATCCTCCTGGTCTGCTCCCTGACTGCTGTCCCTGTAGAGGTATCCGCTTCTCATTACATATCCCGAACTACGGAATCCGTAATAATCTCCGTTTATGGCAAGAATGGCATTCACCTCCGATGCAATTTCCGAAGTCTTTTCTGTTATATTTCTTCCAAATGTTCCGTCAGCGATTCCTGACTTCAGCAACGATGTGTCAGAAAGCTGTACGTCCGCTATATATACATATGTACTATCAACGTAGGTTTTCGTAATCTCTATAGTTACATTTTCACTTTTATAAAGCCAGCCGTTTTCGGTCTCAGTGACCACTCCGTCTGCCGCTTCGTTAACCGCTTCATCGGCTGCTTCGTCTTCTGCCACGGTGACATCCTCATCTGCCGCCTCGGTGACAGCTTCCGTATCATCTTCATCTTCTCTGCCGGCGGCATATACATTGTACGCACCATGTTTTATCTTACTTACGCCTTTGCTTTTGGCACTGCTTCCGGTTTCTTCATTTTCAGATACATTAGATGTGACAACCTCCTGAAGCGTTACCGCGTCATGAGGGATTACAAATGCATCCAGGAGGGCAAAAGCTGTATAACCCGCAAGCAATGCGCCGTAGGTAATGGCATATATAGGTTTTTTCTTCATGGTCATCACATCCTTTCTCTGAATGGTTTTTCTTGTGATGAATGAATTATGCAATGGCAAGTTTAAACGAAGGTTAAAAAATATAAAAATTTCGCTGTTTCTGTTTTTCTTTATTAATAGTATAATAACTTCGATTACAGTCACGTAACAGTAACATAAAAAGAAAAGTGAGGTACCAGTATGAAAACAAGAATGTATGCCATTATTCCTATTGCTCTCGTAGTAGCTGCGATAGGCATTTTTGCTATTATCAAATATACGAAGACTGATATATGGGCTATTATTTCTATCCAGGAAGAAGGTCAGCAGACTGAGAAAGAATACTATAAACCAGGCGAAAATCTTAAAACATCTCTTACCGTTATTACAGTCAAAAAGGTTACCCCTGCCAAAAAGAAATCAGAAACAGACTCTGTAACTCTTTACTCAGATGAACCGGTTCTTGTTAACGGATCAGCAATGTATGATATAGTTCTTAATCCGGGTGTTGTATATGAGCTGGAATTTAACGGCAAAACCGCAAAGATAAGACTGGAAAAAATAGAGACGGAATAGTTCTCTGCGAGAATGATATAGAGGCATAATATATGGGCATAATATATGGGTATAATGTACGGACATAATGTATGGGGTGTAAAACGTGAAAAGAATAGATAAAAACCAGAATTGGAAAATGAAGATTGTCGGCGAGGAAAGCTATATCCCCGCTGCTGTCCCCGGCTCGGTCTATAATGATCTGCTGACAGCCGGCCGTATGGATGATCCTTTTTACCGCGACAACGAAGACAGGGCTCTTAAACTCATGGAGAATGATTTCGAATATCGCGGTACTTTTGATGTCATTCCCGGAGAAGTGGAAGATGCCGACGAGGTACTGCTCCGTTTTAACGGTCTCGATACCATCGCCGATATTGAACTGAATGGCCGGAGTCTCGGCAGTGTAAACAACATGCACCGCACCTGGGATTATTCTGTTAAGGATTATCTGAAGGAGAAAGGAAATGAGCTTACTATTCATTTTCATTCTCCCGTTAAATATATAAAGGAACAGTATGAGCAGGATCCGGCTATTCTCGGAACCGAAGATGCCATGCGTGGATTTCCAAAGATAAGGAAGGCGCATTATATGTTCGGCTGGGACTGGGGTGCAAGACTTCCCGATGCAGGCATATGGAAGGAGGTCGAGCTCCTTAAGGTTAAAGGAGCGAGACTGACACGGGTTTACAATCAGCAGTTTTTTGATAATGACTTATCAAATGTAACTCTTAAAACTATCGTTTCAGTCACTCTTCCGGGAAATCCAGATTCTAAGTACATAGTTCGTACCGATGGTTCAGGTTATTCATTTGATACCGGCATGCTTCAGGATGCAGGGCCTCAAAACCTTACAGCAGGAATGACCGTAACTCTCAAACTCACTGATCCGGATGGATATACGCTTGCCGAAACTACTGAAAAATCCGACGATCATTTCAAAAATTTCTCAGAATCACAATATACATTTGATGGCTTATTTACTTTCAGCACACCGGTGGCAAGCCCAAAACTCTGGTGGCCGAACGGTCTTGGCAGTCAGCCACTCTACAGACTTACCGTTATTCTGAGAGATGCTGACGGAAACGAGCTGGACTCTGTCACACAGCGTATCGGCATGAGGAAACTCTCTGTCTCCACCGTAAAGGATGAGTTCGGTTCAGAATTTGCATATACCGTGAACAATGTAAAATTCTTCGCCATGGGTGCCAATTACATCCCCGAAGATAACATCATCTGCCGGATGAACAAAGATCGCACCCGTAACCTCCTGCAGCAGTGCGTAGCGGCTCATTTTAACTGCATACGTGTATGGGGCGGCGGTATCTACGCTTCCGACGACTTTTATGATGCCTGCGATGAGATGGGTCTCGTTGTATGGCAGGACTTCATGTTTGCCTGTGCAAATTACAGACTTACTCCTGAATTTGCAGAAAATATTACAAATGAATTGAAGGATCAGATCAGGCGTCTTGCCCATCATGCTTCACTGGGACTCTGGAGCGGCAATAATGAAATGGAAATGTTTGCCGGAAAGGGCGAGTGGGGTGCCACGGACGAAATCCGAAAAGATTATCTGGAAATGTATGAAAATCTCTTTCCTAAAATCATGCGCCTTGAAGGCCCCGATCATTTCTACTGGCCTGCCTCACCTTCGTCAGGCGGTGGTTTTGATGAACCCAATTCTCCCGACAGAGGCGATGCACATTACTGGGATGTATGGCATGGCGACAAGCCATTTACCGAATACAGGAAATTCTTCTTCAGGTTCCTTTCGGAATTCGGCTTCCAGTCATTTCCTTCCATAAAAACCATTGAAAGCTTTACTCTTCCTGAGGATAGAAATGTTTTTTCCTACATTATGGAAAAGCATCAGAGGAACGCCTCTGCCAACGGTAAGATCATGAATTACCTCGGTCAGACCTTCCTCTATCCAAATGATTTTGACACTCTGATCTATGCCTCCCAGCTTCTTCAGGCAGAAGCTATACGCTACGGAGTTGAACATCTGAGACGTAACCGCGGCCGATGCATGGGCACAGTTTATTGGCAGTTAAATGACTGCTGGCCTGTTGCTTCATGGTCATCAATCGATTACTTCGGACGCTGGAAAGCACTTCATTACTATGCACAGCGCTTCTTCGCACCCGTAATGATATCCTGCGAGGAAGAAGGTCTTCTCACCCAGAGCCAGAACGTGAACGCCGAGCCATTTGAAGTAAATAAGGGAATCAGACTTTCAGTTACAAATGAAACGATGGAAGCGCATACCGGAACTGTCAGATGGCAGCTAAGACACGCCGACGGCTCAGTAATCCACTCGGAGGAAGAATCCGTATCCATCGATGCCCTTTCCTCAAAGTGGCTGGATGCCGTATCACTTCAGGATGCTGAACTCTACTCAAATTACGTTAGTTATCAGTATCTGGAAAATGATTCTATCATCTCAGAAGGCACAGTACTCTTCTGTCCACCGAAGCATTTCAAGTTCCTTGATCCTGAACTAAGTGTAAAGGTTGAAGGTGAAGAAATAGTCGTTTCGGCAAAGCATTTTGCAAAGAGCATAGAAATCAGAAATGAAAATGATGACCTCATTCTTTCTGATAATTACTTTGATCTGAACAATGGAGAGAAACGTGTGAAAGTACTGAAGGGTACTGCGGATAAACTACGCATTCGAAGTGTTTATGATATTCGGTAACTAATAATCATCAGTAAACTGACCTCGCTATGAATCATATGCATCAAAGATTTAGTTTTCATAAATATCTGAATCAGTAATAATATGATTAGTGATATTCAAAATATAGATTGAAAATGGAGATAAAACCATGAGCGATAAATATACAATAGATACCCAGGAAAACAAAGCATTTCTCGCAGAAAATGCCCGCCGTCTTCTTGAATTCGGAAGGCGTTTCCCATCACCCGGCGGCGGCAGCTATTACCTTGGAGATGACGGTACCCCATGGACAGAAAGACCTAGGGAAACCTGGATCACCTGCCGCATGGCTCATGTTTACAGCATAGGTCATATGATGGGTGTTCCTGGCTGCAAAGAACTGGCGGAAGCCGCCATCAAAGGTCTTTTGGGTGAACTGTACGATAGCGATAACGGTGGATGGTTTGCGGGAATCACTTCTGACGGAGCTCCCCTTCCCAACAAGCAGTGCTACGCTCACGCCTTTGTGATACTCGCCGCATCCAGTGCTGTCCTTGCAGGAATCAAGGATGCGGAAAAGCTTCTCAACATGGCAGCCCTCACCTATGACCGTTATTTCTGGAATGAAGAGACAGGTCTTGCCGTAGACACATGGAATACTGAATTCTCAGAACTTGATACCTACAGAGGTCTCAATGCCAATATGCATACAGTCGAAGCTTTCCTTGCGATTGCCGATGCGATGGATATCATCTATGCCGACAATTCGGACCCGGAAGACACAGTCGGACTAAGATCATTTATACTTCCTGAAAACAAAGAAAGACCGGGCCATGTTTATCGTCTCAGAGCCGGCCGAATCATTAATCACGTAGTCGGCTGGGCAAATGAGAATAACTACCGTCTTCCGGAACATTTTACGGAGGACTGGAAACCGGACTATGATATGAATAAGGATAAACCTGACGATCCGTTTAAACCTTACGGAGCAACTCCCGGTCACGGGATTGAATGGGCACGCCTTATATCCCAGTGGTGTCTGGCAACCAGGAGAATCGAGCATCTCGATAATGCCTGTGCACTTTATGACCGTGCCGTAAAGGATGCCTGGGATGCGGATGGTGCCGAAGGTCTGGTTTATACCACTGACTGGGACGGCATTCCTGTTGTTCATGACAGAATGCACTGGACTCTGGCTGAAGCCATCAACACTTCTGCTGTTCTTTACAGGATTACGGGAAATGAAAAGTATTCCCATGATTACAGCCACTTCATGAAGTATCTTGATGAAACCGTTCTGGATCACGAAACCGGCTCCTGGTTCCATCAGCTGGATGAAACAAACAAACTGAAGGGCACGGTATGGCCGGGCAAATCAGATCTCTATCATGCATTCCAGTCTATGCTGATTCCTTACAGCCCTATAAATCTGTCTATAGCAACCGCTGTCCGAAAAAAATCGGAGGAATAAGAAGTTGAACAAAGTAATGATCAGGACACTTCTTGTTATAATGACTGCTTTCGTCATCAGCCTTTCATTTTCCATAAAAACAGAAGCTGAAGCCAAGCAGGAAATCGTGTCAATGGACGATTTTTATGACAAGCTGTCCGAGCAGATATATAATCGTGTGACCGTTAGAAATTACATAGTAAATGACAGGTCTCTGATGAAGTCTATCGTCAGTTTTTCCTGGAACGAATATGAAAATCACTATCGTGAAGACGCTCCTCTTGCCAGCGGATGCTACACAACTTATTACATTGATAAAATTTATTACTCATATAGAGGTTCTGACCTCAGGATCACTATTGACTTTCCTTATTCTGAAATTGATATGAAGAATCATTTCTCAAGGCTGGCTAATCTTGCCACAGATCTTAAGGGGAAAAATGATTATGAGACAGTAAAAAATGTTCATGATTATCTGATAGATCATTTCGAATATGATGAGGGCAGATGTGAGGTCAATCACGCGGATATCGAGGGCTTCAGAGACGGAGTTATGGTATGCAGCGGATATGGTCTTGCGGCTTACTATCTCCTGAATTCCGCGGGCGTCAAAACACGAATAGTCATAGGCTACGGAGGAAACTCCGAATACGGAAATCAGAATCACCTCTGGAATCTGGTATGTCTCGACGGCAAATGGTACAACATGGACGTAACCTGGGACGACCTCAGCAAAAGAGGCAAATCATACAAGTATTTCCTTAAAAGTGACAAGGACTTTCCGGATCATACCAGAGTAGGCACCAAAGACAACACGGAAATCAATTCCCTCGTTTCAAAAACTTCATACCCGCTGCCCCTCAGCCTTACATTTCCGACAATATTTCTGGAGCATGGCGTGCAGCTTATCTTCGCTGCAGTAATAATATTTACTCTGCTGGCAGTTTACTTCAGACGTATCAGAGCTCGTAATAATACATACGTGGTGCAGGGAACATATAACTACAATAATAATTCAGATTCTTTCGGATATAACGGATACAGCGGGCAGGATGAGCTGAACGGATTAAACGGGCAGAATGTTCCGGGTTACAGACAGGATGGTTTCGACCCGGTCGGATACAGCGGGCAGGATGGATTTAACGACGGGTTTGACATCAACAATCCGCTGTGATATAGTTTAGTGCATTAGTGTAATAAAGTGCATGAAGGAGAATTCTTAGCATGATCGCAATACTTAAAAAGGGCACAACAGATAATGAAATACAGGGACTTGTCTCCTGGTTTGAAGAGCAGGGTGTGAAATGTCAGCTTCTGGAAGGCAACAATCAGACCATCATAAGTCTCAGAGGAAAGACAAGTCATATTGATACGGAGCTTGTTGAATCACTCGAGATGGTTGAATCCATTAAAAGGGGAAATGTAAAGCCAAATGATATTTCCTACTCCAACAAAACAGGCATCAAAACCGTAGGTGTTGTCGGACTCGGTATCATAGGTGCCTCCTACGCGAAGGCATTCCGTGAGAATTCAGATGCGACCATACTCGGATATAACCGTACATTATCAGTTGCACATTTCGCAAAGCTGGAAGGTACCATTGATGATGTACTTACAGCGGAAAATATCGGAAGCTGCGACCTTATAATCGTAGCACTTTATCCGGATGCCATAATCGACTTTGTTAAGGAGCACGCAAAGCATATTAAGAAAGGCGCACTTGTAGTGGATGCCGGTGGTCTTAAGAGAAAGATCTGCCGTGAACTTTTCCCTGTTGCAAAAGAAAATGGATTTACTTTTGTCGGCGGTCATCCTATGGCAGGCAAGAGATATTCAGGATATAAATATGCCACAGGTTCACTCTTTAAGAAGGCATCGCTTATCATTTGTCCTGAAAAGGAACTGAAGGCATCATCCATGAATCGTATCAAGGAAGCATTTGCTCCATGTGAATTCGGCAGGCTCACGGTCTGCACGCCCGAAGAGCATGATGAGGTCATCGCTTTCACTTCGGAGATGCCGCATATAATCTCAAATGCATTTATCAAGAGCCCTACTGCCAAAGGTCACAAAGGTTTTTCGGCAGGAAGCTACAACGATATGACCCGTGTCGCATGGCTGAATGAAACTATGTGGACGGAAATATTCCTTGAGAACAGAGATAATATCATCAAAGAGATTGATTACCTTTCGGATTTCCTAGAGGAATACAGAAAGGCTCTCGTGGATAATGATGCCGATTCCATGTGGAATCTGCTCCACGACGGAAAGCTGGCAAAAGAAGAGATTGACGGAAAGTAAGATTGCCGTCAGATTGGAACAAACCGCATGAACAGTATCGTTTTACATACCTACAAATATCATATTGGAGGAACCATCAGGGCGATTGCATCGAAATCACATGCACATCGCCTTATCATCGCCGCATCACTTGCTGATATTCCCACCAGAATCTATATCAATACCACATCGAAAGACATCGAGGCAACCATCTCCTGTATGGAAGCCCTCGGTGCGGTTTTTGCGCCATTTGACGGCGGATACGATGTGACGCCGATTGCTGCGGACCGGGCCGGTAACAAAGTTAAGAAGTCATCTGCCGGACCGGCCGATTCCAAAGAAATGACATCATCTTCCGAACCGGCCGGCTCCATATACAGCGTTGACTGTGGTGAAAGCGGCTCAACTTTAAGATTTCTGCTTCCCATACTGGGTATACTGGGACTAAGTACATCCATAACCATGCACGGACGACTTTCCGAACGTCCGCTCTCACCTCTCTATGAAGAAATGTTACGCCACGGAGCGACCATGTCACCGGTGGGCACAAATCCATTTTTCATAAAAGACGCTATGACCGGCGGCATTTTTAATATTGCCGGAAATGTTTCATCACAATATATTACAGGGCTTCTTCTTGCTCTTCCCCTTGCCAAAGAGGACAGCGAGATACGGATAATCGGCAAGCTCGAATCACGCCCTTATGTGAATATTACACTTTCAGTTCTGGATATGTTCGGAATTGCATACGAAGAAATTCCGTCTGCTGCTTCCGTAAATGAATTCACAGCTTCTGATAATACGGCTTCAGATAATACAGACTCAGATAACAAAGAAATCTCAACCATATATATAATAAAAGGAAACCAGACCTATCATTCTCCTTCCGAATGCACGGTAAGCGGAGACTGGTCCAACTCGGCCTTTTTCCTGTCAGCCGGAGCCATCTCCAAAGACGGAGTAACCGTTACCGGACTTGATTTGAATTCTCCTCAGGGTGACAAAGCTATAATCGATCTGCTTCGCAGATTCGGTGCGGATATCACTTTTAATACTGTCTCCGCATCATCCGATCCTGCTGCATCACCCGATTCATCCGATACTGCCTCATCACTCGTCTCTGCCTCAGGATTGTCATCAATAACCGTAAAAGGCGGAAGTCTCCACGGCATCGATATAGACGCAGCAGATATACCTGACCTGGTTCCGATACTTTCAGCTGTTGCGGCAACTGCAGAGGGAACAACCATAATCCGAAATATCGAGCGCCTCCGCATTAAAGAGAGCGACCGGGTAAAGACTGTGATAGAAACACTCACCAATCTCGGAGCCACAATATCAGAATCAAAAGATGAAGATGGTAATGCCATACTCCTTATTGAAGGAAGCAGAACTCTCCCCGGCGGCATCGTGGACTCATATAACGACCACAGAATAGCAATGACCGCCGCAGTACTGAGTATAGCCTGCAGCGGCCCGGTAACAATCGTTGATCCACTTGCTGTTAATAAATCATATCCAACATTCTATGAAGACTTTGATAAAGCATGTCATTAGCGCCGGGCGCGGATTGCGAAGCAATCTACCTCACGCGCGAGTGCACTTCCCCTTGTCAGACTGACAGAATCTTCTTCAGCTGTTTATCTTCCACTCCCGGAAGTATCTTCTTCAGCTGCCTGAACAGCCTGTCATACGATTCTTCCGGAGTTCTGTTATAAACCTTGTCCGTGAACTTCCTGCCGAAAAACTTCTCCGGAGTCGAATACTCGGCAATGCCCCATCCATATTCATTTCCAAATTTATCTTCGGCATAACGGAAGTCTGAGATCAGGACATAGCACTGCTTCTGAAGCCGCGTTATGGCACTGTCAAATCCTTTTCTGCCGCCTTTCCTGTAATTGCCCATGCGCTTAAGAGGCTTGGAAAGTATCGGAGCGTTAGCATCCAGCAGTTCATAAAGCTCTTTATCGTCAAATGAAGCGAGGCCGTCCTCATACCTTGCGTCAAAGTCATAACCGTCACGCCTTACATTTGCAAAATCCGGAAACCATTTGGAACTTACATACATGGCCTTGCCGCGAAGGAATTTACCGTAGGCGCAGCCTGACTGATTAATAACGGGGCCTTTCCATTCCCATGCAGCCCAGAAACCTTCCTTGGTATCATTATACCAATGCCCGGGCGCCATATGTTCCTCCAATGAGAAGCCCTCTATATCATTTATGAAAAACGGAACAAAGCCGATCTCATCTATCAGCCATATCACATCATCCATAGAATCAATTTTGAAATCATCAAAGAAAGTCATATATCCTCCCCAAATGGATAGCTCAACATGCATCTCACGTGCGGGTTCGCATATATCAGAATCCAAGATCATCATTAACAAGTATCACAGAGATTCTGTCCTTATGCCTTGAGAATCTTGTTATAAGAAACTGACAGCATATGGTATCAGGCGACTTACAGTCCATGCAGGCCCCTGTCCTAGCACAAGGAGTGGAAAGACCGAAACGCTGTGCATTTATCGGAGCAGCAACATTACGTGCTCTCTTCATGGCACCGTCCAGGTCATTGCAGACCTTATTCATTCCGACTATGAATAGCACCTTTTTAGGTCCCTGAGCTATAGCCGAAACTCTGTTAGAGTTACCGTCGATATTAACCAGGATGCCGTCTTCAGTCATAGCGTTTACACTTGAAAGGAAGAAATCCGCATCATAAGCCGCAAGCATTGCAGCCCTTTTGTCCTCATAAGCATCTCTGTCAATGAAATTATAATCACCGTTTTTGAGCGCATCCACAAGACCGATCTCATGAGCACTCATGGCTCCACCCATGGTAACCGAGCTTTTCTCCGGTATCAGCTCCAGTGCTTTGGCAAGAGCCGCCTCTTTACTTCCGGCATAGAAAGCTGTCATGTTTCTGGACTCAAGTCCCTTAATGACCTTCTGAGCAAGCAGTTCATTTCTCTTAAAAATGTTTTCGTTCATATAAACCTCCCTGAATCTAAAACTGCATTTATTACAATGATCTTTCTGGAAAAATTAAATTAATTATATCGTAGCTAATCTGTCACTTCAATCACTTATAAATTGAATACTTCAGTAAAATATGTATAAAAAAACTGTTTTCTGATATGAAATAACTATAATGTGTTATTTATTTGTAAATTCCATGTTACTAACATGTTAATAACCCCGAAAAACGAGGCAACAAATGCTAGCAAAGTACTTATTTTACTCACAATTTATTGCTTGACGGAGGCCAAAATCGGCTATATATTTTAGTTGGTGGTCATGTTTATTCATCATGATTGTTTTAAGCAGGAAACTGCAAAAAAACAATACATTTTACAAGAAAGAAGGGATAAACATGGCCAAAGAAAACCAAAAGCCAAAAAACAGCGTATTCGTTGATCTGTTTCAGACAAGCGAGTTCGCTGAGAAGAATGTGAAGGAACTCTCAAGATGGTTACTCAATCTTGAGGACGACTGGGATGGTAAGATTGAACCGTTCCGGTTGGAGAATGCACTCTACATGGATTATCAGAATGATGTTTCATACATCGTTGATGACCGGTTGCTTGTATTCTCGGAGCATCAGAGCACCATTAACAACAACATGCCTGCTAGGATGCTGATTTATGTTGGTAGAGTTTTGGAGAGACATCTTCCGGCGAAGGTTCGGTTTAAGAAGCAATTGGTAAAGATACCAAGACCACTCTTCTATGTCTTCTATAATGGAAAAGAAGAGCTTCCACTCGTGTCGCGTTTAAATCTGCGTGACGCATATAAGGATGTCGATAATTTGCTGCATAGTGTGCCTGAAGAATATAAAGGCGGTGGGCTTGATCTTACGGTAACTGTGATCAATATCAATCAGTATATCGACGATAATGAAAATGAGCTTATCAAGAATTGTCCGGTGATTTGGGAGTATGCTCAGTTCAGTCAGAAGGTCAGGGAGTGTAATAAGAATGAGTTCAGGAAGTCGCTCGAGGATGTTGTGAATGAGTGCATCAATGACGATATTTTGAGGGAGTATCTTATCTCTAGAAGTTCGGAGGTTATCAATATGGTATTCGGCGAATATAACTATGATGAAGATATTGCTGTGCAGAGGGAAGAAGCTGCGGAAGAAGCTTGGGGTAAAGCTTGGGGTAAAGCTTGGGATGAGTCTCGTTTTCGGGATCGTATTGATTACTCTGTACGCAAGTTGAGAAAAGGTATGTCCGAGGCAGATCTCTTTCTAGACTTGAAGGAGTCTTTTGATATCGACGAAGAAACGGCAAGAAAGATTATCGATACTGCTCTTATAGAAAAGTAGGACTTATAAATTATAAAAACGAGGCTGGCAAACAAAGTCAGCCGTTGAAGTAGCCCTAAACAATGTATCCAGTTAAAAGAATCATAATTCCAAGCTGCCCACAGGCATCTGTGGGCAGTTACTGTTTTTCTTCTAACTGACTTTTGAATATGGTCTAAATGAGCTTGAGGAAAAGACTATGAAAGAAATCACATGTGAAAACTGTGGAAGAAAGTATTCGATTCCATTATCAGCAAACTTTATATATTTCTGTCCTGACTGTCATTCGTATAATGGTTGTGAATGTGAATATGGATTCTGGTACATCACGCCCTGCGTAATGTATAATGGGAAAGAGAAAATCGCCACGATAACAGGTGGTGGCGGCGAGTTTCAGCTGGAATCTGATATTCCGGCCCTGAACGTCAAGCTGACAAAAGGGTACAAGGATCTTGAGGTGTATCATGAAGCTGAGGATATTGTTCGAGGATATCTGAACTCTTTATACGAATCAAATGAAGAGTCAGTTAACAAACCCATAAATAGTAACAATTAAAATGGTGTGAGTTTAGCTAATTCATATGTTTGCAACTCAAGTGGTTATAATTCAAACGATATTCCACCTTCTAAAAAACTGTTTCAGTATAATATAAACGATAAGTTTGATGTGAAAGCAGGAACCTTACTTGATGCTTTTTCAACAGATGAATCCGGCGTTCTTTACTACTGGAACAAAAGCAGTTCTTATGTAACTTCTGTAGGTGCTGATATTGATGGGAAGCCAGCTGAAAAAAGACTCTTTTACATTCCTAGTGTTTCTGCAGGAGGCGTTTCAGATATTCAGAGAGGCGTCGATGCGATTACATCAACGCAAATGAGAAAAAAGAGAATCATCGAGTGCGTTTCCTACGTTGATTCTCTGCATTTTATTGAAAAAAAAATTATAAAATCCTCTTGCACATTTTTAGGCAAACTGTTATCCTACATAAAGATTAGAGAAAACAGGAGGAGACCAATGAGAACTATTTCTTGCAGATAATTTTATGAATACAGTTTTGACTACGGTGCATTAGCCGGGTACTTTTTCGGTATTTACGGCAGGTTCATTATGTTCAGAAACTGTATGTATGCAGGAAATAATTCATAGTGGTTCCCATTTTATATCGTTACTTACTGGTGTACTTTTTAAAATTACACGTCTTGTAAATGACACTTTCAGCCGCAGGATTATACTCCTGCGGCTGTTTTTATATAATAGGAAACTGCGTTTCCTATTATATACCCTCCGGGGGATGCGCACTCGCGCGATACGTAGGATGCTTTTTTACATATTTGATAAACGACTTAGAGTAGTACGTGACTCACATGAAGGCCACGAGGATACTCATCCCACTAGGCAGAAGCTCGTGTCCGTCTACTCACGCGTTTTATGAGGGAGGCGATATTTAATGTCATTATTACAGGTTTCAAATCTTACCTTCTGTTACGAAGGAAATTCAGATAACGTATTTGAAAATGTTTCTTTTTCTATAGACACTGATTGGAAAACAGGATTTATAGGGAGGAACGGAAAAGGCAAAACTACATTTCTTAATCTTTTACTCGGAAAAATGGAGTATTCGGGAAGTATAACGACAGATAAGATTTTCGACTATTTTCCGTACAGGATAAATGACAGCGATCTTGAAAAAACCGTTGATGAGCTATGTTATGAATGGAAACCCATGGCTGAAAACTGGAGAATCATATGTGAACTGAACAATATGGGCGTTGACCCGGAGCTTCTCTACAGACCGGTAAAAACCCTCAGCCAAGGCGAGCGGACCAAAGCAATGCTGGCAGTGCTCTTCTCAGGAGAAAATGAATTTCTTCTGATTGATGAACCGACAAACCATCTGGATAAAGACGGAAGGGAAATAATAAAGAATTACCTTCAGGAGAAGAAAGGCTTCATACTGGTTTCTCATGACAGAGACCTTCTGGATGCCGTTGCCGATCATATGCTGGTTCTTAACCGCGAATCCATCGAAGTTATGAACGGCAATTTCACTACCTGGTGGGAAAATAAAGAAAAAGCTGATGCATTTGCCATGGCAGAAAATGAGAAGCATAAGAAAGAGATAAATCATCTTACAACGTCAGCCCGTCGCGCTGATAACTGGGCGAAAAAAAGCGAAAGCACAAAGATAGGGTTCGATCCGATTAAAGAGACTGACCGAAATATTTCCACCCGCTCGTATATCGGTTCAAAAACAAAGAAGATGCAGTCAAGAGTGAAGAATTTCGAGAGAAGAATCGAACGGGAAATTGAAGAAAAAGAGGGACTGCTGAATGACATCGAGAAAGTAGACGATCTTAAACTGAACCCGCTGAAGCATCATAAAAAAAATATCGTGGAATGCAGAGATTATTCAGTGGGCTACGGCATAATGGCAACAGAAGAATCATCCCCGGCGCTTAAGCAGAAAACGGTTGTGGAGAATATTTCATTTTTGCTGGAGCAGGGAGACATACTATGCCTGAAAGGAAAAAACGGATGCGGCAAATCAAGCCTCATAAAAGCGATTCTCAGGGCTGCAGGAGTAAATGACAATTCCTCGGCAGCCCTGAGAACAAACGGTAATCTGGAGACAGCAAGCGGTCTCAGGATTTCATATATCAACCAGAATACATCCGGTCTTAAGGGAACACTAAAAGAGTATGCAGCTGCAATGAATCTGGACTACAGCCTCTTCCTCACCCTTCTGCGCAAGCTCGACTTCGGTCGTGAACAGTTTGAAAAAAACATAGTTGATTATTCCGAAGGTCAGAAGAAGAAGGTACTCATCGCAGCAAGCCTGCTCACTCCCGCTCATCTTTACATCTGGGATGAACCGCTGAATTATATAGACGTATTCTCCCGTATGCAGATAGAAAAACTCATTGAAACCTACAGACCAACCATGATCTTAGTCGAGCACGACACCCGTTTTTGCGAAAAACTTGCTACAAAGGTACTAAATCTTTAGAGGTAATTCTTTAAATACCATACATTTATAAAGAGTCTCTCTTTTGTAACATAACCTTCTTTGAAGGCTTTCAATACATCATTATAATCGGCTTTGGTTCCGGGCATAAACAGATTACCACCTGCCATGATGACCTTCGGCGCTGTCGCAACAGGATATTTATTATCTGTTCCCGAACCGAAGCCCTGTACAACCCAGTCAGTCATTATGAGTCCCTTGTGGCCGCATTCACATCTGAGAACATCTTCAGTAAGTGCCCTTGACTCCGATGTATGCACTCCATTTATAAGATTATATGAAGTCATTACTGCTTTGGGATGTGAATCCCTGATACATATTTTGAAACCCTTAAGATATATCTCACGGAATGCTCTTTCGCTCATGTTACTGCTGTTTTGGGTTCTGTTATATTCCTGATTATTTCCTGCAAAATGCTTAATTGTCGTTCCGCAGTTCTTATGCCGCTGAACGCCTCTTGTTACAGCAGCTGACATGAGCCCGCTTACAAGGGGATCCTCAGAATAATACTCGAAATTACGTCCGCATCTTATACTTCTGTGGATATTTAATGCAGGAGCAAGCCAGAGATGCACTCCAAACATCTCCATCTCTTCTCCGACAATGTCACCCAGAGTCTCAGCCAGACCTATATCAAAGGACTGAGCGATTGCTGTGCCTATAGGTATGGCCGTCGCGTACTGGTGCCTGATCTTTGCACCTTTAGGCGGTCTGTACGAAGCCACCTTCATTAATACTTTGGCAGGTTTCGGAAGAAATACAAGCACAGACTGCGGAAGGGCGGCATCGCCCAGCCCGTGTGCCATTTCACCATCTTTAACAAAATGCTTTGTCAGCCTTACGCCGGCCGGTCCGTCAGCCATAACCAGCGAAGATATTCCGTACTCACCAAGCTCCATACAGGTCTGTCCCGCTGCTCCCGCAACAGTCTGCCCTGCATTTCCTATGATACTGGCGAAACCGCCCATCTTCTCACTATACGAACCAAGAGAAGCCTTTATAAGTTTCTCTATAGGCATGGACCTGATATCATCATCTATATCATTATATTCAAGCTTATAGGATATTTCCTTTGTCGGAACATTTTCAGCTGTAATTTTAATGATGTCTATAACAGACGGAAGATCCCGGGAGGCATCCTTTGTAAGCACATCATCCGTCTCTATGCCCTCTGCCGCAGCACCCACCTTCACAGCATCGTTTGCTGCAGCATCATCCGCTTCGACGCCATCCTCCGGTTTCCAGTCTGTAAATCCCGGAGCGGATAACGCACTCTGAACTTTCTCAACTATCACTTCACTGTCCAGATTGAGAGCGGAAACGATACGGGTATCTTTGCTGGAATTGCCCAGTCTGATATAGTACTTTCCCGCTTCAAGTATATATGCCGAATCAGCCTCACTGTAAGGAGCGATATCACGAAGAGAAAATGAAATCTCCACTATCTCCTTATCACCCGGTTTTAACTCTCCGGTCTTTTGGAAACCTGCAAGAACCTGATAGGGTTCATCCAGCTTCCCTTCAGGAATGGAAACATAAGCCTGAACTACTTCTTTACCGGAAAAGGCGCCTTTGTTCGATACATTTGCCTTAACCGTTACTTTGTCTTCATTAACCCATGTTCCCAGATATTCTATATCAAACTCTGTGTATGAAAGCCCGAATCCGAAAGGATACAGAGCCGCCCTGTTTACGCTGTCAAAATATCTGTAACCGACGTATATGCCTTCTCTGTAATCTGTATCATCCTTATCACCGAAATCACCGATCTTCTGATAATCTTCCCGGCAGGCCCATGTAGTTGCAAGCTTCCCAGACGGCGTACTCCTTCCCAGGATTATATCTGCAAATGTATCGCCGGTCTTTACACCCAGCTGAGACAAAAGAAGTATATTCTTAATATCCGACAGCTCATGTATATCCACGACACCGCCCACATTTAGAACTAACATAAAGTTCTTATATTTTTCATTGCAAAGACGGATATCTCTAAGTTCAGTATCAGAAAGAAGTATATCCCCCTTTGATACTTCCCTGTCACTGCCTTCGCCGGATATCCTGGACAGAACATATATTGCGGTATCCCCCGAACCGTCAATAGGAAGGCTGTATTCCGGTTCAGGCATAACGCGCCCCATGCCGATAAATACTGCCGGTGTACGCTGCCCTTTGGCCTCCCTTTTTATAGAATTTATAAATTCATCATATGACTTTTCTCTTATTCTGTCATATTCATCAAGCCACTTTTCTGTAGTTATATTGAATCCTGCTCTTTTTAGTCCTTTCTCTATACTGACATAAAATCTGGAATTCACTTCACCGGAGCCGGTTCCCCCCTTAACCGTATTACGCGCGCCGCTTCCGTAAAGAGCTATATCGGCTCCTTTTTCAATAGGAAAACTGCCATCCTTTTTTAAAAGAACAGTACATTCGGCCCCCAGCTTTCTAAGAATCCTGTTATGCCTTTTTTCGTATTCATATAACCCCATACATTTCTCCTTTTATTTATCCTTTTTAAGGTAATGGTTCAAATTAGTGAGAAGTGCAATTATCTCTATAAATGCATCCAGAATCAGGAAAAGTCCGGAACTGAGCATATACCACCTGTCCGATATTTCCGGAACCAGAAGCACGTAGACTCCGTTTACCATTGATACAATACATTCGAATATATATCTGAATCTTTTCAACCTGTTGCCTTTGCTGTTTCTGAACTGAAAGATGGGGCGCTGCCCGTGCTAAGTCCGCAAAGGATGATTATAATGCAAGGCAGCAGCAGAAACAGAATTCAAGAAATAAATCTAATGATGCACCGCAGGTATGATTGCATGAATAGAGGGGAGATCACTCCCCTCTATCTTTATGTTTTAGGTTAAGAATTATTACAGCTGATAGGATCAGGAGTATTCCAATACCTGATAATAATGTCAGAGGCTCGGAGAAAACTATGATTCCGATAAGTGTAGCAACCATAGGCTCTATGGTCGCAATGATTCCCGCCTTGCTGGCTTCCACAGTACGAAGTCCGAGGGTGTATGCAAGAAATGGTATTACCGCCGTAACTAATGCAGTTAATACAGAGAACAATATCAGCATACCAGGATTAGCTGCTTTCGAAAACCTGGATATCATATCCACCGGCCTGCAGATCACCCACGATCCGATTGCTGCTGTAATAAAAGTATATGTTGTAACTGTATATGGTGAATATTTTCTAAGTGCTATAGTTCCGAGAATACTATATAACCCGTATCCTATACCGGACCCGAGTCCTACAAGAATTCCCATTAAAGGCATTTTCTCACCGCTGATTCCAGAAACAAGTACACAACCTCCAAAAGCAAGGATAAGCGCTATCACTTTTCTTCTATCAAGTTTCTCATGAAAGAACAAAACCGACATCAGCATTATCCATACAGGAGAAGTATACAGAAGAATTGCCGCCGTCGAAAGCGACATCAGTGTAATAGCTGTAAAGTAACAGACTGTAAAAAAGAGAATACTTCCGAATCCCAAACCGAGAAACAGCAGTATATCTTTCGGTGAAATCCTAAACCCACTTTTATCTTTAATTAAAAGTATCAGTGAAAAAACAAGTGCCGCCAGCGTCAACCTTATACATACAATCTGAATTGAATTGAAACCATAGATCCCAAGTCTTCTTACAAAAATACCCATACTTCCCCAGAATATTCCGGCAATAATGATCAGAACCGGTCCAAATCTACTTTTACTATTATCGTTCATTTATCATTCTCTTTACAATTAATATAGTCTGTAATTCTTCCACTCAATCAGCCGGTAACCGCTATCCCAAGAATCTCAAAACAGCCACCGGATTCTGATGATTCTTTATTCCCGGAACTGTCCGGTCGGAGTATTACTGTATGCTCCGTTGCCTCGCCATCGAAGAACTCAGCCAAATACTCCAGGTGATCCCCCCAGGATTCCGGATCACTACCTTTAAGCAGTCCGCATTTTTCATCATCTATAATCAATTCATAATCGGCATAACCTTCCCGGTCAAATTTTTTCTGTAACCATATAATACCAATCTCCCTGGACTTTATCCTGAAGCTGATAGTTCCGGCAGAGTCCGTTCGCCATCCCCTGTTCCGGCTAAGCCACTCCGTCACATCAGCTGCTTCAAAACCGTCACAAATGTATGGTTCCAATTCATCACTGTATATTATATCCGAATCCGAATATTTAGCCGGAGTTATATCCCGGTCCTCTGCCCGGTTCTGTGCCCGGTCCTCCGTCAGATTCTCTGCCCGGTCCTCCGTCAGATTCTCTGCCCAGTCCTCTGTCGTATCATGTACAGGACTCTCTGTCGGATTCTGCGGTAACAGATTAATATACTCGTCATTCAAAAAAGTAGTAATCAGCTCCGCGATCAATTCATGCCCTTCTGTCTTCGGATGGACTTCGTCTTCACTTCCAACCTCGTCCCAATCCACAAAACCACCTGCGAGAAGATTACTGTAGCAGATAGCCGGTAGTTGATATTTCTTTATGGATTTCAAATGTTTATCGGCAAAACTTCCCGATTTATGTGCGAGCATAACCGGTATTACCGCAGGTTTGCTTTCGGATCCCATAAGTACCTTTATCAGACTGTCATAGGTTTCTTCATTCCATGGGTGTTCATCATTAACCGAAAACTCAACAAAGACCAGATCAGGGTTATAAACCATCACTTCACGTCTCACTCTGTGAACTCCCAGCCAGGAATCTGTAGCCCCTATACCTGCATTTATATAATTAATATTAGCTGTTGGAAATCTCTCTTTCCACCAGGCAACTACTCTGGCTGCGAAGCACGCGGTTTCCTTCGGCTCTGCATGACAGCCGGCAGTAATAGATCCTCCTATAAATGCGATAGTAATCTCTTTACCCATCTTGCATTTTCTGTACAGTTCCCTGAGTCTCGAAGTACTATCCGATTCTGCAGTGCCTTTCATTATTCCGTTTCTGATAATCTCTTCTTTAGAAACCAATGCTTGCCTCCTTTAAATAAATCATATTGCACGCGAGTGCGCATCCCTTTTATATAATAGGAAACGCAGTTTTCTCATATTATATAAGTAAAAGGAGCATGAAAACCTTTCCACGCTCCTTATGTTTATTGGATTATGAGTTTTCTTTCTTTCGGATAATAAGTATAATTCCAAGGAACGAAATGATCAGCAGAGTAAACAGAATAATAATGTTTGTACTATCTCCGGTAACCTTAGTCTTCTTAACCTCTTTTTTAGGTTCTTCCTTCTTAGGTTCGTCCGTCTTTACTCCTTCCCATTCTGCTATAAATGTATGGTCGCCTTCAACCAGATATTTATCTCCCGGATAGTATTCTGAACCCTTCCAGAATTTAAATTTATATCCCTCTCTTGTTGGAGCCAGTGGAATAATTATCTCTGTTCCTGCCTCTGCCTCAATCACTATAATACCTGTCTTACCATCCAGTGTACCACCATTGAGGTCGAAGCTCAATTTGTACTTGTTCTTTACCGGTGAGTAGGTTGCTGTATATACTGCATCGCCTGTAACTTCGGCTAAAGCAGGACTCCAGCCATCAAAAACATATGACCATTCATCAGTTCCTGCCTTGGATGGAACATCAGGCTCCACTATATCCGAAGCTGCTGTGCCGTATTCATACTCTGTCTCATCTTTAAGTACTGTAGTTCCATCTTCATCGACGAACTTGACCTTGTACTTATTCTTTACCGCCGAGTATGTTGCCATGTATATTGCATCACATGTTACTTCTTCAACTGCCGGACTCCATCCGGCAAATGTATATGTGAATTCTGCTGTTGCGGCCTTAGTAGGGTTAACCGGCTTTTCTATATCTGCCGCTGCGGTTCCGTAATCATATTCCTTAGCCGCCTTAAGTACACTTACTCCGTCCTCATCAACAAACTTCACACTGTATTTATTCTTTGAAGGTGTGTAGGTTGCCTTATAAACAGCATCACCTGTTACGTTTACTATAGCGGGACTCCATCCTGCAAAAACATAGGTGTTTTCAGCGGTTGCAGCCTTGGTCGGATTTGCCGGCTTCTCTATATCTGCCGCTACAGTTCCGTATTCATACTCCTTCTCGGCCTTAAGCACTGTAGTTCCATCTTCATCAACGAACTTAACCTTGTACTTATTCTTTACTGCCGAGTATGTTGCTGTGTATGTTACATCTTTGGTTACTGTATCAACTGAAGGGCTCCAGCCTGCAAATGTATATGTATATTCTTTTGTTGCTGCCTTTGTAGGGTCATTTGGCTTCTCTATATCTGCTGCAGCTGTTCCGTACTCATACTCTTTCTCTGCTTTAAGTACTGTAGTTCCGTCTTCGTCTACAAACTTAACCTTGTACTTATTCTTTACTGCCGAGTATGTTGCCATGTATATCGCATCACATGTTACTTCTTCAACTGCCGGACTCCATCCTGCAAATGTATATGTGAATTCTGCTGTTGCAGCCTTAGTAGGGTTAACCGGCTTTTCTATATCTGCCGCTGCTGTTCCGTACTCATAATCCTTAGCCGCCTTAAGTACAGTTACTCCGTCCTCGTCAACAAACTTCACACTGTACTTATTCTTTGTAGGTGTATAGGTTGCCTTATAAACGGCATCACCTGTAACGTTCACTATGGCAGGACTCCATCCCGCAAAAACATAGGTATTTTCAGCAGTTGCAGCCTTGGTCGGATTTGCCGGCTTCTCTATATCTGCCGCTGCTGTTCCGTATTCATACTCCTTCTCAGCCTTAAGTACTGTAGTTTCATCCTCATCGACGAACTTAACCTTATATTTATTCTTTACAGATGAATACACTGCCTTGTAAACCACATTTCCCGTTACCGGTCCGGCTGCAGGAGTCCATCCTGTAAATGTATATGTATATTCATCCGTCTTGGCTTTAGTAGGATCTGCCGGTTTATCTATATCAGCATAAGCAGTCCCGTACACATATTCCTTTTCTTCCTTAAGTACGGTAGTTCCATCTTCATCGACGAATTTGACCTTGTACTTATTCCTGGTCGATCTATAGGTTGCCTTATAAACGGCATTTTCTGTTACATCTTCAATGGCAGGACTCCAGCCTGCAAATGTATATGTAAATTCTGCTGTTGCTGTTTTGGTTGGATCTACAGGCTTCTCTATATCTGCCGCTAAAGTTCCATACTCATATTCCGCCTCAGCCTTAAGTACAGTGGTTCCGTCTTCATCTACAAACTTAACCTTGTACTTATTCTTTACCGGTGTATAGGTTGCTGTATATACCGCATCACCTGTAACTTCAGCCAGTGCAGGACTCCAGCCCGCAAATGTATATGTAAATTCTGCTGTTGCGGCCTTTGTAGGATCTGCAGGCTTCTCTATATCTGCTGCGGCTGTTCCGTATTCATACTCTGTCTCATCTTTAAGTACAGTAGTTCCGTTTTCATCTACGAACTTAACCTTGTACTTATTCTTTACCGCCGAATATATTGCCGTGTATGTCACATTTCCCGTCACTGTATCGACTGCCGGACTCCATCCTGCAAATGTATATGTAAACTCCGGTGTTGCTGCTTTGGTCGGATCTGCAGGTTTCACGATATCTGCCGCTAAGGTTCCGTAATCATATTCTGTCTCCGCCTTAAGCACGGTAGTTCCGTCTTCATCTACAAACTTAACCTTATACTTATTTGTAACCGACCCATACACCGCCTTGTAAACCGCATCTTTCGTGACGTCCGCTACTGCCGGACTCCAGCCTAAAAACGTATATGTAAACTCCGGTGTTGCTGCTTTGGTCGGATCTGCAGGTTTCACGATATCTGCCGCTAAGGTTCCGTACTCATATTCCGTCTCAGCCTTAAGTACTGTGGTTCCGTCTTCATCTACGAACTTAACCTTATATTTATTTTTTGTTGATGTATATGTTGCCGTATATACTGCGTCATTCGTTACATCTTCAATGGCAGGGCTCCATCCCGCAAATGTATATGTAAACTCTTCAGTTGCTGCCTTTACAGGATCTGCAGGCTTCACTATATCCGCTGCGGTCGTTCCATATTCATACTCTGTCTCAGGCTTAAGTACAGTAGTACCATCCTCATCAACAAATTTTACTTTATACTTATTCTTTGCAGGTGTATAGGTTGCCGTATATACTGCATCTTCCGTTACATCTTCAATGACAGGACTCCATCCTGCAAATGTATATGTAAATTCTGCAGTTGCTGCCTTAGTCGGATCTGCAGGCTTCTCTATATTTGCCGCTGCAGTTCCGTACTCATACTCCTTAGGTGCTTTAAGAATAGTAGTACCATCCTCATCAACAAATTTTACCGAATATTTATTTCTGGTTGCCAGATAGGTTGCTTTATATGTTACATCACCCGTAACATCTCCTATAGCAGGTTCCCAGCCGGCAAATGTATAAGTAAATTCTTTCGTTGCCGCCTTTGTAGGATCCGCAGGTTTAACTATATCTGCCGCAGGCGTACCGTAATCGTAGGCAACACCTTCCTTAAGCACCTTGGTTCCATCCTAATCGACGAACTTAACGGTGTATTTATTCTTTGTGGATGAGTAAGTGGCTACATATGTCACATCACCTTTAACATCTCCTATAGCAGGATTCCAGCCGGCAAATGTATATGTATCCGATACTGTTGCAGCCTTGGTAGGGTCTGCCGGCTTCTCTATATCTGCCGCCGCAGTATCATAATCGTACTCTTTTTCTTCTTTAAGTATAGTCCTTCCATCCTCATCAACGAACTTAACCTTATACTTATTTACAGTAGAAGAGTAAGTTGCTTTGTACACCGCATTTCCGGTTACATCAGCTATCGCAGGAGTCCAGCCTGCAAATGTATATGTATACTTATCCGTAGGCGCCTTCGTCGGGTCTGTCGGTTTTACTATGTCATTCGCCGAAGTACCATATTCATACTCTGTCGCCGCTTTAAGTACTGTAGTCCCGTCCTCGTCCACAAACTTAATATTATATTTCTTCTTTGCAGAACTATATTTTGCAGTATATGTTACATCTCCCGTAACGGGTCCCAAAGCCGGATCCCAGCCGGCAAATGTATATGTATCCGATACAGTATCAGCCTTGGTCGGATCGTTCGGCTTTTCTATATCGTCCACAGCAGTTCCATATACATACTCTTTCTCATCTTTAAGTACGGTAGTACCATCTTCATCTACAAACTTGACTTTATACTTTTGGGCTGTTGAATTAAACTGGGCAGTATATGTAGCACTCCCCTTAACCTCAGTAATTGCCGGACTCCAGGTATTATTGAAAGTGTATGATTCACCCTGTGTTGCATTTTTGGTAGGTGTGTTTCCGCTATAGGACGGAGTTTCACCCGGACTCATTATATCTGTCTTTAATATTTTACCATCTCCGTCTTTCCAGGTTATTGCATATTTAGGAGTAAAATTCAAATATACAATACTTGCGCCTGAACTGGAATATGGAGAAATGTACCAGGAATCATCAGCCGACGACATGACCCAGCACGCGACATTCTTTTCGGCATCAGTCAGATTCAACCCGCTTGTATCAATACCTGATGAAGCCGGAAATGTGTATGAATAAGTGATTACATCACCGGCCTTTGTAGAATCGCCCGATCCATTCAATCCGGAATATGCAACTTCGGTGGAATTGTAATTAAAAATAATCGAAGCATAATCATTATTGCAGTATCCTTCACTTTCATTTATCTGATTCCAGGATAAAGTATCCCCGGGATAGAATTCTTTCCCTATGTAGCTGTCAAGATTTGTCGAAGAACTTATATCACCAAAACTTACATTTTCCGCATAAACATTTAATGGCATGATACTGATCATCATCAGAACAGCAAGAAACCATGCCAGAAACCTTTTCTTCCTGATACGGATATTTCTTTTCCCTTCCACCTTTGTAACTCCTTTTATTAAACCCACATTTTCAGAAATTTATTTCAATATATACCTGAGATGTCTGAAACCATCCCTTACTATCCTAAGTTTTGAACGTCTCCTGACCCGGCACCTCTTAAGCCTTACAGGAGTCTGTCCTATCCTTAAATTATCCCGCGCTGCAACTGCTATCATTTCAGTAGCAAATTCCATACCTGCAGCAGTTAAATCTATATTAATTCTTTCCCAAGCTTCCTTCGTTATTCCACGAAATCCACAATGGAAATCCCTTATCTTCGTTCTAAATCTTTTCCTTGCCAGCCAGGATAGGAACTTACCTCCTATCCTATGGCTGATGGGCATCGCACCTCTCTCGATTCCGCCCGAGAATCGGTCCCCGATCATTAAATCATAACTTCCCTTTGCAAGGGGACCATACAGTTTATCAGTCTCATAAAAGTCATAAGTAGTATCACAGTCAGCCATGACGATCACCCGCCCACGGGCGGCTTTCATCCCCCCACGCAGCGCCCTTCCATAGCCCGGTTTTCTTACGTGTACCACTCTCGCCCCGTGGCTTACTGCAAGTTCGGCCGACCTGTCCGTAGACCCGTTATCAACCACAAGGATTTCTCCCCGTATTCCTCTTTTCTTAAGATAATCAGCTGCTCTTTCAACACAGGAAACAACAGCCCTCTCTTCATTTCTGCATGGCATCAGAATCGTCAATTCATAAATTTGCTTTTTTTCCGTGCCTTCGAACATTTCCCAAAGACTCCCAAACCTTTAATCCATCCAGCAGAAGAAGTGTCATTGCAAATACCATACCCAACTGCGCTCTGTATGTAAAGAAATAATGCAGATAAGAGTGGTTATGTAATACTATAAATCTGATATATGGAACCGCGGCGGCACATAGATATAATGCAGCCTTACTCTTGTCTATATTCTTTCCGCGATAAACATATGCCAGATAAATGTAGAGTATTATGATCGCCACTCCGATAATCACGCCTGCTGCCCCATAATTAAACGGCAGAAGACATCGGAGATTTCTTCCCAGCGCCCCAAGAATATAATCTGCAAAACCAGGATTTACAAATTCATTACCACCGATTCTTTCGGAAACATGCCCCGTAACATAAGGCATTACATTTTCATGAAGTACAATTGACGCAAGAAGCCACTTGGTAAGCCAGGTTGATACATAACCGATTCCCCAGGCGATGGGGATCCTGACAAATCTTTTTATTTTGAAATCCTCATTTTCTTTTGTTTCTATACAGAAAAGCAGAAGCGCAGGCACTGTAAGTGTAATTGTTTCCGTCGTAAGAAAATCGAAGAAACAGGTCACCATTCCAAAGCATAGAAATGCCGCGCCGTACCATTCTCTTTTCCCTTTTTCTGCAAGTAATGTTACTGTTATCCCGAACAGTATCATAAGCAGGAATGTCCAGGAATATTCAAGCGAAAACGGCACATACCATACAGAATTAATGACTAAACCGATGATAAGTCCGACCAGCGGTATGTAATACTTCTTCTTTAAGAGCATTGCCCCAAGTAAACAAGTCAGAAGAAATAAAACAATTCCATTTAAAATGTAAATGCCTTTGACCGGCATAAAAACAAGCAATGGTCTTACGACTGCTATCGAGCCGTGCCAATATCTTAAATACTGCAGATTTGAAGACTTATCATACTGCACCGCTTCCAGAAGATTCTCATTTTCATTATTTTTATCATTATGATAATAGGCAGAATTCATGACAGAAGAGAGCGGATTCTGCGAATCATACTGCCATGCGATCCCAAGCAGTATGGAATCGGCATACCGGTCAATCCTGCTTGAAAAGTCGGTTTCGCTGACATTGTAGAATACTTCCTTCTCGCAAAGGTACTCTGCCGACTCAAGCATATGCTCTTTAATCGCATCCCTCGGAATAATGGCCGCCAATAAAAGGGCAAAAACAAAGAATATCGTCACTATTACAAATGTCAGGATTTCTCTAACCGGTTTCATTCACCCTACCATATTCCTATCCTACCATGTCCTTATCTGCCATATCCCTGTGAATTACACAACGGATTCTGCAGTAATCAAAACGCGCAAAAAGGAACGATCGGATTTATCGTCCCTTTTCATTCATATATTCTAGAAATTCCTTCCGTTCCATCCCCAGTCATGCGTCGTCTGATATTCAACATAAATATGGTTTCCGGGGATGCCAAGTTCTCTTTCATAAACCTCGCATATCTTTGCGGTCATTCTCTCAAAGGCTTCCGAATTTGGCGAGCCAAGCAGATCCACCGATACAAAAGCACCCTTATCAAGCTTTTCACCTGCAAAATAAAGGCAATATTCATCCTCGAATCCCACCATAAGGAAACTCTCCGGCTTGCCTATGATTCCGGCTGCTTTTCCAAGCTCAGACTTGAGAACCTCTTTCTTCTCATCACTGAGTTTAACTGTCACTTTTGAATTAATAAACGGCATTTTGTAATCCTCCCTTTATGAATCAAATTCAGGATATGCTCCCGCATCGATAAGTTTCAGAAGATGTGCTCTTACCAGCGGCATATCCTCCTGATAAGTCATTCCCATCCATTCTTCATCAGTAGGAAGTACTCTGACAGAGGCAGCATCTCTCTCCATCATATTCTGAACCGCTTCAGAAAGTGTTTCTTCAAATGTAAGCGGTTTTGCCTTGATTCCGTCTCTTAGTCTCTGCTCAAAGCTTTCGCTGATATCATCTATGAAACCGGCATTAAATGCCCACATGTTCATGGATGCTACTGCGTCGGCAGATATCTCTGTAAATGTTGCTCCATCATCAAGTGTATAGAATCCCTTGCCATTTTCCAGCTTGATCTTCTTTCTCTCATCTATACGGACAAGATTTCCGTCCTTAACCTTACAGATTCCTCTTGAAACTGTTCCCTTATCCGAAAGAGTACCTACAACTTCATAGCCAATATTTGCAAATACATCAGCATCAGTTTCTCTGCTGAAGAAGTCTGATGCAACCCTGTATGCGCCTTCGCCATAGAAGTCATCCGCATTTACTGTAAGGAACTGCCTTCCCTTCAGGACTTCCCTTGCGCACCATATAGCATGTGTAGTTCCCCATGGCTTAACTCTTCCTTCAGGAATCTCTTCGCCATCAGGAATCATCGAAAGATCCTGATATACGTAAGTAACTTTGGTTACATCCTGTATACGTTTTCCGACGCTTTCGATAAAATCATCGGAAATGTCTTTTCTTATGATAAATACTACTTCACCGAAACCTGCACGAAGTGCATCTGCCACGGCATAATCAATAAGAGCATGTCCTTTGCCATCCGCATCAGCAATCTGCTTCAATCCTCCGAAGCGACTGCCCATACCTGCAGCCATAACAACTAAAATCGGTTTATCCATATTTTATCCTTTCCTGCTAAAATCCGCATAACCCACGCATTTCCTGTTCCGAAAATGCGCTGCATGTGATCGACGAAAAAATATATTCACGTCTGAACAGTTATACTAATAATTATGATCCATCATAAATATATCGATGCTGTTCTGTGTTACTTCCTGTCCCTGTATTACTTTATCGATAAGATCTTTTCCGAAATCAACTGTATCTGCGTCCGGTTCCATGACATAGAGTAACATATCATTTCCGGTTGTATAACAGAAGTTTTCGGAATCGGATCCGTTTACTCTGTACTTAAGTATTGTCCATTCACTGGAGCTGTCAAGCTGACACTGAACAAGGTATGCAATTTCTTCCTTGTCCATGCTGGTTTCAACACTGCCTTCAACACTCTTCATTATATTCTCATAATTAAGGAGCATTTCCTTGGACATCATCTTGTGAAGCACTGCGTCGATTATAAGCATCTGATCACGTCCACGGCCTCTGTCTCCACCTGATACATTTCCTCTTTCACGCGCAAATGCAAGTGCGGCACCACCATCGAGATGATTCATTCCCTCATCAAAATGATATTCATTTCCAAGTGAATAGAATGCAGCCGGTGACTCAACATCAATTCCGCCAAGTGCATCGATAACATTCTTGAACCCGGTAAAGTTCATCTTTGCATAGTAGCTTACTTCTTCATTATAAAGCATAGCCAGAGTATCCATCGAACAATCGATTCCGTGAACACCTGCATGTGTAAGTTTGTCCTTCTTTCCATTTGATACGGAAAGCGGCACATAGAAATCTCTCGGTGTAGAGATAAGAAGTACAGTCTTGGTAATATTGTTTACGACCGCGAGGATGTTAACATCACTTCGGCTCGTTGTGCTGACTTTTCCTTCTGTATCGATACCGCTTATGAATACTATAAAATGATCTTTATCGATTCCTGCAGACTCTATAACTGAGCCTTCGCCTACAGCTGTCTCAATTTCATTTGCCATAAGAATCTTGAGCTTATCCTTATATCCTGCATATTCCGGTTCATCATCCAGAAGTGCAAGGTAAGCGGAACCGGTTATCATCGCCTGGATATCACCGTCATCAAAGGCTTCCGCCATATCGAAAACAGAATCGAATTCAACTGTGTTTATATTTATATTGTAGCTGTTATTGATATCATTAATCGTCTGTCCGGCAAGCCCGTTCTCACCTTCCTTGATATAGCCGAAGCGATATGCCTTATCTACAGCTTCCTTGATAGAGCTGGTCATATCATTTGCCCCTGCATAAACATTAACAACACTGACCTCTACTTTAGATCCTGCAACCTCTTCGAGTGTCTTGTTGGCTCTATGTATATAATAAGTTCCGAGGAGAAGAGCGATAGTAAGAAGAAAAGCTATTCCGCTTCCCAGAATTCCAGTTTTCTTGTTTGCCTGCATGAAGACCACCAGTGGCGGTATGATTCCGAGTATGATCATAAGTGCAATACAGTACTTCAGCGGAATAAGTCCTGTCGAGAGTGCAACAAAAATCATTGCAAATGAAACGACAAATAATATTCCCGCCATCATGAAACCAACTTTTCTAACAGTCTTCACCTTTCTAACCTCTTTCCTCTTTATAATATGTAAATTTACTGTTATAATCCAATGAAACGTACAGATCGGATACTAAATAATCTAATAATAGGAAACGAATATGGAAAAACTCAAAAAACTCGCTTCAAAGCTAAATGTATCGCTGGATGATTCCCAGCTTAATCAGTTCAATGCATATTATGAACTAATTATTGAAAAAAATAAAGTCATGAATTTAACTGCCATCACAGAAAAAGATGAAGTTATCATGAAACACTTCGTCGACAGCCTTGCAATTGTCAATATTCCTGAATTTAACAAATGTATGGCTTCAGGCGGACGCCTCATCGACGTCGGAACAGGTGCCGGATTTCCCGGAATCCCCCTTAAGATTGCATTTCCGTCTCTTGAAATCGTACTCCTTGATTCTCTTATGAAAAGAGTACATTTCCTCGAAGAAGTAATCGACACTCTCGGTTTGACCTCTATAACCGCTATACACGGAAGAGCCGAAGAAGCCGCTCACGACAAAGGAATATCCGTAAACATGCCTCTCAGAGGACAGTTTGATATAGTAACATCCAGGGCTGTAGCCAACCTTTCGGCGCTATCGGAATACAGCCTTCCATTTGCAAAAACCGGTGGATATTACATACCTTATAAAGCAACTGACATTGATACCGAACTGAAGGATGCTAAAGCTGCCATCACAAAGCTCGGCGGAAAGTACATCCGCACTGACAGATTCACTTTGCCGGATTCCGATATTGAAAGAAGCTGGATCGTGGTCCGTAAGGAAACCGCATCACCGAAAAAATATCCAAGAAAAGCCGGGGATATCAAAAAATCTCCCCTCCGATGACCGGACGATCACTTGTCATCACTTGACTGACGTTTCTCACGTCTCTTCTCACGGATCATTTCCTGTTTAAGGCCGACTTCCATAAGTCCGGCCTTATTTGTTTTGGTAACTTTCTTAATGACATAGACATTGTCATCGCTGCCGCCTGTGGACTTAAACTTGATCCGCCCCTGCATATATCCATGCTTCCAGCATTTTCCAACAGCAAGTTCTGTATTCGGTCCGCTCTGGAACCATCTTATCTTCTTGGTGCATTTTCTTCCGCACTTGCAGCAGAGGATAGTAGTGATATCCTTGTCCTCCATAGCTTCCTGCTTGCTGCCGTATTCACCGGAAATCTGCTCAAGATAACCATCATGATATGAAAGAATTTCTTCATCCTTCTTAACAGGATGCCTGTAGGTATCAATACTGTATCTGTCTCCCAGCTTCGGGAACTTCTTCACAGCCATTACCCTTGCAGTATATCTTGCGTCATTTATGGCAGCGTGATACGGAATATCTTCCGGAATATTCATATCCACGACTGCCTTTTCAAGTTTGCATACAACTTTATCCTCTATAAATTCATCCGCATATATCTGCTGAACATTATAGAACTTAAGAGGAAACGGCAGTTTCTTCATATTATAAAATGCCATATTCTCCTGAAGGAAATAAAGATCTGAAGGTCCCCAGGTACAGAATGCATAATCATCCCCGCACCACTCTATAAACTCTTTACAGACAACAGGAAAAGACCTTCCCTTCTCATCCAAAACCTTTTCATCATAGGAAAGCATGTTCCGAATCTGTTTATGAAGTTTTTTGTATAACTTCGGTTTGATAAGTGCTCCGAACTCATCAACCTTATTCATCTTCTCATCAAGCTTTACAGCGCCAATCTCAATGATCTCAAATGGCATTCTGGGGTGCTCACCCTGCTTGCCATTGGGGCTCTGATTCCACTCAAGGTCTAGTACTATATACTCCACTTTGAACCCTTTCACGCAAAATCTCTGTATAATCCTTAATATTCTACTCCATAATCATGTAAAAAGATAGCAAAACCTATACTTTACACAAAATTTTGTATAGTTTTTGTAATATTTTTCAAAAACCACCCCATCTTGTGCCATTTTTCAACAGACTTATCAACCCAATGTTGATAACTTTTTGAGTTATCAACATTGCAATGCAGAAAAAAATGAAGTGTCCTATCACAAAAAAAATTCCCCACTCAAAAAGAGTGGAGAACCTTGTTAATTAACATAGTATCATTATTATTTACTTCTTCAGGTAAATCATCAGCATTGAAACATCTGCAGGTGACACTCCGGAAATTCGGGAGGCCTGGCCCAGTGAAGCAGGTCTGACTGCCTCTAATTTCTGCCTTGCTTCCTTCCTCAGATTTTTTACAAGTGAATAATCAATATCATCAGGAATCTTCTTTTCTTCCATCCGAAGGAACTGCTGTACCTGATCCTTCTGTCGCTTGATGTAACCTTCATATTTGATTGAGATATTGATCTGCTCGATTATCTCTCTCGTTCTTCCGGAATTTTCCGGATTCAAAAGTCCTTCAGGTCTTTCTTTATCTATAGGAGCCAAAACCTCATAGGAAAGCTCCGGACGTCTTATCAGAGATTCAAATGTAATTCCCGATGTTATCGGTGTGCTGCCATATTGCTTCAGCAGTTCATTTACTTCTTCATTTGCTCCTGCAAATGTATTACGCATTCTTTCTATCTCATCTTCGATAGTTTTTCTCTTTTTTTCAAATGCTGCATATCTTTCGTCACTTATAAGGCCTATATCATGCCCTATATCGGTAAGTCTCAGATCTGCATTGTCCTGACGGAGCAGAAGCCTGTATTCCGCCCTGCTGGTCATCATTCTGTACGGTTCTTTCGTTTCCTTTGTTACAAGATCATCAATAAGAACTCCAATATATGCATCAGACCTGGCCAGTATGACCGGCGGCTTACCCTGAAGCTTTCTGGCAGCATTTATTCCTGCCATAAGACCCTGTGCTGCCGCTTCCTCGTAGCCACTGCTGCCGTTTATCTGTCCCGCACTATAAAGATATTCAACATCGTCAAACTCCAAAGTCGGCTTAAGGCAGGTTGCCGATATACAATCATACTCGATTGCATACGCATTTCTTACAATCTTGGCATTTTCAAGTCCCGGAACCGTATGAACCATCCGGTACTGCACATCCTCAGGCATTGATGAAGGCATGCCGTCGAGATACATTTCATTTGTATATTCACCCTCCGGCTCAAGGAAAAGCTGGTGTCTGTCCTTATCCGGGAACTTCATGATCTTATCCTCTATGGATGGACAGTATCTCGGCCCCACACCCTCAATAACACCGGAATAAAGCGGTGAACGGTCTATATTCTCTCGGATAATCTCGTGAGTCGTTTCATTTGTATATGTCAGCCAGCAGGAAATCTGTTCTCTTCTTATATCTTCTTCACAGTTTTCAAATGAAAAAGGAACTATTCTCTCGTCGCCCTTCTGCTCCTGCATCTTCGAGAAATCAACCGATTTTTTATCTATTCTCGGAGGGGTTCCGGTCTTAAAACGTCTGATACCTATACCGGCAGTCCTCATTGAATCTGACAAATGATTTGCCGCCATAAGCCCGTTCGGTCCGGTCTCCTGAATGGTATCTCCATAGATGCATCTTGCCTTTAGATATACGCCCGTACAGAGGATTACAGCCCTGGCATGATATATGGCACCCGAACATGTAACGATTCCCGTGACCTTCTTTTTCATCCCGGAGGAAGTATATTCCACTATAAGTTCGGAAACCTCCTGCTGCCTCAGAGTAAGCTTCGGCTCCTCCTGAAGAGTAAGCCTCATTTCTTTGGTATATTCAACCTTGTCAGCCTGGGCACGAAGCGAATGTACGGCAGGACCTTTGGATACATTCAGCATCTTGGACTGAATAAAGGTCTTATCAATGTTCTTTCCCATCTCTCCGCCCAGGGCATCTATCTCTCTAACGAGATGTCCCTTGGAGCTGCCGCCGATATTCGGGTTACAGGGCATAAGCGCCACACTGTCCATACTGACGGTGAAAAGAATGGTTTCAAATCCCATCCTGGCAGCAGCAAGCGCCGCCTCGCAGCCTGCATGTCCCGCACCGACTACGACAACATCATAACTTTCTTCTACTTTTGCCATTCTCTTTTCCTTTTCTCAAATAACATATATACAGATTTCATTTATTCAGGTTATTTACCCATACAGAATTCTCTGAATATTTTGTCTGCAAGATCGTCCTCAAGCGTCTCTCCGATAATCTTTCCAAGAGCCTCGTAGGCACCCATCATATCTATAGTATAGAAATCCTCTCCCATTCCGGCATCTATACTTTCTATAACCCTTGAAAGGCTTTCCCTTGCCAGCGCCAGAGCTTCCTTATGCCTTTCATTTGTAATAATTATCTGATCATTATATCCTATGTCACCGCTGAAGAACATATCTCTGATCATATTATAGAGCTCATCTTTGCCTGTGCTCTCGGCCGCGGAAATACGAAGTATATCTTTACATCCGACTTCTCCCAGAGCAGCAGTCAGCTCATCCATGTCTATCATTGTCGGAAGGTCCTGCTTATTCACGAGAGCTATGATCTTCTTGCCCGAAAGCGCATTTATTATGGAAATGTCATCTTCCGTAACAACACTTGCCCCGTCTGCGATGAAGAGTACAAGGTCCGCGTCAGTGATCATTTCCTTAGCTTTATCAACACCCATCCTTTCCACGATATCAACAGTGTCTCTGATACCCGCAGTATCGATAAGTCGAAGAACAATGCCGTTGATATTTACGGTTTCTTCAAGAGTATCTCTCGTTGTACCTTCAATATCTGTAACAATAGCGCGGTTTTCACCGAGTATCATATTGAGTATGGATGACTTTCCTACGTTAGGTCTTCCGACTATCGCAGTCCTGATGCCCTCTTTGATGAGCCTTCCGTTTTCACATGTTATCATCATGTTATCAACATTTTTTATACAGTTATCAACATGCTCACGAAGCCTGTCTCCAAAACCATCCAGACTGTAATTCTCCGGATCATCTATTGCCGACTCGATGTAGGCCGTGTCATAAATGATACACTCGCGAAGCTCATTTATCTTATCACGAAGGTCACCCCGAAGCTGTCCCATGGAACTTTTTAATGCCATATCACTTCCGGCATTTATGACATCCATCACCGCCTCAGCCTCTGTCATGTCAATCCTTCCGCCAAGATAGGCCCTTTCAGTGAACTCACCGGGTCTTGCAGTTCTCGCCCCGGCAGCCAGCACTCTCTCAAGTACTCTTTTTAATACAAATGAGCCGCCGTGGCAATCCAGTTCTACTGTATCCTCTGTAGTATAGGTATGCGGCCCTCTCATGACAAGCATGATGGTCTCATCAATTACATTTTCATTTTCATCCACTACATGCCCGAAGGCCGCAGTATAGGTCTCCATCGCAGATGCCTTTTTCTTACCGCGAAATACCCGATCGGCTACACCTATGGCATCCGTTCCACTTATTCTGATAATACCGATTCCGGAGTTCCCCATTCCCGTCGCTATGGCAGCAATGGTATCTTTTTCCTCCATATACATATATGCTTTCTCCCGTAAATCATTTCATAATATCCCGCGATTATTGCTTTCACACGAAATCGGGCAGGATAAACCTGCCCGTACATTATTTTTAGTAATAATTTCAACTAGTTTTTAGTAACCTTTCCCTCAAAACCGAGTCTGTAGGTTGACAGCTCATCCACATCTCCCAGAACAATCTCATACACGTATGTATCATCCTCAAATATGTAACAATATTCATATGGTGCATAGAACTCGCTGGAGATTGCTTCTGCTATCCTTACATTTCCTGTAACATTCGGAAGACTGCCATCCTTGAAACCGAGGAATTCCCAGTTTTCATCCTTTTCCGATGTATACATTTCTTCAATCATACTTGCACTGATACCCGTATAGTCGCCGGTCTTATCAATTACAATAACATTAATAGATTGATAAACTTTTCCGTTTTCACCCCTGATGACGTAGTACTTATTATAGTAACCGTAGCCGTCTTCATTCATATCCTCGTCATCAAGTTCAAAATTATCGGGATATGAGAATTTAATACTTAACAGTTCATCCTGAAGCCAGTTCGAACTTGGAGTTGGGAATGTACTTCTGTCTTCACCCGGATCTACATCTCCATTTCCGTTTATTACGGACTGAATGTTATTCACCTTTTCAAAGTAAAATATAGATTCAGTTTCTCCGCCGCCGAAAGTCATAGTATTACCGTCAACGCTGTAATCAACGGTACCTGTATAACCCTCTTTTACGAAACCATCCTTTGTCCACTGAAATGTGATTCCCTCGCTGAAGACATAAAGATTCGCAGCGCCATCTTCCTTAACTATCATATAAACATACATGCCCTGCTTTTGAAGTTCTTCCATCTTTGCACGGTCATACTTCTGATCACCCTTCTCAAGACCTACACAGAGCCAGTCACCTACAACCTCTGCAAGACCGTCAGGAAGATCCTTTTCATCGTCATCTCCCTTTTTATCACTCGGCTTAGCAATCTTGTCCGGAGAAAGAACATCCACCTGTGGCTTGGCAACCGCCTCAGTTACATCCTCGGTATTTCCTTCAGTCCCGTTCATTTTGGCTTCTTTCTCTGCGTTAATATTACCCTTAGCAGTGTAGAAACCGCCTTTTCCGGATTCCCGTGCCCCACAACCGGCCAGAGACAATCCCATAGAAAGCGCCAGAGCAGTTACAGCTATATTCCTAAATATCTTTTTCATAAAGCCTCCAAATAAAACATGTCGTAAACATAGCTTCCTATTACAAAATAAAAAACACGCTTCCATTATAATTCGAAACGTGCTTATAGGCAAGTGAAGAGATTGCATATTCAAAAACAAAAAAAAGGCCAAAAACCTAGATAAACTAAGTCCTCAGCCCTCCTGTGTGGGCCGCCGGGGGCTCGAACCCCGCACACCCTGATTAAGAGTCAGGTGCTCTACCAAATGAGCTAGCGGCCCGTATAAAGACGTTTCTTTCGCCTCGACACTTGATGAATTATAGTATACTCACATAATAAAATCAACTATAAATTTACATTTTTTTGAATTTAGTTTAATTTCTACAATTTTCCCCCTGATTTTTGTAACTTTTAGAGCATGTTGCTTCTAATCTACCTTTTGATAACCATCTTACAGATGGGATTGCCCTTTTCCGAAAACTTTTTCTCATACTCTGTCATTACATTTCCTTCATTTTCGGGAGTATGATGCAGATCGCGTGTTTCATATACTATATCCCAGTTACTGTTTCCTGCTTCTTCAAGGGAAAATGAAAAAAGTTCCTGATTATCTGTCTTAAATTCAACTACTGCATCATCCGCAAGAATATTATTGTATCTTGCCAGGAACCTTCCGGAAGTAAGTCTCCTGTCCTTATAACGGTTCTTCGGCCACGGATCCGAGAAATTAAGATAGATTCCTGCTACTTCACCCTTATCAAATGCGTCCTCAATATACTCCGCATCCATTCTTATAAAGAAGAGATTCTTCGGCGGATCTTCTTCCTTTTCCATCTTCTCAAGTGCCCTGACAAGAACTGACGAATATTTTTCTATTCCTATATAGTTAATGTCAGGATTTCGTCTGGCCATCTCCATGATAAATGTACCCTTGCCCATACCTATCTCAAGCATAAGTGGATTATCATTCCCGAACACTTCATTCCAATGACCTTTTCTGCCTTCATAATCCTTTATGCAGAAATCATTATCAGCGATAGTCTCACGTGATCCTTTTACATTTCTAAGTCTCATCTTCTATTCCGGCATACTTACTACTCATCCGTATGCTCATTCCTTCCAAATAATTACTGACCAAGCGCCTGGTCGATAGCTTTTGCAAACTGGTCTGCGCAGGAAGTTATATGTTCCATACCGACTCTTCTTTTTTCCGGATTACGCAGCCTCCTCAGCCTCATAATCATTAACAATCACATCATATTCATTTATCTTTTCTTCAAAGAGCTTCATAACATCCTCTGCCTTATACAGACCATTTTCATCAGCGTTAAGCCCTTTAAGTCTGATACTGTATATTCCCGGAGGATTGCTCTGGTCAACCATAGTAAGATTTCTGAGCTGGTCTGTTGTCTGATAAACAAGATCCAGGCTTATCATTTCGTCGCCCGCTTCATTTTTCCATTTGCTAATAACAAGCTTTGAACCAATCGGCACATCTTCTATAGCTTCAGGAAGATCATATTCCTCTGCTCCAAGTGCGGCCAGAACACTGATCAGATTTGAATCATGACCACATAAAAATGTAAACTGTCTGCCTTCTGTACCGAGTTCATTTTTAATCTCTTTCAGAAGAGGATTTGCTACATTCACAGCGACCATCGGCGAAGCAAAAAGGACGTTACCATATACATCCTTTATGTCGGATATAGCCTTCCAGTCATCATTTGAAAGCTTATGGCCGAATGCAGCCTTCAGGGCATCCGGTTCCTCATAGTACTGAAGCACCAGCGCATCACTGAGTGAACATGCAGTTTTAAGCGAACCACTTACCGTCGGCTCTTTTCCTTCTTCAAATGTAAATACTGAATCATCCGTAGCAAAGCCCTTAAACTTTCCACTCGTAAAGTCATCAGATTCTTCAACATCGATCACATCTGAAAGCAGCTCATAGTTATCACTTAATTCATCTAATGCAGAACCGTAAAGCTTCTTTATTTCTGCTTCAGCATCCTTTGCATATTCATCGGATACATAAGTTAACTGCGGATTAAATACAGGATCCATGGTATCAAAATCAGCATGATATTCCACCTCTGCATTATCTGCAGGAAGAAGACCTGCTTTAAAGAACTGAGCCGTAGCTATGGTTCTCTGTTTTGAATTGGCATATATTCTTACAGCACCATCCTTCGGCTGATAATTTGCTTCGAAAAGCCCTTCACCCTCAAGCCACTTTCTGAAGTACTGTCCCATCTCTGTTTCAAGTGTGCCTCCCTTTACAGAAAGCTGACTTGCATCAGATGACCATTCATACCAGTCATTTGGAGTCATAGTATCAAGCACCGAACCTTTATCGCTGAGAGGTGATCGGATGTTATGCCTGCTGAGACACACTACCTGCTCCAATGTATATCCATCTTTATTAACAGGTCCGATAGCTTCTTTAAGAGAACTATCTGAAGCATCTGTTTTCTCATATTTTGTAAATGGAATCGGTTTCTTGTCAGAAGTCTTCTTTACCGAATCACCATAGATAGTCTTCCAGTCATTCTTCATGGATATAGGAATCCAGCCCTGCTCCTCACATAAAGAATACATTTTATCAGCCTTCTCTTCATTTCCATATTCACGCTCTGTATCATCACAGCAGAGCATAAATGCAAGGCTCTTATACTTATTATTAGTAGTAACATACTCACACATACTGGAATCGCCGGAGCTGTTTCCAAATGAAAGTACAGGCTGCTCACCTATCTCCTGGGCAATAACAGTAACCTTGTTCATCTTAAGATTCTTAATGATAAAATCTCCGCCGGTAACAACCTGATCATCATCCTTAAATGTATAATCCAGTCCGTCGGTAATACCCTGTCCTGTTGCAACCAGATTCTCATCAGAACCTATAACCTGACTTGTAGGAATATCAAGCGTACCATTTACAATTCCTCTTACAATAAGTCTGTCAGTACCGCTGACAACATATACCTTAAAGTCATTTTCCTGAAGAAGATCGATTATTTCAAGCATAGGCTTGTAAAATGATTCGCCACGGGTCATGCCTTCATATCCCGGTGCCGGCTGTTTCTTGAATTCCTCAACATAAGCCTCAAACTCGTCTAAAGTCATTCCTTTAAATGAAGAAGCAATACCCTTTCCGTGATCCACCTCGATGCCATCTGCCGCAGGAGCACCATTCAGATTATCAAGAATCTTTGCAGCTGTTTCACGTTCAAAATCACTCGCCTTATCCCTGTATTCAGTATCTTCGTAAACTCTGTGGAGAAGCAGACTGTAATCAAAATAAGTAGGATTGGTCTCACCATAAAGAGTTCCATCGAGATCAAATACAGCTATTCTGTTTTCAACAGGGATATAGTCTGCACCACCCTCTTCGGTTATGGCATCCATATAAGAAAGCAGCTGTTTCTTCGCTTCTGCTTCATCAGTCCAGAGAGAAAGGTCAGAGCCTCCGGATGCCACACTTTTTTCTTCAGTAGTCTTTCCATTATCAACAGGATCTGCCGGTCTGCTCATGCTTCTGATCTTGCCACTTGCGCCGATAGCAAAGATAAGAACAACAATGAACAGAACGATAGCAGTTAGAGCTATAACTTTCCATATCATTTCTTTGTTATCTTTCATGTCTAAACCTCCTGGTTATAAAAACGCATTAGAATTACTCTTCATAATAACACTAACTCCCTATACATAAAAGCAATTTATTTTATAATAGGTAACCTCTTAAACACTTGATTTTTCCACAATAATATTGCATACTCTTATTATCTATGTGCAGATTGGACATGATAATTATGCTAAATAAAAAACGTATCTTTTCAAATATAATAATTATATGCTTAGTCATTTCCTGCCTTATTCCGGGACTCAGTATAAAAGCTGCCACACCGGGTGATGCTACTCCTGATTACGGAAACTCTGTAAGGCGCCGTGCAAGGGATGTTGCAGGAAATGCAAGCTCGAGTGATGCAACGCCGTCAGTTCCTATACCAAATGATGCGCCTGACATAACTGCCAGTTCCGCGGTTGTGATGGATATAGACACAGGTGAAGTTCTATACGAAAAAAATGCATTTCAAAAAACATATCCTGCAAGTACTACAAAGGTTCTGACTGCTCTGCTTGCCATCGAGAATCTAAAGCTGAAAGACAAAGTTACAATCGCAAGCAGCGATAATGAACTCGTTCCAAAAAGCTATGTTACGATATACCTTCAGAGCGGTGAAAAGCTTTCAGTGGAAGACCTGCTTTATGCACTTCTGCTCTATTCATCAAACGAAGTTGCCTTTGCGTTAGGCCGTCAGGTTTCCGGCAGTTATGATGAATTTTCCAGGCTCATGAACGAGAAGGCTAAAAAGCTTGGCTGCGTCAACTCGCACTTTGTCACACCAAACGGAATATTCAGCGAAGATCACTACTCATGTTCATATGATATGGCTCTGATCGGTTGTGACGCATATAAAAACGCTACATTTAAAAAAATAACATCAACCTTCTCCTACACCATTCAGCCGACCAACCTGAATAAGAAGGAAAGGCAGTTTTTCACCAGAAATCACCTGATATCAAAGGAAAGCAAATTTTATTATGCAAATGCCACCGGCGGAAAGACCGGATATACTGATGATGGAAATGGTTCTATCGTTGCATATGCCGAAAGAGATGGCAGAAGGCTTTGTGCTTCAATAATGAACTGTGACCCTGATGATAATAAATTCTACGATGCAGCAACCCTGTTTGATTTCTGTTTTAACAACTATGTTGCATACAAACCACTTCAGAATTTCAGTCTCTCGGATGCAGCTACAGACAATAGTTCAAGTATTATGTCAACCTACGGCAAAGTTTCCAATATCAGATTTCAGGAATATAACGTCGACAGAAACTATACTATTACCGTCAGAAACTATGCTGATCTCACAAAATTCAGAAAGAAAATAAACTTTACCGAAGGAAATGATAATATTATTGGAAATATAATCCTCTCCTACGAAGATCGTGAGGTTGGACGAGCGGACATTTATTCAACATTATCTACGGCAACTGACTCCGTATTTATAAATTCAACTCCGGGGGATTCAGTTCCAAAAAGAGGTAAAAGCGATCCGGGAAGAGCATTCAGAGTTATGGGTGAATATGTTAATGACCACTCCGCTGTTTTTGCAATTCCTTTCATAGCCATAATTGTAGCTTATATTTTCACTCGATATATATCAATCAAGAAAACACGTGAAAACAGGAAGAAGAACAAAGGTGTTTTCAGAAAAGATGACTAGAGGTGCTAAAAATGTCAGAAGATAAAAATATAGCCATTCTGATCAAAGCAAACAGTGATATACTCAGCTTCTTTACGAGCAGATACAGAGAATGTGTTGACAGCCTTGAAAAGAATAAAACAGCACTTTTTGAGCTGAATATAAAACTTGAAGAGCTTAATAAAACAAAAAATGTATATTCGCTGACTACAAATTCAAAAAAAGACCTCTTTACACCAATGCCTAAAGACAAAAATGAAGGTGAAAAAGAGTCACAGATAGAGGCTGAAATCAAAAGGCTCCTGGCTATGCAGCGAGATCTGAATACAAAGGTAATGGAAGATTCTACTACACTAAAATTCTATTCAAGGAAGATAAAACTTCTTAAAGCAGCAGAACTGTCCATTAGTGAAATATCTGAGGAGCTTGAAGACACGAGAAACAATCTGACGGATCTCGAAATGGAAACCAAAGAGATGCGGGAAAAACTTTCCGGAATGAAGAGAGAATCTGCTCCTGCTGTCGATAATTCAGAGGAATTATCAAGACAGAGAAAAGAGTCGGAAGAAAAATTAGAAAGCTTCCGTGCAGATCTCACTGAGCATGGAAGAAATATACTTATGATAGATGCTTTTGATAAGAGCTATATGTCAACCATGCTTGATAGAAAAGTAAGTCTTAAACTCAAAGATACAAAAACCAAACTTGAAACAGCAAGATTTCTCATATCAAGTGATCCAAAGCGGGCCAAACAAACAATAAATGAAATCATTACTGATATCGATAATATCAATGATGACATCAGTTTTCTTCTTAAGAAAATATTGTACAACATTGATACACGTAAGCCACTTATGGATATGCTTGATAGTTTTATTGATGCCAAAACAAATGCACATCCTGAGTGTACTATTGAGACAGACTACAGCGGGCTGGATTCAGAAAAAAAGACCAGTTATATAGCTGCAACCTCATTACTCCATCTCCTGGATATAGCAATAGAAAATGTATATAAACACTCCGGTGCCAATAGAATCATCATAAAACTATCAAATAAGGATAATAAGATGTATGCCTACATCAAAGATAATGGTACCGGAATAAAAGATGATTATATGGATAAAAGTCCTTGGTACAGTAGTTTACATAAAGCAACTGAAACACTCTACCTTCTGAATGGCGATATGGATATTTCAGGTAATCACGAAAATGGCACCTTGGTTGAATTCTCATTCCCACTGCAGTAGCAGGAGAAATATCACACTAATAAATAACATATTGATAAACCCAGACAATAACACTTTAATAATCATTCAATATTACAACTTCAAGCAAACAAATTATTAATCACTCAGTACTGCAACTTTAATCAAATAAATTATTAATCACTCAGTACTGTAACTTTAATTAAACAAATTATTAATCACAATACTACAAAATCAATAAAACAATATATAAATAATAAAAAAGAAAGCGTAACAGTAAAACAATGAAAGAAAAAATTATAAAACTACTTAATGACAACATCGAAGTATTAACCGCCGAAGAGATTTCAGATCTTCTTGAGATTCCGCCAAAACCGGAATTGGGTGACTTTGCATTCCCTTGCTTCAGACTTGCAAAATCAATGAGAAAGGCTCCTCAGATGATTGCCTCGGAAATAGCAGCATCCCTTGGTGAGCATCCGGATTTTCTTCAGGAGATTAAAACCGAAGGAGCATATATTAACTTCTTTTTAAACAAAGAAGCTCTTGTTAAAGGTATAGTTGAAAATGCAATCAAGGAAGACTACGGTTCTGATACAGAGGGAGAAGGAAAAACAATCTGTATAGACTACTCATCTCCCAACGTTGCAAAGAATTTCCATGTAGGTCATCTCAGAACTACAATAATCGGAAACTCAATTTATAAGATATATTCAAAGCTTGGTTATCATGTTGAAAGAATAAATCATCTTGGTGACTGGGGAACTCAGTTTGGAAAGCTCATAGTAGCTTATAAAGCCTGGGGAGATGAAGAAACCGTCAAAGAAAAAGGTGTCGAAGAACTTCTTCGTCTATATGTAAAATTCCATGAGGAAGCTGAAAAGAATCCTGAACTTGAAGATGAAGCCAGAGCATGGTTCCATAAGATGGAACTTGGCGACGAAGAGGCTCTTTCTATATGGAAATGGTTCGTTGAGATAAGTCTTATTGAATATAAACGTACATATGATCTTTTAGGGCTTGATTTTGATCATTTCACAGGAGAAAGCTTCTATAGAAATATGACTGATGACGTGATAAAGAAGCTTACAGATTCTAATCTCCTTACTGAAAGCGAAGGCGCAAAGATAGTTGATCTCGAATCATATGATATGCCGCCTTGTCTAATTCTTAAAAATGATGGAAGTTCAATCTACGCCACCAGAGATATAGCTGCTGTTTTCTATAGAAAAGAAACTTATAATTTTACAAAGTGCCTTTATGTAACCGGTCAGGAGCAGAAACTTCATTTTGCACAGGTATTTAAAGTGGTTGAGCTTCTAGGTAATGAATGGGCAAAAGATCAGCTCGTACATATTCCTTACGGACTTGTAAGTCTAGGAGGAGCAAAGCTGTCATCCCGTGGCGGAAATGTAATATACGCTGAGGATATCCTCAAAGAAGCAATCAGCAAGATTAAGGAAACCATTAATGAAAAGAACCCGGATCTTCCGGATAAAGATACCGTTTCCCGTATAGTTGGCGTTGGAGCTGTCATGTTCAATGATCTCTATAACCAGAGAATCAAAGATGTATCCTTTAACTGGGACAAATTACTTAATCCGGATGGAGAAACAGGTCCTTATGTACAATATACTTACGCCAGATGTTCCAGCATACTTCGTAACTCAATAGGATACGATCAGAACGCTCCGATTGATTATTCACTCATTACTGACCCGGCTTCCATAGCACTTTTAAAAGATATCAGCCGTTTCCCTTCAGTTATACACGATGCCGCTGACAAGTATGAACCATCAGTAGTTGCCAGATATGTTATGGACGTAGCACACAGCTTCAACAAGTTCTACACAGACAATCATATTAATGTTGATGATGAAGCCCTTAGAAACGCCCGTACAACACTTGTAGTAATTACTCGACGTATCATAAAAGACGCCCTTGAATTACTTGGCATAGGCTGCGTTGAACAAATGTAAATATCTTAATGTAAATATCTTCTTATAATACCGGAATGTTTCACATGAAACATTCCGGTATTATTCTTCATATCGTCTTGTCCCAGTTGTAACACAGGTACTATCCTGATGTTTCACGTGAAACATCTTATATCTACATATCCATGCCATATAACCGTTAATAAATCCTTTTTGTATTACTTCTCCCTATTGTGAGTTATATATTACCCCGAACACTTCACATGGATCATGTAACATCATAGTATTAACAATCCTCACTAATTTCATCCACATATCACCGTAACATATTGTAAGTCAGATACTAATCCTAATGTTTCACGTGAAACATCTTATATCTGTATAGCTATATCTATGTCATATAACATTCCGTATTATCCTGTTCCTATTATGGCTTAGAATATGTTCCATACGTTTCACGTGAAACATCTTATATCTACATATCAATGCAATATAACTATTATTAATTCATTCCGAATCAACCTGTTCTTATTGTGTCTTGGGTTATATTCCAAACGTTTCACGTGAAACACCTTATATCTATATATCAATGCCATATAACTATTATTATTTCATTCCCTATCGACCTACTCCTATTGTGGCTCAGGTTATGCTCCACACGTTTCACGTGAAACATTAATTGTCATACTTTAACAAAAAACCTCAATATTATTATATTTATAACATCTAATTTCTGTTGTAACTCAGGTATTCCTCTAAATATACGTAATTAAATGATACTTATAACCATCCACCATTTACCATTAATATTTTTGCCTAAAACAATTCTAATTAATTGTTTCACGTGAAACATCTCCATTGTAAAGATAATGGAAAAGTGGTACAATATGCGAATACAAATCTGTGATTGTAAAGGAAGTAGTTTAATGGGAAGAATTATTGCAATTACAAATCAGAAAGGTGGCGTTGGTAAAACCACCACAGCGATTAATCTGGCCGCATGTCTTGCCGAGAAAGGTAAGAAAGTACTTGCTCTGGATATGGATCCCCAGGGTAATATGTCCAGTGGTCTTGGTGTGCAAAAGGATGAACTTGATTATTCTATGTATGATGCTCTGATTGGTGACAGAAATATTGGTGAGTGCATGATTATCGACCAGTTTGAGAATCTGAATATTGTTCCATCAAGCATCAATCTTGCAGGAGCAGAGATCGAACTGATGGCCATGGAGGATAATCAGAAGATATTAAGAAAGATGATTCATAATAAGACCTTTAGAAAGAAATTTGACTTCATCATTATTGACTGTCCTCCTTCTTTGAGTCTTCTTACGGTTAATGCACTTACTGCAGCAGACACGGTAATAGTTCCTATACAGTGTGAATTCTATGCATTGGAAGGTCTCTCGCAGCTGATATATACAATTAATCTTATCAAGAAACAATTAAATAAAACTCTTGAGATAGAAGGTGTTGTATTCACTATGTATGACACAAGAACTAATCTTTCTCAGGACGTTGTAACAAATATAAGAGAAAATCTTGATCAGATTATTTATGATACCATAGTTCCGAGAAATGTAAGACTTGCTGAAGCACCTAGCTATGGTCTTCCGATAAATCTATATGATTCAAGATCTACCGGAGCAAAAGCATACAGGGATCTGGCTAATGAAGTCATTAAAAATCGTTTGTTTCTGTAATATATAACAAAATAATACTATTTATTAACAAAATAATTTTTATTAATAAGCAAAATATCATTTAATAATTTGAAGTTAACATAATTTTAGTTAACATAAATTAGTTAACATAATCCAAGGAGGAAGTGAAGTGGCAAAAGGTGGATTAGGAAGAGGTCTTAATACTCTTATTCCTACAGGTGGAGACTCTGATTCTGATGTTAAAAAATCTGAAAAAAAATCATCGGACTCAAAGGCTTCCAAAAAGGGTAATTCTGAACCTAAGATAATAGAAAAAGAAGTTGTTAAAGAGGTTGTCAAAGAGGTTCCTGCTGAACAGTTTATTAACATTTCAGATATTGAACCTAACAGAAGCCAGCCTCGTAAAACATTTGATGAGGAAGCTCTGAATGAGCTTGCAGATTCTATAAAGAAATTCGGTGTTATTGAACCTCTTATAGTAACCAAAGCAGGTAAGAAGTATGAGATAATTGCCGGTGAAAGAAGATGGCGTGCTTCAAGACTCGCAGGTATTAAACAGATTCCTGTAATAATAAGAGATTACTCTAAGCAGGAAAAGATGGAGGTTGCACTTATTGAGAACCTTCAGCGTTCAGATCTTAATCCTATTGAAGAAGCTAATGCATATAAATTACTTATAGAAGAATTCAATCTTAAGCAGGAAGATGTTGCGGACAGAGTTTCCAAGAGCCGTACTACAGTTACTAACTCTCTAAGGCTTCTTAAACTCTGTGAAAAGGTACAGGAAATGCTTATAGACGGCCGCCTTTCTACAGGCCATGTAAGACCTCTCCTTGCGCTTACAGATGCTGATCTTCAGTATGAGACTGCACAACTTATATTTGATAGAAAACTTTCTGTAAGAGAAACAGAGAAACTTGTCAAAAAGCTCCTTTCAGTGGATCCTGCAGATTATCCTTCTGTTACAGAAAATGATGCTGTTTCAGCTGCATATAGAAGTATAGAAGAAAATCTTAAAAACATTCTCGGAACCAAGGCGAAAATTTCAGCCGGCAGCAAAGGAAAGGGCAGGATTGAGATTGAATACTCGTCACATGACGAACTTGACAGAATTATTAACCTTCTTTATACCGTCCGTTAATCAATCTCGTCAAAGACCATGAGTTATCAGAAAGGATTAAATACAGAATATGACAGTATTCGGAATCAAAGTTGAGATCGTGATTGCTGTTCTGTTTGCTCTCCTGATTATTTTGGCTGTAATGCTTTTCATTTTATATAGAAAGCTTACTGCAATGTCGCGTAAATATTACGCACTTACAAGCGGATCACAGGGAGCCGATTTAGAGCATATTATTACGACCAGATTTAAAGAAATAGATAAGATAAAAAAGTATGTAAAAAAACTTCATAAAGAGCATAAAGAGATACGTTTCAGAGCGGATTCCTGCATATGTAAAACCGGCGTTGTTAAATATGACGCATTTGATAATCTGTCCGGAGATCTGAGCTTCTCGGTAGCATTTCTGGACAGGGATAATAATGGAGTTGTACTCAGTTCCATGCATTCCAAAGAAGGCTGCTTTACTTATGCTAAAGAGATTATAAAAGGCAAGTCATATATAAATCTCTCAGAAGAAGAGAAAGAAGCCATCAAAAAGGCTCTTACCATTGATGAAGAGATAAAGACTCTTATGAAAGAAAGTGAAGAGTCAGAAGACAATACCGACACATTAATGAATACAGATATTCTTATGAATACAGATACTTTAAAGAGTACGGATGCAATAAATGAAACCGTAAACAGCGAAGCCTCAAAGGGCAGAATAACTAAAACAAAAAACAGAACAAAAAAGACAGCCGGAAAGGCTTCAAAAAAAGGAGAGTAGTATAAATGTTAGACATCAAATTTTTAAGAGAAAATCCTGATATTGTAAAAGAGAACATTAAGAAAAAATTCCAGGACAGAAAACTTCCACTTGTCGATGAAGTTATCGAGCTTGATGAAAAGACAAGAAAGAATCAGCAGGAAGCAGATGAACTGAGAAATAAAAAGAATAAGATTTCCAAGGAAATCGGTGCTCTCATGGCTAAAGGTCAGAAGGAAGAGGCTGAAAAGGTTAAAGCAGAAGTTGCTGCATTTTCAAAGAGACTTGCAGAACTTGAAGCTGAAAAACCTGAGCTTGATGAAAGAATCAGAGAGATTATGCTGAAGATTCCTAACATAATCGATCCTTCAGTTCCAATAGGTAAGGATGATTCAGAAAATGTGGAAGTTGAAAGATTCGGTGAACCTGTTGTTCCTGATTTTGAGATTCCTTATCATACAGAAATAATGGAGAAACTTGCAGGTATTGATCTTGAGGCTGCAAGAAAGGTTGCAGGAAATGGTTTCTACTATCTTATCGGCGATGTTGCAAGACTTCACAGCTCAATTCTCGCATATGCAAGAGACTTCATGATAGGCAAGGGCTTTACATACTGTATTCCTCCATTTATGATCAGAAGCAACGTTGTTACAGGTGTTATGAGCTTCGACGAGATGGAACAGATGATGTATAAGATTGAAGGAGAAGACCTTTATCTTATAGGTACAAGTGAGCATTCCATGATAGGTCGTTTTATTGATGAAATGTTGGATGAGAGTTCTCTTCCTCTTACACTTACAAGCTATTCTCCTTGCTTCCGTAAAGAAAAGGGCGCACATGGAATAGAAGAAAGAGGAGTTTACAGAATACATCAGTTTGAAAAGCAGGAAATGATTGTTGTCTGCAAGCCTGAAGACTCACCTAAGTTCTTCAATGACCTCTGGAGTTACACAGTTGAACTCTTCAGAAGTCTTGATATTCCTGTAAGAACTCTTGAGTGCTGCTCAGGAGATCTGGCAGATCTTAAAGTAAAATCTATTGATGTTGAAGCCTGGTCACCAAGACAGCAGAAATACTTCGAAGTAGGAAGCTGTTCCAACCTCGGTGATGCTCAGGCAAGAAGACTTAAAATCAGAGTAAAGGGTGAGGACGGAAACAAGTATCTCGCACATACACTTAATAATACAGTAGTAGCTCCACCAAGAATGCTTATTGCATTTCTTGAGAATAACCTTAATGCCGATGGTTCGGTCAATATACCTGCAGTACTGCAGCCATATATGGGTGGAACCACTAAGCTTACTCCAAAGGAATAATCAATGCATAAATTTTTAAGAGCCATTGGCTTCAGTAAAATTGAATCAAGGTATCAGCTGGAGGATATTTATAAAGACATCCTGTCATCCCCAAACCGTAAGGTAGCATCTACTATAAATACCGGATCTACTCTTGTTCAGTTCGACAAGGATTTTGGAAATGGTATTGGTATATCACTTATAGGTGAAATGGATAAATCAGGTTCTCTTTCAATCGAGCATTTCTTCCCTTATGTAAGGCCAAAGGTATATACCAACACTGACACCATAGATCTTGAAGAGCATACCTATAACAAGTCCTATATAGGAACCATAGGTGATCTTTTCATAGCTGTTATGTTCTATGTTCAGAATATAGCGGAATGTGACCGTCTTCTCAAATACCATAACAGAAGTCTTACAACCGTTATGCTGTCAGCTCTTTCAACTAAAGGAACCATAATACTTCCTATTGAAAAGTACCCTGAGGTTGAAGAAAAGGAAAAAGCCGTGCAGGCCAAAAAGAATAAGCTGATGAAGAATGCTCTGGAGGGAGATATTGATGCCATCAATTCGATCACAAAAATGGACATCAATCTTTACAATGAAACTCTCACAAGGATAGAAGAGCAGTCCCTGGATGTACTTACAGTCGTTGATACAACCTTCCTTCCAACGGGAGTTGAATCAGATTTATACAGTATCATAGGGATAATCAAAGAAGTATATACCAGATTCAATATTGTTACAAATGAACAGCTTTATGACATAACCGTGGAAAGCCTGGGCTATACATTTAATATATGTATAAATGCCGAAGACCTTGTAGGTGAACCTCTTCCGGGACGCCGCTTCAGAGGTGATATCTGGCTTCAGGGATATGTTGTGATTTAAAAATTGATTATAAAAAAGCCGGTGAGAAAAACTCATCGGCTTTTTGTGTACCCGAGGTGATTCGAACACCCGACCTTCCGCTTAGGAGGCGGACGCTCTATCCAGCTGAGCTACGGATACTTAGGTATGAGGTGTCGAGCCTTTAGGCGAGACACCTCTGACATTCTATAACATTAGTTCTTTTCAGTCAATACTTATCTCTTCTTAAGATAAACAACCACTCTTCTGTAAGGCTCTTCACCTTCACTTCTGGTTGCCACGAACTTATCTCCCTGAAGAGTTGAATGTATAATTCTTCTCTCATAAGGATTCATAGGCTCAAGTACGAACTGTCTTCTTGACTTCTTAACCTTGTAAGCTATGTTCTTTGCAAGATTTTCAAGGGTTTCCTTTCTTCTTGCTCTGTAGTTCTCAGTATCCATCTTAACCTTAATGTACTTATCCTTCTTCTTATTTACGAAGAGGCTTGTAAGATACTGAAGTGAATCAAGTGTCTGGCCTCTCTTACCTATAAGAATTCCCATCTCAGGGCCTTCAAGGTCGATATCCATCTCACTCTTTTCCTCGTCAAACTCGATAATTACATTTACTTCCATATCCATAGCCTTAAAGAGTGTATCAAGATAAGCTCTTGTAGTTTCAACTATACCCTCTTCTTTAACTCTGGCATTAATGATAGCCGGCTTGGAACCAATACCAAGGAAACCTGAACTTCCTCTTTCAACTATCTCAATCTCGAGTTTATCTGACTCTACACCAAGATCTGCAGCTGCTTCAATGGTAGCATCTTCAACAGTCTTGGCTCTATATTCCTTAAATTCCATTTACTTACTGTCTCCTTTTTCATTGTACCTGGCGAGAGCATTAGCTTTTTCAGCAAGACTTCCTTTTTTATAAACAACATCTTTTCTTTCAATTTCTGCTGTATCCCCTACTTCGGGAGCGGTATAATTCTTAAGTCTTGCACCACTGTATTTATTCATATTTTCAGTATCTTTTGCTGTTTCTTCAGGATTTCCATACATGGATTCCATCATCTTATCCATGAATGATTTCTTACCTTTTGCTTCATCTCTGGCATTCTTAATTGCCGCTTTTTCTTTTGCAACCTGAACTACATGTTCCATATCACAATGATCGAAATAGATATTAGTTCCGACTGTTATAAGAAATCCGAGAAATGCACTTGAAATCCAGTATACGCCAAGACCTATAGGAAGTGAGAGGCAGATGACAAATGAGAAAACCGGCATTATCATCAAGGTTGTCTTCATGGACTTCATCTGCTGATCCTGCTGTGGATCACCGGTGGACTGCATCGGTGTTACAAGCATGCTGAGAAGCTGGAATACAAATGAAAGTACGGGTATGAGCAATTTCCATGACATCCATGTAGGATCATTTGGAACATTACTCAGATTGAAAAGATTCTGAAATTCAGAACCCTGACCTATAAGATAATGTGATACTTCTGTAGAATTTATAATATACTCATCTACATTTCTAAATACTTCATAAACTCCCCAGAAAACAGGAAGCTGTATGAGCATTGTAAGACAGCCCATGGACTGCTTAATTCCATATTCCTTACGGAGTGCCGCAGATTCCTGCTGCATCTTAAGCATAGAATCCTGGTCTTTTTTACCTTTATATTTCTTATTGATTTTGTCAAACTGTGGCTGAAGATACTGCTGTATCTTGCTGGACTTTGACATCTTAAAATTTAAAGGAAAAAGAATAAGTCTGGTAATTAAAGTAAGAGCAAAAATACTGAGAGCAATGCTGTCGATACCCATATTTGCAAAGCCGTGGTAGATTATATTGATTAACCAGCCAAAGAACATTGCAAATGGTTTACTTATGTAATTCATTCATTTCTCCTTTATGGAACCGGATCATATCCACCATCATTAAAGGGATTACATCTAAGAATTCTCCAGATTGTGAGAAGAGTTCCCCTCCAAAATCCGTGTTTCTGATATGCCTCAATGGCATAGTTTGAACAGGTAGGATAAAATATACAGGCTCCATGTCTCTTTAGTGGCGATATAAATCGCTGATACAGTCTTATTAAATAAATACAAACCTTTGACATATTATTTCCTAATCATATTTGCCTGGCAAAAGTAATTTGTGAAGCTTAAGGAGATGGATATATGCACTCTCAATTTCAGAATATCCTTTATCCTTTGCACTTACTCTTGCGATGACTATAAAGTCATATCCCGGTCTTAAGTTATCTTTATTTAATCTGTAGCTTTCTCTTATTAGTCTTGTTAACCTGTGTCTTACGACACTGTTGCCAACTTTTTTACTGACAGAGATTCCAATTCTACTGTATTCCAGATTGTTGGCTGCGGAATACATCACTAAATATTTATTGGCAAACGATTTTTTTTGGTCATAGACCCTGCCAAAATCTCTGACGGTTTTGAGTGAATTAATATTCTTCATATTTTTCACCAAAAATAAAGGTCACGAGAAGTGACCTTTATGCTGAAATAGCTTTTCTTCCCTTTGCTCTTCTTGCTGACAGAACCTTACGTCCATTGGCAGTGCTCATTCTCTTTCTGAAACCATGAACCTTAGATCTATGTCTTGTGTTTGGCTGGAATGTCATCTTCATAACAGTATTTCTCCTTTCTTTTATATTATCCGGCTTAATAATTCATCAACAATGATATATTATTGATATAGTCAGACCAATGTATTTTAGTGAAAAAAGCTCCAAAAGTCAAGAACATAATGCTTTTAATAAAATAATTTTTTGTGTTTAGTTGACGTAATTTATCAACAAATTGTTAAATAAATGTTGATAACTGTTGGTTTCTATGTTAATTATCCACATTTCTGACGTAAATTAATAGTATTTTGGGGTATGAGTAATCAACAATTAATACATTTTAATTTACATAATACATTATCCCGTCTGAATCGATAAATCTTGTTAATTTGCCTGATTTGGTGTAATATATACGGTGGGTGTGCCTGTGTTTATGTCATGGATAATAAGGCACAAAAAATCATTTAAGGAAACTGTTATGAAAGAAAAGATAAAGGAAAACTGGGACAAAATTCTTAATATAATTGAAACTGAGTGCGAGGTTCCCAGCATTATTGTAACAACCTGGATAGGCTCTCTTGAAATATACGACATTAAGGACAATACTATATTCTTCTATGTAGATGAAAGACGTGGAAAGCACGGAGTTGAATATCTTCTTAAGAAAGGTTACGATCAGTACCTTCTTTCTGCCATAAGGCAGGTTCTCAACAATTCGGATATATATCTGACTATAGATGAAAAGTCCAACTATATTAAAAAAGAAGATGATTCTCTAATAAATGGTATAGGTTCGGAAGACTCCGGCGATGATTATATGAATGCCGTAAGAAAAAGTAATCTGAATGAATACTATACCTTTGAGAATTTTGTGCCCGGCGACAGCAATAAGCATGCGCTCGCAACCTGTCTTGCCATAGCAGACATGCCAAGCCAGGATAACTACAATCCTCTCTTTCTTTATGGTGGATCGGGACTTGGAAAGACTCATCTTATTCAGTCCATAGCTCATTACATTATTCAGCATGACCCGGAAAAAGTAGTTCTCTATGTAACAAGTGAAAAGTTTACAAATGAGATTATTACGGCGATTCAGAATAATAATACAGAAGAATTCAGGGCCAAATACAGAAAAGTAGATATTCTCATCATCGATGATATTCAGGAAATAATCGGACGTGAGAGAACCCAGATAGAATTCTTCAATACATTTAATTATTTATATGAAGAGAAAAAACAGATCATACTTTCATCTGATAGACCTCCAAAGGAATTCAGTTTTCTTGATGAGAGACTTCGTTCAAGATTCGAATGGGGCGTTCCTATAGATATTCATGAACCTGATTATGAAACACGTATGGCTATCCTTCATAAAAAAGCCGAAAACAGGAAACTTACCAACATTCCTGAAGAAGTTTTCAAATATATTGCCGAAAATATTGTTTCTAATGTAAGAGAACTTGAAGGAGCCCTCAATAAGATAAGTATATTTGCAAATCTTACTGGCGAAAGTATAACTGTTGAACTTGCTCAGGATACTCTTAAGGATCTTATATCTAAAGAAACAAATGTAGCAATAACTCCTGAACTTATACTCAAGGTAGTTTCCGAGCATACGGAAATATCAGAAAATGATATTAAATCCAAGAAAAAGAATGCTGATATTGCACTGGCAAGGCAGATAGTAATGTATCTCTGCCGTACATATACCGACAAGAGCCTTCATGCAGTAGGTGAAGTACTTGGCGGAAAGAACCATGCAACTATCATCGCAGGAGTAACAAAAATCACACAAAAAATCAACACTGACCCACAATTTAAGGCCAGCATTGATGTTATGGTTAAAAAAATCAACCCGTCTGAAAACTCCTAATATCAGACCTACGTTGATAAAGTGGTATAAAATGTTGATACATATCTTTAATTTCAACATTTTATCATTTTCAAAAATCCTTATGAAATAAGGGCTTAATGGACTTTTCAACATTTTAACACGACTTATTATTACTGTTACTGAATTATATAAATATATATATAATCACCGAAGGGAGACCAACATGATCATTAAATGTAAAAAGGAATCGTTGATAAACGGACTGAATATTGTTTCAAAGGCTGTTTCTAACAAAACTACCATGCCTATACTTCAGTGTGTTCTTGTAGAAGCTGCCGCAGGCAAGATAAGGCTCACCGGTAACAATACGGAACTCGGAATTGAAACATATATAGAAGGAACCGTTATTGAAGAAGGAACAAGCGCAATAGAAGCAAAGCTTTTCATGGATATTGTCAAGAAGCTTCCTGATGACGTGGTTACTGTTGATACTTCGGATAATATTAGAGCCATAATTACATGTCAGAAAACAAAATATACTATAGCTTATAAATCAGGAAATGATTTTACCGGTATTCCTATAGTTTCAACGGACAGATGTATCACACTTTCACAGTTTACTCTCAGAGAGGTTATACGTCAGACTATTTTCTCAATATCCGATAATGAAAACAATCCTATCATGACAGGTGAATATTTCGAGGTAAAGGGTAACATGCTTACTGTTGTTTCCATTGACGGTAAGAGAATTTCTGTAAGAAATGTAGAGCTTGCAGATTCTGCAGGTGATGTATCGGCTATAATCCCGGGTAAATCTCTTAATGAGCTCATCAAGATCATTAACGGCGGCGTTGATGATAAGGTCAGCATTTATTTTGAAAATAATAATATTCTCTTTGAGTTTGGCGAAACAAAGGTTGTTTCAAGACTTATCGAAGGTGATTATTATAAGATATCTAAATTCATGTCACTTGATCATAAGATGATCGTAAGTGTTGATAAGAAGGAACTTATCAGTGCTATAGACAGAACTACACTCCTTATACAGGAAACAGATAAGAAGCCTATTATCGTAAGCGTTAAGGATGACGATAATATGTATCTCAGAGTTGATACAAATATGGGTTCTTTCAATGAGAATATTCCTGTATCAAAAGAGGGAGGAGAGATTATCATAGGATTTAATCCAAGATTCCTTCTTGATGCTCTGAGAGTTATTGATGATGATAAAGTTAAGATTTATATGAGTGATTCGAAGAATCCATGTCTCATTAAGGATGATATGGGCAGCTTTACATACGTTATTTTACCGATAAATATTAATACGGAAGTGTATTAGAGTATACAGTTCTAGTTACGATTTTCATGAGAGCTACATACATTCATGAAAATCTGTATAGGGAAAAATTATGAAAAAAATAGTAATTAAAGACGATTTTATTAAGTTGGGCCAGGCCATGAAGCTGGCCGGACTGGTTGATTCCGGACTGGATGCAAAAATTGTGATTCAGAACGGAGAGGTTTTGGTAAATGGTGAGGTTGATACCAGAAGAGGAAAGAAACTCGTTAAGGGTGATACTTTTTCCTACAAAGGCGAGACTGTTACTGTGGAGTAAATGATACCTTTCGGCAAAGTTTTGATTTTATGATTATTTATAAATAAAAATGTATAAACAAAATGTATGTAAATAAACTGGCACTCAGAAATTACAGAAATTACGAGAAGGCTGAGATTGATTTCAGTCATGGCATTAATATTCTTTATGGGGATAATGCTCAGGGTAAGACAAATATTCTCGAAGCTCTTTATATGGCTGCGACTACTAAGTCACACAGAAATTCAAGAGATAAAGAGATTATAAAGTTTGAGGAAGATGAAGCTCATATCAGGCTGTCGGTTGAAAAAAGGGATATTGAAAGCCGTATTGATATGCATCTTCGAAAAAATGCAAACAAAGGTGCTGCCATTGACGGTATTCCCATAAGAAAGGCTGCAGAACTCTTCGGTATGATCAATATCATTTTCTTTTCACCGGAGGATCTGTCAATCATAAAGGATGGTCCGAATGAACGTCGTAAGTTTATGGATAATTCTTTATGCCAGCTCAGCAGAATCTATTACAGTAATCTGAGTAATTATAATAAAGTTCTGACTCAGAGAAATAATCTTCTTAAGAATATATATTATGATAAAAGTCTTGCGGATACCCTTGATATCTGGGATGATCAGCTGGTTTTGTACGGTGAAAAAATCATCAGAGAGAGAAGAAATTTTCTTCAGATGATGAATGATATCATAAGGGATATTCACAGTGAACTGACCGGAGGCAGAGAAGAGATTGAACTTCGGTATGAGGCTTCTGTTCTTGAATATGAATATGAAAAAGACCTGAAAAAGAAGAAAGATACTGACCTTAAGTATCAGAGTACTCAGATAGGTCCTCACAGAGATGATATAGGAATATTCATAAACGGGAAGGATGTAAGATCATTCGGTTCACAGGGACAACAGAGAACAGCAGCTCTTTCACTTAAGCTTTCTGAGATAGAACTTGTGAAAAAGGTTATAAATGATAATCCTATACTTCTTCTTGATGATGTAATGTCTGAACTGGATTCAAAGAGAAGAGATGCCCTGCTTGGAAAAGTAAAGGGTATACAATGCATCATAACCTGTACAGGATATGATGATTTCATCAGGGAAAGAGTAAGTATAGATAAAATATTCAAAGTAGAAAATGGAAACTGTGAATGCGTGGAAAGCATAGCAGATTGACTAGCTTGGGAGAAAAAAAATGGAAGAAAAAGAAAACTACGGTGCCGATCAAATTCAGATTCTGGAAGGACTTGAAGCCGTAAGAAAAAGACCGGGTATGTACATAGGAAGTACATCGTCAAGAGGTCTTCATCATCTTGTATATGAGATTGTTGATAACTCTGTGGATGAGGCTCTTGCAGGTTACTGCTCGGAGATTCAGGTTTTCATTAATCCTGACAATTCCATAACAGTTATAGATAATGGACGAGGTATTCCTGTTGACATTCAGGAAAAAGCTCAGCGTCCTGCAGTAGAAGTAGTATTTACCATACTTCATGCCGGTGGTAAGTTTGGCGGCGGAGGATATAAGGTTTCCGGTGGTCTTCACGGAGTTGGTTCCTCTGTTGTTAATGCCCTTTCAAACTGGCTTGAGGTTGAAGTATCACGTAACGGTCATATCTATAGACAGCGTTATGAAAAAGGCGAGATCATGTATGATCTGAAAATCGTCGGTGATACGGATTCAACGGGAACAAAGGTTACATTTCTTCCCGATCCGACTATCTTTGATGATGTAATCTTTGATTATGAAACGCTTAAAGTAAGACTAAGAGAAACTGCATTTCTTACCAAAAATCTTAAGATTTCCCTGACGGATCTAAGAGTAGAAGAGGGTGAGGAGCCTAAAAGCAATACATTTCACTATGAAGGCGGTATTAAGGAATTTGTTTCTTATATCAACAAGAATAAGACTCCTCTTTATGATACGGTCATTTATACTGAAGGTGAGAAAAACGGAATATACGTTGAAGTTGCTCTCCAGCATAATGATTCATACAACGAGGCCGTTTACAGCTTTGTTAATAACATAATAACTCCTGAAGGAGGTATGCATCTTACCGGTTTCAGGTCTGCCATAACCAAAGTATTCAATGATTATGCCAGACAGTCAGGCGCCCTTAAGGATAAGGATGATAATCTTTCGGGTGAGGACTTGAGAGAAGGACTCACTGCTATCATAAGTGTGAAGATAGAAGAGCCTCAGTTCGAAGGCCAGACGAAGCAGAAGCTTGGTAATGCAGATGCAAGAACTGCAGTTGAAGGTGTAATGACCGAGCAGCTTACATATTTTCTTGAACAGAATCCGAAGGTTGCCAAGGTTATCGTTGAGAAGGCTCTTCTTGCTCAGAGGGCCCGTATAGCAGCAAGAAAAGCAAGGGATGTTACCAGAAAGTCTACTCTTACAGAATCTATGACTCTTCCGGGTAAGCTTGCAGACTGTTCGGATAAGAATCCTAAGAATTGTGAGATTTACATAGTCGAGGGAGATTCCGCCGGCGGCTCTGCCAAGACTGCAAGAAACAGAGCTACTCAGGCAATTCTTCCGCTTCGTGGTAAGATTTTAAATGTAGAGAAAGCACGTATCGATCATATTCTTGAGAATAAAGAAATCCAGGCTATGATCACTGCATTCGGAACAGGAATTCATGAAGGTTTTGATATAGAGAAGCTTCGTTATGATAAGATCATTATCATGACGGATGCCGACGTGGACGGTGCACATATTGCAACGCTCCTTCTTACATTTTTCTATAGATTTATGCCTGACCTTATCAGAAAAGGTCACGTGTATCTGGCCCAGCCACCTCTCTACAGACTGGAGAAGAACAAGAAATTCTGGTATGCATACAGTGATGACGAGCTGGCTTCCATCATAGAGGAAGTAGGTCGTGATCAGAACAATAAGGTTCAGCGATATAAAGGTCTTGGTGAAATGGATGCCGAGCAACTCTGGGATACAACTATGGATCCGGAGAAGAGAATTCTGCTCAAGGTTTCTATGGATGGCGAGGATGAATCTGAGGTTGATCTTACATTTAACGTTCTCATGGGAGATAATGTAGAGCCTCGTAAGAAATTCATCGAGGATAATGCAAAATTTGTAAAGAATCTGGATATATAGTGACAATTTCAGGTTGGTTTAGTTTGAAATATATAGTAAGGACATATACAAATGGATGACGAAAAGATTTTCGACAAAATAAATGAAGTTGATCTGAAGAAGACCATGGAAAACTCGTATATCGATTATGCGATGAGTGTAATTGTAGCGAGAGCACTTCCTGATGTAAGGGATGGTCTTAAGCCGGTTCAGCGTAGGATTCTTTATTCTATGATAGAGTTGAATAACGGTCCTGATAAGCCTCACAGAAAATGTGCCCGTATCGTCGGTGATACCATGGGTAAATACCACCCACATGGTGACAGTTCTATCTATGAAGCTCTTGTTAAGCTTGCACAGGAATGGAATACGAGATATCCGCTGGTTGACGGTCATGGTAACTTCGGTTCCGTGGATGGTGACGGCGCAGCTGCGATGCGATACACAGAAGCAAGGCTTACCAGGATTTCCATGGAAATCCTGGCAGATATCAACAAAGACACTGTTGATTTTGTTCCTAACTTTGATGAAACAGAGAAGGAACCGACAGTTCTTCCGGCTCGTTACCCAAATCTTCTGGTAAACGGTACTACGGGTATAGCTGTAGGTATGGCAACAAATATTCCTCCTCATA